>NZ_JPUG01000061.1 GCF_000739015.1 Microvirga sp. BSC39
ATCAATGGCGAAGGAAAAGTTTGAGCGGAATAAGCCGCACTGCAACATTGGGACGATTGGTCACGTGGACCATGGCAAGACGTCTCTGACGGCGGCGATCACGAAGGTTCTGGCGGAGTCTGGCGGGGCGACGTTTACGGCGTACGACCAGATCGACAAGGCGCCGGAAGAGAAGGCCCGCGGCATCACGATCTCCACGGCGCACGTGGAGTACGAGACCGTGAACCGGCACTATGCCCACGTGGACTGCCCCGGCCACGCCGACTACGTGAAGAACATGATCACGGGTGCGGCTCAGATGGACGGCGCGATCCTGGTGGTGTCCTCGGCCGACGGCCCGATGCCGCAGACCCGCGAGCACATCCTGCTGGCCCGCCAGGTGGGCGTGCCTGCCCTGGTGGTGTTCATGAACAAGGTCGACATGGTCGACGACGCCGAGCTGCTCGACCTTGTTGAGCTCGAGGTGCGCGAGCTTCTGTCGAAGTACGACTTCCCGGGCGACGACATTCCGATCGTGAAGGGCTCGGCTCTTTGCGCTCTAGAGGACCGCCAGCCTGAGATCGGCCGCGATGCGGTTCTCAAGCTGATGGCTGAGGTGGATGCCTACATCCCGCAGCCGGAGCGCCCGATCGACCAGCCGTTCCTGATGCCAATCGAAGACGTGTTCTCGATCTCGGGCCGCGGCACGGTGGTGACGGGTCGCGTGGAGCGCGGCGTTGTCAAGGTCGGCGAGGAAGTGGAGATCGTGGGCCTCAAGGACACCGTGAAGACCACGGTGACGGGCGTCGAGATGTTCCGCAAGCTGCTCGATCAGGGCCAGGCGGGCGACAACGTGGGCGTTCTGCTGCGTGGCACGAAGCGCGAGGACGTGGAGCGCGGCCAAGTGCTGTGCAAGCCGGGCTCGATCAAGCCGCACACGAAGTTCAAGGCCGAGGCCTACATCCTGACGAAGGAAGAGGGCGGGCGTCATACGCCGTTCTTCGGCAACTACCGTCCGCAGTTCTACTTCCGCACGACGGACGTGACGGGCGTGGTGACGCTGCCTGAGGGCACCGAGATGGTGATGCCGGGCGACAACATCACCATGGAAGTGACGCTGATTGCGCCGATCGCCATGGAGGAGAAGCTGCGCTTCGCCATCCGTGAGGGCGGCCGCACCGTCGGCGCCGGCGTCGTCGCCGCCGTGATGGACTAATGAGATCCAGGTGGCGGGATACCGCCACCTGTTGACCGCCGGAGGAGTGTAGCTCAATCGGCTAGAGCACCGGTCTCCAAAACCGGGGGTTGGGGGTTCGAGTCCCTCCACTCCTGCCAGCGGTCGACAAAGCGGGCGTTATGCGTTAGAGAGCGCCCCGTAGATGGTTTGAACAGGCGGCGCGGGGCTCAAAAGCAGCCTCGCGCCCCTTCAATTTGGGCCCAACTGTGCCCTTAGAGGACGTTCGCGAGCGCTCTCAAAGCGATGTGGACGTAGGTGAAATGGCGAAGACGAACCCGTTCGATTTCATACAGCAGGTCCGCTCGGAAGCCGCGAAGGTGACCTGGCCGACTCGCAAGGAGACCATGATCACAACCGCCATGGTGTTCGTGATGGTGGTGCTGGCCAGCATCTTCTTCCTGGTCGTCGATCAGGCGATCGGCTGGGGCGTTCGCTCGGTGATCCTCGGGCTTGGCGGTTAAGGGGTGGATGCAATGACGAAGCGTTGGTACATCGTCCACGCCTATTCGAACTTCGAGAACAAGGTCGCTCAGTCGATCAAGGATCAGGCCGCCCAGCGTGGCCTTGAGGACAAGTTCGACGAGGTCATGGTGCCGACCGAGAAGGTCGTCGAGGTGCGTCGCGGCCGCAAGGTCGACACCGAGCGCAAGTTCTTCCCGGGCTATGTTCTGGTGAAGTGCGACCTGACCGACGAGGTGTATCACCTCATCAAGAATACGCCCAAGGTGACGGGCTTCCTGGGTGCCGACAAGTCCAAGCCGGTTCCGATCCCGGATCGTGAGGCCGAGCGGATCAAGGGCCAGGTGGCCGAGGGCGTCGATCATCCGAAGCCTTCCATGAGCTTCGAGATCGGCGAGCAGGTCCGCGTCTCCGACGGGCCGTTCGCCTCGTTCAACGGCGTCGTCGAGGAAGTCGACCACGCCCGGGCCCGCCTCAAGGTGGCGGTGTCCATCTTCGGCCGCGCAACGCCGGTCGAACTCGAATACGGTCAGGTCGAAAAGGTCTGACCGGAAGGGAAGTGGCACCCAAGTGGTGGCACTTCTCAGGTCCTCTGAGAGGGCCTTTCATCCGCGGGAGGTCTGCCCGGTCGCCAGCCGGGCCATCATGAGGCCGCACCGCGATCTGCAACTGCCATGCCGCTCGGTTGGCCCCGGGTGCGTGGTCCATTAGGAGCAGTCCTATGGCAAAGAAAATCTCGGGCTACGTTAAGCTTCAAGTGCCCGCAGGCGCAGCCAACCCGTCGCCGCCGATCGGTCCGGCGCTCGGTCAGCGCGGCCTGAACATCATGGAATTCTGCAAGGCCTTCAATGCGAAGACCGCGCAGATGGAGAAGGGGACCCCGATCCCGGTGATCATCACCGCGTATCAGGACCGCTCCTTCACCTTCGAAATGAAGCAGCCCCCGGTCTCGTACTGGCTCAAGAAAGCCGCGAAGATCGACAAGGGTTCGCAGACCCCCGGCAAGGGCGGCAATGTCGGCCGCGTGACCCGCGACCAGATCCGCGAGATCGCCGAGAAGAAGATGGTCGATCTCAACTGCGACACCGTCGAATCCGCCATAGCCATGATCGAGGGCTCCGCGCGCTCGATGGGCATGGAAGTGACATAAGGAGGGCATGATGGCTGTGAAAGAAGGCAAGCGCATCCGTGCCGCCCGCGAGGGCGTCGATGCCACCAAGCTCTACCCGATCCAGGACGCGGTGAAGCTGATCAAGGAACGCGCCAAGGCGAAGTTCGACGAGACCATCGAGATCTCGATGAACCTCGGCGTCGATCCCCGCCACGCCGACCAGATGGTCCGCGGCGTCTGCAACCTGCCGAACGGCTCCGGCCGTACGGTTCGCGTAGCCGTGTTCGCCCGCGGCGCCAAGGCCGACGAGGCCAAGGCTGCCGGTGCGGACGTGGTGGGCGCCGAGGAACTCTTCGAGGTCGTCAACGGCGGCACGATCGACTTCGATCGCTGCATCGCCACCCCGGACATGATGCCCCTCGTCGGCCGTCTCGGTAAGGTACTCGGCCCGCGCGGCCTGATGCCGAACCCGAAGGTCGGAACGGTCACCATGGACGTCAAGGGCGCCGTCGAGGCTGCCAAGGGCGGCGCCGTCGAGTTCCGCGTCGAGAAGGCTGGCATCGTCCATGCCGGCATCGGCAAGGCGTCCTTCGACGAGGCCAAGCTCGTGGAGAACATCAAGGCTTTCGCCGATGCCGTCTCCAAGGCGAAGCCCACCGGCGCCAAGGGTACCTACATCCAGCGCGTCGCCGTCTCCTCGACGATGGGCCCGGGCGTGAAGGTCGACCCGGCTTCGGTCCTCAACGCCTAAGATTGTCCCGTACCGGACTTCGGAAGGGCCGGCGTCCAGGGCGCCGGCCCTTTTCTATTGCGAGCGGCATGGCTATATGCCGTTGGGAAGGGCCCGGACCGGGCCTGACCCTAGGGCCACAAAATCCTTAAAACTTACACCTCCCTGCCCCTTGGCAAGAGGGGAAAAAAGGATTATAGGGATTCTTTGAGTTTCCAACATAGGCCGAGGCTCCGCTTTTGCGTGAGCGTTAGGCTGAGAATCCGTCCCGGAGACGGGGCGGTGACAGGCCGGCGAGCCAAGAGGCAACTTTTGGCGCGTTCCGGCTATGTCCTGTCCAAGACTGCAGGTGCCGGCTTGCCGGTTTAATTCGTAAGGGCCTGCATAGACGGGGAAGCCGAGTTTGCCATCTGCTAACGCAGATGATGGGAGTCGGTTCGAACCATCTCACCCGGTGCGCCGCCAGGCGTCATTTGGGGGACAGGGCTTGCGAGAGCGTCGTTCAAGATGCCTCGGATGCAAGTCCGGGCCTTGAGCGGCAAATGCAACCGGCGGATACTTCCGCCAACCGGAGAGAGCCCAGTGGAAAGAGCAGCAAAGCGCGAGCTCGTCTCGACTCTCAACGACGTGTTTAACACCACGAGCGTTGTCGTCGTCGCCCACTATGCTGGCCTCACGGTCGCCGACATGCAGAAGCTGCGCGCGCAGATGAAGCAGGCCGGCGCCACCGTGAAGGTCGCAAAAAACAGCCTCGCCAAAATCGCTCTCGAAGGCAAGGACGTCGCGTCCATCTCGGGCCTTATGAAAGGTCCGACCCTGATCGCTTATTCGAGCGATCCGGTCGCGGCGCCCAAGGTCGCTGTTGATTTCGCCAAGGGGAACGACAAGCTCGTGATCCTCGGTGGCGCAATGGGCGCGACCTCCCTGAACGTGGACGGAGTGAAGGCACTTGCCACTCTGCCGTCCCTTGATGAACTGCGCGGCAAGCTGGTCGGCCTTATCCAGGCTCCGGCTACCAAGATCGCTCAGCTCAGCACTGCGCCGGCGGCAAAGCTCGCCCGCGTGTTCGGGGCCTATGCCAAGACAGGCGAAGCGGCGTGAGGCCGTACCTCAACACCATCAATCGTTCGAACTGAACCTAAGGAACTAGAAAATGGCTGATCTTGCCAAGCTCGTTGACGATCTTTCGTCGCTGACCGTTCTCGAGGCCGCTGAGCTCTCGAAGATGCTCGAAGAGAAGTGGGGCGTTTCCGCCGCCGCTGCTGTTGCCGTTGCTGCCGCTCCTGGCGCTGGCGCCGGTGCTCCGGCTGCTGAAGAGCAGACCGAGTTCACGGTCGTCCTGGCTGCTGCCGGCGACAAGAAGATCGAGGTCATCAAGGAAGTCCGTGGCATCACGGGCCTGGGCCTGAAGGAAGCTAAGGACCTCGTCGAAGGTGCGCCGAAGCCCGTCAAGGAAGGCGTTTCCAAGGACGAAGCCGAGAAGATCAAGGCGACCCTCGAAAAGGTCGGCGCCAAGGTCGAGCTCAAGTAATTTTGCGGCCGTCAAGGCCGCAGGGTTACCCCCGAGCGATCGGGGCTCAAAACACACGGTCCCAGGCGTTTTTGCCTGGGGCCGTTGTGTCGTCAAAGAGGCCGGGCTTCTTTGGTGATGTTTAGAAGGGCTCGCAAAGAGCCCGGATTGGTTCGAAAACCGGCGCTTTCCGCCGGGCGGCTCATCCAGGGTCCCGATCCCGGGATTCTCGATTAGCCGTGTATGAGGAACGAGGTCCAGATGGCCAATACACTGATCGGCCGGAAGCGCATTCGCAAGTTCTTCGGAAAAATCAAGGAAGTGGCGGAGATGCCGAACCTCATCGAGGTTCAGAAGGCATCCTACGACCAGTTCCTGATGGTCGAAGAACCAAAGGGTGGCCGGCCGGAAGAGGGCTTGCAAGCCGTCTTCAAATCGGTTTTCCCGATTTCGGACTTTTCGAATACTGCCCTGCTCGAGTTCGTGAAGTACACGTTCGAGCCGCCGAAGTATGACGTGGACGAGTGCCGCCAGCGGGGCATGACCTTCGCTGCGCCGCTTAAGGTCACGCTGCGCCTCATCGTGTTCGATGTGGACCCGGATACCGGCGCCCGCTCCGTGAAGGACATCAAGGAGCAGGACGTCTACATGGGCGACATGCCGCTCATGACCGACAACGGCACCTTCATCGTGAACGGCACTGAGCGCGTGATCGTCTCGCAGATGCACCGTTCGCCGGGCGTGTTCTTCGACCACGACAAGGGCAAGACGCACTCCTCCGGCAAGCTGCTGTTTGCTGCCCGCATCATCCCGTATCGCGGTTCCTGGCTCGACATCGAGTTCGACGCCAAGGACATCGTGTACGCCCGTATCGACCGCAAGCGTAAGCTCCCGGTCACGTCGCTGCTCTACGCGCTGGGTCTCGACGGCGAGGAGATCCTCAACACCTTCTACAACCGCATCACCTATACCCGCGACGGCGACGCCTGGTCGGTGCCGTTCGATGCGGAGCGCATGAAGGGCTTCAAGGCCTCCGTGGACCTGGTCGACGCCAAGTCGGGCGAGGTCGTGCTCGAGGCCGGCAAGAAGCTGACGGCGCGTGCCGCCCGCCAGCTGGCCGAGAAGGGCCTCAAGAACCTGCGCGCGACCGATGAGGACCTCTACGGTCAGTATATCGGCGAGGACCTCGTCAACCCGTCCACCGGCGAGATCTACGCCGAGGCCGGCGACGAGATCACCGAGAAGCTGCTGAAGGGTCTGGACGACGCCGGCTTCACCGAGATTCCGGTTCTCGACATCGACCACGTCACGATCGGCCCGTACATCCGCAATACGCTGGCCGTCGACAAGGCTAACTCCCGCGAGGATGCCCTGTTCGACATCTACCGCGTCATGCGTCCGGGCGAGCCGCCGATCCTCGACACGGCGGAAGCGATGTTCAACTCGCTGTTCTTCGACGCCGAGCGCTACGACCTCTCGGCCGTGGGCCGCGTGAAGATGAACATGCGCCTCGACCTCGACGCCGAGGACACCGTGCGCACCCTTCGCCGCGAGGACATCCTGGCGGTCACGAAGGCGCTCGTGGACCTGCGCGACGGCAAGGGCGAGATCGACGACATCGACCACCTCGGCAACCGCCGTGTGCGTTCGGTCGGCGAGCTCATGGAGAACCAGTACCGTCTGGGCCTGCTCCGCATGGAGCGCGCGATCAAGGAGCGCATGTCGTCAGTCGATATCGACACCGTCATGCCGCAGGACCTGATCAACGCGAAGCCGGCGGCTGCCGCCGTGCGCGAGTTCTTCGGCTCCTCGCAGCTCTCGCAGTTCATGGACCAGACCAACCCGCTCTCCGAGGTCACGCACAAGCGTCGTCTCTCGGCGCTTGGCCCGGGCGGTCTGACCCGCGAGCGCGCCGGCTTCGAGGTGCGCGACGTGCACCCGACGCACTACGGCCGCATCTGCCCGATCGAGACGCCGGAAGGCCCGAACATCGGTCTGATCAACTCGCTGGCCACCTTCGCCCGCGTCAACAAGTACGGCTTCATCGAGACGCCGTTCCGCCGCGTG
This sequence comes from Microvirga sp. BSC39, assembly GCF_000739015.1. Classification (GTDB taxonomy): domain Bacteria; phylum Pseudomonadota; class Alphaproteobacteria; order Rhizobiales; family Beijerinckiaceae; genus Microvirga. The sequence continues at coordinate 7,094 of NZ_JPUG01000061.1, forward strand.
CGCGACAGCCGCGTGACCGACGAGGTGATCTACCTCTCGGCCATGGAAGAGGCGAAGTACAACATCGCCCAGGCCAACTCGCTGCTCGACGGCAACGGCACCCTCACGGAAGAGCTCGTGATCTGCCGCCGCGCCGGTGACAACATCGTCGTGGCTCCGGACCGCGTGGACCTCATGGAGGTTTCGCCGAAGCAGCTCGTGTCGGTCGCGGCCGCGCTCATCCCGTTCCTCGAGAACGACGACGCGAACCGCGCGCTCATGGGTTCGAACATGCAGCGTCAGGCCGTGCCGCTCGTGCAGGCGGACGCTCCGTTCGTCGGCACCGGCATGGAAGCCGTCGTGGCCCGCGACTCGGGTGCCGCCATTGCGGCCCGCCGCACCGGCGTGGTCGACCAGGTGGACGCGACCCGTATCGTTATCCGCGCGACGGAGAACACGGATCCGACCCGTCCGGGCGTCGACATCTACCGCCTGCAGAAGTTCCAGCGCTCCAACCAGTCGACCTGCATCACGCAGAAGCCGCTGGTCCGCGCCGGCGACCTCGTGCGCAAGGGCGACATCATCGCCGACGGTCCTTCGACCGAATACGGAGAGCTCGCGCTCGGCCGGAACGTGCTCGTCGCGTTCATGCCGTGGAACGGCTACAACTTCGAAGACTCGATCCTGCTCTCCGAGCGGATCGTGAAGGAAGACGTCTTCACCTCGATCCACATCGAGGAATTCGAAGTGATGGCCCGCGACACGAAGCTGGGTCCTGAGGAAATCACGCGCGACATTCCGAACGTGTCGGAAGAGGCGCTGAAGAACCTGGACGAGGCCGGCATCGTCTATATCGGCGCCGAGGTTCATGCGGGCGACATCCTCGTCGGCAAGATCACGCCGAAGGGCGAGAGCCCGATGACGCCGGAAGAGAAGCTTCTGCGCGCCATCTTCGGCGAGAAGGCCTCCGACGTCCGTGACACGAGCTTACGCGTGCCCCCGGGCGTGACCGGCACCATCGTGGAAGTTCGTGTCTTCAACCGTCACGGCGTCGACAAGGACGAGCGCGCCCAGGCCATCGAGCGCGAGGAAATCGAGCGTCTCGCGAAGGACCGCGACGACGAGCAGGCGATCCTCGACCGCAACACCTATGCGCGTTTGGCCGAGATTCTCTCGGGCAAGAGCGCCGTTGCGGGCCCGAAGGGCTTCAAGAAGGACACGAAGATCACCCGCGAGCTCCTCAACGAGCACCCGCGGTCGCAGTGGTGGCAGTTCGCGGTTGAAGACGATGCTCTGATGACCGAGATCGAGGCCATGCAGAAGCAGTACGACGAGTCGAAGAAGCGCCTCGAGCAGCGCTTCCTCGACAAGGTCGAGAAGCTGCAGCGCGGCGACGAGCTTCCTCCGGGCGTCATGAAGATGGTCAAGGTCTTCGTCGCCGTGAAGCGCAAGATCCAGCCGGGCGACAAGATGGCCGGCCGTCACGGCAACAAGGGTGTCGTGTCGCGCATCGTTCCCATCGAGGACATGCCGTTCCTCGAGGACGGGACGCACGCGGACATCGTGCTCAACCCGCTGGGCGTGCCGAGCCGCATGAACGTCGGTCAGATCCTCGAGACGCACCTTGGCTGGGCTGCTGCCGGTCTCGGCAAGCAGGTCGCCCAGGCGGTCGATGCCTATATGCGGTCGGGCCAGTCCAAGGGACTTCGCGATCAGCTGGTGTCGATCTACGGCAACCTGCCGGAAATCGAGCAGGCTTCCGACGAGGAACTGGCTGAGCTCGGCAACAAGCTGCGTCGCGGTGTTCCGTTCGCCACCCCGGTCTTCGACGGTGCGAAGGAATCGGACATCGAGGTCATGCTGCAGAAGGCCGGCCTCGACCCGTCGGGTCAGGTGACGCTCTATGACGGCAAGACCGGCGAGCCTTTCGACCGCAAGGTGACCGTGGGCTACATCTACATGCTGAAGCTCCACCACCTCGTGGACGACAAGATCCACGCCCGCTCCATCGGCCCCTACAGCCTCGTCACCCAGCAGCCGCTGGGCGGCAAGGCCCAGTTCGGCGGCCAGCGCTTCGGCGAAATGGAGGTGTGGGCTCTGGAGGCTTACGGCGCCGCCTACACCCTGCAGGAAATGCTCACGGTCAAGTCGGACGACGTGGCCGGCCGTACGAAGGTCTACGAAGCCATCGTTCGTGGCGACGACACCTTCGAGTCGGGCATTCCGGAGAGCTTCAACGTTCTCGTGAAGGAAATGCGTTCGCTCGGCCTCAACGTGGAGCTGACCAATTCCAAGAAGGCTGCCAACGAGGCGGGGCAGCTGCCCCCGTCCGAGGCTGCCGAATAAGCGCTACGCTTCAAGACTGACGTTTGGCCGCGGCGATGATGCCGCGGCCCCATGCAATTGCCGGTGAGGGTGCTTATCTAGCGCCCTCCAGCTCAGGAGACGGCGATGAATCAAGAGGTCATGAATCTCTTCAACCAGACGGCCCAGCCGCAGAGCTTCGATCAGATCAAGATCTCGATCGCGAGCCCTGAGAAGATTCTGTCCTGGTCCTACGGCGAGATCAAGAAGCCGGAGACCATCAACTACCGCACGTTCAAGCCCGAGCGTGACGGCTTGTTCTGCGCGCGCATCTTTGGCCCGATCAAGGACTACGAGTGCCTGTGCGGCAAGTACAAGCGCATGAAGTACAAGGGCGTGATCTGCGAGAAGTGCGGCGTCGAGGTGACGCTGGCCCGCGTCCGTCGCGACCGCATGGGCCACATCGAGCTCGCCGCGCCCGTCGCTCACATCTGGTTCCTCAAGTCCCTGCCGAGCCGCATCGGTCTGCTGCTCGACATGACCCTGAAGGATCTGGAGCGCATCCTCTATTTCGAGTCCTACATCGTCGTCGATGCCGGACTGTCGCCGCTCAAGGACCGTCAGCTCCTCTCCGAGGAGGAGTACATCCGTGCTCAGGACGAGTTCGGTGAGGACAGCTTCACGGCCATGATCGGCGCGGAGGCAATCCGCCGGATCCTGCAGGAGCTCGACCTCGAGAAGACCGCCCAGGAGATCCGCGAGGAGATCGCGGTCACTACGTCCGAGCTGAAGCCCAAGAAGCTCATGAAGCGCCTCAAGATCATCGAGGCCTTCGTCCAGTCGGGCAACAAGCCCGAGTGGATGATCATGACGGTCGTTCCGGTGATCCCGCCGGACCTGCGTCCGCTCGTGCCGCTGGACGGCGGCCGCTTCGCGACCTCGGACCTGAACGACCTCTACCGCCGCGTCATCAACCGCAACAACCGCCTGAAGCGGCTCATGGAGTTGCGTGCGCCGGACATCATCGTCCGCAACGAGAAGCGCATGCTCCAGGAGGCGGTCGATGCCCTGTTCGACAACGGCCGCCGCGGCCGCGTCATCACGGGTGCCAACAAGCGCCCGCTGAAGTCGCTCGCCGACATGCTCAAGGGCAAGCAGGGCCGGTTCCGCCAGAACCTGCTCGGCAAGCGCGTGGACTACTCGGGCCGCTCGGTCATCGTGGTGGGTCCGGAGCTCAAGCTGCACCAGTGCGGCCTGCCGAAGAAGATGGCGCTCGAGCTCTTCAAGCCGTTCATCTACGCCAAGCTCGACGCGCGCGGTCTCTCCGCCACCGTCAAGCAGGCGAAGAAGCTCGTCGAGAAGGAAAAGCCCGAGGTTTGGGACATCCTGGACGAGGTCATCCGCGAGCACCCGGTTCTCCTGAACCGCGCGCCGACCCTGCACCGTCTGGGCATCCAGGCCTTCGAGCCCACCCTGATCGAGGGCAAGGCGATCCAGCTGCACCCGCTCGTCTGCGCCGCGTTCAACGCGGACTTCGACGGCGACCAGATGGCCGTCCACGTGCCGCTCTCGCTCGAGGCTCAGCTTGAAGCCCGCGTGCTGATGATGTCGACCAACAACATCCTGCACCCGGCCAACGGTCAGCCGATCATCGTGCCGTCGCAGGACATCGTTCTCGGCCTCTACTATCTCTCCATCGTGTCGGACGGCCAGCCCGGCCAGGGCAAAGCCTTCGCCGACATGGGCGAGATCGAGCATGCCCTGAACGAGAAGGTCATCACGCTCCACACGAAGATCCGCTATCGCTGGGAAGGCCTCGACGAGGACGGCAAGCCGGTGTCGAAGATCGTCGACACCACGGCCGGCCGCGTCATGCTCTCGCGCCTCCTGCCCAAGCACCCGATGCTCCCCTTCGACGTCGTGAACAAGCTCATGACGAAGAAGGAGATCTCCAACATGATCGATGCCGTGTACCGGCACTGCGGTCAGAAGGAATCGGTGATCTTCTGCGACCGCATCATGGGCCTCGGCTTCTACAATGCGTTCAAGGCCGGCATCTCGTTCGGCAAGGACGACATGGTGATCCCGGAGAACAAGTGGGAGATCGTCGAGGAGACCCGTGCCCTCGCGAAGGACTACGAGCAGCAGTACCAGGACGGCCTCATCACCCAGGGCGAGAAGTACAACAAGGTTGTCGACGCGTGGGCGAAGTGCTCGGACCGCCTCGCCGGCGAGATGATGAACCGCATCTCCACGGTGCAGAAGGACGAGAACGGACGCGATAAGCCGGTTAACTCGATCTACATGATGTCCCACTCGGGCGCCCGTGGTTCGCCGGCCCAGATGAAGCAGCTCGCGGCGATGCGCGGCCTCATGGCCAAGCCGTCGGGCGAGATCATCGAGACGCCGATCATCTCGAACTTCAAGGAAGGCCTCGACGTTCTCGAGTACTTCAACTCGACCCACGGCGCCCGTAAGGGTCTGGCCGACACTGCGCTCAAGACGGCGAACTCGGGCTACCTGACCCGCCGCCTCGTCGACGTGGCGCAGGACGCGGTCATCCGTGAGCCGGATTGCGGCACCGAGCGCGGCATCAAGATGCGCGCCATCATCGACGCCGGCCAGGTGGTCGCGTCACTGGCGTCCCGCATCCTCGGCCGCTCGACGGCAGAGGATCTGGTGGCCCAGGACGGCGCCGTCATCGTGCCCAAGGGAACGATGATCGAGGAGCATCACCTCGAGGCGATCGGCGCTGCCGGTATCCAGGAGGTGAAGATCCGCTCCGTGCTCGTCTGTGAGTCGAAGAACGGCGTCTGCGCCACCTGCTACGGCCGCGACCTGGCCCGGGGCACCCCGGTCAACCACGGCGAGGCTGTCGGCGTCATCGCGGCGCAGTCCATCGGTGAGCCGGGCACGCAGCTTACCATGCGTACCTTCCACATCGGTGGCGCGGCCCAGATTGCCGACTCGTCCTTCATCGAGTCGAGCTTCGAAGGCACGATCGGCTTCCGCAACAAGAACATTGCGCGCAACTCCGACGGCGATCTCGTCGTCATGGGCCGCAACGTGGCTGTTGTGATCATCGGTTCGGACGGCGCCGAGCGGGCGGTTCACCGCCTGCAATACGGCTCCCGCCTGAAGGTGGACGAGGGCGACACGATCAAGCGCGGCCAGCGTATTGCCGAGTGGGATCCTTACTCCCGGCCGATCCTCACCGAGATCGACGGTACGGTGGGCTACGAGGACCTCGTGGACGGCGCATCGATGATCGAGTCGATGGACGAGTCGACCGGCATCGCCAAGCGCGTGGTCATCGACTGGCGCGGTTCTCCGCGTACGGCCGATCTGCGTCCGGCGGTGGTCATCCAGGGTGCCGGCGGCAAGGTGGCCAAGGTCGCCCGCGGCGGCGACGCCCGGTACCTCCTGCCCGTGGATGCGATCCTCGCGTCCGATCCAGGCTCGAAGGTCAAGGCCGGCGACATCCTCGCCCGCGTCTCGACCGAGAGCGCCAAGACCCGCGACATCACGGGCGGTCTGCCGCGCGTGGCGGAGCTGTTCGAGGCCCGCCGTCCGAAGGATGCGGCCATCATTGCGGAGAAGTCCGGCACGATCCAGTTCGGCCGCGACTACAAGAGCAAGCGTCGCCTGACGCTGAACCCGCACGATGGTTCGGAGCCGGTGGAGTACCTGATCCCGAAGGGCAAGCACATCCACCTGCAGGACGGCGACGTGGTCGAGACCGGAGACTTCATCGTCGACGGCAACCCGGCCCCGCACGACATCCTGGCGATCAAGGGCGTCGAGGAGCTCGCCGCCTACCTCGTGAACGAGATCCAAGAGGTCTACCGCCTCCAGGGCGTGCTCATCAACGACAAGCACATCGAGGTGATCGTTCGCCAGATGCTGCAGAAGGTCGAGATCACCGAGGGCGGCGATTCCGAGCTGCTCAACGGCGAGCAGGTGGATCGTCTCGAGTTCGAGGAGATCAACGAGCGTCTCGTGTCCGAGAAGAAGAAGCCCGCCGTCGGCGTGCCGGTTCTGCTCGGCATCACCAAGGCCTCGCTGCAGACCCGCTCCTTCATCTCGGCGGCGTCCTTCCAGGAGACCACCCGCGTCCTCACCGAAGCGGCGGTCAACGGCAAGGTCGACACCCTCGAGGGCCTCAAGGAGAACGTCATCGTCGGCAGCCTGATCCCGGCCGGCACGGGCGCGCTCACCGCTCAGATCAAGGCCGTTGCGACCCACCGCGACGAACTGATCCTGCAGCAGAAGCGCTCCGAGTCCCAGGCTCAGGTCAGCGAGCTGCCTCCGGCGGCCGAGTAGGCCGCGAAGACACCGTAACTAGGAGAAGGCCGCCTCCGGGCGGCCTTTTTCGTGGGCGGGTGCCTAGGGGCGCTCGGCCCTGGGGGCGACCCTGAGCAGGCCGAGCTTCGTCAGCCACAGGAGGGCTCTGACGGCCAGGGCGGGCGAGGTGCTCTGGTGCGCGGCAAGGATATCCCGGACTGTGGCGCCCCGGCCGCCAGCCAGCTTCCACACTGAGAGAAGAAAGGCAGAGGAGATATCCGGCGACGCATTCACCAGAGACACCCTCAGGCTCAGCCGCTCAAGTACCTCAGCTTCAGGGACATCGGCTGCCTGCGAAAAGACCTGTTGGCTGGAAAAGGGGATGGAAGGAAAGCTGGCGAAGAGTTCGAACGGGTCGGGTCGAGCCGGCCAGATGCCGCGCGCGGCCCCAGGGGAGGGCGCTTCCTGCCCGGCGGTTCTCAGAGCGGCCAGTTCCTGCCACAGCTCCTCATAGGCTCTGACGATCACTTTCCAGTCGAAGTGCTCTCTGGCGCGCGCCGCCCCGTTCGCGCCCATGCGGTGGCGCAGGTCCGGATCGGCCGCGAGGCGTTCGAAGGCTGCCGCCGTCGCATCCACGTCCACGGCGATCGCAGTCGATGCCTGGCCGATATAGGAATCGTAAGTGTCCACTTCGAGCGCGTGGCGCGTCGCAAGATGCTGTCCTGCTCCCGGAGGGGCAGCCATGGTCGGAACGGCAAATCCGTCGATGCCGTTCCTGACCGTATCCTTGTATCCGTCCCAGTTGGTCACGACCACCGGAAGGCCCGCCGCCATGGCCTCGATAGGGGTGAGGCCAAAGGTCTCCTGAATGTTGTCGGACAGGGAGCAGAATACGTCCGCTGCCGCCCAGGCCGTATCCCGGACCTCATTGACGCGGCCGTCGAGCACGATGGATCGCACGGACGGACAAAGCTTGGCCCTTGCATCCGCGTAGGCTTGGGCAATGTGCTCATTGGCCGTCCAGCCGCACTCGATCAGGACGACCCGATGACGGCGCATCACGCGCTCCAGGGCCAGGTACATGGGGGTCGGATTGGCCTTGGCATGAAAAGACAGGCGCCCGAGAAACAGGACGACGAAGTCACCCGGTTCGATGCCTAAAGATGAGCGCGCCTCGCCCCTGCGCTCCGACCGCCGAGCCTGAGCCTCACAGTCCACGCCGAGAGGAATCACCGGGAGTTGCGGCCGGATAGACCGGGTAGCACCCAGGCGCCGTGCCAGATGCTCCTCCTGGCGGGCGAACAGCGTCTCGATCACCGCCCGCGAGGCCGTTGATGTGCAGATGATCGCATCCCACGGCTGCACCGCAGCGGCAAGGAGGGCGGAGAGCCCATCCATGGCCCGGGCGGACGAGAGGGTGTGATTCACCCCGCACAGGCTCCAGGATCTGGGTCCGTGCAGTTCCCTCTGCCACGTTTGTGCGGCGTTGATCGGACTGGGCGTGAAGAGGCAGCCGACCTGCCTGAGAGCGCCGGCCTTGGCGGCCACGATGTAACGCGGCGAGCTCTCCGGGCGAAAGTTCTTGATGAAGCTGCAGAATTCCCCACCGAACTTTGCATTGCCCACATACCCGACGGGAGCATCATGGGATGAATGCCGGGCAAAGGCCGAGAGGAAGCCATGACCTGCGAAGTGGCGGCCCATCGGCTTCCCATGCGTCACATCATAGGCCTCGGTCTCAAAGTGAATCGCCGCCGTCACCGTTCGCCCCTCTGCATCGTTGCTACTTCATAACCTTGTGCCGAGCGGGAAGAAACCCATATAGAAGAGACAGAACCGGCCGCATCCCGTCGTTTGGGAGCACCTTTCTGGATCGTTACCGAAAAGTGTTGACTTTGCACGACTCGGACGCTAGAGAGACCGGACTTTCCGGCTGGCCGTAGGTTTTCGCCAGTCGAAGCGCCTAGCTTCGACGGATGCCACCTAAACGCTGCCGAACTCAACCTTGACTGACACTCGTCAGATTTAGGGCACGACCGCGGGACATCCCGTGGTCCTCTGCAATCGCACCGCGCCAAGGGCTTACCCAAGTCAATGGCGTGGCTTCGTTTTGTGCAGCCTGAAAAGGCCCGCAGAAGCGAAGAGCGGCGTTCAACCGTTGAAGACACATTCATGGCCACCTGTCGGGTGGTCGGTCAAAGAGGGCACAGGATGCCAACGATCTCTCAGCTGATCCGCAAGCCGCGGACTGCGCAAAAGAGCCGGAATAAGGTTCCCGCGCTTGAGGCCTGCCCGCAGAAGCGTGGCGTGTGCACGCGCGTTTATACGACGACCCCGAAGAAGCCGAATTCGGCTCTGCGTAAGGTCGCCAAGGTTCGCCTGACGAACGGGTTCGAAGTCATCGGGTACATCCCGGGCGAAGGTCACAACCTTCAGGAGCACTCCGTGGTCATGATCCGCGGTGGTCGCGTGAAGGACCTTCCGGGTGTCCGTTATCACATCCTCCGCGGTGTCCTCGACACCCAGGGCGTGAAGAATCGTAAGCAGCGTCGTTCGAAGTACGGCGCGAAGCGGCCGAAGTAAGCCGTCAACTGTATTTGAGGTCGGAGCCAGCTCATGTCCCGCCGCCATAGTGCCGAGAAGCGTGAGATCATCCCGGACGCCAAGTTCGGCGATATCGTCGTCACGAAGTTCATGAATTCCATCATGTACGACGGCAAGAAGTCCGCTGCCGAGAGCATCGTCTACGGTGCATTCGACAGCATCGAAAGCCGCGCCAAGGCGAACCCGCTCGAGGTCTTCAAGCAAGCCCTCGACAACGTCGCTCCGGCGATCGAGGTCCGCTCCCGCCGCGTCGGCGGTGCGACCTATCAGGTCCCGGTCGAGGTTCGTACCGAGCGCCGTCAGGCTCTCGCGATCCGTTGGATCATCCAGGCCGCCCGCGGCCGCAACGACAAGACCATGATCGAGCGTCTCTCCGCTGAGCTGCTCGATGCCTCGAACAACCGCGGCAATGCCGTGAAAAAGCGCGAAGACACTCACCGTATGGCGGAAGCCAACCGTGCGTTCTCGCATTACCGCTGGTAAAGGTCTGAGGAGCTGAGCGATGCCCCGCACGCACGCGATTGAGGACTACCGCAACTTCGGCATCATGGCCCACATCGATGCCGGCAAGACCACCACGACCGAGCGCATCCTTTACTACACCGGTAAGTCCCACAAGATCGGTGAAGTGCACGAGGGTGCCGCCACCATGGACTGGATGGAGCAGGAGCAGGAGCGTGGCATCACGATCACCTCCGCTGCGACCACCTGCTTCTGGCGCGACAAGCGCCTGAACATCATCGACACCCCCGGCCACGTCGACTTCACCATCGAAGTCGAGCGTTCGCTGCGCGTCCTCGACGGCGCTGTCTGCGTCCTCGACGGCAACCAGGGCGTTGAGCCTCAGACCGAGACCGTGTGGCGCCAGGCCGACAAGTACGACGTTCCCCGTGTCGTGTTCGTCAACAAGATGGACAAGACCGGCGCGAACTTCTTCAACTGCGTCGCCGACATCATCAAGCGCGTGGCCGGCAAGCCCGTCTGCCTTCAGATCCCGATCGGTGCCGAGAGCGACTTCCGCGGCATGGTCGATCTGATCAAGATGAAGGCCCTGATCTGGTCCGGCGAGGCGCTCGGCGCCAACTTCGACGAAGTCGAGATCCCGGCCGACCTGAAGGACCAGGCCCTCGAATATCGCGGCAAGCTCGTCGAAGCTGCCGTGGAGATGGACGACGAGGCCATGATGGCCTACCTCGACGGCCAGGAGCCGGACGAGGCGACCCTGCGTCGCCTGATCCGTACGGCCGTGCAGCGTCGCGCCTTCCATCCGGTGCTCTGCGGCTCCGCGTTCAAGAACAAGGGCGTTCAGCCCCTGCTCGACGCCGTCGTGGACTTCCTGCCGTCCCCGGCAGACCGTGAGGCTATCCAGGGCATCGACTTCAAGACCGAAGAGCCGACCACCCGTAAGCCGAAGGACGACGAAGGCTTCTCCATGCTCGCCTTCAAGATCATGGACGACCCCTTCGTCGGAACGATCACCTTCTGCCGCGTCTACTCGGGCAAGGTGAATGCCGGTGAGACTCTGCTCAACTCGTCCCGCGACAAGAAAGAGCGCGTTGGCCGCATGCTGCTGATGCATGCGAACAACCGTGAGGACATCAAGGAAGCCTATGCAGGCGACATCGTCGCCCTCGCAGGCCTCAAGGAAGTCCGCACCGGCGACACGCTCTGCGATCCGGCTAAGCCTGTGATCCTTGAGCGCATGGAGTTCCCGGAGCCGGTGATCGAGATCGCCATCGAGCCGAAGTCGAAGGCCGACCAGGAGAAGCTGGGCCTCGCCCTGTCGAAGCTGGCTGCCGAGGACCCGTCCTTCCGCGTCTCCACCGACCAGGAGTCGGGCCAGACGATCCTGAAGGGCATGGGCGAGCTTCACCTCGACATCAAGGTCGACATTCTCCGTCGTACCTACAAGGTCGATGCGAATATCGGCGCTCCGCAGGTTGCCTATCGCGAGACGGTCACGAAGAAGGCCGAGATCGACTACACCCACAAGAAGCAGACCGGCGGTACGGGTCAGTTCGCCCGTGTCAAGATTGTCGTTCAGCCGAACGAGCAGGGTGCTGGCTTCGCCTTCGAGTCGAAGATCGTCGGTGGCGCGGTGCCGAAGGAGTACATCCCGGGCGTCGAGAAGGGCCTGCAGTCGGTCGTGGGTGCTGGCGTCGTCGCCGGCTTCCCGGTGGTCGACCTCAAGGTCGAACTCGTCGACGGTGCCTTCCACGAAGTCGACTCGTCGGCCCTGGCCTTCGAAATCGCCTCTCGTGCGGCTCTGCGTGAAGCCCTCCAGAAGGGCGGTTCGGTTCTGCTCGAGCCGGTGATGAAGGTCGAGGTCACGACTCCGGAAGACTACACCGGTTCGGTGATCGGCGATCTGAACTCCCGCCGTGGTCAGATCCAGGGTCAGGACATGCGCGGCAACGCCGTGGTCATCAACGCGATGGTCCCGCTCGCCAACATGTTCGGCTACGTCAACACCCTGCGCGGCATGAGCCAGGGTCGTGCGAGCTACACCATGCAGTTCGACCACTACGAGCAGGTGCCGTCGAACGTGGCTGCCGAGGTTCAGGCGAAGTACGCCTGAACTTACTAAGCGAAATTTGAACGATCAAAGGAACGGGTGCCACGATGGCGAAGGAAAAGTTTGAGCGGAATAAGCCGCACTGCAACATTGGGACGATTGGTCACGTGGACCATGGCAAGACGTCTCTGACGGCGGCGATCACGAAGGTTCTGGCGGAGTCTGGCGGGGCGACGTTTACGGCGTACGACCAGATCGACAAGGCGCCGGAAGAGAAGGCCCGCGGCATCACGATCTCCACGGCGCACGTGGAGTACGAGACCGTGAACCGGCACTATGCCCACGTGGACTGCCCCGGCCACGCCGACTACGTGAAGAACATGATCACGGGTGCGGCTCAGATGGACGGCGCGATCCTGGTGGTGTCCTCGGCCGACGGCGCGATGCCGCAGACCCGCGAGCACATCCTGCTGGCCCGCCAGGTGGGCGTGCCTGCCCTGGTGGTGTTCATGAACAAGGTCGACATGGTCGACGACGCCGAGCTGCTCGACCTTGTTGAGCTCGAGGTGCGCGAGCTTCTGTCGAAGTACGACTTCCCGGGCGACGACATTCCGATCGTGAAGGGCTCGGCTCTTTGCGCTCTAGAGGACCGCCAGCCTGAGATCGGCCGCGATGCGGTTCTCAAGCTGATGGCTGAGGTGGATGCCTACATCCCGCAGCCGGAGCGCCCGATCGACCAGCCGTTCCTGATGCCAATCGAAGACGTGTTCTCGATCTCGGGCCGCGGCACGGTGGTGACGGGTCGCGTGGAGCGCGGCGTTGTCAAGGTCGGCGAGGAAGTGGAGATCGTGGGCCTCAAGGACACCGTGAAGACCACGGTGACGGGCGTCGAGATGTTCCGCAAGCTGCTCGATCAGGGCCAGGCGGGCGACAACGTGGGCGTTCTGCTGCGTGGCACGAAGCGCGAGGACGTGGAGCGCGGCCAAGTGCTGTGCAAGCCGGGCTCGATCAAGCCGCACACGAAGTTCAAGGCCGAGGCCTACATCCTGACGAAGGAAGAGGGCGGGCGTCATACGCCGTTCTTCGGCAACTACCGTCCGCAGTTCTACTTCCGCACGACGGACGTGACGGGCGTGGTGACGCTGCCTGAGGGCACCGAGATGGTGATGCCGGGCGACAACATCACCATGGAAGTGACGCTGATTGCGCCGATCGCCATGGAGGAGAAGCTGCGCTTCGCCATCCGTGAGGGCGGCCGCACCGTCGGCGCCGGCGTCGTCGCCGCC
>NZ_JPUG01000062.1 GCF_000739015.1 Microvirga sp. BSC39
ATCCTCGGCCCAGAGGATTTGACGGGTTGGGGATGGCGGAGGAGGGGCAGGCCTTCAGGGGCGACCAACACCTCGATGCTTCGCGCCACTCCGGGCTGACGGCGGATCAAGCCGGCCCGTTCCAAGGTTAGGATCATCTGGTGCACGGACGGCGGCGTGACCTGGAAATGGCGCTGCATGTCGGTCTCAGCCGGGGGGCGGCCATGGACGCGCGTGTAGGCATCGATGAAGGCCAGGTACTGGCCCTGCCGGTCGGTGAAGCTTTTCTCGGACATCCGCCACACGCTCGATTCATCGGCTGATTCAGCTGGGCCTCTCACGCGGGAGGCCGAGATGAACATATGCTACCGGATTGAGCTGAGCGAGGCCGAGCGCACCCAGCTTCAGACGATGCTCAGCGGCGGCAAGCAGGCGGCCCGAAAGCTCAAGCGAGCGCAGATCCTGTTGGCGGCCGATGCCGGGGTGTCAGACGAGACGATTGCCGAGAGCATCGCGGTGGGCGGCTCGACCGTGTACCGGACCAAGCGCCGCTTCGTGGAGGGCAACCTGGAGCGGGCCCTCAGCGAGGAACCCCGTCCCGGCGCCGCCCGCAAGCTCTCAGGCCCGGAGGAGGCGCTGCTGGTGGCCACCGCCTGCGCAAAGCCGCCGGCGGGCCGGGCCCGCTGGACGCTGGAGCTCCTGGCCGGCGAGATCGTACGGCTCACCCAACACAACAGCCTGTCGCGCGAGACAGTGCGCCGGCGTCTGGCTGAAAATGCCCTCAAGCCGTGGCAGCAGAAGATGTGGTGCGTGCCAAAGATTGATGGCGAATACGTCGCCCGCATGGAGGATGTGCTTGATCTCTACGCCGCGCCGTCCGATCCGCAGCACCCGGTGGTGTGCTTCGATGAAAGCCCCGTCCAACTCATTGGTGAGACGCGCCCGCCGCTCCCGGCCGCACCGGGGCAGATTGAGTGCATCGACTACGAGTACCGCCGCTGTGGCACGGTGAACCTGTTCGTGATGGTGGATGCGCACCGGCCCTGGCGCCGGGTCAAGGTTAGTGAGCAGCGCACGGCATGCGACTTCGCCCGGTGCATGCGCGAGCTTGTGGATGTCGACTTTCCGCAGGCCGAGCGGATCCGGGTCGTGATGGACAACTTGTCGACGCACACGCCCGGCGCGCTCTACGAGGCTTTCCCGGCCGCGGAAGCGCATCGCCTCCTGGGGCGGCTGGAGTACCACTTTACTCCCAAGCACGCGAGTTGGTTGAACATGGTCGAAATCGAGATCGGGGTGCTCAAGGGCCAGTGCCTGGACCGGCGGATCGCCACGCGCGAGGGGCTCGAGCGGGAAATCGCTGCCTGGGAGCGCGAGCGCAACGCCGCCGGGGTCCGGGTCAGGTGGATGTTCACCACCGAAAACGCCCGGGTCAAAATGGGCCGCGCCTATCCCAAAACCGCCTCGCCCGAGCCACTCGCCAAAGGGTCATAATCACTGCGTAGAGGATCTAGCGTTGACACCGCCTCAATCCTACAAAGTAACGTTTCATCTCTCAATGGCGGAAACTCTAGCCATAGAAGTCTGAAGCGGCTGAAGAGTACAGGCGGGCATGAGCGACGACCTTCCCCATTATCACGGCCATCGCGACCGGTTGCGCGCCCGCTTCATGGAGGTGGGCGGCGATGCCGTGCCGGATTACGAGCTTTTGGAACTCGTCCTCTTCCGCTCGATCCCGCGCCGGGACGTGAAGCCCATCGCCAAGGAGTTGCTCAAGCGCTTCGGCTCCTTCGCCGAGGTGCTGGCCGCCACACCGGCCCGGCTCATGGAGGTGGACGGGATCGGCGAGAGCGTGGTGACGGACCTGAAGATCGTCGAGGCTTCCGCCCGGCGGCTCGCAAAGGGCGAGGTGGCCAAGCGCCCCGTCCTGTCCTCCTGGACCTCCGTCATCGATTATTGCCGCACCGCCATGGCCTTCATGGACAAGGAGCAGTTCCGCCTGCTCTTCCTCGACAAGCGCAACGCGCTCATCGCCGACGAGGTGCAGCAATCGGGCACCGTCGACCACACGCCGGTCTATCCGCGCGAGGTGGTCAAGCGGGCCCTCGAACTCTCGGCGTCAGCCCTGATCCTGGTGCACAACCACCCCTCGGGCGATCCCACGCCGTCCTCCGCCGACGCCAAGATGACCCGCGAGATCATGGAGGTGGCAAAGCCCTTAGGGATCACCGTCCATGACCACATCATCGTGGGCCGCGAGGGTCATGCGAGCCTCAAGGGCCTGCGCCTGATCTGAGCTTGACCACAGAACCAACCCCTCCCGTCGGCGTTACACCACCACGAGTAACGTTCATGGGAGTTGATGATGAAACTGCTGCTGACCGCCGGCCTGCTCGGCTCCACCCTCCTGGCTTCGGCCGCCATGGCCCAGTCCACCCCCGCACAGCCCTCCTCCGGCGCCACGGCTCCGGCCGGCGTGAATTTCATCACCCGCCTCGAGGCCGGCCAGATGCTCGCCTCCAAGATCATGGATGAGGATGTGGTTGGTGCCGACAACAAGGATATCGGCGATGTCGAGGATCTGGTGCTCGACCGCAGCGGCAAGGTCGTCGCCGTCGTTGTCGAGGTGGATGCGGGCCTCGGCGACCGCACCGTGGCCCTGCCCATGAGCGCCATCCAGATGAACGCCCCGGACGCGGCAACCACGGGCTCCGTTCAGACGACCGGTTCGACCACGAGCCGCAGCAGCGACGACATGCGGATCGTCGTGAACATGTCGGTCGACCAGCTCAAGTCGGCTCCGGAATTCGAGGAAGACGACGACTAAGGCATCACGATCCTGCGGCCGCCTGTGGTGGCCGCAGGCCTCAGATCAGGGTGTCGATCCCGGTGAAGATCGCGTAGACGAAGCCCAGGCTCAGGGTCAGGCCGAAGGAGCCGACCAGGAGCCCTCCCACCACGACGAAGCCGTCCCGTTCCACCAGGCCCAGGCCGACGAGGCACACGGCGAGGCCCAACGGGATCTGCCCCACGAACGGGGGCGCGAACAGAAGCCCCAGCGACAGAACCAGAATGACCGCGCCCATGAGGCGCATGGCGAGCGGCGTGTCCAGGAAGATCATGCGAGGCCGCGAAATCCGCTCGAGCCGGCGAAACACCGGAATCGCGCGTCCGACGGCCCGCTCCACATCCGTGCGGGCCATGGAGCGGTTCATGAGCTGGCGCGGAAGCCAGGGAGCCTCGCGTCCGAAAACGATCTGAACGGCGACAAGCGCCAGCAGCAGTCCGCAGACCAGGGGAATCGGCGGCGGCATGGGAAGGCAATTGGGCAGGCCCAACAGGACGATCAGGAGCGCAAAGGCCCGGTCCTGGAGCACGGCCATGATCTCGCGCACGGTGAGGCGCTCGCCCGGCTGGGACGCGAGGGCGAGCAGGATCTGGGAAGTGCGCGCGTTGGAAAACAAGGAGCCCTGACAGGTTCGGGGATGCTCAGGGCGCCTCTCTACCTGACTTAACGTCCGGGGCCAAGGCGTATCAATGAATGTTGATCTCCCCCTCAATCGCCCGGAACTCGGCGGGACGGATCAGCTGCGCATGGGTGACCGTGACCGAGTGCAGGGGCCCGGCAAGCTCCCGCTTCCAGAAGTCGAGAAAATCGATGAGAACGGGAAAGCGGGGCGCCAGATCGTATTCCTGCCAGACGTAGGTCTGAAGGAAGGACGGGTGATCCGGCATGCGGTACAGGATCTTGGCGGTCGTCAGCCCGTAGCCTTCCATCTGGCGGATGAAATCCTTCGATACCATGCGAACTCCTTCTCAAGCCCGAACGAGCCTTGTCGACAGGAATCCACCCGGAAAGCGCAGGCGGTCTCCTGCCCTATGCTCAAGGCTAAATCTTGAGTGTGTTTTCAGGTTCCCGCAAGCGTGTCGTCAGGCGACAACCGAAGGCCTGAGCAAGGGGAAAACCCGTGTCCACAGAGAGCGCGATGCGCAAACGGGCTTGCACATCCACGCGATCTTGCGTTGAGTGCTCGGGCGGGAGCCTGGACGGAAGCATCGGGGAAGGAGATCACCGGGAATGCGCTTCGCCTTCGCGGGAATCGATTTTCTGGGAGATGTTTTCGAGACGTTCCTCGCCCGGGGCTGGGAGCCCGTCAAGCTGTTCAGCCGCCCCTGCGACAGCATCTACGACTTCAACGACGTGACCCTGTCCCGCGCCCGCTCGCTGCGCCTGCCGGTGCAGATGTCGCGCATCCTCCCGGCCGACCTCGCGGGCCTGAAGGCCATGGGCTGCGAAGCCCTGGTGGTCGCGGGCTATCCATGGCTGATCACCGGTTGGGAGCGGCATATCCCCTATGCGTTCAACTTCCACCCCTCACCCCTGCCCTTGGGCCGAGGGCCTTACCCACTCTTCCAGGCCGTTCTCGACGGCCTGGAAGAGTGGGGCATGACGGCTCACGCGCTGGAGCCTGCCTTCGACACCGGGGCCATCGTGGCCCAGAAGCGTTTTTCCTTGAGCGGCGCGGAATCTCACGACACTCTGCTGTCCAAGTGCCAGATGGCCGCAAAGGAACTCGCGGCGGAGATCGCCTCAGACCTGCCCCGTCTCTGGGCCGAGGCAAGGCCGCAGGGGCCGGGCACCTACTGGCCCAGGGTGACGCAGGCGCAGAGAACCGTCTCCTGGAACGGCGGCGTGCAGGATGCGCTGCGCACCATCCGGGCCTTCGGATCCATCGAGGCCTTCGCCCAGGTCGATTCCCGCTATGTCTATGTGTGGGAGGCGTCGGGCTGGGAGGAGCCGCACCGCTACAGGCCCGGCACCCTCGTCCATCGCCACTGCAAGCACATGGTAGTGGCCGCCCGCGACGGGTTCGTGCAGATCAGCGGATGGAGCCCCTACGCGCCGGGGCCTGCGAGACAGGGATAGGCGGACAACGCTCTAGCACAACGTGCGGACCCAGATGGTCCGCACGATGCGCCTTCCAAGAACTGAGCATCGGAATGATCCCAAAAGTGCAAATCCACTTTCGGGTCCGAGGCTTTAGCGCCGGCGCCTGATCATCTTCCAGGCCTGACGAAGGACGAAGAGATTGCGAAGGAGCTTGAACATCGGATCACCTTTGAAAAACCACGTGCTGGTCAAAGGTCTTTCCGGTGTATGGTTCCAATCCGGTCACAGGCTCAGCGTCGTATAGCGAACGCGCTATGCCAGCGGAGCATCCACGGTGCACAGGACCCCTTCAGGGTGGAACGTGATCTGGACGTCGCCGTTGAGCTCGCGTGCGAGGCTGCGTTCGATCAGCCGGGAGCCGAAGCCCTGCCGTGTCGGCGGCTCGACCGGCGGGCCGCCGCTCTCCTGCCAGCGCAGGCGCAAACGCCCTCCAGGCTGGGTCTCTGCGATGTCCCACACGACGTCGACCCTTCCCGTCTCGTTCGACAGGGAGCCATGCTTCACGGCATTCGTGGTCAGCTCCTGGAGAGCCATGGACAGGGCCAGGGCGATGCGGGGCGACAAGCGGACCTCAGGCCCTTCGATCGTCAGGCGATCCTCACTGAGGGACCTGTAGGGCGCCACCGCTTGAGCGACGACGTTCCTGAGCTCGGCCCCTTCCCAGTTCTCCGTCGTCAGAACGTCGTGAGCCCGCGCCAGAGCCATCAGGCGCCCCTCGAAAGCTTCCTTGGCCTCCTGCATGGTCGAGGCATTGCGCAGGGTCTGGGACGCGATCGACTGCACCGTGGCCAAGGTGTTCTTCACCCGGTGGTTCAGCTCGTTGATCAGGAGTGTGCGCTGCTCCTCGGCTCTCTTGCGGTCGGTGATGTCGCGCTGGATTCCCCAGAGCCGCTTCAGCCGGCAGTCTTCGATGACCGGGATGATGCTGTTGTCGAAATAACTGAAATTGCCGGCTGCATCCTGCTCGGCGGATTCCACGCCGCTGACGCTGTAGCCGGAATGAACAATTCCAGCGAGATAGGCTCTGGCCTCGGGGTCGGATGACGGCAGGGGGAAGTCCAAGGTTTTGCCGATTAGATCCTCGGCCCGCTCAAGCCCATACATGCGCGCCATGGCGTCGTTGCAGTCGACGAAGCGGCCGTTGCGGTAGGCCAGTTCGATCTGCTCCTCTACAGGCAACCGCGTATCGAGTGGAGGCACGAGCTCGAGGAGCCAGATGCCCTCGGAACTGTGGGCGATGAACGAGCGATAGCGCTCCTCGCTCTCGCGCAGCGCCGCCTCGGTATCCTTGGCGGCGGTGATATCCCACTGGGCACCGAGGGAGCGGATGAAGCGTCCCTCCTTATCCCGGATCAGCTTGGTGCGCGCCGTGATCCACCGCATCTCGCCGGTATCGGCGCGGATGATGCGGAAATCGTATTCGAGCTGGTGGCAGGCGGGATCGGTGACCGCTCTGCGTGTTTCGGACTCGATCCGTGGTCGATCCTCGGGATGCAGGAGACCGAACCATTGCTCATACGAGAAGCTGTCGGAACGATCATCCGGCAGCCCGTACAGCTCCAGGTACTCGGGTGAGGCAATGGCTTTGCCTGTCGTGCGGTCGAATTCGAAACTGCCGATCCGCGCCGCTTCCTTGACCTGCCTGAGCCGCTCCTCCATGGGAGCGCGGCTCGGCGCTTCGTTTCCGGTGCAATAAAAACCCGCAACCTTGCCTGCCTCATCCCGCACAGGCATCCAGGAGAATGTGAAGCCCCCGATGGGCCAACCCAGTCGCCCGCCCGATGCATCAGGACGCCCGGCGGCATCCTGCGCCTCGCCTGACAGAGCCGATTGGACGATTGTGCGTTGCCGGTCCCACATCTCAGGCCAAACCTCACGGAGGGGCCTGCCGAGGGCTGCCGGATGCTTTGGGCCGATCCTTGGCCCAAAGCTGTCGTTGTAGAGAAGAGCGAGATCGGCTCCCTAGAGGACGAAAACCGGTTGCGGGGAGCTGAGCATCAGATCGGCAACGGTGCGAAGGCACTGGGGCCATGACGGCAGAGGACCAAGCGAGGTCGCCGCCCAATCATGCGCCCGGAAACGCTGACACATCTCGCCCCCGCCCTGCAGCCAGGAAGCCGCTGGAACTCTGAGGTCGTCGGGTGTGGCAGGCGGGGGCGATTGCCCTTCCAGAAGGCCCTCGCTCATGGAGGGGCCATTCTACACGCCGACCTGCAGGATCTTTTGACCGCATCAGCATCGGATGTGTTCCAGTTGCTCAACATCCCTTGCTCGCGGCCCTGCAGATCATGATTGCAATGTGACAAAGGGACATAATCTCCAGCGGCGCGGGTTCAAGGGATGCCGAGAGATCTGCACGGGCTTTGGCTGACCTGTAAGGATGTCGGCTTCTGTACCGATCCGGAACCGCCAGGGGACTAACCTGCTCAGTGGCGAGAATTCCGCGGAACCAAGGTTCCGTAAGGGCATTACCTCACCACGAAGGCCACGTGCCCCCAGGTCTTCGAGACCCTCAAAGCCCTTCACGCTCCCCTCGTGAGGGGCTTTTTCCCAGGAAAATCCGACATTTTCTGCGGCTGCGGCGAACTACACACACCTCTTTGGGATTACCCCCATGGAGGCACTGTTCACCTACAGCCCTTCACAACTGAGGGCCGCTTGCTTCATCCCGGCAGGCAGGCCCTCTCTTTTGCCGAGAATTCCCCTGAAGCTGAAACCGTCTCGACCTGTCGATTGCGGCCATGAGGGCTCCCATGAGCCTTTGGGGGCCGGGAGGCCTCCTCATGTGTCGGCGACGGGTGACGAGGCCCTTCCCTTTGCACCCCGAGCCTCAGAGCTCGTGGTAGTGCCGGCCCTGATAGACGAGGGGTGGCCTCTGCTCGCCGAGCCTGATGCCGATGATCTCGCCGATGATCACGTGGTGGGTGGCGACCACCCGGGCGTCGCTGATCCGGCAATCGAACGAAGCCAGGCTCGTGGCCAGGACGGGTGAGCCCGTCTCCAGGGTTTCCCACTGGCCTCTGGTGAAACGGTCCGCCCCCTGCAGGCCGGCCCGGCCGGCGAAGATATCCGCCAGTTCTACATCCGCCGCCGCGAGGGTATTCACGCAGAAGACCCGGTTCGACAGCAGAGCCTGAGCCGACCGGGAGCCCGTGTTGACACAGACGAGGAGCGAAGCCGGACTGTCGGTCACGGGGGTCACGGCCGTGGCCGTGAAGCCTCCGCAGCCGGCGGAACCGTCAGTCGTGACCACATGGACGGCACCGGCGACCCGGCTCATCCCCTCCCGAAAGAGCAGGGCGTCCGAGCCGGAGGTGGAATGCGGAGAGGCTTGTGTCTTCAAGATCATGATCCAAGCAAGCCTCTTCCACTCTTTTGGGCTGAGCACAAGGCCGTTACAGCCATATGGTTCCTCCGCCCCGGCAAGGGAAGCGGCCGGCGTTCGGGCGCCGTGCCGCACATTCAGTCGGTCTCTGGCAACATTTCCATCATTTGGGGTGATAGGAATCTTAACAGTACGTTGTGGAATGAAAATCGTTTTGCTAGAGACACCCGCACCTTACGTCAGGCTTGGCGATGCACACGCATCGTGCTTTCCTGCATCGTTTCCCAAGAATGACCCCGTTCCAGAGGGGCAAGGGTAGGACATGGAAATCTTTGTGCAGCAGCTCATCAACGGGCTGACTCTAGGCTCGATCTACGGCCTCATCGCCATCGGCTACACGATGGTCTTCGGCATCATCGGCATGGTGAACTTCGCCCACGGCGACGTCTTCATGCTCTCCGCTTTCATTTCGCTGATCTTCTTCCTGATCCTGACCGCATGGCTCGGGATCTCGTCCGTGGTGTTGGCCCTGTTCTTCGTGCTGATCATCGCCATGGTCCTCACCTCCCTGTGGGGCTGGACCGTCGAGCGCATCGCCTACCGGCCCCTGCGCGGCTCGTTCCGCCTGGCGCCGCTGATCTCGGCCATCGGCGTCTCGATCTTCCTGTCCAACTTCGTTCAGGTGGCCCAGGGCGCGCGCAACAAGCCGACGCCCCCGATGGTCCAGGACGTGATCGTGCTGTTCCAGGGCGCCAGCGGCTACAATGTCGCCCTCTCCTACAAGCAGATCATCATCATGGCGGTCACGGCGGTGCTGCTGACGATCTTCTGGTACGTCGTCCAGAAGACATCGCTGGGCCGCGCCCAGCGCGCCTGCGAGCAGGACCGCAAGATGGCCGCTCTGCTGGGCATCAACGTGGACCGGACGATCTCGCTCACCTTCGTGATCGGCGCGGCCCTCGCCTCGGTCGCCGGCACCATGTACCTCCTGTATTACGGCGTCGTGAGCTTCAGCGACGGCTTCGTGCCGGGCGTGAAGGCCTTTACGGCGGCGGTCCTAGGCGGCATCGGCTCGCTCCCGGGGGCGGTTCTGGGCGGCCTCATCATCGGCCTGATCGAAACCTTCTGGTCGGCCTATTTCTCGATCGAGTACAAGGACGTGGCCGCGTTCTCGATCCTTGCCATCGTTCTCATCTTCATGCCCTCCGGCATTCTCGGGCGGCCTGAGGTCGAGAAGGTTTAAGGAGCTTAAACGCTATGAACGCTCCTTCCATCACCACAACGGCCAAGACCAACACCGTGTCGAGGCATTTCGACATGGCCGCGGCCTTCAAGGACGCTCTCAAGGCCGCCCTGATTACCTTGGGGTTGTCCATCCCGATCCTGGCCTACAAGACCGACCAGAGCGGCGCCGATCTCTTCCTCACGCCCCGCTGGGGCCTGGTGGCGATCGTCTGCGCCATCGTGTTCGGCCTGCGTCTGGTGCTGCACGCCTTCACGGCATCTCGGGCCTATGCCAGGGCGACCCCGACGTCCCGCCAGGCGACGGAACCCGTCCATGCGATGCCGAGCGCGTACCAGCATGTGTCCAGGTTCGCCATTCCGTTCTTCCTCGGGACAGCCGTGGCGTTTCCGGTCCTGATCTACCTGATCCAGGGTGGTCTCAACGAGTCGCGCTACTGGGTGGATCTGGGCATCCTGATCCTCACCTACGTGATGCTCGGCTGGGGCCTGAACATCGTGGTGGGCCTCGCGGGCCTGCTCGATCTGGGCTATGTCGCCTTCTATGCGGTCGGCGCCTATTCCTACGCCCTGCTCTCGACCACGTTCGGCCTGTCCTTCTGGATCTGCCTGCCGCTCGCCGGCATCCTGGCGGCCTTCTGGGGCATGATTCTTGGCTTCCCGGTGCTGCGCCTGCGCGGCGACTATCTCGCCATCGTCACGCTGGCCTTCGGCGAGATCATCCGCCTGGTGCTCATCAACTGGGTCGACCTGACCAACGGCGGCGCCGGCATCTCGTCGATCCCGCGCGCCACCTTCTTCGGCCTGCCCTTCACGGCCGGCGAAGGCGGGTTCGCAGCCACGTTCGGGCTCGAATTCAACGGCATGCATCGGATGATCTTCCTCTACTATCTCATCCTGGCGCTGGCTCTCCTGACCAACTTCGTCACCATGCGGCTGCGCAAGCTGCCCGTGGGACGCGCCTGGGAGGCCCTGCGCGAGGACGAGATCGCCTGCCGGTCGCTGGGCATCAACACCACGAACACCAAGCTGACGGCCTTTGCCATCGGGGCGATGTTCGGCGGCTTCGCAGGTTCGTTCTTCGCGGTTCGCCAGGGCTTCGTCTCTCCGGAAAGCTTCAACTTCCTCGAATCCGCGATCATCCTGGCCATCGTGGTCATGGGCGGCATGGGTTCGCAGATTGGCGTGGCCATTGCGGCCATCGTGCTCGTCGGGGGCCCCGAGGTCCTGCGCAATCTCACCTTCCTCCAGTCCGTCTTCGGCTCGGGCTTCGACCCGAACGAATACCGCCTGCTGCTCTTCGGAATGGGCATGGTGGCGATGATGGTCTGGCGTCCGCGCGGCCTGATCTCGGAACGTGAACCCTCAGTGATCTTGAAAGAGCGCAAGGCCATCTCCGGCTCGCTCGTGAAGGAAGGACACGGCTAATGCGCTGGCTGCAGGATCCCATCCTCGACGTACAGCATCTCACGATGCGCTTCGGCGGCCTCGTGGCCGTCAACGACCTCTCCTTCAAGGCCGGGCGCGGCGAAATCACCGCGCTCATCGGCCCGAACGGAGCCGGCAAGACCACGGTCTTCAACTGCATCACCGGCTTCTACAAGCCCACAGAGGGCATGATCGCCCTGCGCAAGCCGGACGGCTCGCACCTGCTCCTGGAGCGGCTGCCGGGGTACGACATCAACTGGAAGGGCAAGGTGGCCCGTACCTTCCAGAACATCCGCCTGTTCTCCGGCATGACCCTGCTCGAGAACCTGCTGGTGGCGCAGCACAACCCGCTGATGATCGCCTCCGGCTTCACTTTCATGGGCGTTCTCGGCATCGGCGGCTACCGCAAGGCCGAGAAGGAAGCCATCGAGAAGGCCAAGTTCTGGCTGGAGAAGACCCGCCTGATCCACCGGGCCGACGAACCGGCGGGCGACCTGCCCTACGGGGACCAGCGCCGCCTGGAGATCGCCCGCGCCATGTGCACCGACCCGCTCCTGCTCTGCCTGGACGAGCCGGCCGCCGGCCTCAACCCGCGCGAGTCCCTGGAGCTGAACCAGCTCCTGCTCTCGATCCGCGATGAGCAGGGCACCTCGATCCTTCTGATCGAGCACGACATGTCGGTGGTGATGGAAATCTCCGACCACGTGGTCGTGCTGGATTACGGCGTCAAGATCTCGGACGGCCTGCCCGTCGAGGTCAGGAACGATCCCAAGGTCATCGCCGCCTATCTCGGCGTGGCCGACGACGAGGTCGAGAAGGTCGAAGCGGAGATCGGCCTATGAGCACCGCTGGAGCAAACATCGCGATGCAGAATCCCCAGGCTTCCACGGCCCGCCAGCCGCTTCTCAGCGTGCGCGGCGTGAAGACCTATTACGGCAACATCATCGCCCTCAAGGGCGTGGACATGGATGTCAACGAGGGCGAGATCGTCACGCTGATCGGCGCCAACGGCGCCGGCAAGTCGACGCTGATGATGACCATCTTCGGCAACCCGCGGGCCCGGGAAGGCACGATCACCTATGCGGGGCGGGACATCACCAAGATGCCCACCCACGAGATCGCCCGCCTGTCGATCGCCCAGTCCCCGGAAGGGCGGCGCATCTTCCCGCGCATGACCGTGTTCGAGAACCTCCAGATGGGCGCCTCCATGAACGGGCTGGCCCATTTCGATCAGGATCTCGAGCGGGTCTGCACCCTGTTCCCGCGCCTGAAGGAGCGGCTGCAGCAGCGCGGCGGCACCCTTTCGGGCGGCGAGCAGCAGATGCTGGCCATCGCCCGCGCGCTCATGAGCCGCCCCAAGCTCCTCCTGCTGGATGAGCCTTCCCTGGGACTGGCCCCGCTGATCGTGAAGCAGATCTTCGAGATCATCAAGGAGCTCAACGAGAAGGACGGCATGACGGTCTTCCTCGTGGAGCAGAACGCCTACCACGCCCTCAAGCTGGCCCATCGCGGCTACGTGATGGTGACGGGCAACATCACCATGAGCGGCACCGGCAGGGAGCTGCTCGAAGATCCGCAGGTCAAAGCGGCCTATCTCGAAGGGGGGCACCACTGATGCAGGGCATCCTTTACGAAGAGCCGTCGTTCTGGCTCTTTCTTCTGATCACCGTGATCATGGGCGGCTGGGCGGCCTGGATGACCGGCCGGGCCATCGCGCTCACCTGGCGCCCCTTCTGGACCCTGATCCTCTACCTGTTCATCCTGGGTGCGGCGGTGCGCTTCATCCACTTCGCCCTGTTCGGCGGAACCCTGCTGTCGATCCACTACTATGCGATCGACACGATCGTCCTGCTGATTATCGGGGCCCTGGGCTTCCAGTACCGCCGCGCCCGCATGATGACCACGCAGTACCGCTGGCTCTACGAGCGGACCGGGCCGTTTTCCTGGCGGGAAAAGGCTTCTGCTACCAAGGGCTAAGCTAAAAAGATTCCCAGGTGACATCCGCTTAAAAACAAGCATGATGTTCCGCGGAAGGCGGGGGTAACCCCGCCAAACCGGCCCCACGAGGAAGAGGGGCCTATAAAACCACCCAGAGGAGTGACCTCATGAAGAAATTGCTGTTGACCGGCGTGGCGCTTGGTCTTGGCCTCGCCTTCTCCAGCGCTGCCAGCGCCCAGATCAAGATCGGCGTTGCTGGCCCCATCACCGGCCCGAACGCGGCCTTCGGCGCCCAGCTGAAGAACGGCGTCGAGCAGGCTGTCGAAGACATCAACGCAGCTGGCGGCATCAATGGCCAGAAGCTGCAGATCGTCGTCGGCGACGACGTCTCCGACCCCAAGCAGGGCGTGTCGGTGGCCAACAAGTTCGCCGCTGAAGGCGTGAAGATGGTCGTCGGCCACTTCAACTCTGGCGTGTCGATCCCTGCCTCGCAGGTCTACGAGGAAGCCGGCATCGTTCAGATCACCCCGGCCTCGACGAACCCGCAGTTCACCGAGCGCGGCATGTGGAACACCTTCCGCACCTGCGGTCGCGACGACCAGCAGGGCGCTGTCGCAGGCGGCTACCTCGCCGACAAGTTCAAGGGCAAGAAGGTTGCCGTCGTCCACGACAAGACCCCGTACGGAAAGGGCCTTGCCGACGAGACCCAGAAGGCCATGAACGCAAAGGGCCTGAAGGAAGTCGTCTATGAAGGCGTGAACCCGGGCGAGAAGGACTACTCCGCGCTCGTGTCGAAGCTGAAGCAGGCTGGCGTTGACGTCGTCTACTTCGGCGGCCTCCACACGGAAGCAGGCCTCATCATCCGCCAGATGCGCGACCAGGGCCTGAATGCCCCGCTCATGTCGGGTGACGGCATCGTGTCGGCCGAGTTCACCTCGATCGCCGGCCCGGGCGCCGAAGGCACCCTGATGACCTTCGCTCCCGATCCGCGCAAGAACCCGAACGCGAAGGACGTGGTGGCCAAGTTCAAGGCCAAGAACTACGAGCCGGAAGCCTACACCCTGTACTCCTACGCTGCGGCCCAGATCCTGGCCGAGGCTGCGAAGCAGGCTGGCGGCACCGACGGCAAGAAGATGTCCGACGCCATGAAGGCCGGTAAGCCCTTCAAGACCGTCATCGGCGACATCTCCTTCGACAAGAAGGGCGACATCACCCGTCCGGACTACATCATGTACGTCTGGAAGAAGGGCGCCGACGGCAAGATCGACTACACCGGCAACGAACTCGCCATGTAATCGACCGGCCAAAAGCCGAATTCAGGAACCCGCCCTGGCAACAGGGCGGGTTTTCTTATGAAGATCCTCGCCCGAGAGGTAGCCGATAGGAAGCTGGGGCTTTCCGATCTCCACGGATACGATTCAGCGTCATGGCCGGGCTCGTCCCGGCCACCTCGGTTGGAAAAGCGCAACGCCTTGCAAATCGAGATCACCGGCACAAGGCCGGCGATGACGCGGGAAGCGAATTTCCAACCGGTCTCTCAAGAAAGGTGACCATGCCCAGCCTCACCCTCTCCCTGCTCGCAGATTCTTACGCCGTCTGCCGCTTTCCAACTGGTACCCCGGTCACGCCGCCCGAGCCCGGAGCCTTCTCGCTCCTCGTGCAGGCCATCGAGGAGACGACTCTCGTCTGCCCGCTCCACCAGGCACCTCCGGGGGTGGAAACCGATGCAGGCTGGCGGTGCTTTCGGATCGTGCAGAGCTTCGACTTCGGCGTGCCGGGGATCCTCGCCTCCGTGCTCGACCCTTTGGCAGGAGCCGGCATCGGCATCTTCGCCACCTCGACCTTCAGCACCGATTACGTGCTGGTGAAGGAGCAGGATGTGGATCGCGCCATGGAAGCCCTGCGGGCGGCAGGGCACCGGGTCGGGGTCTGAGCTCAGGCCCGCTCGATCCGCGCCGCGAAGCACCCGCGTCGGGCAAAGTGGGCATCCACATGCGCAACCTCGGGGTTGGCGAGAAACCTCTCGATCAGGCTCACCACCTCCGCGCCCTCGCCTACCTCCGCATCGACGATGAAGGCATCGGCGTCATAGGCGCGTAGGGACAGCAGCCGGTCCTGCAGCATCGGCGGCAGCTCGCCTCGATAGCTCCCCGTCCTGGCGGAGCGGCTGACGAAGATCGGCCCGGCCGAGCGGTATGGCGAGCCAGGGTTCGTCTGGTGAGCATGGTTGAGCAGCAGAAGCTCCTCGCCCTCTTCGACCCGCTTCAGGGCAACCCGGCAGGGATACATGTCGGAGGCATCAGCGACGACCCGCTTGGCCCCGAGAGAATCCAGAGCGGCTTCATCGAGCTGGAACAACTTTGCGAAGGGTTCGGCATCGAGGCCGCGGATCTGAAACGTCATGGGTGATCTCCTGTAAGAGACCGCCAGCATGCCAAGGCCGCCGCGGGTCAACGACCCGATTCCTGCGCAGACTTATCCAAGACGCCCGAGTGCCGGGAAGGTCTCCAGGAGCCAGAACGACATGTTGGTGATCCAGCCGGTGAGAAACGCGATGCCGGTCAGGACGAGGAGGACGCCCATGGTCTTCTCGATCAGCACGAACCGGGAGCGCACCCGCTTGAGAAGGGCCACGAAGGGCTTCATGGCGAAAGCGGCGAGCAGGAACGGAATGCCTAAGCCGGCCGAATAGGCGGCCAGCAGCAGGGCGCCCTGGGACACGCTGTCCTCCGAACCCGCCACGGTGAGGATCGCGGCCAGAACCGGGCCGATGCAGGGGGTCCAGCCGAAGGCGAAGGCCAAGCCCATCAAGTAGGCGCCCCAAAGCCCCACGGGCCGGGTCACGCTGAAGCGCGCCTCCCGGTAGAACAGGCCGATTCGGAACAGCCCGAGGAAGTGCAGGCCCATGACGATGATGGCAATGCCCGCCACGGTGCTCAGGACATCGAGGTATTGCCGGATCACCTGACCCAGAGCGGACGCGGTGGCGCCGAGCAGCACGAACACGGTCGAGAAGCCCGCCACGAACAGCAGCGCCGCCAGAACCGCCCTCCTCCGGACGGCGCGGTCGTCGCCTGCGCTCAATTGGTCAAAGGTGGTGCCGGCGAGAAACGACAGATAAGGCGGCACCAGCGGCAGAACGCAGGGGCTCAAAAAACTGATGAGCCCGCCAAGGGCCGCGGCCGGAAAGGAGACGCTGAGCATGACAAGCCTTTTAGAGCATCGTGCGGAAAAGTGGATCCGGTTTTCTGCGTCAACGATGCTCTCATCCGATGCTTTAGCCCGTCGCCCCTGTCTTAGAAAGCCGCTGAAACGCCGCTTCTCCAGCTTGTGAAGAGACCCGGTTTCCGGTTTGCTTAAGGTCATGACCAAAAGCCGCAATCTCATCACCGACGTGGCAGGCCTGCGCATCGGCAATGCCCATGACGCGACGCTCGGCTCCGGCGTCACCGTGGCCTTGTTTGACGAGCCTGCCGTCGCCTCGTGCTTTGCCATGGGCGGAGCGCCCGCCACACGCGAGACCGATCTGCTCGACCCCGACAAGATGGTGCCCGGCATCCATGGCGTCGTCCTTTCCGGCGGATCGGCCTTCGGGCTCGGTGCGGCGGGGGGTGTTCAGGCCTATCTCAGGGAACAGGGGATCGGCTTTGCCGTCCGGGAGGCTCTCGTCCCCATCGTGTGCCAAGCCTCCAGCTTCGATCTCATCAACGGCGGGAACAAGGACTGGGGCCGCTATCCGCCCTATCGCGAGCTCGGATATGAGGCCGCGGAACAGGCCGGGCCTGACTTCGATCTCGGCACCGCAGGCGGCGGCTATGGTGCAACCACAGCCAACCTGAAGGGCGGGCTCGGCTCGGCCAGTACCGCCACCTCCTCCGGACATACGGTCGGGGCGCTCGTGGTCGTGAATGCCGTCGCCTCAGCGGTGATCGGGAATGGCCCGCATTTCTGGGCCAGCGCCCATGAGGAGGGCAGCGAGTTCGGCGGGCTGGGGTTTCCCTCACATGTCGGTCCCGAGATGCGCTCGCTCATCTGGAAGGGCGGACCTCAGCCGGCCACGACCATCGCGCTGGTCGCCACCGATGCGGTGCTGACGAAGGCGCAGGCCAAGCGCCTTGCCATCGCGTCCCATGCGGGCCTCGCCCGGGGTTTGCGCTTCTCCCACGCCCTGTTCGATGGCGACACGATCTTTGCCGCCGCCACCGGGCGCAAAGCCTTGCGGGACGAGGCGGCAGAGTTCACGGAAATCATCGCCCTGGCCGCCGATTGCCTGACCCGCGCCATTGCCCGTGGCGTCTACGAGGCCACGGCCTTGCCCTATCCCGGTGCGCAACCGGCCTGGAGAGACCTGTTCGGGAAAAGTGGTTGAGGCTAGTGCAGCGCCGCTCCCCCTGTGGCGGAGGGGTACCCGGGATCTTGGCTGAGCCGCCACAGGAAACCCGCCACACGGGCTTCGAGACCATCCTGGGCTCGTCCGAGCGTACGATCCAGAACGGCCTGTACATTCTCGGTAGACGCCAGAAGAGCAGCAGCCAGCCGCGGGGACGCCGCGGCGACGAGCCTTGCCCAGTGCTGAGCCTCGCCGGCATCAATGACGAACCGGGTCCGCACCAGATCCATGAGCCTGTTCTCCGAAGGAGCCGGCTGGATCATGAGCAACGTGCTGTCGCAGCCGAACAGATCCTGGGCCGCACCGCGCATGGGAATCAGATAAGCGACCGCCGGCCCCTGCTCCTCTGTGGCCGGAAGAGGAATGGGACCGCGGAGCTGGTCAAACTGCCCAGCCGTGATGCGTTCAAGGCTCTCGCTCAGGGTTCGTTGAGCCGCAGCATCCGCAAATGCAATCTGATCCCTCCCAGTCATAGAGACCTGCGACAACCGGGACTCCATAGCCTGATTGCAAGCAAGAAGGCGACCGTTCCGGGTGAGAACCGCTGCGGGAGTGTCGAGGAACTGCAACGCAGCGACCGTTGATCGCGCTTGCCGCAATCCAATCTTTGTGAAGAGGAGAGCTGCACGTGCAAGGTGTGGCCGCAGCTGGTTGAGTCTCCTCCTCACTTCCCGTTCGAGAGGCCCTTGGTGATAGGAACGCTCAAAACGCAAGCAGACCCGACCTCCGCCAGGGATTTGCATAAGTGCACCGGCTGACCAACCGCCCCCCCGCGGACGGTGGAAGTCACGGTACATAGGCACCGAATCGAGCTCGCTGAGGGTAAAGATGTCTGTTTCATCGAAGAAATGTAGGCGTTTTCGCTGGATGCCGCGATCGGCCCATACATTTCTCAAATCCCAGCCTTCGGCATACCAGTCACAGAGAAATGTTTGGTAGCCCTCTGTAGCCACCCAGGTTCTTTCACCTCTACCGTTTGAGGCGACGACAAACCCACTGTGAGATCCCGCGACAGCGGAAATCTGCTCAAGAACCTGGAGCCACCGTTCGGGGAAGACCGCCGCTTCGTATATATTATTGATAAGCGTTAGGTCGCTTCCCCTCATTCACTCCCCCTTCGACGTTGGGGAGGATCATAAAAGCTTTAACCTCTCATTCAAGAACTTCCCCCTCCGAATGGATAGTATTTCACCCAGGTTGGGCGGCAATCAGAAGGGAAACGCAAAAGCCGTCTAGAACCGGTCCGCCCGATAGGGCTTGGAATCGACCATAGGCGTCTCGCCCGTGATCATCTCGGCGAGCAGCCGCCCCGTCACTGGGCCCAGGGTCAGGCCGTGATGGGCGTGGCCGAAGCCGAACCAGAGGTTCTTGTGGCGGGGCGCCGGCCCGATGACCGGCATCATGTCCGGGGTGCAGGGGCGCATGCCCATCCAGGGCTCCGGATCGACCCGCTCGCCCAGGGGAAAGAACTCCTTGGCGATGGGCTCGGCCCGCCCGAGCTGCACCGGCGTCTTGGGCGCATCGCGGTGAGCAAATTCCGCCCCTGTCGTGAGGCGGATGCCTTTCGACATCGGAGCCAGGAAATACCCGCGGTCGAAGTCGAGAGTCGGCCGGTTGAGCACCGCATTGCCCTGCGGCTTGTAATGCATGTGGTAGCCACGCTTGACCGCCAGCGGCAGGCTGTAGCCGAGGCGCTTCGTCACCAGGTCGGCCCAGGCACCGAGCGCCACGACGACGGCGCCGGCCTCCACGGGGCCTCTCTCGGTCTGGACGCGCCAGCCCGTGGCGGTCTCTTCAAGGGTCGTGGCGTCCCCTGCCGCCAGTTCGCCGCCGAGGCGCTCGAACAGGCCGACATAGCCCATGGTCAGCAGATGCGGGTCCGACACGGAGGCCGGATCGGTCCAGTGGATGCCACCCTTGGTTTCGACCTTCAGATGCGGTTCGCGCTCGGCCACCGCTTTGGTGTCGAGAGCGTCGAAGTTGACGCCGAAATCGCGCCGGACCTCTTCCGCATCGCGGAACTGCTCGTCACGGGTTTTCTCGTTACGGAACACCTTCATCCAGCCGGTCGGGCGGATGAGGTGCGTGGAGCCGGATTCCTCGGCCAGCGCCATGTGCTCGGTGACGCTGCGCTCGATCAGGGGCGCATACATGCGCGCGATAGCCTTGTGCTGGGCGGGACGCGAATGCATCCAATACTGCCACAGGAAGGGCGCGAGCTTCGGGATCGCCGCCCAGTGATAATGGGCATCGATGGTGTTGTTGAGCGCATAGCGAAGGAGCGCGCCGAAATCGTGCGGGAAGCCGTAAGGGTACACGCCCTCGCGCTGGATCAGGCCGGCATTGCCGAAGGAGGTCTCCTCGCCGGGCTTGCGCTTGTCGACGAGCAGGACCGACCGTCCGCGCTTCTGCAGATGCACGGCAATGGACACGCCGACGATTCCGGCCCCGAGAACAACCACATCCTTACGCATGAAGGCCCTGCCCCATCTCAGGCGCCCCTCAAGGACGAAGAGCGCGCTCATATCGTTCAAACGAGGCTTTTCTTTACTCCTCCTGGACCGAGGCCGTCCACGGATTTCCTTCTGCAAACGGACCTCTCCCCAGGTGAGTGGTATTGGATTGGTTTATGCGCTGTGCGCCAACGCCGTTGCCGTGGGGGCAGGCTCGTGGTAACGGCGCGGCCATGACACGCCCCCTGCTCATCGCCCCCTCCGTTCTCGCCTCCGACTTCTCCAAGCTCGGCGAAGAAATCCGCGCCATCGATGCCGCAGGCGCCGACTGGATCCACATCGACGTGATGGACGGTCACTTCGTGCCCAACATCACCATCGGGCCCGACGTGGTGAAGGCCCTGCGCCCCCACACCCAGAAGGTCTTCGACGTGCATCTGATGATCGCGCCGGTCGATCCCTACCTGGAGGCCTTCGACAAGGCCGGCGCTGACATCATCAGCATCCATGCGGAAGCTGGCCCGCACCTGCACCGGTCGCTCCAGACGATCCGGGCGCTGGGCAAGAAGGCCGGCGTGGTGCTCAACCCCGGCACCCATGAGTCCGCCATCGAGCCCGTGCTCGACATGGTCGATCTCGTCTTGCTCATGACCGTCAATCCGGGCTTCGGCGGCCAAGCCTTCATCGGGGCGGTCTGCGACAAGGTTCGACGGATCAAGGCGATGGTGGGCGATCGCGACATCGACATCGAGATCGACGGCGGCGTGACGGCCGAGACCGCCCCACTGGTGGCTGCCGCCGGGGCCAATGCGCTGGTCGCCGGCTCCGCCACCTTCAAGGGCGGTCCTTCCGCCTATGCGGCCAACATGGCGGCCATTCGCGAGGCGGCGGCAAAGGCGCGTTAAGCGCCCTGCCGCGCCAGCAGTGCTCAGTACACGCTGAAGTCGCTATGCGTCATCTTCAGGTTTTTCGCGAGGGTAGCGAATTTGATCTGCGCCGCTCCGCCGGTGCCGTCCGAGTCATAATAGAGGGCGCCGGCCTTCTTGTCGTAGATGACGCGGTCGCCCTTATCATGGGCCTTTGACCCGGTGTGGAAAGCGGGGGCCGAAAGCCATCCGCGCTTGAGCTTCACGAAGGCGGCATCATCCAGATAGATGGTGTCGTTCTTCACCGAGTAGTCGACGATCCGGTCCACATTGGTTTTCTTGTTCGGCGCGGCATCGAACACGAAACCGTCCCGTCCGGTACCGCCGGTCAACCTGTCGTTTCCGTCTCCGCCATAAAGCCAATCATTGCCGCCGCGTGCATTCAACACATCGGACCCGAGATTGCCCCGCAGCGTGTTGGTCACGGCGCTACCATCAATTCTGTCGCCGAATTGGCCGCCATAGACGCTCTCGATCTCCGTGAAGCGATCGGTGGTTCCGAAGCCGTCCCGGGCCACACCGCTGACGAGATCGACCGTCACACCTCCGAGACCGCCGCGGGTTTTGTCGACCGAATAGGAGATGGCATCCGTGCCGGCACCTCCGGCGATGATGTCGTCACCGCCCATGCCTTGGAAGGTCTCATCACGGGATGAACCAGTGAGAGTGTCGGCATTGCCCGTTCCACGAACAGCTTCGATGCCGGCCACGGTATCTGTCTGGCCCCACTGATCCCGCACCCATCCCGCCGCAAGGTCGACGACGATCGCGCCCGGTCCGGCATAATCCACATAGGAGAG
Organism: Microvirga sp. BSC39; assembly: GCF_000739015.1. Classification (GTDB taxonomy): domain Bacteria; phylum Pseudomonadota; class Alphaproteobacteria; order Rhizobiales; family Beijerinckiaceae; genus Microvirga. The sequence goes on from NZ_JPUG01000062.1 coordinate 21,433, forward strand.
CGTATCGAAGCCCTCTCCCCCGTCCAGGGTGTCGGCTCCCTCGCCACCAGAGAGGAAGTCGTTTCCGGCAAGTCCATAGATCTGGTCGTTCCCTCTCAGCCCGAAGAGGGTGTTGTCGAGGTTGTTGCCGGTCAGAGTGTCCGCATAATAGGTGCCCTCGAGCCCCTCGATGGAGATCAGGCGGTCCGTCCCGCCCCAAGGGTCGGAGACACTGCCCTGCCGGAGATCGATCACGGCTCCTCGGCTGTTCTCGTCCCCGCCGGCAATTTCGTAGTTCCAGTAGGAAATGAGGTCGTAACCGGCGCCCCCATCGATCACGTCGTTGCCGGAACCCGGCGTCACGTCATCGTCTCCTGCACCGCTGGTGACGGTGTCGTTCCCGTCGTAGCCATAGAACGAATCCCGGCCAGCGCTGCCGATCAGGACATCCGAGCCGCTGAAGAGATGGCTGACCAAGCCGATCTCGCTGAACATGTCGACACCGAACTTCGGCCCGACCTCGCTCAGAGCGATGTTCAACCCGCTGATTTCCGCGACCTTCTTATCGTATGCGGAATCCCAGAGAGCGATGCTCGTGATCGTGCCGGCCATCCAGGGATTTTCCTGGCTGCGATCGTATTGAGAACCGTACCCGGTCAGAACGACACGGTTCAGATCCGACGTCCCGAGCACGATGACAGTAGGCGACGTGTAGCGGACGGATCCCTGCCCGACTCCATTGAAGAAGGAGTTGATCCGGAAAAGCTCATCTGGGTAATTCGGGGTTGTCGTCAGGACGCTCATTGAACTTCCACCTATAAGAACTGATATACAATCACATCGCATAGCGAGATTGTCCAGCAGCACGCGCAGGTTGTTCCAAGATCTCCACGAGTCAGGCACTTCGGCACCGGCATCCCTTGCCTTGGAGCCGCTCATCCAATAGCGATCACCGCATCATTCGCTCAGATCCGCCGACCGGTAATGCAAGGTCGGCATGCCACCCACGAGAGACGACTGTTCTCTCGAATGGAATGGACAGCACCGCTTGCAGGAGATGCCAACGTGATCCCCCGTTACAGCCGTCCCGAGATGGTGGCCATCTGGTCGCCGGAAACCAAGTTCCGCATCTGGTTCGAGATCGAGGCTCACGCCACCACGGCCCTTGCCAATCTCGGCGTCGTGCCGAAGGAAGCGGCGGAGACGGTGTGGGAGAAGGGTTCGAAGGCCACCTTCGACGTGGAGCGGATCGACGCCATCGAGCGCGAGGTCAAGCACGACGTCATCGCGTTCCTCACGCATCTCTCCGAGATCGTCGGCCCCGAGGCCCGCTTCGTCCACCAGGGCATGACCTCGTCCGACGTCCTCGACACCACGTTCAACGTGCAGCTCGCCCGCGCCACCGACATCCTGCTGCGCGACATGGATGAGCTGCTCGCCGCCATCAAGCGCCGCGCCCTCGAGCACAAGATGACGCCGACCATCGGCCGCTCGCACGGCATCCACGCGGAGCCTACCACCTTCGGCCTGAAACTCGCTCAGGCCTATGCCGAGTTCGAGCGCTGCAAGCTCCGCCTGATCGAGGCCCAGCGGGAGATCTCCACCTGCGCGATCTCCGGCGCCGTCGGCACCTTCGCCAACATCGACCCGTCCGTCGAGGAATACGTGGCCGAGCAGATGGGCCTGTCCGTCGAGCCGGTCTCGACCCAGGTGATCCCGCGTGACCGGCACGCCATGTATTTCGCCACGCTCGGCGTCATCGCCTCCTCCATCGAGCGGCTGGCCACGGAAGTGCGCCACCTGCAGCGCAGCGAGGTGCTGGAGGCCGAGGAGTTCTTCTCGGCCGGCCAGAAGGGCTCCTCCGCCATGCCGCACAAGCGCAACCCGGTGCTCACGGAGAACCTGACGGGCTTGGCCCGCATGGTGCGCGCCTATGCCATGCCGGCCATGGAGAACGTGGCCCTCTGGCACGAGCGGGACATCTCCCACTCGTCCGTCGAGCGCATAATCGGGCCGGACGCCACCGTGACCCTGGATTTCGCCCTCGCGCGCCTCACCAACGTGATCGACAAGCTCGTGGTCTACCCGGAGAACATGCAAAAGAACCTGGACCGCCTCGGCGGCCTCGTCCACTCGCAGCGGGTTCTCCTGGCCCTGACCCAGAAGGGCGCCTCCCGCGAGGACGCCTACCGGCTCGTCCAGCGCAACGCCATGCCGGTGTGGCGCGGCGAAGGCGACTTCCTGACCCTGCTCAAGAACGATGCCGACGTGACGAAATACCTGTCGGCTGAGGAGATCGAGACCTGCTTCGACCTCGGCTACCACTTCAAGCATGTGGACACGATCTTCACCCGGGTTTTCGGCGCCGCATAGCCTTGGGGTAAGGAGTTGAAGAGGGGCGCTTGAACGAGGCTCAAGCGCCCTTTATCTCCGGGGCATGAAAACCTCCGATTGCGACATCCTCATCGTTCCAGGCTATGAAAACTCCGGCGCGGACCATTGGCAGAGCCGATGGGAGCGCCAGCTCTCGACCGCGTGGCGGGTCGAGCAGGAGAACTGGGACGCTCCCGACAGGGACGCCTGGGTCGAGCGCATCGCCCAGGACGTGAAACGGGCCGAGAAGCCGGTCGTGCTGGTCGGCCACAGCCTCGGGGTGCTGGCCATCGCCCATGCGGCCCCTCACCTGGTGAAGGGCAAGGTCCAGGGCGCCTTTCTGGTCAGCATGCCGGACGTGGAGCGGCCCGACTTCATCCCGGCCATCGACCGCGCCTTCGCGCCGATCCCGCGCGATCCCTTCCCGTTTCCGTCGATCCTGGTTGCGAGCCGCACCGACCCCCATTGCGACTACGCCAAGGCGGAGGACATCGCCTACGCCTGGGGGGCAGCTATCGTGGATGCGGGGGATGCCGGGCATCTCAACACGGAAAGCGGCCACGGCCCCTGGCCCGAGGGGCTCATGCGCTTCGCTGGCTTTCTGAAGCAGCTGTAGGGCACCGTCTCCGCTGTCATTCCGGGCTGTCGCTGCGCTCGCCCCGGAATGACAGCGGGAGCTGAATTGGGGAAACTGCAATCGTCCTCCACATGACGAAAAGTTCATGCGGCAGTCATGGGGGTGAGAGCGGGATAGGAGCAATCTTGTCCTTATCGTCACCACGGAGGACATCCGCATGAAGACAGTTGCCACCCTCGCTCTTGCAGCCCTGCTGACCAGCCCCGGCACCTATGCCGCGGCCCAGCAGACGCCGACGCCTGAGGCGCCGACAGCCTCGCAGGACCAAGGCCGGCAGGATCGCCGTCCCCGGCTGAGCCGGGACGACTTCAACCGCCTCGTCGATGCCCGCATCGCCTCGATCAGGGCCGGCCTGAAGCTCAGCGCCGATCAGGAGCGCCTCTGGGCACCGGTGGAGAGCGCCATCCGCACGTCCGCCGGCGAGCGGTTCACCCGCATGCAGGAGCGCCCCAGCCGCGACGAGCGCCGGTCCATGGACTTCATGCAGCGCCTCGAGCGGCGCAGCGCCATGGTGACGGAGCGGGCCCAGCGCTCGACGGCCGTCACGACGGCTCTTCGCCCCCTCTGGGATACGTTCACCGAGGACCAGAAGCGGATCGCTCCCCGGCTCATGCGGGAGGCCGTCGACAATGACGGCCCGCGCTGGCACGAGCGTGGCGGACGCCGTGGACGCGGGGACCATCACCGCATGGGCATGATGGAGCACGGCCGCGGTGGGATGCATCATGGCGGTCCGCGCGCTCCGGCTCAGCAGCAGTAAGCACCCGAAATGCAAAAAGGCCGCCCAACGGGCGGCCTTCCTGTTTTCGAAACCGGCTGTTCGCGGATTAGCGCGAATAGAACTCGATCACGAGGTTCGGTTCCATCTGGACCGGGTACGGCACTTCCGACAGGGTCGGGATGCGCGTGACGCGAGCAGTCATCTTGGAGTGATCGACCTCGATGTAGTCCGGAACGTCGCGCTCGGCGAGCTGGCTCGCCACCACGACGACTTCGAGCTGCTTCGACTTGTCCTTGACCTCGATCACGTCACCCGGCTTCACGAGGAAGCTCGGGATGTTCACGCGGCGGCCGTTGACCTTCACGTGACCATGGTTGACGAACTGACGGGCGGCGAAGGGGGTCGCGACGAACTTCGCGCGGTACACGACCGCGTCGAGACGGCGCTCGAGCAGGCCGACCAGGTTCTCACCGGAGTCGCCCTTCTGGCGGATCGCCTCCGCGTAGTAGCGGCGGAACTGCTTCTCGGTGATGTTGGCGTAGTAGCCCTTGAGCTTCTGCTTGGCGCGCAGCTGCGTGCCGAAGTCAGACATCTTGCCCTTGCGGCGCTGGCCGTGCTGGCCGGGGCCGTATTCGCGGCGGTTCACAGGGCTCTTCGGGCGGCCCCAGATATTCTGACCCATACGGCGGTCAAGCTTGTGCTTGGCCTGAATGCGCTTCGACATCGCTGTTCCTCTTTGTTGTCGAATTTGCGAGGAACGCGCCCTCCTCTTCCCCTCATGCCGAGGAAGCCAAAAGGCTGTCTCGGGGGACGGGACGACAGGCCGACTTAGAGCCGGGCCACGGGAGCGTAAAAAGTTACGCGGCCCGTGAGGACCGCGCGAACGGGTGGGGTTTAGGCGGAAAAGGCGGGAAAGTCAATCTTCCATTGGTCATCCCGGGGCTGCGCAGCAGAACCCGGGATCGCATGACGGAAATAGCGCCTTATCCTGCGCCCGATCCCAGATCTTCGCTGCGCTTTGTCCGGGATGACGAGGAAATGGTTTACCCCATCAGCAGCGGCATGTCCTCGATGGCCAGGACCGGCAGGCCCTTGTCCTGCAAGGCTCCCCGCAGGGCTGGGCTGATCCCCGCGCCGCTGGTGAACACGGCCACGGCTTCATTCTCGTCCGCCTCATGGCCGGGCACCGGCTGTCCGATCAGCTGCGTCACCCGGCGGGCGATGGCAGGCGCCGGATCGATCCAGGTGACGGGCCAGGGCGCCAGGGCCTGGAAGCGCGGCAGGAGAAGCGGATAGTGGGTGCAGGCCAAGGCCACCACATCCGTCCGCCCACCCTCGTCCGCGACGAAGCAGGGCTGCAGCTCGGCCATCAGTTCGTCATCGGAGACGGGCTCACCGGCCATCTCGGCCTCGGCGATGCCTGCGAGGCGGCGGGATCCCACGAGGTTGACCTTGCAGCCTGCCGCATAGGTTTCGATGAGGTCGCGGGTATAGTCCCGCGCCACCGTGCCGGGGGTGGCCAGCACCGTGATGTAGCCTGTCCGCGTGATCTGGGCGGCCGGCTTGATCGCCGGGACGGTGCCCACGAAGGGCACGGAAAACCGCTCGCGCAGATGCGGCAGCACGACGGTGGACGCGGTGTTGCAGGCCACCACCACGAGGTCGGGATCGTGCAGGGCGATCAGCCGCTCCATGACGCTGACGACCCGCTCCGCCAAGACGGCTTCGCTCAGGTGCCCGTAGGGAAAGCCCGCATCGTCCGCCGCATAGACGTAGCGGGCATCCGGGCGGACCTTCAGGACTTCCGAGAACACCGTGAGGCCGCCGAGGCCTGAATCGAACACGAGAATGGTGGGAACGGGAGACGGCATGACGGCAGGATTATAGGTCGCCCCGGCCAGAAGATCGACACGCATGACACACCCTTACGAACGCAACTTATCGATGAAGTCGGACAGACCCTGCTTGGTTTCCGGCGGCGCCATGTTCAGCCGGCGGCGCGGCCCCGGCTCTTCCTTCTTCTCCTGTCCCTCGGCCTTGGGCATCTGGGCCGAGAGGCGCCGCACGGGCCAGCCGTCGCTCCAGGTGCCCATGTCGACGAATTTCGGGTCGCGGGTGAGAGCGGCGGCGTCCTTGCCGGCAAACGCCGCCTCGGCGGCGATGTCGAAGGTCTTCCAGTAGGCGAGGTAATCGAGGGTGTCGGTGCCGTTGTTGCCGAGCTGCTGCGTGAGAATGGTCTGCGGACCGGAGAGCGCCATATCGGCGCTCCAGCGCCAGGTGTTCTTCTGCTTCGGGTCGCGGGGCGGATCGGGCGGCAGCTTGATGGCGGCGGCGTCGTAGTCCGCCTTCGGCGAGCCCGGAGAGGCGAGCGTCGCGGTGATCGCCGGGAAGCCGTGATCGTCGGAACCGGCCCGCATGAAGAGCTTGCGGGTGGCGGGCACGGCGCTCGCCTGCTGAAGAATGAGTTTCGAGGCGCGGTCGGCAGGCAGGTAATCCCGGTCGCCGCTCATGGTGATGATGAGGGTCTGCGGATCGATGGTCGAGAGGTCCCGCAGCATGATGCCGCGCTCCTTCTCGTTGGAGGCGATGCCGCCCGCCATCAGGCCGAAGATCAGCTTCGGGGTCGGCACCTTGCCCGCGCCCGCCCCGGCCGCGAGATTGAGCGCCAGCGGCACCCCCGCCGAATGGCCGATGAGGGCGACCCGCTCCCGGTCGGGCCTCGCGTTCGGATCGTTGGCCAGCTCCGCCAGGGCGGCTTCGATCAGGGTCTCGGCCAGGGCGGTGGCGTCCGTTGGCCGCGAGCGGTTCACTTCCTGGAAGCGCGGGAAGAGAACGAGATGGCCCTTGCGGGCGAGATGGTCGATCCAGCCCCCGTAAAGCGCCGGGTTCACGGCGCCCCAGGAATGGAGAAAGATCACGACCGGGCGCGGCTTCGCAGGCGCATCGCTGCCGTGGAACACGAAGGTTCCGGCGCTGGCCGTGCCGACCCCACGCTTGACGACTTCGGTGACCTTGTAGTCGCGCCCGCCCGGCCCCTGCTCGGGCTGCTGCGGCGGGGTTGCCGCCTGCGCCCAGGGGGCAGCCAGGGAGACGCCAAGGACCAGAAAAGGCAGCAGGGAACGGCGCATCGTCGTCTCGAACTCAGATCACACTCGGGCAGATAGAGCCCGGGCGTAATAAAGCCACGATTTGTTTAAGGTTTTCTCAACCTGCGTCCTTCCGCAAGGGCACGAATCGCTCCCCGCAGGGTGCGCACCTCCTGCTCGGTCATTTCGAGACGATGGAAGATGTCCCGCATGTTCCGGGTCATGATCGGCTTCTTGTCCTCAGGATAAAAATTCACGGCGTCGAGCTCGGCCTCGATGTAGTCGAAGAAGGACGTCACCGACTCCCGGGTCGCCGGCGGAGAGATTCGGCCGCCCTCGAACGGCAGCGCGCCGCCGGTGGCGAGCTTGTACCATTCGTACGAGACGAGGAGGACCGCCTGCGCCAGGTTGAGGGAGGAAAACTTCGGATCGACCGGGAAGGTGATGATGGCATCCGCCAGGGACACCTCGTCGTTCTCGAGCCCCGTGCGCTCGCGCCCGAACAGGATGCCGACGCCCTGCCCTGCGCCAAGCCGCCCCTGCGCCTCCGTCATGGCATCGTCGGGCGCGAAAACCCGCTTCATCTGCCCGCGCTCGCGCGCCGTGGTGGCGAAGACGAAATTGAGGTCGGCGATGGCCTCGCGGACCGTATCGTAGAGCTTGGCGCCTTCCAGCACATGAGTCGCGCCGGAAGCCGCCGAATGCGCGCCTTTCTTGGGCCAGCCGTTGCGCGGCGACACGAGGCGCAGCTCCGAGAGCCCGAAATTGGCCATGGCCCGAGCCACCATGCCGACATTTTCGGCGAGCTGCGGTTCCACGAGGATGATGATCGGTCGGGCCATGGTGGTGTTCGGGAGAAGTCAATCGGTGTCGGTTGCGCACCCATACAGTGAAAGACGCTTCCACGCCTAGGCGTGCCAACCTCATACAAGACAAAAGCCTCCCCGACCTTTGTCGAGGAGGCGCTGCACACGCGGGATGGGCGGCCTACCAGCAGCCCCAACCGCAATAGTAGTGCGGACGGGCGGCCGCGGCGCCGAGCACGGCGCCGCCGACGACACCCACTGCGGCGCCGGCCGCAGCCTGATTGGCGGCGGCATTCGACTGAGCGACGTTGTTGCGGTAGCCCGCATTCACGCAGCGGCTGTAGGTGGCAGTGCCGGGCTTCAGCCCGGTTTCCCGGCAGACGGATTCGGCATTGCTCATGGATTGTTCGGCCGTCTGGCAGCCGGCCAGAACCAAGGCCGTCGCTCCGAGAATAAATGCAAGACGCATGTCAGCTCCCTTCATGTTGAACGATGTTCACGACAGCACCGTGGTTCGGCTTTGCGCCGCATGCCCCAGAGGAAGCCGTCGGAACGGGATGCTCTGAACTACGGTTAAGCTTTGCTTTCCGTGCGGCAGCACACGCGGTGTGGTGAATTTTCCCTTTCCGGGAACTTGGACCCACAGATGTCTCTTATTTCCTGCACGATTCACGTTGGATCGTCACGTTTCGATCCAGGGTCCGAGGTCATGAAGTGCCGCGTTTGCCTTCTCTAGTGGGTGCTGTGATGTGCCTGATCCTCTGGTCGGCAGGCCAAGCGGCGGCAGCGCCCCTGGTGGCAGGATCGTCGGGAGCGCCCACGCCCCTGTTCCATGGCAACTGGTGCGGTGCGGGCGACATGAACCGCGCCTCCCCGGTCGATGCGCTGGACGCCGCCTGCCGCGCCCACGATCTCTGCTATGAGCGGGTCGGCCGCGGTGCCTGCCAATGCGACAGGGCCCTCCTCAGGGCGACCGCTGTCCTGGTCAAAAGTCCCCGAACCCCGGAAGCGGTCCGCAGCAAGGCCGCCACCGTGAATTCGCTCTTCAGCGCAACGATCTGCACCGAGCCGGAGAAAATGCCACGCCGGGCGGGACAGGGCTGAATTCCTTTGCGGCTCCCACCTTCCCCCCTGGCCTCAACCGCGCTATAGCCGCGGCAACCGCCTGCCGCCGGGCAGGACTGTTCCAGCTATCCAAGCGCAAGGTGAGATCATGGCGAAGATCAAGGTTGCCAATCCGGTCGTCGAACTCGACGGCGACGAGATGACCCGCATCATTTGGCAGTTCATCAAAGACAAGCTGATCCACCCCTACCTCGACATCGACCTGAAGTACTACGACCTGGGCGTCGAGCACCGCGACGCCACCAACGACAAGGTCACCGTCGAGGCCGCCGAGGCCATCAAGAAGTACGGCGTCGGCGTGAAGTGCGCCACCATCACGCCGGACGAGGCCCGCGTGAAGGAGTTCAACCTCAAGGAAATGTGGAAGTCGCCCAACGGCACGATCCGAAACATCCTGGGCGGCGTGATCTTCCGCGAGCCCATCATCTGCAAGAACGTTCCGCGCCTCGTGCCCGGCTGGACCCAGCCGATCATCGTCGGCCGCCACGCCTTCGGCGACCAGTACAAGGCCACGGACTTCAAGGTGCCCGGCAAGGGCCGCCTGACCATCAAGTTCGAGGGCGAGGACGGCACGGTGATCGAGAAGGAAATCTTCAAGTTCCCGGACGCCGGCGTCGCCATGGGCATGTACAACCTGGACGAGTCGATCCGCGACTTCGCCCGCGCCTCGCTGAACTACGGCCTGAACCGCAAGTACCCGGTCTATCTCTCCACGAAGAACACGATCCTCAAGGCCTATGACGGCCGCTTCAAGGACATCTTCGAGGAGATCTACCAGAACGAGTTCAAGGCGAAGTTCGACGCCGCCGGCATCCACTACGAGCACCGCCTCATCGACGACATGGTGGCCTCGGCCCTCAAGTGGTCGGGCGGCTATGTGTGGGCGTGCAAGAACTATGACGGCGACGTGCAGTCCGACACCGTGGCCCAGGGCTTCGGCTCGCTCGGCCTTATGACCTCCGTGCTGATGACGCCGGATGGCCAGACCGTCGAGGCGGAAGCCGCCCACGGCACCGTGACCCGCCACTACCGCGAGCACCAGAAGGGCAAGGAGACCTCGACCAACTCCATCGCGTCGATCTTCGCCTGGACCCGCGGCCTCGCGCACCGGGCCAAGCTCGACAACAACGAGGAGCTCGCCCGCTTCGCCCAGACCCTCGAGAAGGTCTGCATCGACACGGTCGAGTCCGGTTACATGACCAAGGACCTCGCGCTGCTCGTCGGCGCCGAGCAGAAGTGGCTCTCCACCACCGGCTTCCTCGACAAGATCGACGAGAACCTCAAGAAGGCGATGGCGGCTTAAGCGGAATCCCTTCTTCATCGCACTTCGGATGGCCGGGCTTGTCCCGGCCATTTGCGTTATGGGACGCCGCGAAAGCCCTACCGGTAGCGACAGCCGCCTCACGGAACACATCCGGGCTCCGACGGGGGTTCGCCTCCTGGACGGGCACGAGATCCCATGAGGAGGTTCGACCATGAGCGACCAGACGAATTCCGGCGAAGGCCCCCTGGCCTATGCTGTCAGAGAATACCACCGGCTCTTCGAGGATGCGCGGCTCGGCCACAGACCATGGGACGAGGACGCCACCTTGCGACCGCTCGCTATGAAGACTCATGTGACCGTGGAGGAGCTTCGCGAAGCGGTGAAGCCGTCTTCGTCCCGGTAGCAAGCAGCTTGCAAGCCGTCTGAAAAAGCCCGGCATGCGCCGGGCTTTTTCACGTCCAAAGCTCGACAATATTCATGATATGAAACAAGAATTCATTTTATGTTCTGACGGGGACCACCAGAACAGATCCAAGAGGCTGCCAGGATGAAAACCGGGAGGCACACATGCAGCTCAATGGAATTCACGATCTCATCCCATTTCTAAACCACCTCGACAGGGAGAGTATTTACTACCGGTTGGACCATCTAAGAGACGACTCCATCATGGTGTCGTTCACGCTTGTAGGGGTTCGAGTCGAACTCGACTTCTTCAGTGATCATGTCGAGTTCAGCTACTTCCAAGGCACAGAAGCCGTCGAGACCGACACTGGGCTGCTCGAGCGGCTGATGCGGGAACACTGGGGGGATGATTGATCTGGCTCGAGAGCCTTGAGCGACGCTCAGCCCTTCCATACCGAGCCTCTTGCGCCTCGACTCATACGATCCGGCATCACGATTGATGTTATCCGCAGCAACCACCCGTCTGTCGAAAATGGAGATAAGGTGCATCGCCAATGAGTGACGAACCTAGACATAAACGCTTCGGCGATACAATGAGCGATTATATCGTGCAGGTCGCTAATGAACTGCCTTTCGATGCTGTGGGTATGTGGCAGATCGTGCCGGGAGGGCGTCGTGGCTTCGGCCTCGAAGGCGATGCCTTGACTGACTACGTTCGCCGCTGCATCGGCGAACTCCTATCCCGCGGCGCGGTGCCAGTCATTGGCGGCGGACCTGATGGACCGCATCTTTGGATCTTGCAGCGCCAGTATGGCTCCAAACCTGAGGAGATCACCGAGAATATTATTAGAGAATGGCTCGCCAATGGCGCACAGGACGAGGATCCGGGTGGGCTGTGGTTTTCCCTGCCAGAGGATGCTTGGACGCCGCCATCTTAGAATCTGCGAGGAGTAAAGAACTATGCCAGAGGCCAAACCCATGATGACCGGCGGCTGCCAGTGTGGCGCGGTGCGCTATGCACTCATGTCCGAGCCGACCCATGCCAGCATCTGCCATTGCCGCATGTGCCAGAAGGCCTTCGGCAGCTACTTCGCGCCGCTCACCGGCGTGCCGCGCAAGGATCTGGTCTGGGCGAAGGGCCGGCCCGGCATCTTCAAGAGCTCGGAGGCGGTGGAGCGCGGGTTCTGCCGGGATTGCGGCACGCCGCTGACCTTCTCTTACGTGGAGCGCGACCGCATCACGGTCTCCATCGGGAGCCTCGACGAGCCGGGCCGGATCACGCCCGAAATCCAGTACGGGGTCGAGAGCAGGCTTCCATTCTTCGAGAAGCTGCACACCCTTCCCGGCCAGCGGACGGAGGACGACGCCTCGCCGGAGGAGCTGAGAAAGATGGCCTCGCGGCAGCACCCGGACCACGATTGAGGACTTGTAGCCTCCTGGAGCTCGGGGTCCGCACCTCCAGAGCAGCCAGCGAACGGTCCCGTCGACCCATCAGGAGGATCAGGACTCTTTTCGCAACCGAGTGACCGCTCGTGCATTGATTAATCGAACCTTTGCAGGACGCGGACACGCGGCCGGGTTCAGGCATGGGAGGAGACGCTGTGGTTGCCCTATCCCACTCAGGCGCTCTGAGACCGCTCCACCCCCTTCACGCTATCCTTCTCGCCTTTCCCTTTCCCTTGTTCACAGGTGCGCTGGCGAGCGATTTCGCCTATCGGGCGAGCTTCCACATTCAATGGGCCAATTTCTCGTCCTGGCTCATCGCCGGCGGGCTGCTCGTCGGCGGCTTCGCCCTGCTCTGGGCGCTGATCAACCTGTTTCGCCGGGGTCCGGCCCGCAAGGGGCGGCTCGCCGTCTACTTCGTGGTGCTGCTCGCCATGTGGGGGCTCGGCTTCGTCAACGCCCTCGTCCACGCCAAGGACGCCTGGGCGACCATGCCGGAAGGGCTCTATCTCTCGGCGATCACGACGCTCCTGGCCCTCGTTGCCGCCTGGATCGGCTATTCCGGATTTCGCACGGGAGATGTGAGATGATCCGCTCGACCCTCCTGATCGGCACTCTGGCGCTCGCCCTGTCGGCCTGCAACAGCGAGCCCGAGCCGCCGCAATACGGCGCCAACCCGAAGCTGCCCGAGCCGCAGCGCGGCCTGCTGCCTTCCATGAAGATCCCGCGGCCGGCCCAGTGGGGCAACGATCTCCCGAAGGTGCCGCCGGGATACAAGATCCAGCCCATCGCCACGGATCTCAAGATCCCGCGCCAGACGCTGGTCCTTCCGAACGGAGACATTCTGGTGGCCGAGGGATCCGGCGGGTATGCGCCAACGCTGCGCCCCAAGGACCTGATTGCGGGCTTCATCAAGAGCCTCGGCAAGAGTTCCGTGAAAGGCGGCGATCGGCTGACCCTGCTGCGCGACGCCGATGGCGACGGCATCTACGAGATGCAGGGCGTCTTCGCCGACAAGCTCAACGCCCCCTATGGCCTGGCGCTGGTGAACGGCGCCATCTACGTGGCCAACCAGGATGCCCTGGTGCGCTTCGCCTATCAGGACGGGCAGGCCCAGGCGAGCGGGCCGCCGGTGAAGGTGTCGGACCTCCCGGCCGTGATCAATCATCACTGGACGAAGGCCATGACCGCCAGTGCGGACGGGCGCTTCCTCTATGTCGGCATCGGGTCCAACAGCAACATCACCGAGCGCGGGATGGACGCCGAGGAGGACCGGGCGATGATCTGGCAGATCGATGCCCAGACCGGCGAGCACAAGCCTTACGCGACCGGCCTGCGCAATCCCACTGCCCTCACCATCCAGCCGGGATCGGGACAGCTCTGGGCGGTGGTGAACGAGCGCGACGAGATCGGCCCCAACCTCGTCCCGGATTATCTGACGTCCGTGCAGGAAGGCGGCTTCTACGGCTGGCCCTACAGCTATTGGGGCCAGAACGTCGATCCGAGAGCCCAGCCGCAGGATCCGGAGAAGGTCGCCGCGGCGATCCGGCCGGATTACGCCCTGGGATCGCACGTGGCAGCGCTCGGCGTTTCCTTCTCGACCCCGGCCATGGGACCGGACTTCGCCGACGGCGTGTTCGTCGGCGAGCACGGCAGCTGGAACCGCAGCAATCCGGTTGGCTACAGGGTGATCTTCGTGCCGTTCCGCGACGGACGGCCCGCCGGTGAGCCGATCGACTTCGTGTCCGGTTTCCTGGTCGACGAGGGCAACACGCGGGGACGGCCGGTCGGAGTCACCGTGGACCCGCGCGGCGCTCTGATCGTGGCCGACGACCTGTCGAACACGATCTGGCGCGTGACGAAGAACTAAGTGTCCTTCTCGTGAGACGATCCCGGATCGGCTTTCGCCGTCCGGGATGACACCTGTCCTTAGGCCGCCGCCAGCGCCGCCTCGATGGCCGCGAGCGCTGCCTCTGCCTGGGCACCGTCGGGGCCGCCGGCCTGGGCCATGTCGCGGCGTCCGCCGCCGCCCTTGCCGCCGAGCTTCTCCGAGCCGACTCGCACGAGCGCGACCGCATCGACCTTGGCGGTCAGATCCTCGGTGACGCCGACCACGATGCCGGCCTTGCCGTCGTCGCCGACGCCGATAATGGCCACGACGCCGGAGCCGAGGCGCTTCTTGCCCTCGTCGGCGAGGCTCTTGAGGTCCTTCATCTCGACACCCGTGACCGCCCGGGCCATGAGCTTGATGCCGGCCACGTCCTTGACCGGATCGCCGCCGCCGGATGCGCCACCGCCCATGGCGAGCTTGCGCCGGGCTTCGGCCAGCTCCCGCTCCAGCTTGCGGCGCTCCTCGAGGAGCGCGGACAGACGGGCGGAGACCTCGTCCACCGGCGTCTTGAGGATGCTCGCCACCTCGCGCAGCTTGCGGCTTTCCTCGGCGAGGTAGCGGCGGGCGGCATCGCCCGTCATGGCTTCGAGACGGCGGACGCCGGCCGCGACCGCGCTCTCGCCCACGATGGTGACGACGCCGATGTCGCCGGTGCGGTTCACATGGGTGCCGCCGCAGAGCTCGATGGAGAAGGTCTTGTTGTCGTCGGCCTTGCCCATGGAGACGACGCGGACCTCGTCACCGTACTTCTCGCCGAAGAGCGCGCGGGCGCCGGACTCGATGGCCTCGTCCACGGCCATGAGCTTGGTCACCACCGGCTCGTTCTGGAGCAGCACCCGGTTGGCGATCTCCTCGACCTTCGAGAGCTCCGCATCCTCGATGGGCTTGGGGTGGCTGAAGTCGAAGCGCAGGCGGTCGGGCGCTACGAGCGAGCCCTTCTGGGCCACGTGATCGCCGAGCACCTGGCGCAGGGCCTCGTGCAGGAGGTGGGTTGCGGAGTGGTTCGACCGCACGGCCGAGCGGCGCTCGTGATCGACGATCAGCTCCAGGGACTGATTGGGCCTGAGGGAGCCGTGCTCCACGGTGACGTGATGCACGAACAGGTCGCCGAGCTTCTTCTCGGTGCCGGTGACGAACACGCGGGCGCCCTCGCCCTGCATCGTGCCGGTATCGCCGACCTGGCCGCCGGACTCGCCGTAGAACGGGGTCTGGTTGAGCACCACGAGGCCGCTCTCGCCGGCCTTCAGCTCGGAGACTTCCTTGCCGTCCTTCAGAAGCGCCAGGACGATGCCCTCGGCGGCTTCGGTGTCGTAGCCGAGGAACTCGGTGGCGCCGGTGCGCTCCTTCACGGAGAACCACACGGTCTCCGTCGCCGCCTCGCCGGAGCCGGACCAGGCTGCGCGGGCCTTCTCGCGCTGGCGCTGCATGGCGGCGTTGAACGCCTCCGTGTCGACGCCGATGCCGCGGGGCTTCAGGGCATCCTGCGTAAGGTCGAGCGGGAAGCCGTAGGTGTCATAGAGGGTGAAGGCCGTGTCGCCGGAGAGGTTCTGTCCCTCGCCGAGATTGCGGGTCTCCTCGTCGAGGATCGAGAGGCCGCGCTCCAGGGTCTTGCGGAAGCGGGTCTCCTCGAGCCGCAGGGTCTCGACGATCAGCGCCTCGGCGCGGATCAGTTCGGGATAGGCCAGCCCCATCTCGCGCACGAGGGCCGGCACGAGGCGGTACATGATCGGGTCACGCGCGCCGAGCAGCTGCGCATGGCGCATGGCGCGGCGCATGATCCGCCGGAGCACGTAGCCGCGGCCCTCGTTCGAGGGCAGCACGCCGTCGGCCACGAGGAAGCAGGAGGTGCGCAGGTGATCGGCGATCACCCGGTGCGAGACCTTGCGGTCGCCCTCAGGCGCCACGCCGGTTGCATGAGCCACCGCCTCGATGAGGGTGCGGAACAGGTCCGTGTCGTAGTTCGAATGCACGCCCTGCAGGATCGCGGCGACGCGCTCGAGCCCCATGCCCGTGTCGATGGAGGGCTTCGGCAGGGCGATCCGGTTGCCGGGCTCGATCTGCTCGTACTGCATGAACACGAGGTTCCAGAACTCGAGGAACCGGTCGCCATCCTCCTCCGGGCTGCCGGGAGGGCCGCCCCAGAGCTTGTCGCCCTGGTCGATGAAGATTTCCGAGCACGGGCCGCAGGGGCCGGTATCGCCCATCTGCCAGAAATTGTCGGAGGTCGGAATGCGGATGATCTTGGAATCCGAGAACCCGGCGATCTTCTTCCAGAGGTCGGCGGCCTCGTCGTCCGTGTGATAGACCGTGACGAGGAGCTTGTCCCTCGGGAGGTCGAACTCCTTGGTGATCAGGTTCCAGGCAAGCTCGATGGCGCGCTCCTTGAAGTAGTCGCCGAAGGAGAAGTTGCCGAGCATCTCGAAGAAGGTGTGGTGGCGGGCCGTGTAGCCCACATTGTCGAGGTCGTTGTGCTTGCCGCCGGCGCGCACGCATTTCTGCGCGGTCGCCGCCGTGCTGTAGGGGCGCTTCTCGGCTCCGGTGAAGACGTTCTTGAACTGCACCATGCCGGCATTCGTGAACATCAGGGTCGGGTCGTTGCGCGGCACGAGCGGGCTCGAGGCCACCGCCTCGTGGCCATTCTTGGCAAAGTAATCGAGGAAGGTCGACCGGATTGCGTTGATGGACCGAAGTTCGTTGGTGCCGCTCATGGGTTCTCAAGCTCGGGAACGGGGCTTTTCAGGGCCCGAAAAGACGTGATGGTGGCCGGTTTTAGCCGCCTACGCCCGCGCTGTCGAGGCGGCGTTTCGGCCGGGTGAACGAATTGACCGGCAGGGGTTGCCTAGGGTCGGGTCCGGCACCGGCGATCGGGGAGCAAACTGCGCCACATGTCCGGCATACCTCTTGCGTGTATAGGCGCAATTGATTGGCAGGTTGAGTCCAGCCCTCTTGGTGCTAACCTCTCTATGGCCTTTTCGGCCTCGGATATATCCGGTTCCTTTTATGATGGTATTGCACTTGGCGACATCTGCTCAGCCGATTTGGCTCAAGCCTCCTCCTCGACCGGCACGCGCGATGGCGGCTGCGGGCTGTCTCAGCCTCCTCCTTTTCGGCGCTCCTGCCATGGCTCAGGGCAGCGAGCGGGAGTGGCATCTGACGGCCTATGGCAGCCGGTGGGTGAATGCCGATCTGCTGGAAATCCCGGAGCGGTCCCTGACAGGCAGCCTGAGGTCGGAAGACGCCTATTTCGTCGGAGCCGGCCTTTCGCGGGTTATCATCCCGTCCTTCTCCATCCCGCTGCTGGGGACCGATTTCGCCTTCCACGGCAACCGGATCGAGCTGGAGGGGCAGGTTCTGCGCCATTTCGGCGAGCAGAGTCACTGGGAAGGCACCGTCGCGCTCATGTTCCGCACGGGCCAGATCCCGCTCTTCGGCGGGTTAAGCGTTAACCTGGCCTTCGGCGAAGGGCTCTCCTACGCGTCCGAGCGGCCACGGCTGGAGGGCAGCTTCCGCGTCGAGCCGACCCGCTTCCTCAACTACCTCGCCTTCGAGGCGGAGTTTTCCCACGCGTCCTTGCCCGGCGTGTACTTCGTTCCGCGGGTTCACCACCGCTCCGGGATCTTCGGGCTGATCGCCCCGAAGGAGTCCGGCTCGAACTTCATCGGGGCCGGGATCCGCGTGGATCTGCGATAGGCTGGTCCTCCCCCAGTAACGTCACAAACGAAAAGACCGCCGCGATCTCTCGCGACGGCCTCTCTTTGCCCTTGAAGGAGAGCAAAACTCAGTCGGCGGAACCCTCGTCCAGATCGTCGGCGGTCGGGGTCGCCTGGTCCAGGATGCGGTCTGCGAGCAGGCCGGCATTCTGGCGGATGAGACCCTCGATCTTGTCGGCGACCTCGGGGTTGTCGCGCAGGAACTGCTTCGAGTTCTCACGGCCCTGGCCCAGACGCTGGCTGTCGTAGGAGAACCAGGCGCCGGATTTCTCGACGATGCCGGCCTTGACGCCGAGATCGATGAGCTCGCCCACCTTGGACACGCCCTCGCCGAACATGATGTCGAACTCGACCTGCTTGAAGGGCGGAGCGACCTTGTTCTTGACGACCTTCACGCGCACCGAGTTGCCGATCGGATCGTCGCGATCTTTCAGGGTCGAAACGCGGCGGATGTCGAGGCGCACGGAGGCGTAGAACTTCAGGGCATTGCCGCCCGTGGTCGTCTCCGGCGAGCCGTACATGACGCCGATCTTCATGCGGATCTGGTTGATGAAGACCACCATGGTCTTCGACCGGGAGATCGAGCCGGTGAGCTTGCGCAGGGCTTGGCTCATGAGACGGGCCTGGAGGCCCGGCTGCACGTCGCCCATCTCGCCGTCGAGCTCGGCCTTCGGTGTCAGAGCCGCCACGGAGTCGATGACGAGCACGTCGATGGCACCGGAGCGCACGAGCGTGTCGCAGATCTCAAGCGCCTGCTCGCCCGTGTCGGGCTGCGAGATCAGGAGATCGTCCAAGTTGACGCCGAGCTTGCGGGCATAGACCGGATCGAGCGCGTGCTCCGCGTCCACGAAGGCGCAGACGCCGCCCTTCTTCTGGGCTTCGGCGATGGTGTGCAGCGCCAGCGTGGTCTTGCCGGACGATTCCGGCCCGTAGATCTCGATGATGCGGCCGCGGGGCAGACCGCCCACGCCGAGCGCGATATCGAGGCCGAGCGAACCCGTTGAGACGGTTTCGATTTCCACCGGCTGCTGGCCCTTGCCGAGCCGCATGATCGAGCCCTTGCCGAAGGCGCGCTCGATCTGGGAGAGCGCCGCGTCGAGAGCTTTGGTTTTTTCTTTATCCATTGATGAGCTTTCCACCAGTCTCAAGGAGGACTGTGACATGACCTAACATCCTTATGGCAGGAGGAAGAGTGAATCTCAACGCGGTGTTGAGAGAATATATGTACTCACTTTGTTCCTGCTTACAAGTTCTTTTTTCGTTCTCATCCGGGAATTCACAGATCCTGCGTCGGGCACGATGACGCAGGGTTAAAGAATAATTAAATCAGCGACTTAACGATCTATGACCTGCTTCACGGTCTCAACCAGCTGACGCAGGCTGAACGGCTTGGGCAGGAAGTTGAACTCCTCCCCTTCAGGCAGGTTCTTGCGGAAGGCCTCTTCGGCGTAACCGGAGACGAAAATCACCTTGAGGTCCGGGTAGAGCTTGCGCAGTTCGCCCAGCAGGGTCGGGCCGTCCATCTCGGGCATGACCACGTCGGAGACGACGAGATCGACCGGCGCGCCGCGCTGCTCGATGATCTCCATGGCTTCGATGCCGGAGGCCGCTTCCAGCACAGTGTAGCCACGGGCGGAGAGTGCCCGGGCATTCACGGCCCGCACCGGGTCCTCGTCCTCCACCAGAAGGATCGTGCCCTGTCCGGTCATGTCGGCGGCCGGCTTCTTGATCACCTCAGGCTTCACCTCCTCAGGCGTCTCCTGCACGGCCGGAATGTGCCGCGGCAGGTAGATGCGGAAGGTCGTGCCCTGGCCCGGGGTGGAATCCACGTCGATGTAGCCGCCGGACTGCTTGACGATACCGAACACGGTGGAGAGCCCCAGGCCGGTGCCCTTGCCCACCTCCTTGGTGGTGAAGAAGGGCTCGAAGATCTTCTCGATGATTTCCGGCGTCATGCCGGAGCCGGTATCGGAGACTTCGACCATCACGTAATCGGCCGGCGGCATGGCGCTCACATTGAGCCTCTCCGCCTCGCCTGCCGTGACGTTCGCTGTCCGGATCGCGAGCTTGCCGCCGCCGGGCATCGCGTCGCGGGCATTCACCGCGAGGTTCACCACCACCTGCTCGAACTGGTTCACGTCCGCCTTCACGAACCAGAGGTCGCGGCCGTGGTTGAGATCCAGCGCCACGCGCTCGCCGAGGAGGCGCTTGAGCAGCATGGAGAGGTCGTAGAGCTGGTCGTTAAGGTTCAGCACCTCAGGCCGCAGGGTCTGGCGGCGCGAGAAGGCGAGCAGCTGGCGCACGAGGCCTGCGGCCCGGTTCGCATTCTGCTTGATCTGCATGATGTCCTGGAAGGACGGATCCGTCGGCCTGTGATTGGCGAGAAGCAGGTCGCTGTAGCCGATGATGGCCTGCAGCACGTTGTTGAAGTCGTGCGCCACGCCGCCGGCGAGCTGACCCACCGCGTTCATCTTCTGGGCCTGGGCCAGTTGCTCCTCGACTTTGCGGAAATCGGTGGTGTCGAGGGCGTAGAGGATCGCCGTCTCCCCGTCCGCGCCGGTATCGCCGACGGGCGTCACCCAAACACGGACCGAGCCGCCGCCTTCGGCCACCGTCTGCAGCTCGAGGGGTGGAATGTCCCCCTTGTTCTCGGCCGCCGCCTTGAGAGCCGCCTCGATGGCCTCCCGCTCGCGGAAGGCATCGGGAATGGATGGCCCGTCGGTCCCGTTCTCGCCCGTGCGCGGCAGCGCGCCGAAGAGCCTGGAGAACGGCGCATTGGCATGGACGATGCGGCCTGCACGATCAACGGTCGCGATCGCGATGGGCGTGTTGTTGAAGAAGCGCGCGAAGCGCACTTCCGCCGCGCGCTGCCCCTCGTCGACCTCTCCTCCGGCCGAGCGGTTGAGAACGAGCGTGCGGGACGCACCCATGCGGCCATCCTGGCCGAACGCGATACGATGATACAAGCGCACCGGCAGGAACTGGCCGTTGCGCCGGCGCAGGTCGAGATCGAAGGTCTCGGTGCGCACGCTTCCCGGCTCACCGGAGAACGACGCCATCATCGATGCCACATCGCCCGGCACGATGTCGGTCAGCTTCAAGCCACCGGAGCCGACCTGCGCGAGATCGTAGTCGAGCCAGGACGCCAGTGTCGCGTTCAGATAGATGATGGAGCCGCCGGGGTCGACGGACAAAAAGCCTGCAGGGGCATGATCGAGATAGTCGATGGCATGCTGCAGCTCCTGGAAGACGTTCTCCTGGCGCTCGCGTTCATGGGTGACTTCGGAAATGGCCCAGAGTGCCGCCTGCCGCCCTCTGGGCCGCGGCACGGGCCGCACGCGAACACGGTACCAGCCGAATTCCCGCGCCCCATTGAGCGATGGCGACAGGCGGATCTCCTCCGTGCCCGTGCGATGCTCGCGCGCCGCCTGCGCGAGCCGGTAGATGGCCTCCGACACTTCGGGCGCGCCGATGAACAGGCGCTCGACCGGCATCACCTCGCCGCCCTGCAATCCCGCGAAGGCGAGATAGGCCTCGTTGGCATAGGTGATGCGCCCGTCATCCTCGACCACTACGAGGCCATCGCCGGACGTATCGGCCATCAGCTTGGTGATATCGTTGCGCACCGTCTGGCCGGAGAACTGCACCACGCCGATGGCCATCGCGAACAGGAAAAAGACGCCCGCCATGGCGAAGAACGCGAGCAGCACGAGGATCAAGGGTTGGGCCTGTTCGATGCCGAGGAAACGCAGGCTCAGCGTCGCGCCGACGATCAGGCCGGCCAGGAGCAGCACCCATCCGATATGACCGTGACGGTCGGAGCGGTCGATGGCCGAACCCTTTGGCGTGTCGCCTTCGTAAGCCATGAAATGTCTACATCCTCAACGGAGGCGGATGTGCCTCTCGGCACCGGCTGCAGGGTTGCGGCCAACCGCTCGATCTGTTCCGACCATATTACACGGAATTTATTGATCGACCTCTAAGGCGGCAGCACCGACGGAGGCAAGAGCCGGCCCAGGTGATGCAGGCCTCATCGATGAGAGCCGCCACAGGAAATCCTTATTTTCCTTGATGTAGAGGCAACCGGCCCCATCTTGGACGGACCACGGAGAGCCTTTCCTGTGTTCTCGGCCCCATGCCGAAGCCGGGCTGCGTTAACCATCTGTTAACCTTGCCGGTGGCTTTGGCGGTCAATGTGGTACAACCAACACAGAAGTGGCCTGCGAAGGCCAGTCAACGTTTGAGAGTTCATCGTGTCATCTCTTTTCGGTCTCGAAGCACCGCGGGCAGTTCAATTTGCAATCGCCTTCGCGATCATTCTGATCCTGCTCGTGCTCTTAGGACTCGTGTTGCGCAAGGTATGGGGCGGTCGCCTGATCATGCCCGGCAGCGATCGCGGCGGCCGCAGCCGTCAGCCGCGGCTGGGCATCGTGGATGTGTATGATCTCGACCGGCAGCGGCAGCTTCTTCTGCTCCGCCGGGACAATGTCGAGCACCTCCTTCTCATCGGCGGCCCCAACGATGTGGTGATCGAGACCAACATCGTCCGCGTTGCCGGAGCCCGCGTTCCCGCTCCTCCGGTCGACATGGGCGCGGAGCGCTTCGAGCCCTCGCTGGATCAACCGTCGCGCGCGCCCCAGGTCGAGACCAACGGCCGGCCTTCCATCGAGAGCCAGCTCGCCGCCCAGCTCGGGGCCTTCGTGCGCCGTCCGTCGGAGGAATCCGACGCCGAGGAGGAGCTCTCCCCGGTGGCGACCGTCAGCGCGCCGGTTCCGGCCCATCCCGAGCCGGTCCCGAAGCCGGATGCCGTTGCGGTCTCCGCGCCTCCCGCCATCCAGGGCCTGCGCGCCGAGGCGAGGACCCCGTCATTCCAGAACACGCCTCCTGCGCCGCCCCCGTCGGAGCGTCCGGAACCGCGCCCCCAGTTCACTCCGCCGCCCTTCCAGTCACGGGCGACCCCCGTGCCGCCGGCCCCAATCGTGCAGCCTTCCGAGCCCGTCCGGCCGGCCGAGCCGGCCGCGAGCGAGCGCTCCGCCCCCGATGCGACCCTGCTGTCGGATATGGCAAAGCAGCTCGAAGAGGCCCTGAAACGCCCGGCAAGCCCCGTTTCTCCCCCTCCGGTGGCTGCTCCGGCGGCTCCGGTCAGCGTGGCCTCTCCGGCCGTGTATGAAGACGTCAGCGATGAGGAGGACGCCCCTCTCGAGCCGGCTCCGGCCGAGGAGGAACCCGTCACGTCGTATGACGAGCCCGTGGAGGAAGAGGATCTCGTCGAAGAGCCCGAAGCCCCCGCTCCGGCCCAGCCCGCGCCGCCCATCGAGCCGGTCCGGACCGCTCAGCCGGTCCCGCCTCAGCCCGCATCGGCGCCCCTTCCGCCCCAGGCCAGGGAAACCGCTTCGGCACAGCAGAAAGACGCCGACCCGTTCTCGGTCGAGGATATCGAAGCGGAGTTCGCCCGTCTGCTGGGACGTCCTCTCGACCCGAACAAGAAGGGTTGAGGCTGGGCTCCCTCCCCTGAAGGCCAAAGAAAAAGGGCTCCGCTGGCGGAGCCCTTTTTTCGTCTGTATGGCAGGACCGGATCAGTCGTCCCGGTAGACCCGCTCGTTGCGCTCGTGGCGCTCCTGCGCTTCGAGGGAGAGCGTCGCGATGGGGCGGGCCTCCAGGCGCTTGAGGGAGATCGGGTCGCCCGTCTCCTCGCAGTAGCCGTAAGAGCCGTCCTCGATCCGCGCGAGCGCGGCGTCGATCTTGGCGATCAGCTTGCGCTGACGATCCCTGGCGCGAAGCTCGATGGCGCGGTCCGTTTCCGATGAGGCGCGATCCGCAAGGTCAGGATGATTCTCGTTCTCGCTCTGCAGCGTCGCGAGGGTTTCCTGAGCCTCTTTGAGGATGTCGTGCTTCCAGCGGATCAGCTTGCGCCTGAAATACTCCCTCTGCCGTTCATTCATGAAAGGCTCGTCTTCTGTCGGACGGTAGCCTTCATCAATCACGCTATCTGTCATGTTCAGCCGTTCTTCCCCGATGAACCGTGGCGCCCCTATATAGGCAAGGAGGGACCGCGACAACGAGATTAAGCGTCATCGATTTGTCTAATGAGCTCCGGCACCCCTTATGAGCCTTGGACAGGCCCAAGCTGAACGATATGTCGCACCATCAGGAGGCAGCCGCCTCCGCCCGGCTGATGAGCTCACCGGCGACATCGCCGATCTTGGGCGCCTCCTCGCGGATGAAGGGAAGCGGCCGGCAGACGGACAGGGCCGCCAGGCCGAACCGGGCCGTCATGAGCCCGTTCAGCACCCCCTCGCCAAGCTTGGCGGAAATGCGAGCCGCGAGCCCCAGTCCCAGCACCTGCTGCATGAGGCTGTCGCCAACCGCCACGCCTCCCGTGACCGCAAGATGGTTGAAGGCCGCCTTGGCGAGCCGCAGGAAGCCGAGGAAGCCGGGTCGGCCGCCATAGATCCGGGCCAGGGTCCGCAGGAGCCGCACCGCCGCGAAGATTACGAAGGCCACATCGACGATGGCCCGCGGGCTGACCGCCGTCACGAGCGAGACCTGCTTGGCCGCCCCGGCGATGGCGCGCTTGGCCTGCATGTCGAGGGGCGCGAGCAGCTCGCGCTCCGCAATGGCGAGGCGGTCGTCCGCGTCGATGATCTCGTCGGTGAGACCCTTGAGGCGGGCGCTCCCCTGCGCGGCCGCGGCCCGGCCACCGTAAAGGCCGATAAGGTCCGACACGACGCTCTTTGCGGCCTTGTGATCCTTGACGGCCAGGGCATCGACCGCCGCCTCGCGAAGGTTCTCGATCTTCTGCTCGCGCCAGATCCCTGACACCTCCCGCCCGATGATGGCCAGGAAGGCCAGCACGGCCAGCACGGCAAGAGCAAGCGCCACCCAGCCCAGCCACGGCGCGACGCGGTAGAGATCGACGATCAGGTTCTCGACCGCGAGCCCCAGGGCCAGCAGAAGAAGCCCCGAAAGCGCGGACAGCAGAATGCCGAGCCAGGGCGCCCGGCGCTTGCTGCCCATGGGCAGCACGACGCCGTCAGCCGCCTCAATGGCGTCGAAGGGCTCCTCCGTCACCTGCACGGCGCCGGCGGTGATGTTCGGGTCGTCGAGGCGATAGGCGCGAGGTTGGCGGCTCATGCGAGGCGATCCCCCAGCAGGAATTCAAGGGCGCGGTCGAGACGGATATGGGGCATCCTGGCCATGCGGCCCGCCGCATCGACAGGAAGCTTCGACGGCCGGAAGCGCGGGAATCGGAAGGAGCCGGGCGGCACCGCCCCATGGAACACCGCCTCGGCACTCTCAGGCAGCTCGCCCGGAAAGATCGCGGCCTCCGCCTCGCCGTCGAAGAGGTCATCCCCGACCCGCTCGCCCGCCTCCGGAACACCTGCGACGGCCCGCAGGGTCTCGCGCCCTTCGCGGATGGTCGTCTCCCGGGTGGCGCGCACGGAGGCGAGCGCCACTGTGCCCACCCGCGCACCGGCAGCCTCGGTCCGCCGCGAGGCCCGGTTCACGAGCATGCGCAGGATGGCGTCAAGCCGATCATGATCCGTGTGGTGGATATGATCAGCCTTGGTGGCCGCGAACAGGACCCGGTCTGCCCGGGGAGAGAACAGGCGGGAGAGAAGCGTATTGCGCCCCGTCCGAAAGGCCATGAGCACCTGATCCAGCGCCTCCTCCAGCTCGGCGAGCGCGACAGGCCCCGCATCGATGGCGGCCAATACGTCCACCAGCACGATCTGGCGGTCGATGCGCTGGAAATGGTCGCGAAAGAATGGCCGGACCACATGGGTCTTGTAGGCCTCGAAGCGTCGCTCCATGAGGGCCGCGAAGCTCCCGGCCGCGATGGGCTGCCCTTCGGGCAGATCGAGCGGCGCGAAGGTGAGCGCCGGAGAACCCGCAAGATCGCCCGGCATGAGGAACCGTCCCGGCGGGGTCGTGGCCACCGCTTCCGATCCCGCCCGCAGGGCCGTGAGGTAATCCTTGAAGGCCTCGCTTGCTTTCGAGGCGAGCATCTCGTCGGACGCGCCTGATGGATCGAGGGTTTTCAAAGCCTCATGCCATCGGCCCGCCACCGGCGCACGATCGCGCTTGCGGCTCGACTCGATGGTCTGGCGCGACCATTCCGAATAGCCCGCATCGAGGAGCGCGAGATCCAGCAGCCATTCCCCCGGATAATCCACGATGTCGAGGGCGAGCGAGGCCGGTCCGGTGCGCCATCCGGCCTTGCGTTCGTATTCCACATCTACCCTCAGCTCGCTGATGCGGTTGGTGGATTGCGGCCAGCGGCGGCTCTCGGTGAGCGCCGCCATATGCTCCTCGTAAGGGAAGCGAGGGATCGCATCGTCCGGCTGATGCGCCAGCTGCGCCCGCCGGATGCGCCCTTCGGCGGAGGCCCGAAAGGCAGGCAAGTTCGTGCCCCGCGTCAGATGATGCACGAGAGCCGTGGTGAAGACGGTCTTGCCGGAGCGGGCAAGGCCTGTGACGCCGAGGCGAAGGGAGGGCTGGACCAGCTGGCCGGAGGCCTCCCAGAGCGATTGCGCAGCAGACCCGGCGCGGGAGGCAAGATCGGTGATGACGGACACGAAGATGAACCCAATGCTCTCAAGCCAAGCTCGTAGGTGGGGCTTGAAATCCTAACGTGCAAGGCGCGCTAGCGCCCCGCGTTCGGCAGATCCTGGCGGGACGGCTCGGCCTTCAGCGCAGCCGCCTTGGCGTTCTCCTGCACTTTCATGACTGCCCGCTCGATCGCAGCGTCCACGAGTTCGGGACTTGCGCGCAGGGCCCCCAGCTCGAACGCCGACATGGCGAGCATCACGTGGGAGAGGTTGGGCAGAGGAGTCCCGTCATCCGCAAAAAGCTTCAGGTCGTCGCTTGGACCCAGGCCCAAGCCCTCCACCATGCGGCCCGCGTAATTGCGGTGCCGCTGCTCCTCCGACGGACAGGCAGCGGCCACCTGGACCTTCGGAGCGGGCTTCGGTGCTGCAGATGCCGTCGCGGCCGGCTCCCTCGTTGGCTTGCGGCGGGCAGCTGCCAGAGGTTCTGAAGGCTTGGCCGGCTTCGGTTTCTCCCCCATGCCGGTGGCGATGCTCGGCACCCTGTATTGCGGTGTCTTCGAGGCCATGGGGATCACCATGGAGACCCGGCCCGGCTTTCCGCCCGGACCGGCCTTCGCGGTGTAGCGCACCGCCCCGCCCTTTTTGCTGCGGGAGGCGAGGTATTGAGCCCGGACGGTGCCGCCGATCCCCCTCACGGCCAGCATTGCCACACCGCCGATGCCGGTTGCCACGTTGCACTCGGCCGGCGCCCAGCGGCGCACGATGTCGAGGGCGGATTTGCGGTTGAACTCCAAGTAGTAGCGACGCAGCAGGTTGGCGGCGGCATCGGCGCTGTGGCCGGCCGAGACGAAGCCCACATGGCCCTCGCTGTCGGTGGCGAGCTCCCCGTTCCAGCGCGCGCTCTTGATGCACCAGTAATTGTTGAGCTTCACGCAACGGGTGACGAAGGGGCGCTCGGCCCGGAACAGGGCGGCCATGACCACGACGGGCTTCGGCTCCAGGGCATCCATGGCCTCGGAGCGCCAGTTGGTGACCTCGCGGCTTTCGGGCTCGTATCGTGCCGCGACAGCCTGCACTTCAGGCTGCGAAGCATCGCCGCCGGAGCCGAACTCGCCCGGCAGGAGCGCGCGAGCCGCAAGGACGAGCGCATAAAAGGTCTGAGGCACCATGATGAGGATCAGCCCCGCTTTAGCCGGAAACAATCAGGAGGGTTTCAGGCAGAACGATGGTAGGGCGGATATGTTCATCCTCAATTGCCTCCCTTGACCGCCGGGGTGGCGGGCTCCACGAATATGGCTGTCACCGGCAACAGGCATTCATGACCTTCACCATCCGGATCCTTGAACCGGCGGACGCTGAGGCGTTTCGCAACCTTCGCCTCGAAGCGCTGACCGTTGCGCCCGAGGCCTTCGGCGCGAGCTATGAGGAAGACGTGTCGATACCGCTCGAGACGATGCGAGCGCGGCTCTCCGCAAGCCCGAATGCGGTCTTCGGCGCCTTCGCCGATCGGGCTCTCGTCGGCATGGCGGGCTTTGCCGTCCACGACCGGATGAAGGCCCGTCACAAGGGCGTTCTATGGGGCGTCTACGTGAAGGCGGAATGGCGCGGACACCAAGTGGGCAAAAGGCTGGTCCGGAGCATGATCGACCACGCCTCCCGGCATGTGATCATGCTGGAGGCGACGGTCGGGCTCGCGAATGATGGCGCCCGGCGCACCTATCACGGGCTCGGCTTCAAGCCCTATGGGATCCAGCCCAAGGCCCTGCGGGTCGGCGACACGTTCTATGACGAGGAACTGCTGTACCTCGACCTGCCGCAGCCTGGAGATGCCTAATCGTCCTCGCCGTTCCCTAGGAATTTCGGGGTCACGAACCGCTCGAGCCGACCGGTCTTCTGAGCGACATCGCCCCAGCTCTCCAGATCGAAATCGATGACGGCGAGGCCGGCGGACGGATATTTCTGGCCGAGCCGCAGGATGCCGTCCATATCGCCCTCGCCGATGAGGTGCTTGGCCAGTTCCTCGAAGCCGGGATTGTGGCCGATGAGCAGAAGGGTGCCAGTCGCAGGCTCTACTTCGCGCACCACCTCCAGCAGGCGCCCGACGGGTGCTTCGTAGATCCGCCCGTCCGGACGCATCTCGATGTCACAGAGAATGGGCTGGACCCGCTCCCAGGTCTCCTGCGTGCGCCGGGCCGAGGAGACGATGGCGAGATCGGGATCGAGCCGCTCCCTCTTCAGGTAGTTGCCCATGACGAGGGACGCCTCCTGACCTCGCGCTGCGAGAGGCCGGTCGACGTCGAGGATGCCGGGCGGCCAGGCGGCCTTGGCGTGTCGGAGGAGCAGAAGGCGAAGCATCAGCGCCCCTCCCGTCTGGCGATGAAGGCAAGCTTCTCGAACAGGCTCACATCCTGCTCGTTCTTGAGCAGCGCCCCATGGAGCGGCGGGATGAGCTTGCGGGTGTCGCGCTCGCGTAAGTTTTCGGGGCCGATATCCTCCGAGAGCAGGAGCTTGAGCCAGTCGAGCAGTTCCGATGTGGACGGCTTCTTTCGGAGGCCTGGAACGTCCCTGACATCGAAGAAGATTTTCAACGCTTCCTCGACCATCCGGTGCTTGATGCCGGGGTAATGCACCTCGACGATCCGGGACATGGTCTCAGCATCCGGGAACTTGATGTAGTGGAAGAAGCAGCGGCGCAGGAAAGCGTCCGGCAGCTCCTTCTCGTTGTTGGACGTGATGATCACGATGGGACGCCGGGCGGCTTTGATCGTCTCGCCGGTCTCGTAGACGAAGAACTCCATGCGGTCGAGTTCGAGCAGCAGGTCGTTCGGGAACTCGATATCGGCCTTGTCGATCTCGTCGATGAGCAGCACCGGCCGCTCGTCCGAGGCAAAGGCCTCCCACAGCTTGCCGCGCTTGATGTAGTTGCGGATCTCCGAGACGCGCGGGTCGCCGAGCTGGCTGTCCCGCAGGCGGGAGACCGCATCGTATTCGTAGAGCCCCTGCTGGGCCTTGGTGGTGGACTTGATGTGCCAGGTGATCAGCGGGGCGTTCAGGGAGCGGGCGATCTCCTCCGCCAGGACCGACTTGCCTGTGCCAGGCTCTCCCTTCACCAGGAGCGGACGCTCCAGGGTGATGGCCGCATTCACGGCGACCGTGAGGTCTTCCGTGGCCACATACGATTCGGTTCCGGCAAAACGCGCCATTCCACTCTTCCTCGCTTTTATCAGACCCTAAGTCCTGCCCCCGCCTTTCGGCAATCGCCTTCATAGGTTAAGCCCATGACAAACAAATGGGAGACATGACCTATGGCTGCAAACCGCTATCACAAGGACCGAATCGGCAATCATAAGCTGAAGCCCGAGACACTGATGCTCGGCTACGGCTATGACCCGACCCTGTCGGAAGGCGCGGTAAAGCCTCCGGTCTTCCTGACCTCCACCTTCGTGTTCAACAGCGCCGAGCACGGCAAGGAGTTCTTCGACTACGTGGCGGGCCGCCGGGAGCCACCGAAAGGAGAGGCCGCGGGTCTCGTCTATTCCCGCTTCAACCACCCGAATTCCGAGATCGTCGAAGACCGGCTCGCCATCTTCGAGGAGGCGGAGGCCGGCCTCTTGTTCTCCTCCGGCATGTCGGCCATCGCCACCACGATCCTGGCCTTCGCCCGCCCAGGCGACGTGATCCTGCACTCGCAGCCCCTCTATGGCGGCACCGAGACCCTGATCGCCAAGACACTCGCCAACATGGGCATCGAAGCCGTCGGCTTCGGCGACGGCGTCGACGAGGCGGGCATCCGGGCCGCCGCCAAGGAGGCGATGGCTAAGGGCCGCGTTTGCGTGATCAAGATCGAGACCCCGTCCAACCCCATGAACACCCTCGTGGACATCGCCCTCATCCGCACGGTCGCGGACGAGATCGGCGCCGCCCAGGGGCAACGCCCGGTGATCGTGTGCGACAACACCCTGCTCGGGCCGGTCTTCCAGAAGCCGCTGAAGAACGGCGCCGACATCTCGGTCTATTCGCTGACGAAGTACGTGGGCGGCCATTCGGACCTGATCGCCGGCGCGGCGCTCGGCTCCAAGGAGATGATGAAGACGGTGCGCCTGCTGCGCTCCTCCATCGGCACCCAGCTCGATCCGCATTCCTGCTGGATGCTCGGCCGCTCCCTGGAGACCCTGGCGCTTCGCATGAACGCGGCGAACCGCAACGGGGAGATCGTGGCCCAGTTCCTGCACGAGCACCCGAGCGTGGCGAAGGTCCATCACCTCGCCTACCTGCCCGAGGGCTCCCGCGCCCGTCAGGTCTATGAGGAGCAGTGCGACGCCCCCGGCTCCACCTTCTCGTTCGACGTGAAGGGCGGCGAGGCGGAGGCCTTCCGGGTGCTCAACGCGCTCCAGGTGTTCAAGCTGGCGGTCAGCCTGGGCGGCACCGAGTCGCTGATCTCGCACCCGGCCTCCACCACCCATTCCGGCGTGCCGAAGGAAACCCGCGACCGCCTCGGCGTTAGCGACGCGACCATCCGCGTCTCCATCGGCATCGAGCACCCGGACGATCTGGTGGCCGACCTGGCGCAGGCACTGTCCACGCTGGGGTAAGCTCGACGCGTCATCCCGGGGCCACGCGGCCCCGGATCGCATGACGATTAAGAGCGCCTGATCCTGACAACGATCCCGGATCGCCTGACGGCGTCCGGGATGACGCGTGGGCAGACCGCTCCATGCCTTCTTGTCGCGCCCGCCATTCCAGTTCAAGCGGCATTAACCTCTTGCGCATCCCTCGCGGCTAGAACGACAATATCCTCGATCGGAAGGAAGCAATGGCCGCTGCGATAGACCTGCACGCCTATCAGGAACCCATTCTTTTTCTGGCAACGGCAGGCATCGTCGTCCCCCTGTTTCATCGGCTGAGAATCAGCCCGGTGCTGGGGTTCCTGGCGGCCGGCGCGTTGCTGGGGCCCTATGGGCTTGGGCGTCTTATCCCCCAGTATCCCTGGGTCGACTGGCTCACCTTCACCAACCCGGAAGGCACATCCCGGCTCGCCGAGTTCGGCGTCGTATTCCTGCTCTTCACCATCGGCATCGAGCTGTCTTGGCAGCGCCTGCGCATCCTGCGCCGTCTCGTCTTCGGCTTCGGCAGCCTGCAGGTTCTTCTCTGCACCATCGCCGTCGGGCTTTTCGCCTATAAGGTCGTCGACACCATCACGGCAGCCGCTCTCATCGGAATTGCGTTCGCCCTCTCGTCGACGGCCATCGTCCTGCCCGTCCTGGCGGAGCAGAAGCGGCTCAACACCACATCGGGACGCGCCACCTTCTCCGCGCTCCTGTTTCAGGATCTCGCGGTCGCCCCGATCCTGTTCACCATCGCGGCCCTGGACGCGCGCCTGCCCGAGGTGACGATCTTCTCGTTCCTGATCGCCCTCGGCCAGGCCGCCCTGGCACTTGCCGTCATCGTGGGTATCGGGCGCCTGGTCCTGCGCCCGTTCTTCCAGATGGTCACGGCGACCAGGAGCCCGGAACTCTTCATGGCGGCCTGCCTGCTGGTGGTCATGGTCACCAGTCTCATTGCCGCCGTGAGCGGGCTGTCCATGGCGCTCGGTGCCTTCATCGCCGGCATTCTCCTGTCGGAGACCGAATACCGCCGCGCCGTCGACACCACCATCCAGCCCTTCAAGGGCCTGCTGCTCGGCGTCTTCTTCGTGTCGGTGGGGATGAGCCTCGACGTCTTCCAGTTTCTCGAGACGCCGCTGACGATCCTGGCCGTGGCGACCTTCCTGATCGCCATCAAGAGCGTGATCATCTATTGGCTGAGCCGGCCGTTCGGCCTCAATGCGGCGGAGGCGGCGGAGACGGCCCTGCTCCTGGGTCCGGGCGGCGAGTTCGCCCTGGTCATCCTCGGCAGCGCCATGGCGGCGGGGCTCGTTCCCGATGGGATTGGGCAGAATCTCCTGCTCGTGACGACGCTCACCATGATCGCCATCCCGTTTCTCGCCCGCCTGGCGCGCCGCCTGAGCCGACGGCTCGAAAAGAAGCGCCCTACGGACCCGGCCGCTGCCGTTCCGCCTCCGCCGGAGGAGCCGGGCCGCGTCATCGTCGCCGGCTATGGCCGCGTCGGGCAACTCGTGGGCGACATGCTCCGGCGTCACAAGGTGCCCTATCTCGCCATCGACATGGATCCGGCCCGGGTCGCGGAGCAGCGCAGGGCCGGCAAGCCGGTCTACTTCGGCGACGGCTCCTACCCGGAGTTCCTGCGCGCCTGCGGCATCGAGCAGGCCCGGGCCCTCGTCATCACTCTGGACACGCCAAGCTCCATCGGGGCAGTCGTTGCAGCGGCCCGGCAGGAGCGGACCGACATCACCATCGTGTCCCGCGCCCGCGACGACAAACATGCGGCCCAGCTCTACGACATGGGCGTGGACGATGCGGTGCCGGAGACCATCGAGGCCTCCCTGCAGCTGAGCGAGGCGGTGCTGGCGGATATCGGCGTGCCCATGGGGCTCGTGATCGCCTCGATTCACGAGCGGCGGGACGAGTTCCGGGAGGTTCTCAAAGCGAAGAACACCCGCAAGCCCGACCGCATCGAGTTCCGGGCGCGGCGGACCATCGGCAAGTGAGGGCTTCGGCCCGGCACGGCCGATTGGCGCTTGACCTCACGGGCCATTGCCCGACATTGGCCGGATGTTCCTGACCTTCTTCACAGAGCTGCGCGCGGCCAAGGTGCCGGTCTCCTTTCGGGAGTACCTGGCCCTGCTGGAGGCGCTCGACCGGGACCTCGCCGACAAGAGCGTGGAGGAGTTCTACTATCTTGCCCGCGCCTGCCTGGTGAAGGACGAGCGGCACTTCGACAAGTTCGACCGGGTCTTCGCACACGTGTTCAAGGGCCTGGAGAGCATGGGCCGCGCGGTCGAGGAGACCGGGATCCCCGAGGAATGGCTGCGCAAGCTCGCGGAGCGCTACCTCACCGACGAGGAGAAGCGCCAGATCGAGGCCATGGGCTGGGGCAAGCTCTGGGAGAACCTCAAAAAACGCCTGGAGGAGCAGAAGGGCCGGCACCAGGGCGGCAACAAGTGGATCGGCACCGCCGGCACCTCCCCCTATGGCGCCTACGGCTACAACCCGGAAGGCGTGCGCATCGGCCAGGACAAGAACCGCAACTTCCGCGCCGTGAAGGTGTGGGACAAGCGCGAGTTCAAGGATTTCGACGACAGCGTCGAGTTGGGCGTGCGCAACATGCGCATTGCGCTCAGGCGCCTGCGCCGCTTCGCCCGCACCGGCTCGGCGGAGGAGCTCGACCTCGACGAGACCATCCACGAGACCGCCCACAAGGGCTATCTCGATGTGCGCCTGCGGCCCGAGCGCCGCAATGCCGTGAAGGTGCTGCTCTTCCTCGATGTGGGCGGCTCCATGGACTGGCACATCGAGATCGCCGAGGAGCTGTTCTCGGCGGCGCGCCTCGAGTTCAAGCACTTCGAGCACTTCTACTTCCACAACTGCGTCTACGAGAACGTGTGGAAGGAGAACCGCCGGCGCTTCGACGAGAAGATCCCCACCCTCGACGTGATCCGCACCTACCCGTCGGATTATCGCGTGGTCTTCGTCGGCGACGCTTCCATGAGCCCCTACGAGGTCACCCATCCCGGCGGCTCCGTGGAGCACTGGAACGAGGAATCGGGACAGGCTTGGTTGCGGCGCATCCTCGATCATTTTCCCAAGGCCGTGTGGCTGAACCCGGTGCCGCAGCCGCATTGGGGCTACACGCAATCGATCAATCTGATCCGGCAGACCTTCGGTGAGCGCATGTACCCGCTCAATCTCGAAGGCATCGATCACGCGATGCGCGAACTTGTACGATGAGCATCATCCGGCACAATGGGAACCGGTTTGCCGAAAAGATGATGCATCGGTAAGAAGCCTCATGACCCAGACCTACAGCCACAGCCCCAAGCCCTTCAGCGGACCGATCTCCTTCACCCTCAAGGGCGACAGGCTCACGGTGGATTCGGGGCGCAAGGTGCATGAGGTCCAGCTCGGCGCGGTGGACACCGTGCGCATGACCTTCGAGCCCGGTCGGCTGGCCCAGAAATCATTCCGCACGAAGGTGATCATGAAGGACGGCAAGTCCTTCACCTTCAACTCCCTCGACTGGAAGAGCCTCGTGGAGGCTCAGGAGATGACAAGGGAATACCGCGCTTTCGTGAAGGCCCTGTGCGAGGCCATCCTCCGGGCCAATCCGCAGGCCCGGTTCGTGGCCGGCAAGCCCATGGGCCTGTGGCTGCCGACCTCGGGCCTCGCCCTCGCGTCTCTCCTGGCCATGGCCTATCTGGTCTGGCAGGCGTTCCAGATGGGGGCGACCTCCGTGGCGCTGCTGGGGATTCTTCTTGCCATCGTCGGCTATTGGCAGATCGAGCCGATGATCCGGCTCAACAAGCCCCGTCCGTTCCGCACGGAGGCGCTGCCGGAAGAGCTGCTGCCGAAGGCGTCTTAGTGGTTTGGCACATCATTCTTCGCCGTCATGCCCGCACTTGTTGCGGGCATCCACGTCTTTGCGTCTGTTAGAACGTGGATGGCCGAGACAAGCCCGGCCATGACGGCTGAGCAATGGAACTAAGCCCTCACCACCAGCACCGAGCACCGGGCGTGGCGCACGATGGTCGAGGCGTTGGATCCCAGCAGGTAGGTCGCCATGGTGGGCCGGTGGGAGCCAACCACGATGAGGTCGGCACCGGTTTGCTCGGCCTCGTCCAAAACCTCGGCATAGACGGAACCGAGACGAACGACAGTGGAGACACGCTCGGCCGGCAGCGCGACCCCGGACGCTACCTCGGCGAGCTTGGCGTCTGCCTGTCCCTGCTGCTCCTCATCGAAGGCCGGGGGCATGAACTCCATGTAGGTCACCGGAACGATGGCCCGCACGTAAATCAGCCGCAGGGAGCCACCCGAGCCATTGGCGAGTTCGACCGCCTTGTCGATAGCGGGCTTGGCTGCTTCCACCTCGCCGAGATCGACGGGAACCAGAATCGTCTTGAACATGGATCAGCCTCCGGGTCAGCCTTGGCGCGTGGGGGTGTGAACGACGAGGCCGTCGAGCTCCGGCCGCACACGGATCTGGCACGAGAGCCGCGAGTTGGGGCGCACGTCGAAGGCGAAGTCGAGCATGTCCTCCTCCATGGGCTGGGGCTGGCCCGTGGCAGCCTCCCATTCTTCAGCGACATAGACATGACATGTGGCGCAGGAACAGGCCCCGCCGCACTCGGCTTCGATGCCGGGAACGCCGTTGCGGATGGCCGTCTCCATGACGGTTGCCCCCTCCTCCGCCTCAACGGTGCGGGAAGTGCCCTCAGTATCGATGAACGTGATCTGGATCATTGCGGACCTCTGCTTGTCGGCGCATACTTATGACAGACCGCACCGGAAGACGAGAGACAGGCCCGATGCATGCCGTCTTTTTGCCGCATTGTACCCCGTAGTGCAGGTTACTAAGCCGTTAACGACGTTCGCAAGTGGCAGGGGACATCCGGTTTCCTTGTTTCAGATCGGCCGCTAGACTTGCTTGGTAAATGACAGATTACCGTGCGGAAGTCCCTCCAAGGGTCGTCCGTAGCGGCTGAGGCCATGCATTCACCTTGCTTTTCGTGAACAGAGTGCGGCTTCAGAATCATTCAGTTGCGTCACGAGGGCGGATCATGGCGACCGAGAACAAGAAGATGAAGGACCCGGCTGAAGCAGCCCTGACGGCTGTGGAGCAGGCACTGAACCTTGACGAGACTTTCGTGATCCACACCCCGTCCCGGCAGGGTGACAAGCCCTTCGGCGACGATCCCAAGCTGCCCGACATCGACGATCACGACTTCACCAGGGGCCCTTTCGGCCTTGGGTCGGACTCCCTCTCCGCGCACGCCGATGACCATGATCCTCGGCTCGACAACATGGCCCGCTCCGGTTTCGTCGCCCCTGACCGGAATGCGGTGGCCAACGACGACCGCCAGAATGTCGGCGTGATGCTGCAGGCCCTTCAGGTTCGCCCCTCCCGCCGGGCCTACTGGATGGCTACCCTCCTGTCTCTGCTCTGGCTCGGCGGCATCGGCGCCCTCGTCTACACCCAGGGCATCACCACGCCTGAGCAGCTGCTCGCCACGTTCTCGCCGTCCCAGCTGGCGCTCGGCGCCGTGGGGCTTGTGGCTCCGATCTTCCTGTTCTTCATCGCCGCCATGCTGACCGTCCGCTCGCAGGAGATGAAGCTGGTGGCCCGCGCAGTCGGCGAAGTAGCCGCGCGCCTTGCCCAGCCTGAGAACTTCTCCACCGACGCGGTCCTCTCCGTCTCGCAGGCGGTGCGCCGTGAAGTGGCGGCCGTGGGCGACGGCGTCGAGCGGGCGCTCGCCCGCGCCGGCGAACTCGAAACCCTCGTGCGCAGCGAAATCTCGACCCTCGAGCGCGCCTATTCCGACAATGAGATTCGCATCCGCTCCCTCATCGACGAGCTGGTGGCGCAGCGCGAGGCCATCGTGTCGAATGCGGAGCGCGTGCGCGGCTCGATCACCGGCGTGCACCAGAACCTGATCCAGGACCTCGACGGCGCCAGCGAGCGTGTCGTGTCCGCCGTCAGCGGCGCGGGCGACAAGGTCACCGCCTCGCTTGAGAAGCAGGGCGATCACATCACCCAGGCTCTCGGCCGCGCCGGCGAGCGTGTCGTCGAGGAGATGGCCAGCCGCGGCGTCGAGCTGGTCGATCGCCTTGCCGGCTCCAGCGACGAGATCAAGAACGGCATCTCGGAGGTGGGCGTCACCATCACGACCGCCCTCGAGAGCAAGGCCCAGGACATCACCGGCGCCTTCGAGCGCACCGGCGACCTGCTGACCCGCCACCTGCAGGAAGGCGCGAGCCAGGTGACCCGCACCCTGGCCGAGACCGGCCGTGGCGTGATCGACGCCCTCGCCCAGCAGGGCAACGACGTGCGCGAGGCCTTCGAGCAGACGGCCCGCACCCTGGAGGACAGCTTCACCCAGCGCGGAGCCGAGATCACCGAGAAGCTCGCGGCCACCGGCGGCGTGATCGCCGACGACATCTCCGCCCGCACCGCCGAGATGCGCGACCAGATCGCGGCCGCCGGCACCTCCGTGAGCGAGGAGATCGTGACCCGCGGCACCCAGATGCGCGAGCAGCTCTCCGAGACCGGCGCCACCCTGGTTGAGGCCCTCACCACCAGCAGCAGCACCGTGCGCGAGGAATTTGCCGTCACGGCCTCCTCCCTCATCGAAGAGCTTGCAACCCGCGGCAGCTCCCTGCGCGAGCAGCTCGCCAGCACCGGCACCGGCGTTGTCGACGAGATCGTGCTGCGCGGCAACGAGTTCCGCGAGAGCCTGGCAGCCACGGCGGGCGACGTCACCCGCGAGATCAGCCAGCGCGGCACCGAGGTGCGCGAGCACCTTGAGGGCGCCGTGCGTCTCGCCGACGAGTCCATCGGCACCCGTGTCGAGGATCTCGCCAGCCGCCTGGAGAGCGCCAGCCTGCGCGTCAGCGAATCCGTCACCGTCCAGGGTCAGGCCCTCGAGACCAGCCTCACCCAGGCCGGCGAGCGCCTGTCGACCCTCATGGGAACCCAGGTCGAGGAATTCCGCTCCGCCTTTGAGACCCGCGGCCAGGAGTTCTCCGACACCCTGTCCCTCCATACCGACGACGCGCAGACCCGCCTCGCCAGCACGGCCAAGGACATCGTGCTCGCCATCGCCAGTCAGGGCTCGCGCGTCAACGAGGCTCTCAACCGCACGGCCGAGGCCCTGTCCACCACCGTCGACACCCGCACCCGCGAGATGGAAGAGACCCTCGTGGCCCGTCTCACGGCCCTGGAGGACGTCACCACCCGCGGCAGCGAAGTGGCCGAGCGCATCTCCCGCGATGTGGGCAGCATGACGGAGACCATCACTGGCCGCCTCGAAGAGATGGACCGCCTGATCACCGTGCAGAGCCGCACCGTGGCCGAGTCCTTCACCGAGCGTGCCCGCGAGGCGACCACCGCCATCGAGACGCAGCTTTCGGCCCTCGAGGAGCATGCCTCTCGCCGCACCACCGAGATCACGGCCAACTTCGACAGCATTGTCGAGCGGGTCGACAGCGTGCTCGGCGCTCGTTCCACGGCCCTCAACGAGGCTCTCGTGGTGCGCACCGGGGAAATGGCCCGTGTCATGGCCGAGGGCGGCCGCGACGTGGCCACGGCCCTTCAAACACGCGTGGACGAGATCAGCCAGGCGATCACGGCCAAGACCAACGCCATCGCCGACACGCTGTCCTCCAGGGCCGAGCAGATCGGCCTGTCCCTCGACAGCCGGATCGCCGCGATCAACGAGGTGCTCGGCAGCCGCGCCGACGAGATTTCCGAGACTCTCGGAACCCGTGCCTTCGAGATCAACCAGACCCTGGGCAGCCGCGCGGAAGAGATCGCCGCGACCCTGGGCAGCCGCACCGAGGAGCTTGCCGCCGCTCTCAACCAGAGTGTCACCATGCTCGAGGACGGCGTCGTCAATCGCCTGACCGGCGTTGCCGAGACCATCGACGAGCGCGGCCAGGCCGTTCTCGGCTCGCTTGCCGGCCGCATCGGCGAGATCCGCTCGATCTTCGACACGCAGGGCGCCTCTCTCGTCGAGAGCCTGGGCAGCCGTGGTGAAGTCATCGGCCGCGAGGTCGCGGCCATCAGCGACACGACCCTGCGCAACCTCGAAGAGCGCAGCAACGCCGTCATCGAGAGCCTGCAGGACCGCAGCAGCACCCTCCTCTTGTCGCTCCAGGAGCGCACGATGGAGCTCACGGCGTCGTACCTGCAATCGACCGAGGCCGTCCGCGCCTCGCTCACCGAAGGCACCGAGCAGACCGTGGAGGCCCTCACCGGCGCGAACGAGCGCCTGCGCGGCGAGCTCACCGACGTGCTGGGCCGCCTGACCGACGCCAACCGCATGCTCCAGCAGGTGGCGGCATCCGCCAGCAACAATCTCGGGGCTGTCGAGGACGGGCTGGCCGGACGCGTCCAGCACATCGAGACGCTCCTGTCGGAGATCGCCACCCAGACCGGCCGCGCCTCCGACCAGGTGGCCGAGCAGGTCGACGAACTGCGCAACGTGTCGTCCGGCGCGATCCAGCAGGCCCTGGAGCTGGCCCGCAGCCTCGAGGAGCGCGGACAGGCGCTCACCAGCACCACGGGCGAGCAGATGCGCACCCTCACGGAGGCGGCGAGCGCCCTGGAGCGCGTGGAAGCGCGCATGAACGAGGCGCTCTCCAGCCGCCAGCAGGCCCTCGACGAGCTCCTGACCCGGATCGGCGAGCGCTCGCAGGATCTCGAATCCGTCACCCGTTCCTTCACCACCCTTCTGGAGGGCTCCCTCCAGAACGCCGAAGACAAGGCGCGCCAGATCGGCTCGGTCCTGTCCTCGGCCGCTGACACCACCACGGCCGCCATCGGCGAGCAGTTCGAGCGCATCCGCGCCACCACCGGCCAAGAGAGCGAGCGGACCGCGGAGGCCCTGCGCGCCAGCTACGAGCAGGCAACGGCCGAGATGGCCGAAGCCCTGGGCAACGCCACCGCGAAGTTCCGCGATGCCATGGGCGAGCTGCGCGGCATGACGGGCAACATCCAGCGCGAGTTGGAGGCCACCCGGGCCGAACTCCGCCGCGGTGTCGTCGAGCTGCCGCAGGAGACCCAGGAGACGACCGCCAACATGCGCCGCGTGGTCGCCGACCAGATCAAGGCCCTGAACGAGCTGTCGGCTCTTGTGTCCCGCTCGAACCGCTTGGTCGATGCGGCTCCCGCAGCCCAGCCGCGCAAGGCAGCCGTCAACGAGACCCCGGTGGCCGCGACCATGGCGGCGGTTGCCGCCGCGGTCGAGCAGCGCATCGCCCAGACTCCGGCCCCTGCTCCGACGCCCGCCCCTGCTCCGGCACCGGTGGCGCGTCAGGCGGAACCGAAGCCTGCGCCCGCCCCGGCTCCTGCGCCTGTGCGCCAGGTTCAGCCTGCGGCCGAGCGTCCGGCTCCCCGTCGTCAGGAGGCCCCCGCCCCTGAGGCCGGTGCCCGTGGCGGCTGGCTGTCGGACCTCCTGAACCGCGCCTCCCGCGAGGACACGGTGGAGCCGGCCCGCGGCAATGCAGGTCGTCCCGACCGCACGCGCACCAACAGCCTCGAGTCGCTCGACTCGATCTCGGTCGATATCGCCCGCATGATCGATCACGACGCGGCCGTGGAGCTGTGGGACCGCTACCGCCGCGGCGAGAGCAACGTGTTCACCCGCCGGCTCTACACCCTGCAAGGTCAGCAGACCTTCGAGGAGATCCGCCGGAAGTACGGCCGTGACGACGAGTTCCGGCAGACGGTGGACCGGTACGTGGAAGAGTTCGAGCGCCTGCTCGCCGAGGTCTCCCGCGACGACCGCGACTCCATGCTGACCAAGACCTATCTCACGTCCGAGACCGGCAAGGTCTACACCATGCTGGCCCATGCGAGCGGCCGGTTCGACTGAGCCGTCTCCTCTCGACTGAACACGAAAACGCGGCCTCCGGGCCGCGTTTTTTGTTGGTTAGCCTGCCTGACAGGAGAGTGTCATTCCCGGCCGGAGCGTCAGCGGAGGGGAAGGGAATCCACTTGCACACGCGGCGCCATGGATCCCCTTCCCTCGCTCCGCTCGCCGGGGATGACATCCTCTCCGGGATGGCCGCACTTGTTGCGGCCATCCACGTCATTGAACCGCTGCGCCATAAAAACGTGGATGCCCGGGACAAGCCCGGGCATGACGATCTATTGGAACTACAGATGGTGAATTGGCCGGCTCTTTAAGCCGGTGTCCGGTCTTCACCCGCCGCGGCGGTGCCCGGGTCCTCGCGGCGCGGCAGCTGGCTGCCGCTGACCCAGCGGACGATGTCGAGCATGACGACCGAGAGCGCCTCGTCGAGGGCGCGGGCCGCATTCGGGGCGTCGACGGTGCTGGCGGGAATATTGGCGCGGAAGATCCGGCCATTGACGATGCGTCCGTCCCGGTCGCTGACGATCTTCACGGAAATCTCGGCGACCGCCTGGTTGTCCGGCGTCGCAATCTCGAAGCGCCGCAGCTCGGACACGAGTTGGACGTCCGCCACCGCCCCGCTGCTCGGGCGGGAGACCCCCCGCAACTGGGAGGAATTCTCGAAGGTATTGATCAGCCGGGTCTGAACCAGGCGGGGCAGATTGTCGGCCCACTGCCCTCCTCCGATGAACGACACGGAGCCGCTGGCATCCTTCACCAGAATCTGCTGGGTCGAGAGCTGCTGCAGGGCCGCAGGCTCGTTCACCAGAACCTGAACGCCGGCAGCCCCCCGGATCCGGGCGGACGGCGCCGAGAGATCGAAGGTTGCGGGCGCGGGCGCCGACGAGCAGGCGCCTGTCAGGGCAGCCAGCAGCGCCACCGGGGCAAGACGCCGGAGCAGGCAGGCTCGATCAGTCTGGGGAGTTACCACGGAGGATCCACGCATACTGGTTACTTAACGGCGTCCATTGTACTCGGGGAGGTTCGAACGGCCACCGAAAAGAAACTGCTGTGGATTACGCTCGATGCTGCGCACCGCGCGGCTGATATCCCCCAGCGTCCGGCGCC
Organism: Microvirga sp. BSC39; assembly: GCF_000739015.1. GTDB lineage: Bacteria > Pseudomonadota > Alphaproteobacteria > Rhizobiales > Beijerinckiaceae > Microvirga. Next base: position 63,020 of record NZ_JPUG01000062.1, read on the forward strand.
CCTCGACGGCCAGCGCCTCGTATTCCCGCAGGCCCGAATCCGTGAAGCGGCCAACACCGGAGAGAACGCCCTGGATGCCTTCGGTCCGGGCGTTGAGGTCGTTGGCAAGCTCCCGCACGGAAACAGCAGCGGCACGGATTTCGTCGAAGGCACCCTTGCCAGATTCCCCAGAGGCAGACCCGAGGAACTTCTCGGCTCCGGCCAGAACACCGTCGATGCGGTTAGCCGACTTGTTCAGCTTCTCGGTGATCGAGCGCGCCTCCTGGATCGCCTTGTCCACGTCAGGGCTGCGGCGGCTCAGGGTCTGGGTGAACGTGTCGATGTTGTCGACGGTGCGCCCGACCTTGGCCGGGTCGACAGCCTGGGCGAGTTCGGCGATCTCACCCACGGCCCTGTCCAGCTTGGGCGCGGTGACGTTGAGAGACGCGATCAGGCTTGCGGCATCCCGGAGGGCATTATTGATTGTCTCGCGGTTCTCCCCGAGAGCCCTCGTGAAGTTGTCCGTATTCTCGACGATGCGGGAGACGCGCTGCCCATCGATGGAGCTCGCCAGCTCCTCGACCTTGTCGACTGTACGTCCGACCTTAGCCGGGTCGACGGCCTTGGCGATGTTCGAAATGTCGCCCACAGCGCTGTCGAGCTTGGGCGCGGTCTCATTGAGGCGAGCGACAAGGCTGTCGGCATTGCGCAGGGTGTTCTCGACCGCCTGCCGGCTCTCGCCCAGAGCCACGGTGAAGCCTTCCACATTCTCGACGATGCGCGTCACACGCTGCGGATCGACCGCGCGCACTACCTCGTCCACGTTGGTGGCGAGCGTCTCGAGCTTCTCGGCCAGGGGACCGACCTTCTCGGCCGCCTGTCCCACCTGGGCCAGGAAGCGGTCGATGCCCTCCGCATTCTCGCCCAGAGCCTGAGAGAAGCGCTCCACGTTCTGAATCGTCCGGCTGATGGAGCCTTCGTTGTCGGTCACGACCCGGCCCACGCGCTCCAGCACATCATCGGCCCGGCGGGCGATGTTGCGGGCGCTCTCGATGAGGTCCTGGAAGTCGGAGCGGTCGGCGAAGATCGTTGGCATGGGCTGGCCGGGGCCGGCGACCAGCGGAGGCGCTCCCGCCTCGCCGCCGGTCAGGCCCACATTCGCAACGCCGGTCAGGCCCTGGTATTCAAGGCGGGCGCGGGTGTCGGCCCGGATCGGCGTGCTGCTGTTGACGGACGCGATGGCCACCACCCGGCGCGGATCCTCCGGCAGGAGCTCCAGGGTCGACACCTCGCCGACCCGCAGGCCGTTGAAGGACACGCTCGATCCCTGTGAAAGACCCGAGACGGAGCCGGAAAACACGATGCGGATCGCCTGGCGCGCCTGGCCGCGCTCGCCACCGGAGAACCAATAGACGAATCCGAAGGCCGCCGCGATCACCGCCAGGGTGAAGAGACCGATCAAGGCGTAATTTGCACGCGTTTCCATCGTTACCCTTACGCGCCGCCGGTCATGACCGCGCGTGCCCGTTTCCCATGAAAATAAGAGCGAAGCCACGGATGGTCCGAGGCCAGCATCGCCTCGATGGGACCCTCCGCAAGGATCTTTCCCTCGCCCAAAGCCGCTATCCGGTCGCAGACCGAGTAAAGGCTGTCCAGGTCATGGGTTACCATGAATACGGTCAGCCCTAAAGTCCGCTGTAACGTCGCAATGAGGTCGTCGAACTCGCCGGCGCCGATGGGGTCGAGGCCGGAGGTCGGCTCGTCGAGGAAGACGATTTCCGGATCGAGGGCCAGCGCCCGGGCCAGCGCCGCGCGCTTGATCATGCCGCCCGACAGCTCGGAGGGCAGCTTGTCGGCGGCATCCGGGTTCAGGCCCACCATCTCGATCTTGAGCATGGCCAGCTCGTCGAGCAGCCGGTCCGACAGGCGCAGATATTCGCGCATCGGCACCTGAATGTTCTGCTTTACGGTGAGCGCCGAGAAGAGGGCGCCCTGCTGGAACAGCACGCCCCAGTGGCGCTCCAGCTGCCGGCGCTCGTCCGAGGACAGCTCGTCGAGGTTCTGGCCCAGCACCTCGATGGTGCCGGCGCGCTTGGAGACGAGCCCGAGGATGGCGCGGGTCAGGACCGACTTGCCCTGGCCGGAGCCTCCGACGAACCCCAGGATCTCGCCGCGATACACATCGAGGTCGAGCCCCTTGAGGATGGTCTTTTCCCCGAAGCCGACCTCCACGCCGCGGGCGCGGATGATCACCTCGCGGTTCTTCGTCGGTTCGGGGTGGCGGCGCTCGAGCATCATCTCAGAAATTGATCGCTGCAAAGAACATGGCAAAAAGGCCGTCGAGGACGATGACCATGAAGATGGCCTTCACCACCGAGGAGGTGACGTGGCGTCCGAGGGACTCGGCGGAGCCTGCGACCGCCATACCTTCCAGCGTGGCGATGATCCCGATGACCACCGCCATGAAGGGTGCCTTGATGAGGCCGACCAGGAAGGTGTTCAGGCTCACCGCGGCCCTGAGACGGTCGAGAAAGATGTCGGGGCTGATGCCGCCATAGACCCAGGTGGTCAACCCGCCGCCCACGAGGGCCGCGATGGACGCGATGAAGGTCAGGAGCGGCAGACCGATGATCAGCGCCAGGACTCTCGGGACGATCAGGACCTCGATGGGGTCGAGCCCCATGACCCGCAGGGCGTCGATCTCCTCGCGCATCTTCATGGAGCCGATTTCGGCGGTGAACGCCGAGCCGGACCGGCCCGCGACCATGATGGAGGTCAAGAGCACGCCCAGTTCTCGCAGGACCAGGATGCCGATCAGGTCGATGACGAAGGGCGTCGCGCCGAACTTGATCAGCTGGAAGATACCCTGCTGGGACACGATGCAGCCGACCAGGAACGAGATCAGCACGATGATGGGCACGCCGCGATAGGCGATCTGCTCCAGCTGGTTGATCACCGCGACGCCCCGGAAGCGGCGGGGATGGATGACCACGCGCACCATCGCGGAGACGAGTTCGCCCAAGAACCCGACACCGCCGACCAGATCCTTGCCGGCCCCGGCCACGCTCTGGCCCACATCGACGAGGAAATCGACCGAGCGGGCATGCCGGGGCTTCGGCTTGCCCTCGAAGTCGCGGTAGGCCGCCTCCTCCAGGAGGATCTTCTGCTCCGGCGAGGCATTGGCGAAATCCGCCTGCCCCCTGGCCGACAGCTCATGGCGGGTCCGGTCGAGGGTCCAGGCGCCGAGGGTATCGAGCCGCTCGACGCCGCTGAGATCGAAGAGAACGGGGAAGCTGGCGGCTTCCGCCTCGATCTCGCCGACAAGAGCCTCGACCCGCTGGGCATGCGGCGCCGTCCAGGGACCGGACAGACGCACAACCGTCTGCCCGCCTGCGCGGTCGATCGTCATGTCCGGCCCTTGAGCCAGGGTGCCCTGCGCCACGATTATCCCTTCGGCATTGATTCCGCTTGGTGATAGCGTGTCATTGCGCCACAAGTCGAGACGAACTTCATCACGAGAAGCCAAGAGTCATCACGAGAAGTCACGAGAATGCGTCAGCTCACCGTTTCCATCGACCGTTTCCCCATCGCCGGTAAGTTCACCATCGCCCGGGGCTCCCGCACCGAGGCGGTCGTGGTCACCGCAACGATTACCGAAGGTGCAGCCGTCGGGCACGGGGAATGCGTGCCCTATCCGCGTTACGGTGAGACGGTCGAGGGTGTGGCGGCGGCCATCGAGGCCATCCGCTCGCAGATCGAAGCAGGCCTGACCCGAGAAGCTCTCCAGAGTCTGATGCCGGCCGGTGCAGCCCGGAACGCGGTCGATTGCGCCCTCTGGGACCTCGACGCCAAGCGTTCCGGCATCCGCGCCCATGTGACCGCCGGCCTGACGCGATGGCCGCCGGTGACCACCGCCTACACGATCAGCCTCGACACCCCCGAAGGCATGGCCGAGGCCGCCGCAAAGGCTGCAGAGCGGCCGATCCTGAAGGTGAAGTTCGGGGCTCCCGACGGCGACATCGCGCGGATCAAGGCCGTGCGCGGGGCGGCTCCTCAGGCAACTCTGATCGCCGACGCCAACGAGGGCTGGACGGAAGCCAATATCGAGCAGCACCTCGCGGCCTGCGCCGAGGCGGGCTACGCCCTCGTCGAGCAGCCCCTGCCGGCCAAGGAAGACGGGTACTTAAGCCGGATCTCGCGTCCCGTGCCGATCCTGGCCGACGAGAGCGTGCACGACCGGGCGAGCCTTGACCGGCTGGTGGGGCTGTACGATCTCGTCAACATCAAGCTCGACAAGACCGGCGGCCTCACGGAGGCCCTGGCCCTGGCTGATGCGGCGGAGGCCAAGGGCTTTTCCATCATGATCGGCTGCATGGTCGGCACGTCGCTCGCCATGGCTCCGGCCCTGGTGCTGGCGCCTCGCTCCCGCTTCGTCGATCTGGACGGCCCGCTCCTGCTGGCCAAGGACCGGGAGCCCGGCCTGCGCTACGAGGGCAGCATTGTTTATCCGCCGGAGCCGGCCCTCTGGGGCTGAGCTTTCTGCATCCGGATAACCACCAGCATCAGCAGAACCCCGATGCCCCCCAAGGGTGCCATCGCGGCGAACACGCCTGCTCCCATCTCGCTGTAGATCAGGCCGCTGACCATGGTGGACGCGGCCGTGGTCAGGGCCGCAAGCGACCCGTAGATGCCCTGCGCCCTGCCCCTCGCCTGCATCGGCGCGAGTGCCGTCAACGCCGCCATGGTGCCGATATGGGTGGCGGCGAAGGACAGGGCGTGCATGGCCTGGAGCACGAACATGACCTCCACGCCGGGCTGGAGGGACATGATCGTGAAGCGGATCGCCGCCGCGGCCGATCCGATCAGGATGAGCCCCACGCCCGATCCGCGCCCGACCGCCCGGCCGAGGAAGATGAAAACCAGGATTTCGGTGATCACGCCCGCGGCCCAGAAATAGCCGATGATCTCATCGGAGAAGCCGATGGAGCGCCAGTAGATGCTGGCGAAAGCGTTGAGTGCGCCATGACTGCCCTGGGTCATGGCCCCGGCGAGCAGCACGATCCAGAGGATTGTCGACAGCCTCGGAGGCGTCCGATCCTTCTCGGGCTCATCCTCGGCTGAGGCCTCGGGGACGTCCTGAGGAACCACCATGAGGGTGGCGACGATGCCCAGGACCGGGATGAGCATCAGGGCAACGATCACGGCATCCGCCCCGAACGCCCCCACCAGATAGCCGCCGACGATGTTGGTTATGAAGAAGGCCACCGAGCCGGCGCCCCTGATCCGGCCGTAGTTCAAGCCGGGATGCTTCTGGACCGCATTGGTGGAGACGAGGTCGTTGCCGGGGATGATGCAGGACTGCGCAACGGCCACGAGGGCCACGAGAGCGATGATCGCGATGCTGCTGTCGCTGAGCAGGAACAAGGGAAAGCCGATCAGCTGGCCCAGGTGGCTTGCCAGGAGAAGCCGCCGCGCCCCGAGGGAGCGATCCGCGAGGCTCATGAGCGGCGCGGTCGCCAGGATGCGCACGACGATGGGAATGGCAACCACGAACCCGATCAGCGTGGGAGACAGGTACTTGCTCTGCAGCCAGAGCGGGAAGAACGGCAGGTACATCCCATGACTGGTGAAGCTGGCGGCCTGGAGGGCGCCCAGCCGAAGTTCGAGAGCAGTGAGCGGACGCATCGCGGGCAGGGTCTTCCGGGGCCAGAATGGCTCAAATCAACAAGAATACGGTGCAGGACGCCCTCTCTAAAGCGTTAGAGGGGTTGAGCATGCAGCCGCTTTGGACCCATCTGATGGGAGAGTGGAATCAGACCCTGGCGCAGATGGACCCCGGCACCATGCCCGATGAAGAGACAGACGTCACGCTCGGCGACCTGGATTTCGACACCATCGAAGCCGCCGTCATGGAAACCGCCCGTGGCCGCTGGTTCCTGAAGGAATATGCCAGGCGCAACCGCAACGCCGATACCCTGGCCGTGCTGGAGGCCCTGTACCGTCTGAAGGACAGGCCGCTGGATCCCAGCACCGTCGCTCCCCTCAAAAAGCACCTGGAGGAGATGGCCGCCACCATCCGGCGGACCATGGAGGAGGTGCGATCCTTACCCACGACCGAGTCAGCCGAATTGTCGGAGGCGGAGCTGCAGCAGGCCGCCGAACAGCGCATCCGGCAGATGATCCGGACGCTCCTCTATCTCGAAGGTCGAATCCAGAACATGATCGGCCTCGACAAGGTCGAGATCGAGCGCACCGACGTCTCGTTGGAAGCCGGCCCTTTCGACGGTGAGAAGGCCCGGCACCTTCATCCTCACCCTGCTTTCCTGATGTAACGAAGGCTACTGCCCCAAGTGGGCGATCTCGATGTTGGAGAAGAACTGCCGGGCGCTCTCCTGCCACGTGAAGGTCTCTCCATAGGCCCGGCAACGATCCCGGGGGATGTCGAGCGCCGCGAGGGCTGCCTCCTGCAGATCCTCCTTGAGGCATCCGCATCCGGAGGAGCCGATCACATCCATGGGTCCCGTCACCGGAAAGGCCGCGATCGGCAGTCCGGAGGCGAGCGCTTCCAGCAGGACGATGCCGAAGGTGTCGGTGAGGCTCGGGAAGACGAACACATCCGCCGAGGCATAGACCCGCGCGAGATCCTCGCCCGTCAGCGGGCCGAGAAACCGGACTGCAGGGTACTTGACCTCAAGCTCCGGACGCGACGGGCCATCGCCGACGACAACCTTGGTGCCTGGAAGGTCCAGTCGCAGAAAAGCCTCCAGGTTCTTCTCCACGGCGACGCGTCCCACATAGAGGAAGACGGGCGCCGCCGCGTCCAGAACCCTCTCGTTGCGGGGCCGGAACAGGGTCGTGTCGACGCCGCGCGTCCAGCGCATGATGTTCCTGAAGCCGCGTCCGGTCAGCTCCCGCTCGAGGGAGGGCGTGCTGACCATCATGGCGCGGGCGCTTTGATGGAAGCGCCGAAGTGCCCGGTAGGACCAAGTTTCGGGAATGGGCGTGCGGGCTGCAACGTATTCGGGAAAGCGTGTGTGATAGCTGGTGGTGAAAGCCCGCCCCTGCCGAGAGCACGCCAGGCGCACGGCAAGCCCAATCGGCCCCTCGGTCGCAATGTGGACGTGGGTGGGCCTCACCTCGTCGAGGATGCGAGCGATGCTTCCCGGCGTTGCCAGGGAGAGGCGGATTTCCGGGTAGGTCGGCATGGGAAAGGAGCGGAACCGCTCCGGCGTCAGAAAGACGACTTCGGTGCCGAAGCGCGGCGCCTCCTCGGCCATGTGCTCCAGTGAGCGCACCACCCCGTTGATCTGCGGCCGCCATGCATCCGTGGCGATCAGCACGCGCATCAGGCTGCCCTCTCGCTGACCGTTGGGGCAACGGCGTTCGGTTCCGCATTGCTCTCCAGTTGGACATCCGTCCAGCGGACGAGCTGAAAGGAGCCGTCGTAATGCTCGACCACGGCGGTGCAGGACTCGACCCAGTCGCCGGTATTCACATAGGACACTCCGAACTGGTCGTGCATGACCGCATGGTGGATGTGGCCGCAGATCACGCCGTCGGCGGAATGGCGCTCGGCCTCGGCGGCGAGCAGTTCCTCGAACCGGCTGATGTAGTTCACCGCGTTCTTGACCCTCAGCTTGGCCCAGGACGAGAGGGACCAGTAGGTGAGGCCGAGCCGGCGCCGGATCATGTTGAGATGGGTGTTGACGAAGAGCGCGGCCGTATAGGCGCCGTCCCCGAGGAGCGCCAGCCAGCGGGCGTGCCGGACCACGAGGTCGAACTGGTCGCCGTGGATCACGAGGTAGCGCTTGCCGTCGGCGGCTTCGTGCAGGGCGTAATCCGCCAGCTCGATGCCTCCGAGATTGACCCCGAGATAATCGCGCAGGAACTCGTCATGATTGCCGGGCAGGTAGACGAGGCGGGCGCCCTTCCGGACTTTGCGCAGGAGCTTCTGCACCACGTCGTTATGCGCCTGCGGCCAGTACCAGCCCGATTTCAGCTTCCACCCGTCGACGATGTCGCCCACGAGGTAGATGGTGTCGGCATCGTAGGCCTTGAGGAAGTCGAGTAGCGCCCCTGCCTGGCACCCCCGGGTCCCCAGATGGAGGTCCGACAGGAAAAGCGTTCGCACGCGTATGGGATCTGCATCCTGAGCCATGGGCCTCCCCGACGAGTTTGCCGCTCCCAGCCAAACCGGATTCGCATCTCGTCCCCATGACGGTTTCCCTGCAGATTTGTGACGATGCAGGGGAAATCGGTTCCAACATGGCGCGATTTGCCCTAGACGCTCCGTTGCGGATCGGATGGAGACCATCGATGAACGTGCCTGACGTCATAGGGCTTGTGGGCGTTGCAGCCTATCTCTCGGCGTACGGCCTGCTGCAATTGGGAATTCTGAAGGCGGAGGATCTGCGCTACGCCCTCCTCAATGCTCTCGGGGCGCTTCTTATTCTTTATTCGCTGATCTTCGATTTCAATCTGGCGTCCTTCGTGACACAAGCCGCGTGGCTGGTTCTGACCCCTCTCGGCTACATACGCTCGCGCATGAAAGGCCGGACTGCCTGAGGCGGAACCGTGGCCCATGCATCCAGCGCAGAGGCTTTCGATCCGAATGAGACTTCACGCGGCCGTCTTACCGTGGTTGTCTGCATTCCCCTCGCCAACGCCCTACCCGTGACGATGCGCCTCCTGTGAAACCTCTCCTAGGGATATCCCTCAAGGTTCTGTCCGCCCTTGTCTTCACGATGATGTCGGCGACGCTCAAGACGATGATGGTCCGCTATCCGATCGGGGAAGTCGTCTTCTTCCGCTCGGCCTTTGCGCTGCTGCCGCTTCTGGTCTGGCTCAAATGGCAGGGAGACCTCGTCAACGCGGTCAGGACGAGGAACGTGGTCGGGCATTTCAAGCGCGGCCTCATCGGTACGAGCGGCATGTATCTTGGCTTCGCGGCGCTGTCGTACCTGCCGCTCCACGATGCCATCGCCATCGGCTATGCCTCGCCGCTGATCGTCGTGATCCTGGCGGCCCTGCTCCTCAATGAGAAGGTCCGGGCCTATCGCTGGACGGCCGTCGCTGTCGGGTTCGTGGGCGTTCTGATCATGCTCTCGCCCTATCTGAAGCTTGAGACCTTCTCGGGAGGCCTGGCTGCCGGTCCGACTCTGGGCGCCCTCTGCGCGTTCGCCGGCGCCTTCTGCTCCGCGGGAGCCATGATCCAGGTTCGGCGCCTGACCGCCACCGAGAAGACGGGCGCCATCGTGTTCTACTTCTTCATCCTGGCGTCGGTCCTGTCCCTCTGCACGATCGTGCTCGGCTGGCGGATGCCCGATGCCCAAGACTGGGCCCTGTTCGTGGTTGCCGGGATCCTGGGCGGGATCGGGCAGATCCTGCTCACCCAGAGCTATCGCTTTGCCGATACGTCAGTGATCGCTCCCTTCGAGTACACCACCATGATCTGGGCGCTTCTGTTCGGCTGGTTCGTGTTTGGCGACCTGCCAACCGTGACCGTGCTCACGGGCGCCATCATCGTGGCCGCGACCGGCCTGTTCATCGTCTGGCGCGAACATCAGCTCGGATTGCTGCGCACCAAGGAATTCCAGGCCGCGCCCCAGCGGCCAGGGGTCTGAAAACGCCCTGGAGGGAAAAGAAAGCCCGCAGCGCCGGCGGTGCTTGACCCGCCCTGCCGATTACCCCACAACCGTTTTGAGGAACGGGCGTACGGTTTTTCAGAACAGAGGCAGCAATGGGCGTCGAGGGCAAAGAGCGGAACCGGGAGCTGGAAACGGGCGCGCAGGTTCTGTCCGGCAACATGGGCAAGACGATCCAGCGCCTGCGCAAGGCCTACAACCTGTCCCTGTCGGAACTCGCCGAGCAGTCCGGCGTCGCCAAGTCGATCATCAGCCAGATCGAGCGGAACGAGACCAACCCGACGCTTGCCACCATTTGGCGCCTGAGCCAGGCCCTCGACGTGTCCATCGAGCGGGTTCTCGCGTCGGGGGACGAAGAGCCCTTCATCGAGAAGTCGTCCAAGGCCGATACGCCGATCCTCGTCTCTGAGGACGGCAAGATGCGGCTTGCCATCATCGGCTGGCTCAAGACCATCGAGTGGCTGCAATGGTACGACGTGCAGTCGGAGCCCGGCGGCGTCCTCGACTCCGACAGCCATCAGCGCGGCTCGGTGGAATGTCTGTCGGTTCTCGAAGGCGAGTTCGAGGTCGAGGTGGGCGGAGCCGTCCAGCAGGCCAAGGCCGGCGAAAGCCTGCGCTACCGGTGCGACCGTCCCCATTCCGTGCGCTGCATCGGCGACAAGCCCGGCCGCGCCACGATGGTCTGCATCCTCAAAGCCGCCGTGATGGATTGAGGCCTGTCCTCAACCCATCCCCAGCGCGTCCACAGCTTATTCAGGTCCCTTGAAGCCCTGCCTCGGCGGCAGGGACAGAAGGTACTCCGCCATGGCCTGGCGATCTGCATCGGGCAACTGCGCCGTGTTGGCCACGACGGCGCCCATCGGACCGCCGACGGTGTCGAAAAGCGGCGTCTCGCCGGTCTTCAAGAGCGTCGCCAACTCCTCGGAGGACCAGCCGCCGATGCCGCTCTGGTGCGGCGTGATGTTGGGAACGGTACCCCTGCCCTCCGGATCGGGACCGCCGGCGAAGCGGCGCTCCTCGATGATGGCACCGGCAACATTGCGCTCGCTGTGGCATTCCACGCAGTGGCCCGGCCCTTCCACCAGGTAGGCTCCCCGGTTCAGGCTGGCCGACTTCGACGCATCCGGCTTGAAGACCTGTCCGTCGAGGAAGGCCAGCTTCCAGAGGCCTACGCCCCGACGGATGTTGAAGGGGAACGGCAGCTCGTGGTCCAGCGCACGGCCTTCGACGGCGGGCAGCGTCTGCATGAAGGCGAAAAGGTCGGAGAGATCCTCCGAGCTCATGCGCTGATAGGACGTGTAGGGAAAGGCTGGATAGTAGTGGCGCCCATCCGGCGACACACCCTCGCGCATGGCGCGGATGAAGTCGGCCGTGCTCCAAGAGCCGATGCCGTCCTGCTTGTGGGGCGAGATGTTCGGGACGTGGAAGGTGCCGAACGGGGACTTCAGGGCATAGCCGCCCCCGAGCCGCAGCTTGTCGTCGTTGTTGGGAACCGCGTGGCAGGAGGTGCAGCCTCCGGCGAAGAACAGGACACGGCCGTTCTCGACATTCGGGGCACGGCTGGCATCCGGAGCGGCCGCCTCGGCGCGGACGAGGCGATAGGCCGACGGCGATGTGAGGGCCACGAAGCCGATCACGCCGAGAATGACCAGGGCGACCAGCCCTATGAGCGCTTTGCGCATCGCCTCTTCCCCAAATGAAATAGGAAGCCTAGAGCATCGTGCGGACCCAGCGGGCCGCGCTAGCGAAAAGTGGACCCGGTTTTCGCTAGCGCGGCCCGCTGGGTCAGGTCACACGATGCTCTCATCCAAGAAGAAAGCATCGGAATGGATCCCAAAAGTGCAAATCCACTTTTGGGTCCGATGCTTTAGGCCGCCCATTACTCGGCATCGTCCGATCAGGAGGTCTTCTTGCGGAACTCGTTATGGCAGGCGCCGCAGTTCTGAAGCACCTTCGGCATCTCGGTCTTGAAGGAGGCTTCGTCCTTGATATTGGCCATCGCGGTCTGGGCGTCCTGGCTCAGTTTCGCCCCGAGAGACTCGAACTTGGCCTTGTTTTCCCAGATCGTCGGCAGGGCCTCGGTCTTTTCGGCGTTCTTCGAGCTTTCCGGGAAGAGAGTAACGAACTTCGCGGAATTCTCGGAGAACACCTTCAGGCCGGCCTGAGCCTTGGCAAGGTCGAAGGGTTCCTGGCCGCGCATCATGGCGCCGATGGGCCGGGTCTGCGCGCCCATCTCTTTCATCAGAGCCTGGCGCTGCTCGACCACATTGCTCTGGGCAATGGCGGCAGTCACTCCGATCGCCAGAAGGCTGGCGACGAACATTGTACGCTTCATCTATGTGTTCCCCTCGTGGGCACGACAGACGGTTTTCCTACGAACCATCCTCGGCGGGGCGACATTAGCGCACAACTCCACAAGCTTGAGCACTCTACTTTAGAACACATCTATGTGATCGTCCGGGGTCTGGACCCTCACTCCACCGGTTCGCCCGCCGCAGCCCAATCCTTGAACCCGCCCTTGTAGTGTTCGCGGATGTCGCGACCCGCCGCCTGAGCGAATTCGATGGCCCGGACGGACCGGACGCCCGCCGCGCAGGAGAACACGATTCGCTTGCCCTCGGGCAGATCGGAGGGATCGAAGGACGACAGCGGGAGCGAGACGGAGCCGGGGATATGACCCGCGGCGAATTCATGCGGCTCGCGAACATCGACCAGCAGAAGGGAGCCCTCCCGGAGCCCTTGCTTGATGGCCTCGCGGTCGAGATCAATGACGTGTTGCGCTTCGCTCATGAAAAGTCCTCCCTGCGGTGTCTGCCACATACCGGCATCGCAGGGAGGAGCGCAATCGGAGGCGTTACGAAAGCGGCGGAATCCGCAGCACCCAGCCGGGCTGGATCATGTCGGGGTCCTTGACCGGCGGGGAATTGGCCTTGACGATCTCGGTGTATTTCGCCCCTTTGCCCTTGCCGTAATGCTTCTCGGCAATCTCCCAGAGGGTGTCGCCCTTCTGGACCGTGTACATGGTGGACTCGGCCGAAGGCTGCTGAACCTGGAAGCCTGAGGTATCGACCTCGGCGACCCCGTAGGTGTTGCCGAGGGAGAGGATGATCTTCTCGGCCTCTTCCTGGTTCATGGCCTGACCGGACAGCTTCACCCGGTCGCCCTCGACCTGGATTCCGAGCTTGCTCGCATCGAATCCGTGTCCCTGAACTTCCTGCTGCAGCTTCTCCGGCGTGGCAGCTTCTGCACTTCCGCCGAAGATCTTGGCCCCGGCTTCCTTGATGAACTTGAACAGACCCACGTCGTCATCCTCTCGTTATGCCCAGCCGTGAATTGCCAGGCCGAGACGATGACGCGCAGGGCTCCGAACGGTTCCGCTTCAAGCGAGGCTGGAGAACACATCCGCCAGCGACGGCAGCCGGTCCTTGAGCCGCAGAAGGGCGATCAGCTCGATCTGCACGATGGCCGTCGCGAACTCCTGCTCCGGGTCATGCTCAAGCCGCTCCTCGAAGGCTGCCAGGATCTCGTCCTTGGAGCGGCCCTTGACCGCCATGATGAACGGGAAGCCGAATTTTTCCTTGTAGAGGTCGTTGAGAGCCAGGAATCGGTCGCGTTCCTCCTCCGTCAGGCTGGCGAGTCCGGCGGAGGACTGCTCGTTGCGGGAATCGGCTGTAAGATCCGCAAGCTTGAGGCGCCCGGCGAGATCGGGATGGGCGTTGATCAGCGCCAGCTTCTGCCCATGGCTTGCCCCCGAGAGCACATGCACCATGGCGGCATGAAGCCCCTCGGCCGTATCCTGTCCGGTGGTAAAACCTGCGTCGAAAGCGCGCTCCGCGATCCAGGGCGAGTGCTCGAAGATATCGCCGAAAGCCTCCACGAAGAGCGCGCGGCTCATGGTGCTGGGCTTCAGGCACACGGGGTGATGATACCGGATCCAGTGGCGTGCGATGTCGATGCGACGGGCTACCCACACATCGTCATGGGAAGCCACGTAGTCCAGGAAACGCGCCAGCGCGGCGGCCCGTCCGGGACGGCCGACGAGGCGACAATGGAGGCCGATCGACAGCATCTTCGGCGCGGTCTCGCCCTCCGCGTAGAGCGTGTCGAACGAGTCCTTCAGATAGGCGAAGAACTGGTCGCCCGCATTGAAGCCCTGCGGGGTGGCAAAGCGCATGTCGTTGGCGTCGAGCGTATAGGGTACGATCAGCTGCTGCCGGTCGCCATGCTGCTCCCAGTAGGGCAGCTCGTCCGCATAGGAATCGGCGCTGTAGAGGAAGCCGCCCTCCTCCGCCACGAGGCGGTTGGTGTGCTCGGAGGTGCGGCCCGTGTACCAGCCGAGCGGGCGCTCGCCCGTGACCTCGGTGTGGATGCGGATCGCCTCCTTCATATGAGCCCGTTCCTCCTCCGAGGAGAAGTCCCGGTAGTCGATCCACTTGAGCCCGTGGCTGGCGATCTCCCACCCGGCCTCCTTCATGGCCGCGACCGCCTCCGGGTTGCGCATGAGAGCGGTGGCGACGCCATAGACGGTGACCGGCATGTTGCGTTCGGTGAACATCCGCCACAGGCGCCAGAAGCCGGCGCGGGAGCCGTACTCGTAGATCGACTCCATGCTCATGTGGCGCTGGCCGGGCCACGCCTGTGCGCCGACGATCTCCGACAGGAAGGCCTCGGAGGCGCGGTCGCCGTGGAGGATGTTGTTCTCGCCGCCCTCCTCATAGTTGATCACGAACTGCACGCAGACCCGCGATCCGTTCGGCCAGCGCGGATGCGGCGGGTTGCGGCCATAGCCGACGAGGTCGCGGGGATAGGAGATCGGCATGGTCAGCTTCCTCGATAGGTGGAATAGCTCCAGGGGGAGGCGAGGAGCGGAACATGGTAATGGCCATCGGGCTCGGCGATGGTGAAGCGGATCGGCACGATGTCGAGAAATGGCGGATCGGCCATGACCGTGCCGAGGGCCTTGAAATAGGCCCCGATCTCGAAGACGAGCTCATAGCTTCCGGTACGGAAGGTCTCACCGACCATCAGCGGCGCATCCGTGCGCCCATCCGCATTGGTGGCGGTGCGCAGGACGGAGCGGCGCCCCTCGCCTTCGATGGCGAACAGTTCGATGGCGACGCCGCCGGCAGGCTTGCCGTTGACGGTATCCAGGACGTGGGTGGACAGGCGACCCATGAAACCTCGCGAATGAGAGAAAGGGCAGATCGAACCCGGAATTCTTTCGGGCCGGCGCGTTCCGCGTCAAGCCGGATCCCTCGACCCTGTCGCGGAAAGGCAGGTTTTCCCGGACAGGGTTCCTGTTGAAAAAGCCTCTCACACGGCCTATCGCAATCCCGAACGCCGCCCTAGGCTAAACATTCCTTCAATATCCAAGTGACTGCATGATCGACCCGCAAATCTCCGAATGGATCAGCCAGATCATCCGCTGGGTCCATGTGATCACGGCCATCGCCTGGATCGGCTCCTCCTTCTACTTCATCCATCTCGACCTCAGCCTGAAGAAGCGCGAGGGTTTGGCAGAAGGCGTCGGCGGCGAGGCCTGGCAGGTCCATGGCGGCGGGTTCTACAACATGCGCAAGTATCTCGTTGCGCCGCCCGAACTGCCCAAGGAGCTGACCTGGTTCAAATGGGAGAGCTATTCCACCTGGATCAGCGGCTTCTTCCTCATCGTCTGGGTTTATTATCTCCAGGCCGATCTCTACACGGTCGATCCGGCGGTTCGAGCGCTCACGACTTGGCAGGCGGCCGCCATCGGCATCGGCGGCCTTGCCCTGAGCTGGCTCGTCTACGAGGGCCTGTGCCGCTCGCCGCTCGGCCGGAATGGGGTCCTGCTCGGCGTCGTGCTCTTCGCCTACATCCTGGTGGCAGCTTACGCCTTTACCCAGGTCTTCAACGGCCGCGCCGCCTTCCTGCACACGGGCGCGATGATCGCCACCTGGATGTCGGCCAGCGTGTTCTTCGTCATCATTCCGAACCAAAAGAAGGTGGTGGCCACCCTGCTGGCCGGGCAGACGCCCGACCCGAAGCTCGGTAAGGAAGCGAAGCTCCGGTCGACCCACAACAACTACCTGACGCTTCCCGTCATCTTCCTGATGCTGTCGAACCACTACCCGCTGGCGTGGTCGTCCGCGTACTCGGTCGGCATCGTCGGAATGATCGTGATCGCGGGCGCGGCGATCCGGCACTTCTTCAACTCGCAGCATGCTGGAAAGGGCTCGCCCTGGTGGACCTGGGCCCTGGCCGCGCTGTGCATCTGGGCAGCGATCTGGCTGTCGATCATCGGCAAGCCGGGCAACGCCAACATGGCCCAGGCGCCCTCAGCCGCGACACCCGAGGTGGTGACGGCCTCCTTCGACGAGGCCGTGCTCGCGATCCAGTCCCGCTGCTCCATGTGTCATGCGGCGGAGCCCGTCTGGGATGGCATTCCCATCGCCCCGAAGGGCGTTCGCCTCGACACGCCCGAGGAGATCGAACGCCATCGGGAGATGATCCGGGTTCAGAGCGTGCTGACTCATGCCATGCCGCCCAACAACATCACCGAGATGACCCTCGATGAGCGCAGGGCCGTGGCAACCTGGCTGGCCGCGCGGGACACGGCCACCCGCTGAATTCCGCATCCTGCGGCCAGTAACCAAACCATGGAGAACCCGAGTGACCGAACTCACCTTGGAAGCGGCTCAGACGATCGCCACCACCGCCCTCAAGACTGCCCGGGAGAAATCCTTCAAGCCTCTCGCTGTGGTGGTCTATGACGCCCGCGGCGCCCTCAAGGCCCTCCTCTCGGAGGACGGCACCAGCATCAAGCGGGCCGAGATCGCCATGGGCAAGGCCTATGGCGCCCTGGCGCTGGGCGTCGGCTCCCGCGCCCTGCACAAGATGGCAACCGACCGCCCCTACTTCATCGCTTCGGCCACCCATGCGGTCGGCGGGCACCTCGTTCCTGTCCCCGGCGGGGTGCTGATCAAGGACGGCCAGGGCCGAATCCTGGGGTCGGTGGGGGTTTCCGGCGACACCTCCGACAACGACGAGATCGCCGCCGCGGCCGGCATCGAGGCGGTCGGAATGGTTTTCGACACCGGCGCCTGAGAGGTCTCCACAGGCTCAACCCTTTGTTATCCCAGGAATTCCTTAATTTTTTGGATAGTACTGGACATAAACAGTTGATTGATCAACAAATAGGACAAGGTTACTGCCTTACCGGCTCTGACCGAAACATTCAAAAAACCCTGAGATAATCAGAAAGGGAACGCGTCCAATGTCATCATGGTTGAAACGTACCGCTCTCGCGGCTGCCGCAACGGTAGCTTTTTCGAGCTTCGCGGTCGCGCAAGTCGTCTACCACCGCGGCAATGACGGCGAGCCGGAAACGCTCGATGCCCACAAGACCTCCACCGTGGGCGAGTCCCACGTGCTGCGCGATCTCTATGAAGGTCTCGTGATCAAGAACAACAAGGGCGAAGTGGTGCCCGGCGTTGCCGAGAAGTGGGAAATGGCCGACGACGGCAAGACCTACCGCTTCACGCTGCGCGCCAATGCCAAGTGGTCCAACGGGGACCCGCTGAAGGCTTCTGACTTCGTGTTCGCCTACCGCCGGATCATGAATCCGGAAACCGGCGCCAAGTACGCCAACATCCTCTACCCGATCCTGAACGCCGAGAAGGTGAACAAGGGTCAGGCCAAGCCTGAGGAACTGGGCGTTAAGGCGGTGGATGACCGCACCCTCGAGATCCGCCTTGAGCAGCCGACCCCCTACTTCATCGAGCAGCTGACCCACCAGACGGGTCTGCCGATTCATCAGTCCTCGGTCGAGAAGTTCGGCAAGGATTACGTGAAGCCGGGCAACCTGGTGTCCAACGGCGCCTATACGCTGGCAGAGTTCGTGCCGAACTCGCACATCAAGGTCGTGAAGAACCCGAATTTCCATGACGCCGCGAACGTCAAGATCGATCAGGTGATGTTCTACCCGATCTCCGACCTCGCCGCGGCCGTCCGCCGCTTCCAGGCCGGCGAGCTTCACTCCATCCCGGATATTCCGGCCGACCAGGTGAAGGCTCTCAAGGAGCGGTTCAAGAATCAGGTCGTGATCGGCCCGTATCTCGGCGTGTATGCCCTGCCGGTAAACTCGTCGAAGCCGCCGTTCGATGACGTGCGCGTCCGCAAGGCGCTCTCCATGGCAATCGACCGCGAATTCATCGCCGAGCAGATCTGGGGCGGCACCATGCTGCCGGCCTACTCCTTCGTGCCCCCGGGCATCGGCAACTACGGCAAGCCGGCCCAGGCCGAGTACGCCACCATGTCGCCGATCGACCGCGAGGACAAGGCGAAGGCCCTGCTCAAGGAAGCCGGCTACGGCCCCGGCGGCAAGCCGCTGAAGGTTGAGATCCGCTACAACACCACCGACAACAACCGCAACACGGTGGTTGCCGTTGCCGACCAGTGGAAGGCTCTCGGCGTCGAGACGTCCTTCATCAACACCGACTCCAAGACCCACTTCGCGCACCTGCGCGACGGCGGCGACTTCGATGTCGCCCGCTACGGCTGGATCGGCGACTACTCGGATCCGCAGAACTTCCTGTTTCTGCTCGAGAGCGACAACAAGGGCTTCAACTACGGCAAGTGGAAGAACGCCCAGTATGACGACCTCATGAAGAACAAGGCTGCCAAGGAAGGCGATCTCAAGAAGCGCGCCGAGTACCTGCTGCAGGCCGAGCAGATCTTCATGAAGGAGGAGCCGTGGATCCCGCTGCTCCACTACAGCACGAAGAACCTGGTCTCGGACAAGCTCGTCGGCTTCAACCAGAACATTTCTGGCGTGTACCCGAGCCGCTTCCTGTCCCTGAAGCAGTAAGCATCCTCGATCTTGCCGGGCGGCCCCACAGCCGCCCGGCTCACAAACAACACGTCGGCCGCCAAGGCTGCTTCCCTCGCTGAGGGGTTGTTATCGAGCGGAGTCGATACCGTGATCCCCTTCGTTTTCCGCCGTCTTCTCTCGGCGATCCCTACCCTTTTCATCATCATCACGATCTCGTTCTTCCTGATCCGGCTCGCACCGGGCGGCCCCTTCGACCTGGAGCGTCCGCTCGAGGCGAAGGTCATGGAGAACCTGCAGAAGATCTACGGTCTCGACCGTCCGCTCTTCGAGCAGTACGTGCGCTATCTCGCGGCCGTAGTTCAGGGGGATTTCGGTCCCTCGTTCATCATGCGCGATTTCAGCGTTTCCGAGCTCTTCGCCAACGGCCTGCCCGTCTCGATGCGGATTGGCGGGCTCGCGCTAGGCCTCGCGATCATTGTCGGCGGCACGCTCGGCTCCATCGCTGCCTTCCGGCAGAACAGTGCCGTCGACTACATGGTAAGCGGTCTCGGCACCTTCGGCCTGACGATCCCCACCTTCGTGATCGCGCCGGTGCTGCAGATCGTGTTCGGCCTCGCCTTGGCCCTGTTGCCTGTTGCGGGTTGGGCCGGGGGGGCTCCCCGCAATCTGATCCTGCCGGTCATCACCCTGGCATTGCCGCAGATCGCGATTATCGCGCGCATGACCCGTGCGGCCATGATCGAGAACCTGCGCTCGAACCACATCCGCACGCTCCGTTCGCTCGGCCTGCCCCGCTGGGTCATCGTGCGGCACGCACTGCGTGGCGCAGCCCTGCCGGTGGTTTCCTATCTTGGGCCCGCCGCCGCAGCCCTGCTCACCGGCTCCGTCGTGGTGGAGACCATCTTCGCCCTTCCGGGGGTCGGCCGTTACTTCGTCGAGGCCGCGCTGAACCGCGACTATACCCTTGTGATGGGCACGGTCGTCGTCGTGGCGGTGTTCGTGCTGATTTTCAATCTGATCGTCGACATCCTCTACGCGGTGATCGACCCCCGCGTCCGTTACGACTGAGGCACCGCCATGGCTGAAGGCGCCGTCATTTCCGATATTCCTGTCTCCGGTCCTGTGACCGGCCGTTCACTCTGGGCCGATGCTCGGGCTCGTCTCCTGCGCAATAAGGCCTCCGTCGCCAGCATGATCATCCTGACGCTGATCGCGCTCGCGTGCATCTTCGGGCCGTTTTTCACCGGCCATCCGTTTGATCGCGTGTACCCTGACTACGTGCGCGCGCCGGCAAGCCTGACCGCCTATCCCAAGGCGGAGCAGATCATCCCGCAAGCCGAGCGCATCGGCTCCCGCGTCAGGGCCAAGCCCGAGAACATCGAGATCACCGGCGACGCGGTGCGGATGGCTCTCGTCAGCACGAGCACGCGGCCCGTCGACGAACGGCTGCTTGCCTATTTCGAGCGCTCGGATCTGTTCGGCACCGCGCAGGTCGTTGAACGGCAGGACGAAGGGCGCCGCCTTGTGGTCGATGTGCCCATCGAGAAGCAGTATTTCTTCTTCGGCACCGAGGCCAACGGCCGCGACCTTCTCACCCGCACCATGAAGGCCGGGCAGGTCTCGCTTGCGATCGGACTTCTGGCGACCCTCGTGGCGATCGTGATCGGCGTGATTTATGGGGCGACCTCCGGCTATCTCGGAGGACGCGCCGACCTGGTGATGATGCGCATCGTCGATGTTCTCTACTCGCTGCCGTTCATCTTCTTCGTCATCATGCTGGTCGTGTTCTTCGGCCGCAACTTCGTGCTGGTGTTCCTGGCCGTGGGCGCCGTCGAGTGGCTCGATATGGCCCGCATCGTTCGGGGCCAGACGCTCTCCATCAAGCGGCAGGAATATGTGCAGGCGGCTGAGGCGCTCGGCGTGGAAACCAAAGGCATCATTCGCCGGCACGTGATCCCGAACACCCTCGGGCCCGTGGTGGTCTACATGACCCTGATGGTCCCCCGCGTGATCCTGCTCGAAAGCTTCCTGTCCTTCCTCGGGCTCGGTGTCCAGGAGCCCTACACCAGCCTCGGCGTTCTGATCTCGGAAGGCGCCAAGAGCATTCAGGATTCCACCTGGATGCTGATCTATCCCGCACTGACGCTTGTCGCGATCCTCTTCTGCCTCAACTTCATCGGCGATGGCTTGCGCGATGCTCTCGACCCGAAGGATCGCTGACATGGCCGAACCTGTTCTTTCCGTCCGCAACCTCAATGTCCGTTTCCGCACGGGCGACGGCATTCTCCACGCGGTGAAGGGCATCGATCTCGACATCAACCAGGGTGAGACCGTCGCCATCGTGGGCGAGTCCGGATCGGGCAAGAGCCAGACCATGATGTCGGTCATGGGCCTTCTCGCCTCCAACGGCTGGGCCGAGGGTTCGGTCAAGTACCGCGGAGAGGAGCTGGTGGGCCTTTCTCCCGGCAGGCTCAATCACTACCGCGGCTCCAAGCTCACCATGATTTTCCAGGAGCCGATGACCTCCCTCGATCCGCTCTACCGGATCGGGGATCAGCTTGCCCTCCCGCTCACCACCCATGGCGGCCTGAGCAAGGCCGACGCGCGCAAGCGCGCCATCGAACTGCTGGAGCTCGTCCGGATCCCGGAACCTGCCCGGCGCATCGACGCCTACCCGCATGAGATGTCAGGCGGTCAGCGCCAGCGCGTGATGATCGCCATGGCACTCGCCAACAACCCGGATGTGCTCATCGCCGACGAACCGACGACGGCTCTCGACGTGACCGTGCAGGCCCGCATTCTCGATCTGCTGGCCGATCTGCAGAAGCGGCTGGGCATGTCCATTGTGTTCATCACGCACGACCTCGGGGTCGTCCGCCGCTTTGCCGACCGCACCTATGTGATGAAACGCGGCGGGGTGGTCGAGAGCGGCCGTACGGACGACATCTTTGCGGCCCCGAAGCATCCCTATACCCAGATGCTCATCGATGCCGAACCGACCGGACGCAAGGAACCTGTTGCCGCCAACGCTCCGGTGATTCTGGACGCGCAGAACATCTCGGTTCAGTTCACCCTGGAGAAGAGCTTCTTTGGCAAGTCGACCCATGTGCTTCGTGCCGTCGACGACGTGAGCCTCAGGGTTCGCGCCGGCGAGACGGTGGGCGTCGTGGGCGAATCCGGCTCCGGCAAGTCGACGCTGGGCCGCGCCATCCTGCGCCTGCAACCGGCCTCCGGGCTCATCCGGTTCGAGGACCGCAACCTCACGCCTCTCGACCGCCGTGGCATGCAGCCCCTGAGGCGGCATCTGCAGCTCGTGTTCCAGGATCCCTTCGGCTCCCTCTCCCCACGCATGACGGCAGGCGAGATCGTGACCGAGGGCCTTCTCGTCCACGAGCCCAGCATCTCCCGCAAGGAGCGCGACCGGCGCGCCGCCCAGGCCTTCGAGGAAGTGCAGCTCGACCCGGCATGGCGCAACCGCTTTCCGCATGAGTTCTCCGGCGGTCAGCGCCAACGCATCGCCATTGCCCGTGCCATCATCCTGCACCCGAAGCTGGTGGTCCTCGACGAGCCGACTTCCGCGCTGGATCGTTCGGTGCAGAAGGAGATCGTCGAGCTGCTGCGCAACCTTCAGAAGGCCCATGGCCTCGCCTATGTGTTCATCAGCCACGACCTCGCCGTCGTGCGGGCGCTCTCGGACGAGATCATGGTCATGAAGAGCGGCAAGGTGGTGGAGCGCGGCACGGCGGAGGAGATCTTCGATCGTCCGAGCGAGGAATACACCCGCGACCTGATCGCAGCCGCCTTCCTTACCAAGGACGACAGGAACGAGGCAGCGGCACAGCCTATCGCCTCCTGAGCGTTGGAACCGGAGACCATGGCGGGGATTTGATCTTTGTTTGCCGCATGATCGTGCGGTGAACCGGTATCCACTTCACCGGATCATGCTCTGGCACCATGGCAAAGCTCGCAGCCTATCGCGCCAAGCGCGACTTCACGAAAACCTCGGAGCCGGCAGGCAAGGCCTCCCGGCGCCCCGGCGCCTCCTTCGTCGTGCACAAGCACGATGCCTCCCGCCTGCACTATGACTTCCGCCTCGAACTCGACGGCGTGCTGAAGAGCTGGGCGGTGGCAAAGGGACCCAGCCTCGTGAAAGGCGAGAAGCGCCTGGCGGTCAAGGTCGAGGATCACCCGCTGGCATACGGCGATTTCGAAGGCACCATCCCGGACGGCCAATACGGCGGCGGCGCCGTCCTGTTGTGGGATCGGGGTGCCTGGGAGCCGGAAGGCGACCCTCACGAGGCCTATGAGAAAGGCCGCCTCACCTTCCGCCTCGACGGCGAAAAGCTCAATGGCACCTGGCATCTCGTCCGCATGGCAAAGCGCCCGCGTGAGCGCCAGCCATCCTGGCTGCTGATCAAGGCCGAGGATGCTCATGCCAGAACCGAGGACGACCCGGACATTCTCGAGGAGGCACCGCTCTCGGTGAAGACCGGACGCTCGCTCGAGGAGATCGCGCCCGGACGCTCCGCTAAGAGCCCGGCGAAACGGAAAGCCGCCTCGAAGAGCGCCTCATCGGCAAAGACCGCAAAGCCTGCAAAGCGAGCCTCAAGGGCGAAGGCTGCCAAGGCTAGTGACATCCAAGTGGCCGGCGTGCCTCTTACCCATCCGGACCGCGTGCTGTGGGAGGATCAGGGGCTCACCAAGCAGGAGCTGGCGGAATTCTATCTCGACATCGGCGAGTGGCTCCTGCCGCATCTCGTCGACCGTCCCCTCACCCTCATCCGCTGCCCGGGAGGCACGCAGAAGAAGTGCTTCGTCCAACGGCATTCCTGGGCCGGCATGAGCGACTTCATTCATCGCACGACGATTCCGGACAACAGCGGCACGCAGGAGGCTCTGACGGTCACCGATATCCAGGGCGTGATCGCCCTCGTGCAGTCGGGTGTCCTGGAGATGCATGTCTGGGGCGCGACGCTGGCCGATCTGGAGCGTCCCGACCGTCTCATCTTCGATCTCGACCCGGGCGAGGGCGTGGACTGGCCACGCGTGATCGAGGGCGCTCTTGCGGTCCGCGAGCGCCTGAAAGCCCTGGGACTGGAAAGCTTCGTCAAGACCACGGGCGGCAAGGGCCTGCACGTCGTCGTGCCCCTGAAGCCGAAGGCGCCATGGAAGGAAGCCCTCGCCTTCTCGCGCGGGATCGCCGAGGCGATGGCGGCCGACGAGCCGGATCGCTACACCACCACGTCCGTCAAGCAGGAGCGCCAGGGTCGCATCTTCATCGATTACCTGCGCAACAACCGCGAGGCCTCGGCTGTGGCGCCCTACTCCACCCGCTCCCGACCCGGCGCGCCCGTCGCGATACCGATCGCTTGGGAAGAGCTTTCACCCGATCTCAGACCCAACGGCTACACGGTCGAGAACCTGGGCAAGCGCCTTTCGTCGCTCAAGAAGGATCCCTGGGCGGGCATCAGAAAGGTCGATCAGGTTCTGCCGGAGACAAAACCCGCGAAACGCACGTCGCGCAAAAAGTAGCGCTTAGAAGACCGGAGCCTTGATGCCTTCAGCTTCGAGCGCCTGCTGCACCGCCGGTCGGGCAAGGACACGCTCAGCCAGGGCGTTCAGGTTCGGCAGGTTGCGCGGCGGGCGCGGCATGCCACGCCCCCAGCGGATCAGCATGAACAGGAAGAGGTCGGCGGCGGAAAAACGATCCCCGAGAAGCCACGTCTTGTCGCCGAGCTGCTCGGAGATCACGTCGAACATCCGGGTGAGGCGCTCATTGGCTGCCTGCTTCACCGCCGGTGCGGCAGCCTCGTCGCTCACGTGCTCATGGGGATAGAACCAAGCGCGGTACTCCGCCTGCGGGGTGTTCGTCAGGTGGATCATCCACTTGTAGAACTCGGCCCGCTCGACAGTCCCAACGGCAGGCGCCAGGCCGGCCTGCGGGAACTTGTCGGCCAGATGCAGGGCGACGGCAGCCGTCTCGAACAGCACGAGATCGCCATCCACCAGAACCGGGATGCGGCCGTTGGGATTGAGCCTGAGGTACTCGGCGCTCTTCTGAACATTCTGCCCCCGATCGACAAGGCGCAGCTCGAACTCGGCCCCGATTTCGCGCAGCATCATGTGCGGCAGAAGGCTGGCATTGCCGGGATAATAGTAGAGAGCGAGCATCGTGAGCCCCTGGGAAGTTTTGTCGGCCCTGTCTTGGTAGATGGCCCCGTAGGTCACGTAAAGAGCGGCGCGCCGGCCATCCCGATCTTCCTTTCACGCCCTCATGCCCTATCGTCCTGAAGACAAACGGGAGGCGACGATGACGGATCTGGCCAAGACATTGATTGAAAAGCTGCGGGTCAGCCCCGGCGACGAGGCCCGTCTTCGGGATCGTGACCCTCGCGACAAATCCCTCTTCGGTGATGAACAGGCGACCAAGGCCAACACGGCAGCCCTCGCCAAGGAAATCGATACCCTTCAGGACCGGCTCTATGCCGAGGGATCCCGGTCTCTCCTCGTGATCCTTCAGGGCACGGATACCTCGGGCAAGGACGGCACCATCCGCAGCGTCTTCAATGCGACGGGCCCTCTAGGCGTTGCAGTCCATGCCTTCGGTCCGCCCACGAAGCTTGAACTGGAGCATGACTACCTCTGGCGCGTGCATGCCGTCTGCCCCCGGCGCGGAACGATCGGCATCTTCAACCGCTCCCATTACGAGGACGTGCTGATCGGAAAGGTGCGGAAGTTCGCGCCCGAGCCGGTGATCGAGCAGCGCTACGAGCAGATCAACGCCTTCGAGAAGATGCTCTCCGAGAATGGCACCACGATCCTCAAGTTCATGCTCCACATCTCGAAGGATGAGCAGAAGGAGCGCCTGCAGGCCCGTCTCGACGATCCCACCAAGAACTGGAAGTTCAATCCCGGAGACTTGGAAGACAGGGAGCACTGGGACGACTACCAGGAGGCTTACGAGACGATGCTCCATCGCTGCTCGACTCCATGGGCGCCGTGGCACGTCATCCCGGCCGACCGCAAATGGGTCCGCAACACCGCCATCGCGAACATCGTCAAGGCCACTCTCGAGGAAATGAACCCGCAATACCCACGGGTCTCATGGAATCCTGGTGACTTCTCCGTCGTCTGAGATCTGATATATTGAAGCATACACATTCCTGTGCATCATGGACCGATGCTGAATCTTCTCAATCTTTATGACGCTGAAGTCCGTGGCTCACTTGCTGCTCCTGCGCCCGGTTTTCGCGCCGAGCGCGTCGGGCCCGTCGTGCGTCTCGTCGGGCCGACACCTGATCCCAACGACAACGCTGTCGTCCTCGCTCAGCTCAGCGAGGCCGATGCGGACCAGGAAATCGCCCGCCAGATCAGCTTCTTTGGCGCACTGGGACATGCTTTCGAGTGGAAGCATTTCAGCCACGATCAGCCGGCGAGCCTGCCGGATAAACTGCGCGCCGCAGGCTTCGAAGCTCAAGAATCCGAGACCCTCGTGGCCTTGGACGCCAGCCGGGACTTCGCCGATGCCGATCTTCAAGACGGGATCAGGCTCAGGGAATTGAAGGATCCCGGCGCCCTGGCAGCAATCGGCGTGGTGAACACCGCCGTTTACGGGAATGCGCGGCATTCGGAGTGGCTGGTCGCCTCCATTGCAAAGGAGAAGCAATCGGATCCTGATTCGATCAGGATCTACGCAGCCTTTGCGGGAGACCAACCTGTCAGCGTCGGCTGGGTCCGTCACAAGCGCGGGGAAACGTTTGGAAGCCTCTGGGGTGGCTCGACGCTTCCGGAATGGCGCGGCAAGGGCATCTACTCGGCACTGGTCGCCATCCGGGCTCGCGAGGCGCGGCAGCAGGGCTGCCGCTGGCTGACGGTGGATTGCAGCCCGATGAGCCTGCCGATTCTGGAACGGCGAGGATTTCGACGCCTCAGCACCACGACACCCTACGTCTGGTCGCCAAAGGTCCTCAACAGGGAGACCTGAAGAGCCCTCTTGCCGACGAGGGTCTAAAGCGCGACAATAATCCTTATGAAAAGCATTCTCGTCCCGATCGAAGACCACGGCGTCATTGAGCCTCAGCTGGAGGCTGCTCTGCAGCTCGCCCAGCTGTTCGACAGCTATATCGAGGGGATTGCCATCACGCCGGACTACCCGGTGGTCCTGCCGGTGGACATCGCCATCGGCGTTCCCTCCCCCATCACCCCCGAGAACCGCCTCGAGATGGCCCGCGCCTGCCGCGAGCGCTTCGAGGCCTTCATGACCGGAAAGCAGATCTCGCGCGCTGCTGCCGGGCTCATGGGCCTGAGTTCCGGCTGGCGACAGGACGGGCTGATGGAGGACGCCTTCCTCGGAGCCTACGGGCGCGTCTTCGACATTGTCGTCGTAGGACGGCCCGATGGATCGAACGGCCAGACGCGCCTTTCCACGGCGGAGGCCGCCCTCTTCGAGGCCGGACGGCCCGTCCTGATCGCTCCGCCGGTTCCGGCCCGCAGCTTCGGTGAAACGGCTGTCATTGCCTGGAACCGGAGCACGGAAACGGCCCGTGCGGTGCTGGATTCGATGCCGCTGCTCCGGAAGGCCAAGCGGGTCGTCGTTCTCGAGCTCGACGACTGGGGGGTTCCCGGGCCCTCCGGCTCGGAGCTTGCCCGTCATCTCCGCATGCACGATCTGCCGGCCGAAGCCATCACGGCAGCCGATCCATCCAACCGGCCCGGTGAAACGATCCTGAAGGAAGCCGCGGCCCTTGGCTGCGACCTGCTGGTGAAAGGTGCTTACACCCAGAGCCGCCTGCGGCAGATGTTCTTCGGAGGGGCGACCAGCCATATCCTGGGCAACACGACCATGCCCGTCCTGATGGCTCACTGATCGGATATCGCTCTGGCCATGTTCCGGGATGTCGCCGTCGTCCTCGATGATCGCTTCCAGCGTCTGCACATTGGATCCGCACGCCTGGAAAAGCTGGCGGAGGGATGCCGCTGGGCGGAAGGGCCGGCCTATTTTCCGGCCGGCCGCTACCTGATCTGGAGCGACGTGCCCAACGACCGGATGATGCGCTTCGACGAGACGTCGGGCGCCGTCAGCATCTTTCGCCATCCATCAGGCTATTCCAACGGCAACACGGTCGACCGGCAGGGCCGCCTCGTCACCTGCGAGCACGGGAACCGGCGCGTGACCCGCACCGAGCATGACGGCTCGATCACGGTGCTCGCCAGCCATCACCAGGGCAAGCGCTTCAACAGTCCCAACGATGTGGTGGTGAAGTCCGACGGATCGATCTGGTTCACGGATCCGGCCTACGGAATCGATTCCGACTACGAGGGCCACAAGGCCGAGAGCGAGATCGGCGATTGCCACGTCTACCGCATCGATCCGCACACAGGTGACGTCCGCATCGTCGCCGGCGATTTCGTCCGCCCGAACGGGATTGCCTTCTCGCCGGACGAGCGGCGCCTCTATGTCGCCGACACCGGTGCCACCCATGTGAAGGACGGCCCGCGGCACATCCGGGTCTTCGATGTGGACGACCGGGGAGGCCTCTCAGGCGGCAGCGTCTTCGCCACCTGCACCCAGGGCCTGTTCGACGGCTTCCGGCTGGACGATGCCGGGCGGATCTGGGCGAGCGCCGGTGACGGCGTGCATTGCTATGAGAGCGACGGCACCCTCATCGGCAAGATCCTGGTTCCGGAAGCAGTCGCCAATGTCGTGTTCGGAGGCCCGAAGCGCAACCGCCTTTACATCTGCGCCACGACGTCGTTTTACGCGATCATGCTGCCCGTGAACGGCGCGAAGACCTTTTGAAAGATGCACATGCGGCGCTTGTGAATTTCGGCCGCTTCCCGCATGAATGCGGCCCATGTCTCACTCCGGTTCCTCCTCAGCCCCCAAGGTTCGGTCAGGCGTCCTTGTCGGCATCGGCCTGATGCTGCTCGGCGTCTTCATGTTCGCCATGAACGACGTCATGGGAAAGTGGCTGGTCGCCACCTATTCCGTCGGGCAGGTCCTGCTCCTGCGCAGCATTGCGGCCCTGATGGTCCTCCTGCCCCTCATGCGTCGGCAGAAGGTTCCCTTCGAGATCCCGCCGCAGCCGGGGCTGCATGTGGTGCGCATCACGCTCTCCACCCTTGAGGTCGCTTGCTTCTACTGGGCCGTCACCTATCTGCCGCTCGCCGACGTGATGACCTACTACCTGGCGGGGCCGATCTATGTGGCGGCCTTCGCGGCCTTCTGGCTCGGCGAGAAGATCGACAAGCCGCGCATGCTTGCCATCGCCTGCGGCTTCGTCGGTGTCCTGATTGCCCTACGCCCGTCGAGCGCCACCCTGTCCCTTCCCGCCCTCATCGCGCTCGCGGGAAGCCTGTTCTATTCTCTGCTCATGATCACGACCCGCAAGCTGCGGGACACCCACGACGCCACCCTCGTGCTCGGCCAGATTCTCGGAGCCCTGATCTTCGGACTCGTTGCAGCGCCGCTCGCCTGGGTTACGCCGGGCCCGCTCGATCTTGCCGGCCTCTTCCTGCTCGGCATCGTGTCCATGGCGGCCCATGTCTGCGTGAACAGGTCCCTGAAGATCGCCCCGGCTTCCGTGGTCGCCCCCTACCAGTACACCCTCATCGTCTGGGCGATCGTGCTGGGCTATCTGTTCTTCGGCGACGTCGTGGGGTTCTGGACGCTCGTGGGTGCTGGTGTCATCTGCGGCGCAGGGCTTGCTCTCCTGCTGCTCGAGCGCGAGGCGGCCCGGCGCGGACGCGAGGCGAAGGACATCGAGACGCCGGTGCTGCCGGAGGCCTGAGTTCTGCCTGTCGCATCATCCTTTCTGACTAAGGACGGCGCGCGACCCGCGCTTGACATGCTGCACTGCAAAGTCATCAATGGCGCAATAACAGAACGGGGAGACCGATGCGCCTGAGACTTAAAATCGCTGCCGCTGCGGCAGGAATTTTCTTTGCATCTTCAGCTTTTGCTCAAGACATCAAGATCGCTCTGATCGCCGGCAAGACCGGTCCGCTCGAGGCCTACGCCAAGCAGACCGAAGCCGGCTTCATGATGGGCCTGGAGTACCTGACCAAGGGCACGATGGCCATCAACGGCCGCAAGATCAACGTGATCGTCAAGGACGATCAACTCAAGGCCGATCTCGCCAAGACGCTGCTTGAGCAGGCCTACAACGACGACAAGGTCGATCTCGCCGTCGGCACCACCTCGTCCGCTGCGGCTCTGGCCATGCTTCCCGTTGCTGAGGAGAACGGCAAGGTCCTGATCGTGGAGCCCGCCGTGGCCGACGCGATCACCGGCGAGAAGTGGAACCGCTTCATCTTCCGCACCTCCCGCAACTCGACGCAGGATGCCTATGGTGCGGCAGCCTCGGTGCCGGCAAGCGGCGACGTGTCGATTGCGACCCTCGCGCAGGACTATGCCTTCGGCAAGGACGGCGTGGCGGCCCTGAAGAACGCCCTCGCCGAGATCCGCCCGAATGCGAAGGTCGTGTTCGAGGAATATGCTCCGCAGAACGCCACCGACTTCACGGCCTCCGCTCAGCGCATCTTCGACGCGCTGAAGGACAAGCCGGGCAAGAAGATCATCAACATCATCTGGGCCGGCCAGCATCCGCTGCCGAAGATCGCCGACCTGAAGCCCGAGCGCTTCGGTATCGAGATCGCGCCCGGCGGCAACATCCTGCCGGCCATGCAGATCTACAAGAACTACCCCGGCATGGAAGGCGCGATCTACTACTACCATGCCTTCCCGAAGAACGCGATGAACGACTGGCTCGTAGCCGAGCACCAGAAGCGCTTCAATGCACCGCCGGACTTCTTCACCGCAGGTGGCTTCGCTGCGGCGTCCGCTGCCGTCACGGCCATCCAGAAGGCAGGCGGCACCGACACCGAGAAGCTGATCACGGCCATGGAGGGCATGACCTTCGAGACGCCGAAGGGGCCGATGACCTTCCGCAAGGAAGACCACCAGGCCCTGCAGGAGATGTATCACTTCAAGGTCAAGGCTAACGGCAAGGACGCGAACGACCTGCTCGATCTCGTGGCCACCATTCCGGCCGACAAGATGCCGATCCCGGTTCGGAACAAGCGCTAAACAGACCAGTGACCGCATCAACGACAACGACGCCCGCGCTTGAAACGCGCGGGCTTACTATTCGCTTCGGCGGCCATGTGGCCGTCAACGATGTGTCGTGCCGCTTCACTCCCGGCACGCTTACATCCATTGTCGGTCCCAACGGCGCCGGCAAGACCACCTATTTCAACCTGATCTCCGGCCAGTTGCGCGCCTCATCAGGTCAGGTGATCGTCGGCGGCGAGGACATCACGGGTCTTGCTCCCTCGGCCCGCACCAAGCGCGGGCTCGGACGCGCCTTCCAGCTCACCAACCTTTTTCCGCAGCTTACCGCGCTCGAAAATGTGCGCCTTGCCGTGCAGAGCCGTGCCGATGCAGGCTGGTCGCTCCTCAAGGTGTGGAACACCCGCCGCGATCTGATCGAGCAGGCGGAGGCGGTTCTGGAGCGCGTGCGGCTGGCCGACAAGCGCCACATCGCGCCGAAAGCGCTCTCGCACGGGGACCAACGCAAGCTTGAGGTCGCGCTTCTCATTGCCATGGAGCCCAAGGTCTTCATGTTCGATGAGCCGACCGCCGGCATGAGCGTCGACGAGGTGCCGACCATTCTCGAACTCATCAACGACATCAGGCAGCGTGGAGATGCCACCGTGCTTCTCGTGGAGCACAAGATGGACGTGGTGCGCTCGCTCTCGGACCGCATCATCGTGTTGCACAACGGTGCGCTTGTGGCCGACGGCGATCCCGCCGAGGTCATTGCCTCACCGGTGGTACAGGAAGCCTATCTCGGCGTGGAGGTCGCCCGTGACTGAGCCTCTCCTGCAGCTTTCCGACGTGCACACGCATATCGGCCCCTATCACATTCTCCACGGGGTGGACTTCGCCGTTCCGGCAGGCGAATTGACCATGCTGCTCGGCCGTAATGGTGCCGGCAAGTCCACGACCCTGCGCACCATCATGGGCCTGTGGCAGGCTTCCTCGGGTCGCATCCACTTCGACGGCAGCGATATCACCACCTGGTCGACGCCCGACATCGCGCGCGCCGGGATCGCCTACGTGCCGGAAGCCATGGGCATCTTCACCGATCTGACGGTGCGCGAGAATATCGTGCTCGCCGCCCGCAGCGGTCCCGTGGACAAGACCCGCCTCGACTGGATCCTGGGGCTGTTTCCCGCGCTCAAGCGCTTCTGGAACCTGCCCGCCGGCAATCTCTCCGGCGGACAGAAGCAGATGCTGGCCATTGCCCGCGCCATCGCGGAGCCCCGCCGCCTGCTGCTCATCGACGAGCCGACCAAGGGCCTGGCTCCCGTCATGGTGCGCAGCATGATCGAGGCCTTCAAGGCCCTGAAGGCGTCAGGCGAGACGATCCTGCTCGTGGAGCAGAACTTTTATGCCGCCTCGGCGCTCGGCGACAATGTGATCGTGATGGATGACGGACGCATCGTGCATTCCGGCGCCATGAGCGACCTCGTGGCGGACAAGGACATGCAGCAGCGCCTGCTCGGCCTCTCTCTGGATGCTCACCAATGAGTGACATGGCTGCCCCATCCTCGGCTCCTGCCGAGCTCCCCCGCGCGAAGACCGATTGGTTGCCGCTCCTCCTGATCCCGGCTTTGGGCCTTCTGGCCCTGCCCTTCGTCGGCAGTCCCTCGACCTGGGTGACGCTCACGGTCGCAGGGCTCGCCATGGGCATGATGATCTTCCTGATGGCCTCGGGGCTCACCCTCGTGTTCGGCCTCATGGACATCATCAATTTCGGACACGGTGTTTTCATCTCGCTCGGCGCCTACGCCACTCTTCTCGTATTGGGCCCCCTGGCCGGCTGGGCGCTGTCGGATTCCATCGGTTTGAACTTGGCGCTCCTTGGGCTTTGCATCCTGGTCGCTATGGGCGTCACGGCCCTGGCCGGGGCCGTTTTCGAGCGGGTGATCGTCCGTCCGGTCTATGGGAGCCATCTCAAGCAGATCCTGGTCACCATGGGCGGCCTGATCGTGACCGAGCAGCTGATCCACGCCATCTGGGGCGCTTCGCCGATCCCGATCCCGCTGCCGCAATCCCTGCGTGGCGCCTTCGTGCTCGGTGACATCGTCATGGAGCGCTACCGGGTTATCGCGGTCGTCATCGGTCTTGTGGTGTTCATGGGGATGCAACTGATCCTCAACCGCACCCGTATCGGCCTGCTCATCCGCGCCGGCGTCGAGAACCCGGAGATGGTCGAGGCACTGGGCTACCGCATCCGCCGGCTCTTCGTCAGCGTGTTCATCGCCGGCTCTGCGCTCGCCGGTCTCGGCGGCGTCATGTGGGCCTTCTACCGCCAGACGCTCACCGCCGGCATGGGCATGGAGGTGATGGTGCTGGTGTTCATCGTCATCATCATCGGTGGCCTCGGCTCCGTCGGCGGATGCTTCGTGGGGTCCATCCTCGTCGCCCTCGTGGCCAATTATGTCGGCTTCATCGAGCCGAAGCTGGCGCTGATCTCCAACATCCTCGTCATGGCCCTCGTCCTCGTCTGGCGTCCCCAGGGCCTGTTTCCGGTAGCACGCCGATGACCTCATCTCCTGCCCTCCCCCTTCCCTTCGACGAGACCCGCCGGCGCGGCGGGCTCCTGACCGGGCTTTTGTCCTCCGACCTGCCCCGCTCGCGGGCCTTGAGCTTCATTCTCCTCGCTATCTTCGTGCTGCTGGCCGCGACCCCTTTCCTGTTCTCGGGAAGCCAGCCCGTGGGCACGGCGGCGAAGATCTGCGTGTTCATCGTCCTGGTCGCGAGCTACGACCTGCTGCTCGGCTATTCCGGCATCGTCTCCTTCGCCCACACCATGTTCTTCGGCATCGGCGGCTACGGCATCGCCATCGCGCTCGAACGCATGGGACCTACCTGGAGCTCTGCTGCTATCGGCTTAATAGCAGCCCTCGCCCTCTCGGCCGTCCTGGCGATTGCCATCGGCCTGCTGTCGCTCCGGGTGCGCGCCATCTTCTTCTCGATGATCACCCTGGCGGTCGCGACCGCAGCAGCTGTTCTGGCCTCTCAGCTGTCTGAGATCACCGGTGGCGAGGACGGGCTGTCGTTCCAGCTGCCGCCGGCGCTTCGCCCGGCCTTCCGGCTGTTCTCCGAGCCGGTCTTCGGAACCATGATCAACGGCCGCCTGCTGGCCTATTATCTCGTTTTCGTGGTCTCGCTCCTCGTCTTCCTTGCCCTGCTGCGGATCGTGAACTCGCCCTTCGGCCGCGTGCTGCAGGCGATCCGCGAGAACGAGTTCCGGGCGGAAGCGCTGGGCTACCGGGTTGTCGCCTACCGCACGGCCGCTTCCGTCATCTCGGCCCTGGCCGCGACGATCGCCGGCGCGCTGATGGCCCTATGGCTGCGCTACAACGGACCGGACACCACCCTGTCCTTCTCGATCATGATCGACATCCTGCTCATGGTCGTAATCGGCGGCATGGGCACCATGTATGGCGCCGTCATCGGGGCGGCCCTGTTCGTCCTGGCCCAGAGCTACCTGCAGGTGCTGATGGGGGCCGGAAGTGCAGCTCTCGCAGGCATCCCGCTCCTGCCCAACCTCATTCATCCCGACCGTTGGCTGCTGTGGCTCGGCGCCTTGTTCATCATCAGCGTCTATGCCTTTCCAGGCGGCGTCGTCGGCCGCCTGAGGCAGGGCAAGTCCTAAAGGTTAGCCCGGAAACTTAAGCTACGCTCGAATCGTTTCCCTCCCAGGCGGAGGAAGCGCCATGAGTCGTGCCTTTGTTCGTGAATCTGAGGGCGGAGAAGCCTTCGAGGACCTGCCTGACCGGTCGATCAGCCCTCACCATCTCGTCACACCGGCGGGTCTCGCCCGCATGGATGCGGAAATTGCGGCCCTGGAGAAGCGCCTGAGGGACGCGCAGGTCAGGGACGACAAAGCCGAGGTCGCCCGCCTCTCCCGCGATCTGCGCTATTGGTCGGCCCGCAGGGTTTCGGCCGAGGTGGTGCCCCCGCCCACCGACACCTCCCACGTCCGCTTCGGCGCCGAGGTCACCTTCGAGCGCGAGGACGGACGCCGACAGACCTACCGCATCGTCGGAGAGGATGAGGCCGACCCTGCCAAGGGCAGCCTCTCGTACATCTCGCCCTTGGCTCAGGCCCTCATGGGCAAGGAGGTCGGGGATACCGTCATCGTCGGCCAGGGCCAGGCCGAGATCGTCTCGATCACCATCTGAGATCCTCAGCCCTCGCTCATGCAGGATCCTTGAGCGGTACGACGTTGTCCGGTGCATCTGAAGCTGCCTCTTCGTCATGCGCGGAGGCCTTCATCCTGTCGCGCAGCATCAAATCGAGCTCCTGCTGGATCTGCAGGAACTCGCTCCACTTCGAGGTCGTGATCAAGGCGCAGATCTCGACCTTCGGCTTCTCCTCATATCCCTCCCGCAGCCTTGCCTGGACGGAGCCGCGCTCGATCCTGGGATGCTCCGCCACGAGGGCCGCGATGGCCTCGATCTCGTGGCGGATCTCCGGCGTGTTCGCGCCCACCAGTCCGATGACCCGGTCGTAAGGCATCCGGTCCCGGTTGGTCAGGTTGATGATGTTCATGTTCACGAAAGTGGCGTTCGGGATCGTGATCAGAGTTCGGTCGAGCCCCCTGATCCGGGTCGAGCGGATCCCGATTTCCTCAACCCTGCCTTCGAGATTGCCGAAGCGGCACAGGTCGCCCACGCGAACTGGCCGGTCCGCATAGAGGATCAGGCCGCCGATGAAGTTCTCCAGGGTCGGCTTGGCCGCAAGGGCAACCGCCAGGCCGCCGACCCCGAGACCGGCCAGGAGACCCGCCAACGGAATTCCGAGATGGGAGGCTCCGTAGATGAGGAGTGTGGTGGCGACGGCAATACCGGCAATGCGAATGGCAGCTCGTGCCAGATGAGCGTCGATGCTCTTCGTGGCAGACAGGTAGAGCCTTCCAGCAAGGGCGTTGGAGAAGGCAATGACAGCCCAGATCATGGCGATGTAGGCGGTGCCTTCGGCAACCTCCTCGACAATGTTGTTGACCTGCCCCGTCAGGTTGATCTGGTTGTCGCTCATGTAGCGCACGAACAGAGCCGCCACGGCAACGGCACCGGGCACGATCACACCTGCCAGGACCTGCACCGTTCCGCTTGGGGACGAGGCGGCATTGCGCGCCAGGGACCGCACGCCGAGAACGGCTCCCAGGGCCAGGACCGTTACGAGCGCGAAGGCGATCCATTGCCAGACTGCCTGCCCCTCGATCTCAGTCCTGAAGGATGCCGGCAGGGCTTCGATCACCCGGAACCATTTCGGCGGCAGCAGATAGCCAGGGGACTGGCTGTAGAAGTCATAGAAATCGGCCGATCCGCCGCTCAGCTTCGGCTCGCTGCGGATAGCTTCGTAGAAGCCATCAAGCCGCAGGACCGTTGCCTTCGAGAACAGGTACTCGCCTGCCCTAGGACCGTCCGCCACGCGCACGATCCGCAGGTCCGTTCCAGGCACATTCCAGCTTGCCGGCGGCTTTTCAGTGACCTCCTCATTACCTGGGATGGCGCTTAACTCCGGCAACGGGACACGGTCGAGGATCTCTTTCAGGAGAAAGACGGATTCAAGTCTCCGGTGCTCCAGTTCGACAGGCGGGATATCCCGCAGGTCGAGAGTCTGGGAGGCTCTGGCCAAAAGGGCATCGGCCTCCGCGGCCTTCCGGTCGACGCTCTCGCTTAACGACAGGCCGGGTTCGGACCTGCTCTCCCGGTAAGCCTCCATGAGCAGAGCCGTCGCGCGTGATGTATCGGCGCGGAAGCCCTCCAGGGTTGCCCTGGGGCTCGACGTCTGCGCCGGAGAGAGGAAACCGAGACCTCCGAGCGCCTGCGGCGTCCCGACAACCTGCAAGACGATGAACAGGGCCAATAGAACCACGCTGGCAAGAGGGATTGCCATCTCGCGCAGTGCTAGTTGCAGGGAGTTCATCATGGCGCGTCCCCGGTCCTGAAATCCAAGGACCGCCATCCTAGTCCATCGGACGGGACCTTCCAACCGAAGCCATCCTTCATTCCCGCCCAGGGCGGAGAGGTCAGGTCGACGCCCGATGGGGAACGACGGCGGTCGCCTCGATTTCAATCCTGGCGGCCTTTTCCACGAGGCGCACGACCTGGACGAGCGCCATGGCCGGGTAATGGGCGCCGAAGACGTCCCGATATGCTCGGCCGAGTTCACGCAGATGCGTCAGATACTCTTCGATGTCGACCACATACCAGGTCAGCCGCACCAGATGCCGGGGCTCAGCGCCTCCCTCGGCCAGAATCGCGCGGATGTTCTCGAAGATCTGGCGCGCCTGCGCGACGAAGCCATCGGCAAAGGCACCGTTCTCATCCCAGCCGACGATGCCGCCGGTGACCACGAACCTGCCTTCGGCCATCATGCCGTTGGCATAGCCCTTCGGGGTCGGCCAGTGCTTCGGGTTCAGAACTTCGGGACCGTCATCGGCGACGGGCAAGGGAGCATCCCCAACAGCAGCTGTCATCGGAATCCTCCCGCTTAGTGATTGGATCGCTGTGCGTGCATTTTCAGGAGTTCCCGTGCAATCACGATCTTCTGCACTTCCGTCGCTCCCTCATAAATCCTCAGAGCCCTGATCTCGCGATAAAGCTCTTCGACCTTCACGCCCTTGGTGACGCCGAGGCCGCCGAAGATCTGCATGGCTTTGTCGATCACCCGCTGCGCCTCTTCCGTGGCATGCATCTTCGCCATGGCGGCCTCGCGGGTGACGCGCTCCGCACCCTGGTCCTTGGTCCATGCTGCCCGGTAGACCAGGAGCGCAGCGGTATCGACGCCCGTTGCCATGTCGGCGAGCGA
This sequence comes from Microvirga sp. BSC39, assembly GCF_000739015.1. Classification (GTDB taxonomy): domain Bacteria; phylum Pseudomonadota; class Alphaproteobacteria; order Rhizobiales; family Beijerinckiaceae; genus Microvirga. Next base: position 100,347 of record NZ_JPUG01000062.1, read on the forward strand.
GGCCTGTGTCAACTGCAGATCGCCCAGAGGAGCCCCGAAGAGCTTGCGGGAGGAAGCGTGCTGCAGCGCCTCGTCGAGCGCGCGGCGGGCAAGGCCCAAGGCTGCGGCTCCCACCGTCGAGCGGAAGACGTCGAGGGTCGCCATGGCCACCCGGAACCCCTCGCCGGAGCCTCCGACGCGCTGCGAGAGCGGCACGCGACAACCTTCGAAGCGCAGAGTTGCGAGAGGGTGGGGTGCGATGACATCGATCCGGTTCTCGATCGTCAGCCCTGGCGTCTGCGCATCGACCACATAGGCCGACAGACCCTTCGCCCCAGGCGCCTCGCCTGATCGTGCGAACACCACGTAATGGTCCGCAATGCCGCCATTCGAGATCCATGTCTTCACGCCGTCGAGGCGTACGTGATCTGGCCCGTCGGGCGTCGCAGTCGTGCTCATGGCGGCGACATCCGAACCTGCCTCAGGCTCCGACAGCGCGAAGGCTGCAATGGCTTCGCCGCGGGCAACCGGCGGCAGGTACCGTTCCTTCAGCGCTTCGGAGCCGAACAGGGTAACCGGACCCGTCCCGAGCCCCTGCATGGCGAAGGCAAAATCCGCCAAGCCGTCCTGGTAGGCCAGCGTCTCACGGGCAAGGCACAGGGTGCGGACATCAAAGGTCGGAGACAGGCCGCCATAGGCCTGGGGCACCACAGCCTTGAGCCATCCACCTTCGCCGAGGCGGCGTACGAGACTGCGGCAGGAGGCGTCCACGTCATGATGATCGATCAGAGGGCGGACCTCCCGTGCAGCCCAGTCACGCAAGCCTTCGGTAAATTGCCGGTGACGGCCCTCGAAGAAGGGCCAGGAGAGAAAGCTCGTATCGACCACGTCAATCTCCCTTGAAGACCGGTTTCTCCTTCGCCGCGAAGGCACGATAGGCGCGGGCAAAGTCCTCGGTGGTCATGCACAGAGCCTGCGCCACAGCCTCGGCCTCAATGGCCTCTTCGACCGACATGGCCCATTCCATCGCGAGCATGCGCTTCGTCATCGTATTGGCATAGGTTGGTCCGGTCCCGATCATCCGAGCCAGGTTGCCTGCCTCGCCCAGGAGTTCACCGGAATCGACAACGCGACTGAAGAAGCCCCACCGCTCGCCTTCCTCGGCACTCATGAAGCGGCCCGTATAGAGCAGCTCCGAGGCCCGGCCCTGACCAATGATGCGCGGGAGGATGGCGCAGGCGCCCATATCGCAGCCTGCAAGGCCCACCTTGTTGAACAGGAACGCCACCTTCGCGCCAGGCGCCGCTAGCCGAATGTCGGAGGCCATCGCCACGATGGCGCCAGCGCCGGCGCAGATGCCTTCAACGGCCGCAATGATCGGTTGAGGCGCAGCCCGCATGGCCTTCACCAGTTCCCCGGTCATGCGTGTGAAAGCGGTGAGGCCTTTCGTGTCCATCTCGACCAGCGGGCCGATGATTTCGAAGACATCACCTCCGGACGAGAAGTTCCCGCCGGCCCCTGTCACGACGATGACTTTGACCTCATCGTCCTTTGCACAGGCGTGGAAGAAATCCGCCAGCTCGCGGTAGCTCTCGAAGGTGAGCGGGTTCTTCTTCTCCGGGCGATTGAGCGTGACCGTCGCAACAGGCCCATCGACAGTGAGGAGAAAATGGCGCGGCTCATAAGCGGCAAGCGGCAACGTGACGGAATTGGCAACCTGCATCACTGGCCCTCTCCTTGAATGGCGCGCCGCGCCGACAGCTTGGTCTTTCCGAGAAGCCGCATCAGCTCGCCCCGATCCTTCTCCGTCAGATCGCCGAACAATTCGGCAATCCAGTGCTCATGTTCGGCCGCCATGGTGCGAAACTCGGCGCGCCCGCTTTCCGTCAGACTGATCACCGACGCTCTGCGATCCGTCGGAGAAGCCGTGCGCACGATGTGACCGGAGGCGACGAGCCGATCGACGAGACCGGTGAGATTCCCGTTCGAGACCATCATGCGCTTTGAGAGATCGGACAGGGTCATCCCATCCGGCGCCTTGTCGAGCTGCGCCATCAGGTCGAAACGCGGCAAGGTGACGTCGAACTGCTCTCGCAGGCGGCGGCGCACTTCGCCTTCGATGAGGGTGGTGCAGGTGAGAATGCGCAGCCAGAGGCGCAGTTCCTCCCGGTGATCCTCCGGCATCTCGACCGCCTTGGTTTCGGCATCGAGCGGAATTGCCTGATCGTCCATCTCAGATCTCTCCCCCGGCCACCACGATGGCCTGCCCCGTCACGGATCGTGCTTCTTCGCTGCAGAGCCAGAGCACCGCGCCGGCCACCTCCGATGGGTCAATCAATCTGCCCTGCGGGTTATGCTTCACGAGTTCGCCCAAAGCTTCGTCCCGGGTCCGGCCGGTCTTCGCCATGATCTTCTCGAGGCTCTCCGCCACGAGATCAGTATCGGTAAAACCCGGACAGACGGCATTTACGGTCACGCCGGTTCTGGCGGTCTCAAGCGCGAGGGCGCGAATGAAGCCGATCACTGCGTGCTTCGCAGCGCAATAGGCGCTTACATAGGGATAGCCCTTCAAGCCTGCCGTGGAGGCGACGGCCACGATCCGACCGAAGCCCCGTTCGGTCATGGAACTCAGCACGGCCTGCGCCACGTTCGTGACGCCGAGCAGATTCACGTCCAGCATCTGCCGGAAGACCTCAGGACCGGATTTCATGAACGGTGCGGACGCCGCCCCTCCGGCATTGGCGATCATCAGATCGACCGGCCCGTTGCGTGCAACCGCTTCCTGCACGGCGGCCTGCACTCTCTGCGAATCCGAAACATCCGCCACGGCAGCCGCATGAGCATCGCCCTGCATGATGGCTTGCTCGAGCGTCGCGGGGTTGCGCCCCACGATGGTCACGGTCGCTCCGGCTTTGACGAGCGATGCTGCAATCGCTCGACCGATCCCGCGGCCGCCGCCGGTGACCAGTGCATGCCGGCCCTTGAGAGTTGTCATGGTCATGTCATTCCGCCGCGAGAGGCTTCTCACCGGCCTCCATCTTCAGCTCGGCCCGGGTCTTGGGCTTGGCCTTGACCTTCAGCTCCTCCAGATCCTGACGGTCGCGCACGGAGTTGCGGAAGATCTGATCCCGGCCGGCATGATATTGCGGCGGACAATGAATGCTTGCAGCACCGTACCAGGCCGCAGCCTTCATGGTGAAGAACGGATCGACGAGATGCGGCCGGCCGAGGGCGACGAGATCCGCCCGTCCTGCGGCGAGGATCGTGTTCACCTGATCGGCCGTCGTGATGTTGCCGACGCACATTGTGGCGACACGTGCCTCGTTGCGCACCTGATCGGAAAACGGCGTCTGGAACATGCGCCCGTAGATCGGCCGTGCCTCGCGCACGGTCTGTCCTGTCGAAACGTCGACGAGATCGACCCCGTGCTCGGCAAAAGCACGGGCGACCTCGACCGCGTCCTCGCCGGTTACACCGCCCTCGGCCCAATCCGTCGCGGAGATACGCACCGACATGGGCTTATGCGCAGGCCAGACCTCACGCATGGCGTCGAACACCTCCAGCGGATAGCGCAAGCGGTTTTCGATGGAGCCGCCATACTCGTCCGTGCGCCGGTTGGTGAGCGGCGAGATGAAGCTCGCCAGCAGGTATCCGTGAGCGCAGTGGAGTTCGAGCATGTCGAAACCGGCACGCTCGCCACGAACAGCCGCCTCGACGAACTGCGCCTTGATGGTGTCGAGTTCCGCCCGTGTCACCTCGCGCGGCACCTGGCTGTCCGGGAAGTAGGGAATCGGCGATGCGGAGCAGATGTCCCAGGCGCCCTCTTCCAGCGGTCGGTCGATGCCCTCCCACATGAGCTTGGTGGCACCTTTCCGACCCGCATGCCCGAGTTGCAGACAGATCTTCGTCTCCGAGTTCGCATGAACGAAGTCGACGATCCGCTTCCAGGCGGCCTCCTGCTCGTCGTTCCATAGGCCGGTGCAGCCGAGCGTGATGCGGGATTGCGGCGAGACGCAGGTCATCTCTGTGAACACGAGCCCCGCACCACCCGTAGCGCGTGCACCGTAATGAACAAGATGGAAATCGTTCGGCACTCCGTCTTTGGCCGAGTACATGTCCATCGGAGACACGACCACCCGGTTGGCGATTTTCATCTCCCGCAGCCGATACGGCTGGAACATGGGGACCGTGGGGCTCTCCACCGAAACGTCGAAGCCCTGCCGGCGCACCTGCTTCGCAAAGGTCTGGTCAACCGCCGTGACGAAATTGGGCGCCCGCAGACGCAGGTTGTCGTAGGTGATCGCCTTGGCGCGGGTCATCACGCCGAAAGCGAACTGCACCGGATCGAAATCCCAGAAGCGCGCCACGTGCTCGAACCAGACCAGCGACACGTCGGCCGCGTGCTGCGTCTTCTCGACCTCCTCGCGCCGCCCCGTCTCATAGAGCGCCAGGGCTCCCTCGACGTTTGAACTGCGCTTGAGGGCTTCATAGAGAGCGATGGCATCCTCCATGGCGAGCTTCGTGCCCGAACCGATGGAGAAATGCGCCGAAGCCTTGGCGTCGCCGAGCAGCACCTTGTTGCCCATGACCCAGCGCTTGTTGCGGATCATCGGGAAGTTGCGCCAGATCGAACGGTTGGTGAGAATGCGATGCCCGCCGAGGAACCAGCCGAAAATCCGTTCCATGAGCGCGGCGGATTCTGCCTCGCTCTTGTCCTTCAACCCGGCGCGCTCGAAGGTCTCCGGGTCGGTCTCGAACACCCAGGTGGAGCGGTTCGCCTCATACTGATAGGCATGGGCGATGAAGGGGCCCCACTCGGTCTCCTGGAAGATGAAGGTGAAGGCATCGAGCGGCTTGGTCGAACCCATCCAGGTGAACTTGTTGGGCCTCAGGTCCACTTCGGGCTGGAAGTGATCCGCATAGCGCTCCCGGAAGCGGCTGTTGATGCCGTCGGCCACCACCACGAGATCCGCATCCGCGAACAGGCTCTCGTCATCGACATCCGCCTCGTAGCGCAACGTGACGCCGAGTTCCTCGGCCCGGTCCTGCAGGATCAGGAGAAGCGTGCGCCGTGAGCAGCCGCAGAAGCCGTTGCCTCCGATCCGGTGCTCGGTTCCCCTGAAATGGATGGAGATGTCATCCCAATAGGCGAACTCGCGGACGATCCTCTGATAGCTCGGCAGGTCGTGTTTCTCGAAATTGTCGAGGGTTGCATCGGAAAAAACGACCCCGAAGCCGAAGGTCTCGTCGGCCCGGTTGCGCTCATATACCGTGATGTCGGCTTCCGGCCTGAGCTTCTTCAGCAGAATTGCGAAATAGAGCCCCGCAGGGCCGCCGCCGATGATCGCCGTCTTCATGGGATCCTGTCCAAGTTACTAATTTATTTTAAGCTTAAAATAATTGCTGATCAACCTGAAAGCTGGTTCCTCGACTCCCGGCATAATCAGGCACTCATCGCCTCAGGCGGCTTGGCAACCTCCTGCGCAATGCGCCGAAGTTCGAAACGTTGAAGCTTCCCGGTTTGCGTCCGCGGCAACGCATCCACATACTCGATCACACGTGGATATTTGTACGGGGCGATCTCCTGTTTCACGTGATCCTGAATGGCTTTGGTCATTTCTGCGCTCGGGACGTAATCTGGACGCAGAACCACGTAAGCTTTCACAACCGTACCGCGGCCGTCATCCGGCGCTCCGACGACACCGCATTCCGCCACGGCCGGATGGGTGAGGAGCGCCGCCTCGACTTCAGGTCCCGCGATGTTGTAGCCTGCGGAGATGATCATGTCGTCGGAGCGGGCCTGGTACCAGAAGTATCCATCCTCATCCATGAGGTAGGTATCGCCCGTGACGTTCCAGCCGCCCTGCACGTACTTGCCCTGCCGCTCGTCGGCGAGGTAGCGGCACCCGGTCGGCCCACGGACGGCCAGACGGCCGACGCTGCCGGGCGGCAGATTGCGCCCCTCCTCGTCGATGACCTTTGCCTCGTATCCGGGAACGGGCTTGCCGGTCGCACCGGGACGGATCTCCTCCTCCCTGGCGGCGATGAAGATGTGCAGCATTTCCGTCGCTCCGATCCCGTCCATGAGCCGGATGCTCGTCGCATCCCTCCACGCCTCGAAGGTGCCCTTCGGCAGGGGTTCGCCGGCGGAGACGCATTTGCGCAAGGACGAGATGTCGTAGCCTTCAAGCTTCGACAGCATGGCGCGGTAGGCTGTCGGCGCCGTGAAGCAGATCGTGGCCTTGTACTGCATGATCGCCGGGAGGAGATCGTCAGGACCGGCTTTCTCCAGCAGCACGGTCGAGGCGCCGACCCGCATCGGAAACAGCACGATGCCGCCGAGGCCGAATGTGAAGGCGAGAGGCGGCGAGCCGATGAAGCGGTCGCTCGGCTCGGGCCGCAGCACGTTGCGCGAGTAGGCATCGCAGATCGCCAGCATATCGCGATGGAAATGCATCGTGCCCTTCGGCTCGCCCGTCGTGCCGGAGGTGAAGCCGATCAGGCACACATCGTCCGCGGCCGTATCCACGGCCTCGAACTCGGCCGAAGCTCCGGCGATTAAGGCTTCCAGGCTCTCCGGTTTGCCCGCCCCCCAGTACACGACGTGCTGCAGATCGGGCGCCAAGGTCTTGGCGCGCTCCATCTCCTCAGCGAGGCGATGGTCGCAGAGCGCTATCGTGATGCGGGCCTTGTTCAACGGATATGCGATCTCCCTGGCCCGCAGCAGCGGCATGGTGGCGACGACAACGCCCCCGGCCTTCAGCACCGCCAAGTAGGCTGCCACCATCATGGGGTTATTGGCGGATCGCAGGAGAACCCGGTTGCCGGGCACGAAACCAAGCCGCTGGGCCAGCACGTTGCAGATCCGGTTCACCCGCTCCTGGAGCTCGCGATAGGTGAGCGTCTCGGCCGGGCTAATCAGGCAGGGCTCGTCGCCCCTGCCCGCCTCGACCCATCGGTCGAGGAATGCCACGGCGCAATTCAATCGCTCGGGATACTGCAGTTCGGGACGGGTAAAGATGAATGCCGGCCACTGTTCCTCGGGCGGAAGGTTGTCTCTCGCGAAGGTATCCACATGAGCCGTTTCCGCCATCGTCCGCTCCTCCGTTCGATTGTGGAGCAGGAGAGCAATGCCGCGCGGGCCTGGAGAGATTGGGTCCCGATACGCCGAAAGTAGCAAACGCGCTCCTCAGGCTCCCTCGTCCCGCTCCTCACGCAGCTGTCATCCCACCAGCCTTCCCCTGCGAAACAATCCACTTGAAGAAGGCAGAATTTATTTTAAACTTAAAACAATCCTTGGCAATCCCAATTTTTGGGGACGCCAGCACGAGGGCTCCAACAAAGGGAGTATTCGGCACAAAAGTTTTGCGGCAGAGTAACGCCGCCCCTTCCGTCGAGGCGCCTTACGTCCCGCCGGGAACAATCACGCAAGCACGGCAAACGTGCGCAGGGAACAGCCACTCGGGAGATCATGATGAACGTAACAATCAAAACCCTTGGCCTCGCAGCGGCCGTGACTCTGACTGGAGCGCCTGCCATGGCGCAGGAGAAGCTGAAGGTCGGCCTCCTCCTCACCCTCTCCGGCCCCTCGGCAGTGCTCGGCCAGCATGCGCGGGATGGCTTCCAGCTCGCCATGAAGGATCTCGGCGGGAAACTCGGCGGACGCGACGTCGAAGTGATCGTCGTCGACGATGAGCTGAAGCCCGACGTCGCCGTGACGAAGGTCAAAGGCCTCATCGAGCGCGATAAGGTCGACTTTGTCGTCGGCCCGATCTTCTCGAACGTGGCGGTTGCCACCCACAAGCCGATCGTCGATTCCAAGACCTTCTACATCAGCGTGAATGCCGGCCCGTCGAACCTCGCTGGCAAGAGCTGCAACCCGTACTTCTTTGCCACCTCCTACCAGAATGACCAGAATCACGAGGTTCTGGGCAAGGTCGCGCAGGACCGCGGCTACAAGAAGGTTTATCTGCTGGCGCCGAACTATCAGGCCGGCAAGGATGCACTGGCCGGATTCAAGCGCCACTACAAGGGCGAGATCGTCGAGGAATCCTACACTCCTCTCAACACACTCGACTTCCAGTCCGAGCTTGCGAAGATCGCCTCCATGCAGCCGGACGCCATCTTCACCTTCATGCCGGGCGGCATGGGCGTGAATCTCGTCAAGCAGTACCGCGCAGCGGGTCTTGCAGACCGCATCCCTTTCCTCTCCGCCTTCACGGTGGACGAGTCGACACTGCATGCCCAGCAGGACGCGGCGCTCGGTATGTTCGGAGGCTCGAACTGGGCTCCGAACCTCGATACACCGCAGAACAAGAAGTTCGTGGAGGACTATGTGGCGGCCTTTAACGCCGTCCCGGCCTCCTATGCGATGCACTCCTACGACGCGGCTCTCCTGATCGATGCTGCCCTCAGGGCGACGGGTGGCAAGACCGACAATAAGGACGCCCTGCGCTCAGCCATTCAGAAGGCTGAGTTCAAGTCTCTGCGTGGCGACTTCAAGTTCGGCGCCAACGGTTTCCCGATCCAGGACTTCTATCTGGTGAAGGCCGCAAAGCGCCCCGATGGCAAGCTGCAGACCGAGATCGTCGAGAAGGTGTTCGACGATTACACGGATGCCTACGCCAAGGAGTGCACGCCGACGAACTGAGCCCTTTCGGCTGACCCGGCCTGTCTCGGAGGGATCTGAGACAGGCCGCTTTTTCAAAGCACTCTTTATGATGCTCTCGCCTGAGGGCATGCGAGCGGAGGCTCGGTTGATGCAGGTCTGCAGCCAGTGATGCCCCGATGACAGCAACCCTCTTTCTCGTACAGGCTCTGAACGGCCTTCAGTTCGGCCTCATCCTCTTCCTCATCGCCGCCGGCCTCACTCTGGTCTTCGGGGTGATGGACTTCATCAACCTGGCGCACGGCGTGCAATACATGGTCGGCGCCTATCTGGTCGCGGCGTTCAGCGCCTGGACCGGGAGCTTCGGCTGGGCGCTCCTCCTCGCTCTGCCAACCGCGCTGGCCTTCGGCCTCCTCCTGGAAGTGCTTGTGTTCCGCCATCTCTATGATCGCGATCATCTCGACCAGGTGCTCGCCACTTTCGGCGTGATCCTCTTCCTGAACCAAGGCGTGAAGTTCGTCTGGGGCGCGGCACCTTTGAGCGTTCCCGTACCCGAACTGCTCTCGGGTTCGGTGGAGATCGCAAACGGACTGCTCTATCCGGTCTACCGACTTGCCATCATCGCAGCCGGTCTCGTGATCGCCGGCCTGCTCTATGTTCTCGTCAATCACACGCGCGTCGGCATGCTGGTACGCGCAGGCGCCAGCAACGCCTCCATGGTTTCGGCGCTTGGCGTCAACATCCAGCGGTTGTTCATGGTGGTGTTCGGTTTCGGCGCCATGCTGGCGGGCTTCGCCGGCGCCATGGTTGCGCCGATCCTGTCCGTCGAGCCCGGCATGGGCGACAACATCCTCATCCTGGCCTTTGTGGTCATCGTCATCGGCGGCATCGGGTCAATCCGTGGCGCATTCCTGGCTGCGCTGCTGATCGGCCTCGTGGACACGGTCGGCCGCTCCTTCGCGCCCAATCTGCTGCGCCTTGTCCTTGATCCCGCGGCCGCCAGCCAGACCGGGCGCGCCATTGCGCCAATGCTGATCTACATCTTCATGGCCGCCGTGCTGTTCTTCCGACCCTCTGGCCTGTTTCCTGTAAAGCGTTGAGGGCGGAGCCATGACCGAAATCGTCGAAACCCAGTCTGCTCCCGCCCCTTCGCTCGGTGCACGGCTGGAGATCGTCCCTGTGGTGCTCTTTGCCGCCTTTGCAGCGGCACCGCTCCTCGCCTCCTTCTCCGGCGCGGAAGGCTATGTCTTGTCCCTGCTCACGCGGGTGATGATCTTCGGCATAGCCGCCATGGCGCTCGATCTCATCCTCGGCTACGGCGCGCTTGTGAGCTTCGGCCATGCAGCCTTTCTCGGCCTCGGCGGCTATGCAGTCGGGATCCTGGCGAGCCATGGCTTCGAGGATGCGTTTATTCAGATTCCGGTCGCCATCCTTGCCTCCGCGGCCTTTGCTTTTGTCACGGGCGCCATCTCCCTGCGGACGAAGGGCGTCTATTTCATCATGATTACCCTCGCCTTCGGTCAGATGCTGTACTTCCTGGCGACGTCGCTTGCGCCTTATGGCGGGGACGACGGCATGACGCTCGCATCCCGCAGCCTCGTCGTTGGAGCCGACTGGCTGAAGAACGATTTCACCTTCTACTGGGTCTGCCTGCTCTGCCTGTTCGGAGTCTATGCCCTCTCGCGGTCGCTCGTCGCCTCGCGGTTCGGTCGTGTCCTGCGCGGGACACGGGAGAACGCCGTTCGCATGGAAGCCATCGGCTTCCGGCCCTTCCGCTTTCAGCTCGCTGCCTATGTGATCAGCGGCATGATGGCGGGACTTGCAGGATGCCTCCTGGCCAACCAGGCAGAGTTCGTCAGCCCGGCCTTCATGACGTGGCAGCGCTCGGGCGAGTTGATCTTCATGGTGGTGCTTGGCGGGCTCGGCTCCCTGCACGGAGCCATCATCGGAGCCGCCGCCTTCCTCCTGCTGGAGGAGTTCCTGCCCGAGATCCTGCATACGGTGAGCTTCTTCCTCAGCGAGGAGACGAGAGCGCATCTTGCGGAGAACTGGAAGATGGTGTTCGGCCCCCTGCTCATTCTGATCGTGCTGTTCGTCAGGGGTGGCATCATGGGCCTGCTGAGGGGGCCGCGTCATGGCTGAGGCGCTGCTCGAACTCCGCAATCTGCGAAAGAACTACGGCGCACTTGTCGTCACCGACGATGTCAGCCTCTCGGTCCAGCCCGGCGAGTTGCACGCGATCATCGGGCCCAACGGCGCGGGGAAGACGACTCTCATTCACCAGATCTCGGGCATGCTCCCGTCCAATTCGGGCCAGATCCTGTTCGCCGGCGAGGACGTCACCCATCTTTCCATGCCGCAGAGGGTGGAACGCGGCCTCGCACGGTCGTTCCAGATCACCTCGATTCTGCCCGGGTTCTCCGCGCTGGAGAATGTGGCGCTCGCGGTTCAGGCCCGCTCCGGCTCGAGCTTCCGCTTCTTCGGCAATGCCTCGCAGGAGAAGGATTTGAACGGCCGGGCCATGGAATGCCTTGGCGAGGTTGGACTTGGCGCACGCGCCCACATTCCGGCAGGGCTTCTGTCACACGGCGAGAAGCGTCAGCTGGAGCTCGCCATCGGCCTTGCGACATCCCCGAAGCTGCTTCTGCTCGATGAGCCCCTGGCCGGAACCGGGCACGACGAATCGCAGCGCGTGGTCGAGACCCTGCGCCGCCTGAAGGACCGTCTGACCATCGTCCTCATCGAGCACGACATGGAGGCAGTCTTCTCCCTTGCGGACCAGGTTTCGGTTCTCGTCTATGGGCGCGTCATCGCCACCGACACGCCGGAGAGAGTCAGGGCCAATCACGATGTCCGTGCGGCCTATCTCGGCGAAGAGGAGATGGTCTGATGCTTTCCATCCGGCAGCTCCAGGCCTCCTACGGCGCCGCCCAGGTTCTGTTCGACATTTCGCTCGACATCGGCGCCGGCGAGGTGGTGACGCTTCTCGGTCGCAATGGCATGGGCAAGACCACCACCGTGCGCTCCATCATGGGCCTCCTGCGTCCGCGCGGCGGCGAAGTGCGCTTCGATGGGGCCGTCGTGACGGGGCTCGCACCCTATCGCATTGCCCAGACCGGCATCGGGCTCGTGCCGGAGGGACGCCAGATCTTCCCGACCCTGACGGTCGAGGAGAACCTTGTCGCAACGGCGTCGACCCGCACAGGCTCCCGTCGCTGGACATTGGATGCCGTGTACGATCTGTTTCCACGGCTGAAGGAACGCCGGAGCAATCTCGGAACGCAGCTCTCCGGCGGTGAGCAGCAGATGCTCGCCATCGGCCGAGCCCTGATGACCAACCCCAAGCTGCTCATTCTGGACGAGGCGACAGAAGGACTGGCACCGCTCATCCGCGCCGAGATCTGGATGTGCCTCAAGCGCCTCAAGAGCGAGCGCCAATCCATTCTGGTTATCGACAAGAATGTGGGCGTGCTGGCGACCTTCGCCGACCGTCACGTAATCATCGAGAAGGGCCGCTCGGTCTGGACGGGAACCAGTGAAGAACTCATGACGGATACCAGTCTCAAGGACCGGTATCTGCACGTCTAAGGACGACCATCATGGCATCCGACATGCTCGACTACGAAGCCGAGTACAACAACAGGGCCCGGGTGCCGGACCATCCCGCCCACATTGCCGGCTGGCAGCGGGATGCCGCCGCCTATCGCGAGACGGCTCGCTGCGAACTCGACCTGGCCTATGGGCCTGGAGAGCGGCACCTGCTCGACTTCTTCCACCCGAAGAACGGCGACGGCAGTGGTCCCGTCGTGCTGTTCATTCATGGCGGCTACTGGCAGGCTTTCGACAAGTCTTCATCCAGCCATCTCGCCCGCGGCGCCAATATGCGCGGTCTGCCAGTGGCGATCCCCAGCTACACGCTCGCGCCAACAGCCACACTCGCCGAGATCATTGTCGAAATCGAAACGGCAGCAGACTTCGTCATGCAGCGAACAGGCCGCCCCATCGTCGCTGCAGGCCACTCGGCCGGGGGGCACCTTGCCGCCTGCCTCATGGCGCGACCTATGCCGCGCCAAAGCGCCATCAGAGCCGCCATGCCGATCTCCGGCCTGTTCGATCTCCCGCCTCTGGTGGGAACCTCGATCAACAAGGCACTCGGGCTCACCATCGAGGAGACGCATCGATTGAGTCCGCTCGCGTGGGCGCCGCCGGGCAGCGGGAGCCTTGTCGCGGTCGTTGGCGGCGCGGAGAGCAGCGAGTTCCTCCGCCAGTCCCGCGCCATTGTCGAGAGATGGGGACAGGCTGGGGTGACGACCCGTTATCACGAGGTGCCTGACGCTCACCACTTTGACGTGATCGCCGGCCTCACGGATCCAGCAGATCCGCTCGTTGATATCCTGGTCGAACTCGCCGCAGGGGCCTGATACTGCAGCGCAGTGGAATCAGCCTCGCGTGCGGCGGGCGACGACCTGTGCAACCGGCAGATCCGCAACGGGTTCGCTGGTCTTCTCTCCTGAAGCCGAGATCCACGCGCGGCCCGACTGCCGTGCATGGAACACATGGCCCGTCCGCTCAGGGCTGACAATCGACGAGGTGAGATTGTCGAGGACATATTGGCCCTGGGCTGTCGCCACCAGAAGCACCGCATGGGCTTCACCCTGCGCGGTAGCGCCGACCGTGATCGAGAGCGCCGAGGAGGGCCAGCCACGCTCGATCAGCATCTTGCGCTTCAGCAGCGCGAAGTCCTCGCAATCACCTTTGCCGCTGGTCGGAAGCGCCCACACGTCCTCACGGCCATATTGCTCCAGATCCGAAACCTCACGGATCGTGCTGTTCACATGGCTGTTGATCTGCTGCAGCTGAGACATCCGCTCGGCGGTCAGAACGAACGAGCGGCCGGGCTTCGCCTGAGCGGCGGCGACTGGCAAAATCATGAGCGCTGCGCCTAAACCGAGCGCAAACCTTTGTGCAATGGAAATCATCGAATATGCCCCTCAGCCACTTGCTGGCTTTCGCCGGAGCTGTAGATCCGCTCCGGTTCTGCTTTATCTTGATGATCTATAGGCCAGTCTTGTGAGACAACATTGTGGCAGCTTGGCCTTTTGAGGGAGAGGCGTTCCATGCGCTTGGCGATGACTCTCGTCATCCTCGTGATGGCAGGATGGATGCACCCCGTTTACGCCGCCGAGGAAGCTTGGCAGGCTTTGAAGGAGGGAGGTACGGTGGCACTGTTTCGGCATGCCCGCGCACCGGGAACAGGAGACCCGGCCGGTTTCCGGCTGGACGACTGCTCAACGCAACGCAATCTCTCTGAAGAGGGTCGCCGACAGGCGCAACATATCGGGGATGAGTTCAGAGCCCGGCAGGTGCCTGTGGAGCGTGTGCTCTCAAGTCGCTGGTGCCGCGCTCTGGATACGGCGCGCCTAGCCTTCGGCGCCATTGCGCAGCCATCCGCTCCGCTGGACTCTTTCTTCTCGGGGCGCGATCAGGAGCCTGCCCAGACGCAGGCCGTGCGTCGGATCATCGAAGGATGGCGCTCAACAGGCGTTCTGGTCCTCGTGACGCATCAGGTCAACATCACGGCACTGACCGGCATCTTCCCCAGCGAAGGCGAAATGCTCGTGCTCAAGCCACGTGCTGATTCAGGTTTTGACGTCGTCGGACGAGTTGTCCTTTAGGACCTAGTCTTCAGCCCTGAGCTGATCCACCACGCCTTGGCTCATATACGGATGGCCCGCTTCGTTCAGAGCGCGATCCAGAGCCTCGATGGCGACCAGGATCTTGGTGAGTTCCTCGGCCATTTCGACAGAGGGAAGCGGCGCCTCGGACAGCTGCCTGGCCATTTCCCTGCGACGCTTCACGAGGCTCTCTCGTGCTGCATTCAATTCGCTGATCTCTTCCGAGGTCATCGGCTCCTCACGCTGAACGTCATTTCCAAAGATAAGTCCTAAACACGCGATCCGTTCGCGGATGAAAAGATCGGCATTGTCTATGTCACTGTTCGAGCTGCGCCAGAAGAGCAAGGATATGCTTCTCCCGTTCCCTGGCCTGGTCCTCAGCGACTGCGATGATCAGGCGATCCCCACTCCAGCGCAACGCTCCCTGTGAGGCTCCGATCACGTCCTCCAGAGGAATTTTCTCGACGGCTCCCGGCCTGAAGCTCAAGGCTATCGCCTGAGGACCTGCGTCAATGCGAGCAATCCCCAGCCGCTGACAGATCTTCCGCATGCCTGTGAGGCGCAGGAGGTTTTCCAAGGCTTCTGGAAGCGGCCCAAAACGATCCTCGATCTCCTCCTCGAGGTCGTCAATGGACTCAGAGATATCCATGCGTGCGATGCGAGCGTAGAGGTTGATCCGCACCTCGGGCTCGTGCACGTACTCGGCCGGAATGGAGCCCGTCAGTCCGATGTTGAGCTCAGGAGCCCAATCGTCCGCGTAACTCTCTCCGCGCAGGGCACGCTTGAGCAGGTGCTGGTACAGGTCCGCCCCGATAAGCTTGATATGCCCCGCCTGCTCGTCTCCCAGGAGGGTGCCGGCTCCACGTTGATCGAGATCCTGTGCGCTGATGGCAAACCCAGCTCCAAGCCGGTCGAGGGCTTCCAGGGTGCGCAGGCGCTTCTCCGTCGCTGCTGGCAGTTGCTGCCCTGGTTCCGTCAGCAGATAGGTGGTGCCACGGATGCGGCCTCGCCCCACGCGCCCGCGAAGCTGATGAAGCTGCGACAGGCCGAAGCGATCGGCCCGCCACACCAGCATGGTGTTGGCGCGAGGAACATCGAGACCGCTTTCGATGATGTTGGTGGCGAGCAGGACGTCACCTTCACCATCTGCGAAGCGCACCATCACGTCGTCCGTCTCGGCTGGCGGCATCTGGCCATGCGCAACAAGGACCTTCAGTTCAGGCACGATCTTTGCAAGCTGCTCACGCATCGGCCCGATGTCCTCCACACGGGAGCAGACCACGAAGCTTTGCCCGCGGCGGCGGCGTTCGCGCATGAGGGCCTGTCGAGCGGTGACAGGATCAAACTCCGTCAGGAAGGTGCGAATGGGCTGTCGCCGAGCCGGAGGCGTGGCAATGATGCTCAGCTCCTGCAAACCAACCAGGGCCGATTGCAGGGTGCGCGGAATGGGAGTCGCGGTCAGGGTCAGCACGTGTCCGCGTGAGGCCATCGCCCGGAGCTTCGACTTATGGGCAGCACCGAACCTCTGCTCTTCGTCGACAATCACAAGGCCAAGATCCTTAAAGGCTACGCCCTTGGCAGCCAGGGCGTGTGTGCCGATGACGATCCGCACAGAGCCGTCGGCGAGGCCGTTCTTTACCTTGCGTGCCTCGGATGCCGTCACCAGGCGCGACAAATGCGCGACGTCAACGCCGAAGCCGGCGAAGCGCTTTTGGAAGCTGCGCACGTGCTGACGCGCCAGTACCGTCGTGGGTGCTATCACGGCGACCTGCTTGCCCGATAGCGCCACTGCTGCCGCGGCACGGAGAGCAACCTCAGTCTTGCCGAAACCGACATCTCCACAAACCAGCCGGTCCATAGGGTGTCCCGAAGCCAGGTCTTCGAGGACCTCCCCTATGGCACGCAACTGGTCCGGCGTTTCAGAGAATGGAAATCGTGCAACGAAGCGCTCATACTCACGTCCTGGAGGCTTGATCGGCTCCAACTTCACGGCTTCACGATCTTCGACCAGCTTGCTCAAACGTGCGGCCGTATCGCGGATCTCCGCCTCGATGGCTGCAAGTTTCGCGAGCCACCCATCACTCTTCAGCTTGTCGAGCTGCAGCGCCTCGGACATGCGACCATACCGCCATACGCGGCCCAGGTCCGTTGCAGGAATCATGAGGGTTGTATCGCCCGCATAGGTGAGCCGGACGGTATCGCTGGTGCTCTCTTCGCCGGCGCTGATAGATTCGGTTCCCTCCAAAAGTCCAAGCCCATGATCGACGTGAATGACGGCATCGCCGATTTGGAACTGCATGTCGGTGAACTGGTGGGCAGCGGACCTGAGCTCTTGTCCATGTCCGCTCGACGCACGGCTCCCCAGTACATCAGCCGCTGTGACCACCACAATGCCATGGCGGTCGTCGATAAACCCGCTCCTGATGTCAGCTTGAAGGGTGAAGATCCCGTTCGGCGGACCGGCGATGGCGTCGCTCCAGCGCTCGATCATGGTTGGGCTGAGTTGCAGGGACTGAACCCGGCGCCTCAAGCGGTTCAGATCGTCCCTCGTGGCAGCCGCCAGAACGAGCTTGCGACCGCTGTCCTGCTGTGCCTGGATGAAGCTTGAAAGCGCGCGCGCCGGCTTCGCCGCAGCGGCAAAGCGTGGAACAGAGCTCCGCTTGGCCTCTTCCTCTGATGCGGCATGAATGACAGTCAGCCGGCGCTCACATAGCATCTCTTTCCATTCGTTATCTCCGATGAACAGCCGCTCGGGTGCCATGGCAGAACTACTGCCGCCCCCCTCCACCCGCAGCGACTTGCGGCCTTCATAAGAGTCGGCAACCTGTTCCATCACCAGCTGACGCCGCTCCTCCGCTTCGGAGGCAATCACAACGGGAGCATCCGGCCAGTAGTCGAAGATTGTTTCGAGAGATTCATAATGCTCCGGCAGCCGGTGCTCCATTCCGTCGTAGCGTTCCGGCATTGAACCATCGTTCGTTCTTTCGAGCAGAATTTCGGAAACGGGGTCGAGGAGAAGGCTCTCGATCTCCGTTTCGGTCCGCTGCGAAACGGGATCATATGAACGGATGGCAGCAATGAACTGCCCATCGTGCTCGATGCGGTACGGCAAGGGACTGTTCGCTGGAAAGATATCGATGACCTGACCCCGGATCGCAGCCTCTCCAGGCTCGTCCACCCTCTCGTCCAGGATGTACCCGGCGTGGTGGAGGTAGAATTCCAGATCACCCTGCGAGAAGGCCTCACCTGTCGTGAGATGGAAGCAGGCCTGCTTCCAGATGCTCCGCGGAGGCACGCGTTGAACGATTGCGGCGCTGCTCGCGATCAGCAGCCGCTTGTCTTTCGCAGGTTCGCTCATACCCCGCAGAATGGACATGCGCCGCCCCATCGCGTCCCGTGAGGGCGATGCACTGTCATAGGGAAGACAATCCCATGGCGGAAGGAGGTAGACTTCCAAATCCGGGGCTAGTCCCTTCAAGGCTTGAACGATCTGCTCCGCTCGGTTCTCGCCCCCTGACAGATAGATGAGCTCCCTCTGGTCCCCGTTGAGAGCCTGCTCGATCAGGTGAACCGCATGAAGCCCTATGGATGACGGCAAGGTCAGATCGATCCGCCGGATATCCTGGGAGGGGACGGGCTTCACGTGCATGAAGGAACTCGTACGGCGAGAGGGCTGAGGCGGGGACAACGCACGGGACTTAAGACCAGTTGCAGATCGCCGTGCTCCCCCTGGAGCAGCACTTTGTAAACCATCCTCGGCCATAGTTCCCTCATGACCTATCGGAACGCGACTAGCCTCACCGTCAGCCTGAGCCTGATCTTTTTCTCGTGCTCGACATTGAGCAGCCTGAATGACGCGTGGGCGGCCTCGGAGCCGGTATCCACCGCCGTTCCAGCGCGTCAGTCGTCAAGTCCCACTGCGCCCTCGCCCGAACCTGAACTGCGACAGAAAGCTGCAGCTCCGGCTGACGCCAAGCCCAACCCGCCGGCAGCTCCACCAAAGATTCCGGTGGCGGCGATCTCCCAGGATGCTCGCCCGACACTGGACCCCGGCACCTTCATCAATACGATGCGGGCTGCCTGGACGTACAAGCGCATTGCCGAAGCCGGAGGCTGGCCCTCGCTCCCTGACAGAACGATCATGAAACCGGGCGACAAGGGACCGCTGGTTCCGGTTCTCCGGCAGCGTCTGATTGCCGAAGGAGATCTCTCTCGCGACCACGCGAGCGGCACGACCTTCGACACCACTCTCACCAGCGCGGTCAAGCAGTTCCAGGCGCGACACGGCCTTCCGGAATCCGGAGCCGTGCGGGCAAGGACACTAGAGGCCCTCAACGTTTCCGCCGAGACGCGCCATCGTCAGCTCACCGCATCGGCACAACGGCTGGCAAGTTCCACATTCTCCTTCGGCGGCCGATATGTCGTAGTCAACATTCCCTCGGCGGCTGTTGAGACTGTCGAGGAGGGCCAAGTCGTCCGACGCTATGTCGCCGTCGTCGGCAAGGCCGACAGACCCTCGCCCACCGTCGAAACCCGCGTCACGGCCGTCAACCTCAATCCGACTTGGACGGTACCGGTCTCCCTGATCAAGAAGGACATCATTCCCCATGTTCGGAAAGATCCGGATTATCTGCAGAAGATGAAAATCCGCATCCTGGATGCGAAGGGCCAGGAGGTCGATCCTAAGGCGATTGACTGGTCGACGCAGAACGCCGTCAACTACACTCTCCGGCAGGACCCCGGTGCAATCAATTCGCTTGGGCAGATCCGCATCGACATGCCGAACAAGCATGCGGTCTATATGCACGACACGCCCAAGAAGCAGCTTTTCACACAGGACATCCGCTTCCATTCCTCGGGCTGCGTTCGCGTGGCCGATGTGGGTGATTTTGCCGAGTGGCTGCTGCGCGGCACGAACGGACCCTCAGGCGCGTGGACGAAAGCTAGCCTTGACACGGCAATCGTCAGTACGGCGCGTCAGGACATTCGGCTCGACAAGCCTGTTCCCGTCGCATGGGTTTATCTGACAGGGTATGCAACGGCCGATGGCGCGGTCCATTTCCGGAACGATGTGTATGGACTCGATACGCCGAGAAGCGAGCCAGTTCCCGAAGCGGTGGCCATCGATGTACCGGCTACGTCATCCATCAAGCCCAAGCGCCTGTGAGATGTTCAGAGTTCAGGAAACCTGACTTCTCACAAGCTCTTTCGGCGCAACAGACGTCCGGATGATGGCACTGCCATGCGGGCTCTGCGCCATTCGAATACTACGTCCTGAAGCATGTCGACGGCAGCCATGGCTTGGGCGCGCGAGGCCGCAATCGCGGCTGGATCGCGCAACGCGAAGCGATCCGTGTCCTGAGCAAGTCGTCTGCAGCGATCCTCCACGAGACGTCTTGCCTCCTGCAGGCGCGGATGCGGTGTTCCCGCGTCAGTCATCCCGTCGCAGAAGCGCAGGACATCCCGCGTGAGGTTCTCTCCTGGATACAAGCCTGAATAGCCGTCGATCATGCTGCGGATGTAACCCAGCGAATAACGAATTTCCTGCCTTAGTACCGTATCACTGCTCATCGCGCGTCCCCGGATATGGAGCTGCATTCCTGCCTGCGTGGGCGATGAAGTGGGTTATGCCCCACAGATCTCTAAAAACGCGTTAGCCTGGCTTTCCGGCCTGCCGTTCAGAGGAAGTACCGGCTGGAGGCAACTCGGGCTGAGTGCTGCGCTCCGTTACCGTCAGTTGGGAGAACAGAACCTTCTCAAGCACGGGCCCGGCAACGATCCCGGCGACGAACGCAAATGCGGCGACAATCAAGCCTATCCGGCCATAAAGGCTCAGCACATCTCTCAATGCCATAAACCCGTCTCCCGCTTGCTTCGTTGAATGAAAGCTTAAGAGACGATGCCACCGCCGCCAATAGACTAAAGCATAAGATCGCACGAACACAGAGCGCTGACGCTTGAGCAATCTGCCCGAACATCCGGCAACCAAAGCAGTTTCGGAAGCAGGCTCCTTACAGAAAAAATTTTCAATCCGGGCACAAGACGCACGTCTGCTCGCATCAATTGAAACATTGTACTAGGTAAGTTTCCTGCGAGTTCGATACGGCGAATGTGGCGGATCTGCTCACTCGAACAATGCATGCCACGCATCGTCACCTCGGCTGACCGGGTGAACAATTCAGCCTTCTTGGACTTGATCATTGGTTGAACGGGATTGCTCCGATGCCCTACTCGCCTTCCTTTGCTGCCTCAAAACATCACGAGGAACTTGGGCCTTCCTTCTATGATGTCGTCGAGCCCGCAAGCTTCCCGCAGCATATCCTGCGCTACCGCAACCAGCGATGGGCAGAGCGGGTTGGTCTCGACGCTCTGACCGACCAGGAATGGATCGAACATTTCGGCCGGTTCAAGCCATTGCCCGGAAGCTTCGAGCGGCCACTGGCCCTGCGTTACCACGGCCACCAGTTCAGGAGCTACAACCCCCATCTCGGTGACGGGCGCGGCTTTCTCTTCGCGCAGCTTAAGGATGCTGAGGATGGAAGGCTTCTCGACCTTGGAACAAAGGGGAGCGGGCAGACCCCTTGGTCGCGCCATGCAGACGGCAGGCTGACACTCAAGGGGGGCGTGCGGGAGATTCTTGCGACTGAGATGCTGGAGGCGCTCGGCGTCGAGACCTCCAAGTCCTTCAGCCTTGTGGAGACGGGCGAGGAGCTTGAGAGAGGCGACGAACCGTCCCCCACCCGCTCGGCCGTGCTGGTGCGCCTCAGCCATTCCCACGTTCGCATTGGTACGTTTCAGCGTTTTCTCTATCTCAACGAAGCCGACAATCTTCGAAAGCTGCTCGACCACAGCGTTCGAACCTACCTGCCCGAGGCTTGGCGCGACGAGGAACCGGCACGTGCGGCCGCGTTTCTCGAGCAGGTCAGCCGACGCGTCGCCCGCATGGGCGCGCAGTGGATGGCGGCGGGCTTCGTGCATGGGGTGCTCAACACCGACAACATCAATGTCACCGGAGAAAGTTTCGACTACGGACCATGGCGCTTTCTGCCCCACTACGATCCCGGCTTCACGGCAGCCTACTTCGACGAGACCGGCCTCTACGCGTTCGGACGGCAGCCTGACGCGCTGCTCTGGAACCTCTATCGCTTGGCTGAGTGCCTCCTCCCTCTAGCACCCCAGGATCTGCTGGAGCAGGCGCTCGGCTCTTTCGAGCCCGCACTTCACCGGGAGTTCGCACAGGCAGTTCTGCGTCGCCTCGGGCTCCAATCCAGAGGCTACGAGCATGATGGCGCCCTAGCCAAGGCCCTGTGGACTTTCCTTCACGAGACTCGCGCGCCCTTCGAGCAGACGTTCTTTGACTGGTATGGAGGCGTCCTGAGCAGCCAACGCGCAGAGAAGAGCAGTTCGGCAAGCTACTACGCGCATGAATCCTTCCAGGTCTTCAGGACCATCCTCAGCGATTTCTCACCCTCGCCCGGCATCAAGCCCACGCACTCATATTTCGAGCGGCCTGCGCCCTGCACCATGCTGATCGATGAAGTCGAGGCAATATGGTCGCCTATTGCCGCTGAAGATGACTGGTCCCTTCTTGCCGCCAAGCTTGACGATATCAGAGCCATGGCAGAGGCATATCGGACCGCATGATCTTTCAGGAATATCATCTTGCAACTTCGTTATAGTTGGAACGGCCAAGCTATAGCGAAGGCATAACTTATCTATAGTGACATCAAGCAGATCCATTTAAGCCTAGCATAGCGTATGTCTCAGGAAAGTTCCCCTTTCGAGATGATTAGATTTTTCTCATAGGCCAGGAACGTTATTCATATACATGCGTCTATTAGCCAAGCAGGCTGTCCTTAAGGCAGCTACACATCACAATTGGCTAATTATGTAGGTGAACACATGAAGCGCTCACACGCTCTTGCTTTGTCTGGCGCAGCCCTCTTCCTCGCGATCGGCTCTCCGGCCTCTGCTCAGAACCTCAGGCCTGGGCCGCAGTGCATTCCGGCAGTTGCCAATCCATCCATGTATGGCAACTGCCGCCTGCATGTCGTTCAAGGTCAGGAGGTCTGCCGTTGTGCCATCCGTCCTCAGGCTCTTCGCCGAATGGATCCTACGAGTGATCGGAACCAGACAGATGCTGTGACCGGCTCGATCAGCCGCAATCCAACGATGGTTCCAGGTTTTGGAAATCCTGTGGTTGGCTCGCCCGGCGTGGTCAATGACGGACGTGGTCCCGGCCGTGGCGGTGCTGTTGCGGATCGCGGCAACTCGGGCACTGGCGGCACGGGCGGTAACGGTGGCACCGGCGGCACGGGTGGCAATGGCGGAACCGGCAGCAATGGCGGGGCTGGCAGCAATGGCGGCACCGGCAGCAATGGCGGCACCGGCAGCAATGGCGGGACTGGTGACGACGGCGGCACGGGCGACATAGGTGGTAACGGTGGTACCGGCGGCAACGGCGGAACGGGTGGAAACGGTGGCACTGGCGGTAACGGTGGCACTGGCGGCAATGGTGGTACCGGCGGCAACGGCGGAACGGGTGGCAACGGCGGTTCCGGCAATGGGAACGGGAACGGCGGCGGTCATGGCAACAACGGCCATGGCAACGATCCCGACGGTAACGACTCATCGAACCCGGGCAACTCCAACAACGGAGACGGGACCGATGCAGACGGTCCGGCCGGCGGCGGCAACGGCAATGGCGGCGGTAACGGAAACGGCCGCGGCGGTAAGGACTAAAGGCCTCTAGCTAAACCAGAAAGCCCGTGGCTGCGAAGGCAGCCACGGGCTTTCTTTGTTAGAATTGTAGGTAAGCGACGTCCAAGCTTGATCTGCGGGAGCTAGGCCAAAGCCGCCTGGCAGGCACGCTCATATACGTCCTGATAGCGCGAGGCCGAACGGTCCCAACCGTGAGGCCTGTTCATCGCAGCACGACGCATGGCCGTGAGACGAGACCTCGAACGGAAGGTCTCAAGACCCCTCCTGATTGCGTCCTTGAACCGGTTGAGCGAAGGCTCGCCGAACAGGAAGCCGTTGACCCCGTCCTCAATCGTGTCGGCCAGCCCACCGGTCTTGTGCGCGATCGGCAAGGAACCGAAGCGCTGTGCATACATCTGGCTGAGACCGCAGGGCTCGAACCGGGATGGCATGAGCAGAAAATCGCTGCCAGCGTACATGCGACGGGCATCACCTTCGTCATACCCGATCCTGACACCGACGGAACCGGGATGGCGACTCGACAGAGCTTTCAATTCTGCCTCGAACCGAGCCTCGCCCTGACCGATGACCGCGATCTGCCCCCCTTGAGACACGATGGTTTCCGCTGCCGAAATGGCGAGGTCGACGCCCTTCTGATGAACAAGGCGTGACACCACCGCAAAGAGCGGCCCGGAGGACAGATCAAGGCCGAAGCTTTTGCGCACGGTATTGGCGTTCGCGCGCTTGCCCCGGAAGTTCTCGGCAGAAAATCGGCTGACCAGATAAGGATCCGTGCTCGGATCCCAGCTTGCATCGATGCCGTTGATGATGCCGTCGAGACGACCCTCCTCGGCGCGGGTCCTGAGAAGGCCATCGAGGCCACAACCGAATTCCGGTCGTGTGATCTCCTTGGCATAGGTGGAGCTCACGGTCGTGATGTGGGACGAATAGTAGATACCTGCCTTCAGGAAAGAGAGCTTGCCGTAAAACTCGACACCGTTCATCTGAAAGGCAGCATCGGGAATGCCCAGATGAGACAAGCGATTACGATCGAAGTTCCCCTGATAGGCGAGGTTGTGAATCGTCAGAATTGTCGGAATGCGCTGCCCGCGCCAAGCGAGATAGGCCGATGCGAGTCCGGAAGGCCAATCATTGAGGTGCAGAAGATCGGCGCGCCATAAGGAATCGCCGTTGCCTGAGGCGATATCGGCCGCCGCCAGGCCAAGACGCGCGAAGCGGACGTCGTTGTCGCTCCAGTCATTTCCGAAGCTGTCGACATATGGCGATCCATCGCGATCATACAGTTCCGGGCACAGAAGCACGTAAACCGTCAGGCCGTCCTGGGTCGTCCCCCGCCCAAGGCCACAGGCCGGTATGCCGAACGAAGCCGGCAAACGGGCAATCTCCTCAACGTCGCCGATCTGCGACAGAACCTGGCGATAGCCCGGAATGAGAATTCGCACGTCGTAGTGATGGCGGAGCGCACGCGGCAATGCCGCCGATACCTCACCAAGGCCTCCAGCTTTGATATAGTCGGCGATCTCGGATGTAACGAAAAGAATGGATTGACGGCGCTTAATGGAAACTGAAGCTTGGGCGCCGCTCAGAAGTTCGGCATGCGCCATGGTCGAGACACCTGAAACGGTGTCCAGTTGAGATGAATCCAGCATGTTAGCTCAGAGGCGCGATCCCCGACGACTCCCCCGCGCCATAGGTAGTCGGGCTCTTAACTCACTCGCATGGGGGATGGTTCCGCAGAATTTTCGGAAAATTTCTGATTAATCCTTTCAGCCAGCTTGGCTTTATAATGTTGCTCACTGCCGCCCGGCAAAAATCAGCTTAGCTGTTTTTTTCTGCTGCTCCGGAACATTGCCCTGCACTGCTCGTTCGCAAGTGCTTCCCCTGCTTCTCCGGAGTTCCGATGCGGCGCGTTCATTCCATGCCCTTTGGGGCTGAGATAACTCCCGAAGGTATACGCTTTGCCCTGTGGGCGCCGACCGCCCAAGACGTGCGGCTCGTGCTCGATACTGCCGAGCTTCCAATGGCAGCCGACGACAGCGGCTGGTACCGCCTCGTTTCGCAGGAGGCCCATGCGGGCAGCCGCTATGGGTACAAAATCGACGGCAGCCTCGTGGTGCCCGATCCGGCCTCCCGCTTTCAGCCTGATGATGTCCATGGCCTGAGCCTCGTGATCGACCCCGGCGCGTATCAATGGTCCGATACGGGCTGGACGGGGCGCGCATGGGAAGAGACTGTCCTCTATGAGGTTCATGTGGGAACTGCGACGCCGGAGGGCACCTATGCGAGCCTGATGGCCAAGTTGGAAGACCTGCGCGATCTCGGCATCACGGCCATCGAACTCATGCCCATCGCCGAGTTTCCGGGACAGCGCAATTGGGGTTATGACGGTGTCCTGCCCTACGCACCGGATGCAGCCTATGGCAGCCCCGACGACCTGAAGCGTCTCGTCGAGCGCGCGCACGCGCTTGGCATCATGGTCTTCCTCGATGTGGTCTACAATCACTTCGGCCCATCGGGCAATTATCTCCACGCCTATGCGAAAACCTTCTTCACGGAGCGCCACCCGACTCCCTGGGGAGCGGGCATCAACGTGGATGGAGAAGGCAGCCGCAACGTGCGCGACTTCTTCTTTCACAACGCGCTTTACTGGCTGGAGGAATTCCATATCGATGGGCTTCGCTTCGATGCGGTCCATGCCATCGTGGATGACAGCAAGCCGCACTTCATCGAAGAGCTGGCCAACAGAATTCGTGAAGCCATTACCGATCGCCACGTTCACCTGGTGCTCGAAAACGAAGCCAACCAGGCGCGCTGGCTCGGCCGCGAAGCGGATGGACGACCGAAGCTCCACACGGCGCAGTGGGCCGATGACATTCACAACTCCTGGCATGCCCTGGTGACCGGCGAGAATGAAGGCTATTATGAGGACTATGCCAACCGACCGCTCGAGCACCTCGGACGGGCGCTAGCGGAAGGTTTCGCCTATCAGGGAGATCCGTCTCCGCATAAGGACGGCGTCGTTCGCGGCGAGCCCTCGGGCCATCTGACTCCAACGGCCTTCGTGTCCTTCCTTCAGAACCACGACCAGGTGGGAAATCGCGCCTTCGGCGAACGCCTTTCGCATCTGATTTCGCCCGAGCGCCTGGCTCTTGCGCAAGGGGTCTTCCTTCTGTCGCCGCATATCCCGCTGATCTTCATGGGCGAGGAGTGGGCCGCCTCGACGCCGTTCCAGTTCTTCGTCGATTTCGAGAGCGAGCCCGATCTGGCCAAAGCCGTGCGCGAGGGACGACGCGGCGAGTTCAAGCGCTTCAAAGCCTTCACGGATCCCGAGATGTCGCAGCGCATTCCCGATCCGACCGATCGCGCGACATTCGAACGATCCAGGATCGATTGGTCCGAGGTTCCGCAATCGCCCCATCAGGATTTTCTCGCGCAGACCCGTCACCTGCTCGACCTTCGGCAGACGGAGATCGTGCCTGTCTTAAAGAGCCAGTATCGCGGCTCGAGCTACACGATCTCACCCGAAAAAACGCTCGACGTGACCTGGACCTTTTCAGCCGGCACGCTTCGCCTGCTAGCCAATTTCGGCGACGGAGTCGTCAATGGCTCTGTGGATGAGGGCCTTCGCGTTCTCTGGACGAGCGGGGGCGCCGATTCTGCAGATGAGAGCCTTCAACTTCCGCCTTGGTCGGCGGTCGTCATGAAGGGAACACTGGCATGAGCAAGCTGGATGCTCTGCTGGAGCGGATGGCCGCGCTCGTCGGCATTTCCTCGGATTACAGCGATGCCTTTGGAAAACGGGTCGAGACGAGTTCCCACACCCGCAAAGCCCTGCTCACCGCGCTTGGGCTCGACGTCTCGTCTGACAAAGGTGCGCAGGAGAGCCTTAAGCGTATGGAGCAGTTGAAGGCTGGCCCAGTACCCGCAGTCATAACCGTGGAAGCGGGAGCACCCGCGAAGATCAAGCTGCGCGCCGGCGCCGGGGCCTCGGCCTGGACGTTGACCGAGGAAGGCGGAGCGACTCATGAGGGCCGGCTCACCAAGGCCAGCCGCACTCTCGATCTACCACCTCTTCCGATGGGCTATCACCAACTTCAGCTGGGTGACCGAGAGGCAACCATCATCGCTGCTCCTGAATGGTGTTGGGCGCCCGAGGCTCTAAAAGGGGACGCAAGGCTTTGGGGGCTGACTGCGCAGGTCTACTCCCTGCGCTCGCAGCGCGACCTCGGAATCGGCGACTACTCGGACGTGGCTCTCACCGCAGAGGGTGTCGGTCGCTGCGGCGGCGCATTCCTGGGCCTCAGCCCGGTTCATGCGCTCTTCGCGGCGGATCGGTCGAAGATTTCGCCCTACTCCCCATCCTCGCGCCTGTTCCTTGAGTCCCTCTACATCGACCCGACAGTTGTCGAGGGTTTCGCTGAGAGTGGTGCGCAGCAGCTTCTCGAGGCTTCGGACGTGCAGCGGCGTCTCGCCAAGCTGCAAGGCGCCTCACTGATCGATTACGCCGAGGTCTGGGCCATCAAGCGCCCGATCCTCGACGCTCTCTGGTCCTGGTTCCAGGCCTCTGGCGACAAGGCCGCGTTCGAGACGTTCCGCCTCGAAGGTGGCGAGGCCCTGGAGGCCCACGCCACCTTCGAGGCACTCTCCGAGCACTTTCGGGCGCAAGGGCGCTTCTGGACCGGCGAATGGCCCGAAGCCTTCCGATCAGTCCGTTCGGACGAGGTCAGGCAGTTCCGCTCTCAGGAAGCGGAGCGTGTCGCCTTCCATGCTTGGCTGCAATGGCTGGCTGACCGGCAGCTGGGGCAGGCTGCGGAACGGGCCCGCGCCGCTGGACTTCCCATCGGGCTTTATCGCGATCTCGCGGTCGGATCGGATGGCGGCGGATCCGAGATCTGGTCGACGCCGGAGCGCTATGCCCCCGGGCTGTCCATCGGCGCGCCGCCCGATCCGCTCGGGCCCCAGGGGCAGGATTGGGGCCTGCCGCCCTTCAACCCGCTCACCCTGGAGGAGCAGGGCCTTGCCGCCTTCCGCGATCTCGTCTCGGCCAATATGCGTCATGCCGGCGCGATCCGCATCGATCATGCGTTTCAGCTCCAGCGCCTCTTCCTGATCCCGTCCGGTGCTCCCGCTTCGCAAGGGGCCTATGTGGATTATCCGTTCGAGGCCATGCTGGCGGTGCTGCGCATCGAGAGCCATCGCGCCCGGTGCCTCGTGATTGCAGAGGATCTCGGGACGGCACCGGAAGGCTTCTCCGACGCGATCATGGCATCGGGTGTCCTCAGCTACCGGGTGCTCCCCTTCGAGCGCGAAGAAGCCGCCTTCAAGAAGCCCGAACAGTACCCTCGCTCAGCCCTGGCCGTGATCACCACCCACGACCTGCCGACCTTCACCGGATGGTGGCGCGGCCTTGACATCGACCTGCGCCAGACCCTCGGCATCTTCGACCCGAAGACCTCCAACCGGGAGCGCGCCGCGCGCAAGGCGGACAGGAGCCACTTCGCCCAGGCGCTCGCGGCAGAAGGTCTCCTGCCCTCGGCGCAGGTACCGGAAGAACCGCCCCTTGAGGCGACCATCCGTTATCTCGCCCGCACCTCGTCCGTCCTCACGGCGGTGCAGATCGAGGATGCATCCGGCGAACTGAACCAGCCCAACATGCCGGGCATGGACGTCGGCCATCCCAACTGGCGCCGCAGACTGTCGAACACTGTCGAGGATATTGCCTCTCCGGGCAGCCTGCTGGCGAAGCTCGCCGTTGCCCTGACCGAGGAAGGCCGGGACGTGCACGCCCGCAGGAGCACTCTCGCGGCTCCACCGCCTCGCGCCACCTACCGCCTGCAATTTCATAAGGACTTCACGTTCGACGACGCCGTGAAGATTGTGCCTTATTTGGCAAAGCTCGGCATCAGCCATGTCTATTCCTCGCCCATCCAGGCAGCCGCGCCCGGATCCACCCACGGCTACGACATCGTCGATCATTCCGTGATCAATCCGGAGCTCGGCGGAGAGGAGGGATTCCACCGTTTCTCGGAGACTCTCAAAGAGCACGGCCTCAAGCTCGTGCTCGACATTGTGCCGAACCATATGGGCATCGGCGGCCAGTCCAACGGCTGGTGGCTCTCCGTGCTGGAATGGGGACGCCTCTCCCCGGTGGCCGACGCTTTCGACATCGACTGGGAGCGCCCTGGGGCCGATGGCAAGCTGATCATCCCGTCCTTGGGCGGACTTTATGGCGAGGTGCTCGAAAGAGGCGAACTGCAGCTGAAATTCGACCCTGAGGGCGGCTCCTTCAGTGTGTGGCATTGGGAGCATCGCTTCCCAATCTGCCCCACCACTTATCCCGAGATCCTCGATCGCGCTTTGGTCTCCCTGAGCAATCCCGCCAAGGCCGGGAAGCTGCGGAGCATCACACAGCGCCTGCAAGCGATGGAACAGCAGGCTGCTGGCGAGAACCATTCGCTCCCACAGGAGGCGGAGGGGCTGAAGCATGATCTGGCACAGGTGGTTTCCGCTTCTCCGGACCTGCGGAAGGCCATCGACAGGGCCGTTGCAGCCATCAACGGAAGCCCCGATGAGCCGGGAAGCTTCGATGCTTTGCACCGCCTCCTGGAGAGGCAGGCTTACCGCCTTTCCTTCTGGAGGGTGGCATCGAGCGATATCAACTACCGCCGGTTCTTTGACATCAATACCCTGGCGGGCATACGGGTCGAGATCCCGCAGGTCTTCGAGAAAACCCATGAGCTGATCCTCCGCCTCGTGAACGAGGGTCACGTTCATGGCCTCAGGATCGACCACATCGATGGCCTCGCCGATCCGGAGGGCTATGCCCGCGCCCTTCAGGAGAAGGTCGGACCAGGCTTCTACGTGGTGGTCGAAAAGATCCTCGAGCCCGGCGAGGAGTTGCGTTCCTGGCCCGTTGCCGGAACCTCGGGCTACGACACCCTCAATCTGATCGACGGCGTGCTGGTGGACGGACGATCGGCCGACGCATTCGAGCGGATTTACCGCGAGGCATCGGACCTTCAGGGCTCCTACGAGGATCTCCTCAGGCAGGCCAAGGTCGAGATCACGGAGAAGAACTTCGCCAGCGAACTCGGGGTCCTGGTGTCGGACATCAAGGCTGTCGCCGATGCCAGCCGCCGCACACGCGACTACACGACATTTGCCCTACGCCAATCTCTGGTGGAGATCGTTGCCGCGTTCCCTGTCTACCGCAGCTATCTGAAGGACGGTAAACCTGCAGCCGAGGATGTGCGCCTGATCGAGGAGACAGTCGAGGCGGCCAAGACCTCCAGCGCCCTCCCCGACCGCACGGTGCATGACTTCATCGCTTCGGTCCTTCTCGGCCGGATGCCGTCCGGCGTCTCTGACGACGTGCGTCGCTTCCGCCGCCGTTTCCAGCAGCTCACGGGTCCGGTCATGGCCAAGAGCCTGGAGGACACGCTCTTCTACCGCTATGGCCGCCTGATTGCCCTCAACGAAGTGGGCGGCGACCCCGGCCATTTCGGCCTGCCGCCGGAGGGCTTTCACCGGTCAAACGAAGATCGTGCGCAGAACTGGCCTCACGCCATGATCGCCACCGCCACCCACGACACCAAGCGCGGCGAGGATGCACGCGCCCGACTTCTCGCGCTCTCCGAGATGGCGGAGGAATGGACCAAAGCTCTCGATCTCTGGAAGGAGTTGGCATCCCCTCACCTGACAGAGATCGACGGCGTTCCTGCACCGGATGCCAACGATCAGTTCATCCTGCTCCAAGCCCTCGTCGGCGCGTGGCCCCTGGAACTCTTGGAGAAGGCTGATCGCAAGAAATTGGCCTCGTTCCAGGAGCGGATGGAGGGTTATCTCACAAAGGCACTCCGTGAAGCCAAGCGGCATACGAGCTGGGTTGCCCCGAACGAAGCCTATGAGAACGCGGCTCTTGAACTCCTGAGAGCCGTGCTCACCCCGAAGAGCCCATTCCTGGAACGCTTCGGCGATCTGATCCGGCGCCTGTCTACGTTGGGCATGCTGAACGGGTTGGCCCGCACGGTCCTCAAGCTGACGCTGCCGGGGGTGCCCGACATCTACCAGGGGACGGAGTTCTGGGATTTCTCTCTGGTCGATCCCGACAACCGGCGTCCGGTGGATTACACCGCCCGTGCAAAAGCCTTGGAGAAGGGCGACGCGCTCACCTCTCTGATGGAGAGTTGGACCGACGGGCGAATCAAGCAGAGGATCATCGCCGCTCTGCTACGCGACCGAGCCCAATCACCGACACTCTATGCCGAAGGCGACTACCGGCTGCTGGAAGCCGAAGGTGTTCGTGCGGACCAACTTCTGGCCTATGTCAGGCAGCACGGCACCGATGCTCTTGCCGTCGTCGTTCCGCGTCTATGGGCAGGCTTCATGACGAGCGATGATCCATCCTTCGATGCCGCAACTTGGAGCGACACAGGGATTGAGCTTGCTCAGGGCCATTGGCTGAACGTGATAACAGGAGATGAGATCCTCATCGATCAGAGTCGGACGAAAATATCAGACCTGTTGAAGGAGGTCCCCTTCGCTGTCCTCAAGCTTCGATCCTCGTAGACAGGTGCAAGTCGACCGCGAGAACGATAGGTCGGAGTTATAGTTCAGCTTGCCGGGGACTTCCTGCAGGCTTGCGCGTTGATGAACACAGACATTTCGCCCCGCATGGCTTTCGAGATTTCCAATGAATGACAAAGTCGATACCCGTGAGCAGTCGCCCCCTCAGATCGTCGCCCCGAACGTGCGGCGCACCTCCCGCGTCCGGGAGGGACTTCCCTATCCCCTTGGAGCCACGTGGGATGGATTGGGCGTCAACTTTGCGATCTTCTCCGCGAATGCCACGAAGGTTGAGCTGTGCCTGTTCGATGAGGACGGCGAGCGGGAAATCGAGCGGATCGAGCTTCCGGAATATACCGACGAAGTCTGGCATGGTTACCTGCCGGACGCGCGGCCAGGCACGACCTACGGCTACCGGGTTCATGGCCCTTACGAGCCCACAGCCGGCCACCGCTTCAACCCCAACAAGCTCCTTCTCGATCCTTATGCCAAGCAGCTCATCGGCGACCTGAAGTGGAACCCGGCCCTATTCGGGTACACCCTTGGTTCGCCGGATGCCGACCTCTCCTTCGACAAGCGCGACAGCGCGCCGTTCATGCAAAAATGCCGGGTCGTCGAGTCGGCCTTCACCTGGGCACGGGCGCGCCGTCCGCAGATACCGTGGGAGCGCTCCATCATCTATGAGACTCATCTGCGCGGCTTCACCATGCAGCATCCGGCAGTGCCGAAGGAGTTTCGCGGGACGTTCTCAGGTCTCATGCAGCATGAGGTGATCGAATACATCAAGAATCTCGGCGTCACGGCGGTCGAGCTGCTGCCGATCCATGCTTTCGTGGATGACAGCTATCTGGTCGAGAAGAAGCTGAAGAACTACTGGGGCTACAACTCGATAGGCTTCTTCGCACCGCAGCCGCGCTACCTTGCAACACCCTTCATCAACGAGGTGAAGGAGATGGTGAGCCATCTCCACGATGCCGGAATCGAGGTGATCCTGGATGTGGTCTACAACCACACGGCCGAAGGCAACGAGCTGGGGCCGACCCTGTCCTTCAGAGGCATCGACAACGCATCCTATTACCGGCTCGCGCCCGATCCCCGCTACTACATCAACGATACGGGAACCGGGAACACGGTGAACCTCAGCCACTCCCGTGTGCTCCAGATGGTCACGGATTCCTTGCGCTACTGGGCGCAGGAGGTTCAGATCGACGGCTTCCGGTTCGATCTCGCGACGATCCTGGGCCGCGAGCCGCATGGCTTCGAAGAGGATGGCCGTTTCCTCGACGCCTGCCGCCAGGACCCCGCGCTCAGCCAGGTCAAGCTGATCGCCGAACCATGGGATTGCGGCCCTGGAGGTTATCAGGTCGGCCGCTTCTCGCCCGGCTGGGCGGAGTGGAACGACCGCTATCGCGATACGGTGCGCGCCTACTGGAAGGGCGAAGAAGGAAAGCTGCCGGAGCTTGCAGCCCGCCTTACGGCATCGGCGGACATCTTCAACAAGCGCGGGCGCCGACCATGGGCTTCCGTGAACTTCATCACCGCCCATGACGGCTTCACGCTGAACGATCTCGTCTCCTACAACGAGAAGCACAACGAGGCGAACGGAGAGGACAACAAGGACGGCCACGACCACAACCTCTCCTTCAACTATGGCGTAGAGGGACCGACCGACGATCCTGAGATCCGCGCGCTGCGCTTGCGCCAGATCCGCAACATGCTGGCCACCCTGCTCTTCTCGCAGGGAACCCCGATGCTTCTCGCTGGCGATGAATTCGCCCGTACCCAGCAGGGCAATAACAACGCCTATTGTCAGGATAACGAGGTGTCCTGGATCGATTGGGAGGGAATCGACGAGGACGGAGTCGAACTTCTCGAGTTCACCCGCAAGCTGATCCAGCTGCGTCAGAACTTGCCGATCCTGCGACGCGTCCGCTTTCTCTCCGGCGTCTACAACGAGGAGCTCGACGTCAAGGACGTGACGTGGCTCACCCCCGCCGGCGACGAGATGACGCCTGAGAATTGGGAGGATCCCAACGCACGCTGCATCAGCATCCTGCTGGATGGCCGTGCTCAGCCGACCGGCATCCGCAGGCGAGGCACGGACGTGACTCTCCTCATGATCCTGAATGCTCACAACGATGTGGTGAAGTGCACCTTGCCGGAGGTGGTCGGCGGGGAGGCCTGGATGTGTCATATCGATACCAACCAGCCGGATCTGGACGCTCCCGCGGAGTTTGGTTTCGGCAAGGTCTACACGGTCACGGCCCATTCCCTTCTGCTGTTCCAGCTGAAACCAGCCAAGCAGCCGAAGCCCGAGAAAAGGAAGAGCGCCTGATCCGGCGCTCCTACCTTCGATCTCACGTGGACAGGCAGGACCGGTAGAGGTCGGCGTATTGCTTGGCAGGGCGACGCCAGCTCACATCAGAGCGCATGCCGTTGCCCTGCAGGCGCCGCCATGCCTGCCTGTCGCGCCAGAGAATTCTTGCCCGGTCGATGGCATCCGCAAACGGACAGAGCGCGGCGGGCCCGAACTGGAAACCCGTGGCGACACCGGCCGCGATGGCCATCTCATTGGCATCGATCACCGTATCGGCCAGTCCTCCCACCCGAGACACGATGGGCACGCTCCCGTAGCGCATGGCGCATAACTGCGTCAGGCCACAGGGTTCAAACCGTGATGGCACGAGCAGGGCATCGCTGCCGCCCTGGATCAGGTGAGCGAGCCCCTCGTCATAGCCGAAGAAGCACCCGACCTGACCGGGATGGACAGTGCTGGCGGTCTGGAAGCTGCCTTCGAGTGCCCTGTCTCCAGAGCCCAGGAGCGCCAGCTGTGCGCCACCGGCAAGGAGCCTTGAGAGGCCGGCGAGCACGAGATCCAGGCCTTTCTGCTCGGACAGGCGGCTGACGATGCCGAAGAGCATCACGTCAGGATCCTGGCTCAAGCCCAGGCGCTTCTGCAGTGCCGCCTTATTGGCCATGCGAGCATCGAGATTGTCGGGATCGTACGTCTGCGCGAGGTTCGTATCCGAAAAAGGATCCCAGACCTTGTCATCGATGCCGTTGAGAATGCCGGACACAGCGCTCGATCGAAACCGCAGCAACCCATCGAGACCCATTCCGCCTTCACGTGTCTGAATTTCCCTGGCATAGGTCGGTGAAACGGTCGTGATCCGATCCGCGTGCTGCAAGCCGGCTTTCAGGAACCCGATCTGCCCATAATACTCGACGCCGTCGATGGTGAAGGTGCTGGCCGGCAATCCTAGTTCGAGCAACAGGTATGGAGGGAAAACGCCCTGAAAGGCGATGTTGTGGATCGTCATGACCGTTGCAGGACGCGGGCCTTCCGCGAGGCTCAGGTAGAGCGGCGCGAGCCCAGCCTGCCAGTCGTGGGCATGAACCACGTCGGGCACGAATCCCGGCGCCAATCCTTGGCCGATGTCGGCTGCCGCTCGAGAGAGAGCTGCGAAGCGCCGCGCGTTGTCCATCCAGTCCTGGCCATCCGGTGCAAGGTAGGGAGAACCGGGCCTGTCGAACAGATGCGGGGCATCGATGACGAAGAGGTCCAGACCCCCTGCCCTTCCCGACAGCAGGCTTGCCGCTCCACCGAAGAAGCCGGAATAACGATGAACGACCTGCGAGCCCTCCAGAGCCCTCATCACGGCCGGATATCCCGGAACGAGCGTGATGACCGTCACGTCCTCTGCCGCGAGGGCGGACGGAAGGGCTCCGGCGACATCGGCCAATCCGCCTGTCTTGATGATGGGAAAGATCTCTGACGTGACGGAGAGAACGTTCAGAGGCCTCATACAGACAATCTCTCGATCATCGGCTTCGTGATGAGGCAGATGCCCCTCTCGGTACGACGGAACCGCTGAGCGTCGAGTTCGGGATCCTCACCGACAACGAGCCCATCGGGGATATGTACGCCCCGGTCGACGACAACGTTCTTGAGCCGCGCACCTTTTCCCACATCCGCATAGGGAAGAATGACGGCACCTTCCACGGAGGCGTAGGAATGGAGATGCACGCCCGTAAAGACGAGCGACTGGCGCAGGGCTGCTCCCGATACGATGCACCCGCTGGAGACGAGGGAGTTGATGGCATGCCCACGTCGCCCTTCCTCATCATGAACGAACTTCGCCGGCGGCCATGTCTCCGTAAAGGTGGAGATCGGCCAGTCGTGGTCATAGAGATCCAGTGAGGGCACGATCGCCGTCAGATCGATGTTGGCCTCCCAGTACGCGTCCACTGTCCCGACGTCGCGCCAATAGGCCTCCGCATCGCTCCCGCCGGCCTCTGCTCCGGAGCGGACGCATGAGCGGGTAAACCGATGCGCCACGGCTTTTCCGTGCTGGACCAGATAGGGGATGATGTCCTTCCCGAAATCCCGGTTCGAGCCGGGCGTCTCCGCGTCGCGTCTCAGCTGATCGAAGAGGAAACGAGTGTTGAAGACGTAGATGCCCATGCTCGCCAGAGCCTTGTCGGGATTGTCCGGCATGCCCGGTGGATCGGCAGGCTTCTCAAGAAAGGAAATGATCCGGTCCGTCCCGTCGACTGCCATTACGCCAAAGCCGGTTGCCTCCATGCGCGGCACCTCGAGGCAGCCGACGGTCACGTCGGCCCCCATGTCGACGTGCTGACGCAACATGAGCTCGTAATCCATCTTGTAGATGTGATCGCCGGCCAGGATGATGATGTACTCGGGATCGATGCTCGCGATGATGTCGATGTTCTGGAACACCGCGTCGGCTGTGCCTTCGTACCACATGGTTTCCGAGACACGCTGACTGGCGGGCAGGATATCGAAGCTCTCGTTCCGCTCGGCCCGGAAGTAGTTCCAACCCCGCTGCAGATGACGGATCAGGCTGTGAGCCTTGTACTGTGTTGCTACTCCGATACGTCTGATGCCGGAGTTCAGGGCATTCGAGAGCGCGAAATCGATAATGCGTGTGTTGCCCCCGAAATACACGGCGGGCTTGGCGCGAATATCCGTCAGTTCCATCAATCGGCTACCGCGCCCGCCGGCAAGAACATACGCCATGGCATGACGGGCGAGAGGCGCGTAGGGAACTCTGGAATTCGGCAAGGCCGGGTCCTCACATCAAAGGCATTCACCTGATCATATAGAGGCCGGGATGGCTGCTGGTACTTGTCGCGTGACTGACTTCAACGGAGTACCGCCCGGGAGCCTCCGACCGGAGGCCGAAGGCTTGTATGCTGATCGCGCTCAGGTCACCCGTGTCGTCCGTTTGCGCTTCGGCGTGGCGGCAGGAGCCTCGCTGCTTTCCTCCACCGGAGCCGGAGCAGGAGTACGCTTCTTGCGACTCTTCGGAGCAACTGGGGGAGCCTCGTCGGCCGTCATGCTGGTCATGCCCAGCGGGGCGGGATCGATGAGGGATGGAGGCTGGACACCGGATCCTTCACTGCTTTCGCCGAGAATCTCGCGCTCGGCCTGATACCAATATTCGTCCGCCCGATCAGGGAGAGCCCCGTGCCGCATCCAGAGCTCGTAAGCCCGTTCACGGATTTTGCTTTCAAGTTCCTTGTCCATGGTCGCCCTTCAGTCCTGATGTCATGCCCCAGCCCGATGAAGCGCAAAGGAAAACCGGCAGGACCATCCTGCCGAATTTGGCGCGCTCACCGTGCGAACTGTGTAAATTATTAGGCGCTTCGCCGGATTGGCAACGGCAAGGACCTGAATCTGCCGCAAATGCCTGCTCAGAAATCGAACCAGTCCCGCTGAAATTTCAGGCGCCTTCAGAGACATCGGGCGCCTTGAAGCGGACAACCCTGTACACATACCAGATAACCAGACCCGCAAAGACGACGTTCGAGACCGGGTTGACCCATTCGGAGACCTTCTCGTATTGACTCTCGAGCAGGTACCCGGCCCCTGCAAGGAAGATGGTCCATAAAGCGGTTCCCAGGGAACTCCACAGCAGGAAAGTGGAAGTCGGGATGCAATTCACCCCTGCCGGGACGGAGATCAGAGAGCGGATCGCTGGGATCAGGCGCCCGAGGAACAAGGCGAGACCCTGATGGCGGGAGAAGAAGGCCCTGGCCTGATCCAGCTCATCGGGATGCATGGTCAGCCATCGCCCATGCCTGGCGGCGAACCGCTTCAGACGTTTCGGGCCGATCCAGCGTCCAATCAGAAACCAGAAATAGGCGCCGGCGAGGGAGCCGATCGTTCCTGCAAGGACGACTCCCGTGAAGCTGAGGGTCCCCTTGGCGGCGGAGAAGCCCGCCAGGGGCATGATGAGTTCCGAAGGAATCGGCGGGAAAACATTCTCCAACAGCATGAGCAGGGCAATGCCGACATACCCGGCCTTGTCGATGAGGCTGACGATCCAATCGAACACGCTATTCCACCCTTAGAAGTGACCCGGAAACGTCCCGATCCAGGCTCGATCCGCAAGCCCGATCACCCTCGGGCAACGATTTTGAAGCGCACTGTTTCCACCCGGAACCTTGGCCTCGGTTCCCGAGTTGGCACAGGATTGCGTTTAGGATCTTAGTCGCGTGCAGCTTCTGGAACAAACGACGAGCCGGCAAGAACCTCAGTTCGCGCAGGCGGCCGAACGGCTGCCCGAGGGCCCAATCCTGCGTCCAGGGCAGAATTGCTGGCGCGTCGCCCAGGCTGATCGCGCATCGATCCTGATCGACGGCGCCGCTTATTTCGCCTGTCTGGAAGCGGCCTTGCGCCGTGCCCGACGCTCCATTCTCATCATCGGCTGGGACTTCGACGGCAGCATCCGCCTGCGTCCGGAGGTGAGCGCCGAGGATTCGCCCCCGTTAGGGCCCTTGCTCCGCTCCCTCGTGGAGGCCAAGCCTGACCTTGAGGTCAGGATCCTGGTGTGGAGCGTGGCCGTCGTGCATGCCCCCGGGGCTCCCGGTCCGCTCATCTTCGGCGCCGAGTGGCAGGACCATCCGCGCCTCCAGCTTAAGCTCGACACTCATCACCCGCTCTATGCCGCTCATCACCAGAAGATCGTCTGCATCGACGATGCGTTGGCCTTCGTCGGCGGCATGGACCTAACGGTCGAGCGATGGGACACCCATCGCCATGCCTGCGACGACCCGATCCGGCTGAAGGATGACGGGAGCATCTACGAACCCGTCCACGATCTTCAGATGGCGGTGGACGGCGAGGCTGCCCGCTCCGTCGCCGAAGTGGGCTATGGCCGCTGGAAATTTGCGACGGGCGAAGAGCTGAGCCCAGCCCTACCGGTCCGAGGCGATCCGTGGCCGGAGGATCTTGCCGCCGATTTCGTCGACGTGCCGATCGCCATCGCGCGCACCTATCCGGCCTGGGGCGACCAACCCGCCGCGCAGGAGGCGGCGGCCCTGACCCTGGACGCGCTCTCCGCCGCCAGGAAGAGCATCTATATCGAAGCGCAGTACATGACGGCTCCCGCAATTGGCGACGTTCTGGAGCAACGCCTGGCCGATCCCGACGGGCCGGAGATCGTCGTGATCCAGACACATGAATCCCATGGGTGGGCTGAAGAACTGGTTATGGGCTCGAACAGGGACAGGCTCATCCGGCGTCTGCGCAAATGCGATCATTACGACCGCCTGCGCGTCTATTACCCGGTCATTCCCAACGGATCGGGTGGAGAATGCCAGGTGCTCATCCATTCCAAGCTCATCATCGTCGACGACGTGTTCCTGCGCATCGGCTCGTCGAACCTGAACAACCGCTCCATGGGCCTCGACAGCGAGTGCGACCTCGCCATTGAGGCCACGACCAAGGAAGAGCGCCGAACGATTGCCAGCTTGAGAGACCGGCTTCTTGCAGAGCATCTCGAGACACAGCCGAGGACCTTCGTGGAGGTTCTGGAGGCAGCAGGCGGGTCCGTCATCCAGGCCGTCGACCAGCTCAATACCGGAACGCGCGGCCTGCGCGCCTTTGGAGCCATGGACGACGACGGGCCGGATGCACCGGCTCCAGGCACTGGCCTTTTGGATCCGCTGGAGCCTTTCGAGCCGCTCGCCCTGTTCCGCCGCCGCAAGGACTGACGTCTAGGCCTTCGCGGGTATGGGCGCATTTCCTTGAGCGCCTGAACCTCTACGCCGCAGGACAAGCTCGGTCACGGCCAACAGGATCCCCCCTAAGACAAGCGGCGCGAGGAAGTAGACAAATCGAAACACCAGAAGCGGCCCGATCAGGTCGTTCTGGGGCAGAAGGTACATGACGACGCTCTCGATCACGCCAAGCCCTCCGGGCACATGGCTGACCAGCGCCGTCGCATTGGCGATCACATAGACGGATGCCACACCCAGATACGCAACGTCTGCCACAGCCGCGAGGGCCTGATGAAGGCAGGCGGCCACGAACGCGAAATTGATAGACCCGATCAGAACCTGTCCGATGGCGAGCCGGAAAGCCGGGACCTCAAGCGACCAGCGCCGGATCCGCAGCGGCCTGCGCATGAAGACGGACAGGATCAGATAGATTACCGGAACAGCAAGGCAGCCCAGGCCCAAGGCGATGACGACTGGATGGGTCAACCCTGTGATTTTCCCGGCTAGTTCCGAGCGCAGGAGCAGGGCTGCTCCGCCCAGTGTCATCAGGCCGTGCCCGACAGTGATCCCGCAGAAGACGACCACCTTTGCCACCTCGCCTGCGGCCAGCCCCCAGCGGCTGTAAAAGCGATAGCGCACAGCCCCGCTGCTCAGGGCGGCCAATCCGATGTTATGCCCCAGCGAGAGAGCCGTGAATGAGGCCAGGGCCGCTTTTGGATAGGGAAGCGGCCGCCCAACATAGCGCAGGGCTAGATAGTCGAAGAAGGTCAGGCACACATAGCTGGCTGCGGCAAATCCTGCAGCAGCCAGGAGCCTCGGAACCGGAACGGCGGTAACGGCGGCGGTCAACTCTTCCAGGCTGTAGCGACTGAGCGTGCGATACAGCAGGAAAGCCGCCAGGCATATGGCAGCCGCAGCAATCAGGTACTTCCAGTTCCGCATCCCCTCTCCTCATTGGCATTGTGCCGCAGCAGCTAACGGCCACGCTCTACAAAGCTCAACGCGGAAGCAGGGCCGGCGATCCGTCAGCCGCCTTCAGTAATACCCCTCATTCATGAGCGTGGGCTATGCTCGCTTGGTGCGCCTTGCCGCGAACGATCTGGAACTCGACGAGCAGCGGGAGATGATCCGAGGCGACGCGCGCCAAAGGTGTCCGTACCGCTTCAACACGCTGCACGGCAATCTCGCGGCTGACGAAGACATGATCGATGCGCAACATCGGCAAGCGCGACGGGAACGTTGCCCTGGGTTTGGGAGGTTTCGCCAGCGCCTGTGCATCCCGGAGATGCGCGGTGAGGCGCTGATAGGCCCGCGACCGCGGCGTGGCATTGAGGTCCCCTAGCAGGATCGTCGGCTCACGGCAGGACTGATGACCGAGCCAGCGCGGGCCCAACAGGGCATTCACCTGCGCAAGCCGCTCGTGGCGGCGCAGGCCCAGATGAGTGTTGATGATCTGGACATCAGTGCCCCCGATGTTGACCGAGGCCCAGAGAGCCCCCCGCGGCTCGAGCCCAGGCTTTCCGGCCAAGCCTGGCAGAGCCTCCGCCTTGACGAGCTTCGAGGGCCTGTGGGTCAGGATGGCGTTGCCATACTCCTCTTCCAGCACCCGCATGCTGGCATGGAAATGCACATGCATTCCAAGCGCCTGGGCAATCGCATGAGCCTGATCGACGCCACCTGTCCTGGCCCGCCCCACGTCGAGCTCCTGGAGTGCGACGACATCCGGCTCGTAGGCTGCTATCACATCGGCGATACGCGCAGGGGACAGCCGTCCGTCCGTGCCGAGGCAGCGGTGCACGTTGTAGGTCAGGATTCGCGGCACTTCGCCCCCTGTTGGCAGACCTCCGGAGGGAGCGTTCCGCTCACCGGCCGGTTCCTATGCAGTTGGAACCAGAACTCCCATCGAAGGAGCGTGGATCCATCCAAG
Source organism: Microvirga sp. BSC39 (assembly GCF_000739015.1). Classification (GTDB taxonomy): domain Bacteria; phylum Pseudomonadota; class Alphaproteobacteria; order Rhizobiales; family Beijerinckiaceae; genus Microvirga. The sequence continues at coordinate 141,850 of NZ_JPUG01000062.1, forward strand.
CTCGGCTTTTTGAAGTGCCTGAGCGTCAAACATCATCAAGAATGTCGGGCGGCTCCATAGCTCAACCTGAAGGGTTCGGAGGGAGGAGGCTTAGGAAAAGGAACGGGGACCGTGCGTACATCCGGCACCGGTCCCCGCCTCCTCGACCGGCTGCAGGCGCAACCGGATTCAGCCATCATAGATCAGGCGCGGGAGACCGGATCAGAGCATAGGAGGTAGGAGGCCTCCCCCTGTCGGGGGCCGGGTGTCCGAAAGGATGTCGGGAGCTCCGCCCATGAAAGCATACGGATGCAGGAAAAAAGATTCCCGCCCCTGCCCTAGCGCGCTATGGCATGCCCGTGGAAGGCAGTTGGAGCTGATATGTCCGGGACGTTCTCTCTTCAGAAAGACAAGATTCGCGTTCTCTTGCTCGAAGGAGTGAACCAGAGTGCCGTCGACCTGATCGAGGGGGCGGGCTACACCAACCTCACCCACCTCAAGACCGCGCTCGATGAGGACGCGCTCATCGAAGCCCTGCAGGGGATCCACCTCCTGGGCATCCGCTCCCGCACCCAGCTGACGAGCAGGGTTCTGCAATCCGTCAACCGGCTGATCGCCGTCGGCTGCTTCAGCGTCGGCACGAACCAGGTCGATCTGGAGGCTGCCCGGCAGGCCGGCATTCCCGTCTTCAACGCGCCGTTCTCCAACACCCGGAGCGTGGCCGAGCTGGTGATCGGCGAGATCGTCATGCTTCTGCGCCGCACTTTCCCAAAATCCACTGCCGCCCATGAAGGACAATGGGACAAGTCCGCGACGGACAGCCATGAGGTGCGCGGCAAGACGCTCGGCATCGTCGGTTACGGCAATATCGGCTCGCAGCTCTCCTATCTGGCAGAAGCCATGGGCATGCGCGTCATCTTCTTCGACCAGACCGACAAGCTGCGCCACGGCAACACGGAGCCGGCCGACAGCCTGCACGCCCTGCTGGGCCAGAGCGATATCGTCAGCTTGCATGTGCCGGAGACGCCGGCCACCCACGGCATGATCGGCAAGGCCGAGATCGCCGCCATGAGGAAGGGGGCCTATCTCATCAACAACAGCCGCGGCACGGTGGTCGATCTCGACGCCTTGGCCGAGGGCCTGCGGAGCGGCCATCTGCGGGGCGCGGCCGTCGATGTGTTTCCCGTGGAGCCTGCGTCGAACAAGGAGCGTTTCGTCACGCCGCTGCAGCGTCTCGACAATGTGATCCTGACCCCTCACATCGGCGGTTCGACGGAGGAAGCCCAGGAGCGCATCGGCGCCGAGGTCGCCAAGAAGCTGACGGATTATTCCGACGTGGGCACGACAGTCGGCGCCGTGAACTTTCCTCAGGTCCAGCTGCCGTCCCGGCCCTCGGGCACGCGCTACATCCACGTCCACAGGAACGTGCCCGGCATGCTCGGGCGGCTGAACAATGCCTTCTCGCAGCGCGGCCTCAACATCACGGCCCAGCACCTGCAGACCGATGGCGAGATCGGGTACGTCGTGATCGAGGTGGAGGGCCAGCCCGAGCAGAGCCGCGAGACCTTGCAGGAGATCCGTGCCCTGGAGGGAACCATTCGCGCCCGCCTTCTCTATGCCCGTGGATGATCGGCGGATGCAGGACGCCTGATCCGCCGGACGACCTTCATGAAGCATTCCCGCGCAAGGCATGATACCGTCGATGATGCCGTCTCCCTCGTGGACGCGATGGCGCGCTCGTCCGAGCGAAAGCAGGAATGTGATTGCCGGTGTTCATGTGAAGTTACGTCGTTTCATGCATCAGGCGGCGATCGGGCTTACCCGCATGATCGGGTTTCCTCGTATCGTTGCGCATAGGGGGGACCCTGCGCTCGGAGAGACTGGCCCTTCAAACGCACAGCGCGAGCAGACCGGAAACGATCAGTCATCAACCTCGTCTCCGCAGATGCACCAATCCGTCGAGTCTCCACCGACCGACAACGAGGTCGAGCACTCCTCGCCCATTCACGCCCAACTGGAACGCTTCAGCCACATGAACACGTCCGTAGACACCCTGGCCGAGCAGATGCTGACTCTCGTGGAGATCGTGTCTGCGCAGGAAAGGGACATCAAAGCGCTCAAGGAGCAGTGTCGCGTGCTGGAGGAGCATGACCAGGCGATCGCGGTGGCGTTCTCCACCTTCTTTCACGTTCTCTCCGCCGGGCGTGTCGCGAAGCTCGGTGAGATCGCCACCATCCTGAACCACATCATCCAGGTCGCCGAGCAGGAAGGGCGACCGGCCGCATCCATCAAGTTCCTGAAGGATCTCGCCGGTATGCTTCCCGAGGACCAGCGCTGATCCTGCCTGCAAGAGATGAGATGCCAATCTTAAGCATCCGTTAACCCTGCTGTTTCACACTTCGTGAACTGCTGCAATGGAGCGCTGGGCATGTCGGTCTGAATACTGGGTCCACTGCCATGCGGTCCACGACTGCAGGCAGGCCAAGGCGAAGGAACTGGTGATGGCGACGGACAGAGCAGGAGCGACGATCGAAGCGGCCATCGCAACGCATGTCGCCAGCGTCTTCGAGCACGGCAGGCAGGCTAACACCGTGGCCCAGATCCGCCGCCGCATCACGGACGATTTCGAACCACCGCAGTTGCAAACCGGGCAGGACAATCATCCCCCGGCTCTCGTCGCTCTTCACCGCCGGATCGTCGCAGCCTTCGCGCCGAAGGCCAGAGCTTACGACACGCCGGATCGATTCTCGGATATCGCGGAGCTCAGGGGGAGCCTCCAGCGGCAGCGCGGCTCCCGACAGGGAAGCGAGCAGAAAAGCCTGCTCGCCTATGCCAGGAGCCAGCTCCTCATCGAACGGCAGCAGCTTTTTCTGAAGAACGAACTCACCGAAGGATTCGGGCGCATCGAAGCATGGGTCCTGTCGATTGCATTCCTGGGCCCGGTGCTTCTGAACGTGGTCAGCATCCTTTGGGCGCTGCCTCTCCTGGGCTTCAGCATCGGCAGAGCTTGGTATCTCGACAGGCAATGCAAGCGACGCCTCGGCAAGATCGCGGAGATCGACCGCCTGATCGAGCGGATAGAGCATGCTCCTTAAGGGACGATGGCATCACGAGCAGCCGAGAACCGCCGACGCGATGGCGATGTCCTGAACGGCCAGTCCTGAGAACGTCGAGACCGTCACCTGTTCGGCCGCCGTGCGGCCATCGGCTGCTCCAGAAACGATCTCGCCGATCTCGACGATGCGGCTCATGCCTGCTTCATCGGCCCGATAGGCGTGCCAGAGCTCACCTCTTGATCGGCCTTGAATCCTGCTGTCTGTGACGACAAGATCAGCTCGCTGGATGGTTGCTGGTTCCAGCTCCTGCTTGTCGGCACTGTCGGCGCCAATCGCCGTGATATGGGTGCCGGGCCGGATGTCAGACCATCGCAGAAGCGGCTCCGAGCTCGCCGTGGCGGTGACGATCAGGCGGCAACGGGACGCGACCTCGGCGGGAGAACGCACCGCCTCGACGAGGAAGCCCTTGTCTTGCATCCTGCGAACATAAGCGTCCGCCCGCTCAGGGTTGCGCCCCCAGAACACGATGTTCCGGCAGGCGCGAACCGACTGAAGCAGCTGAACCTGCAGCTCCGCCTGAATGCCGGTGCCGAGCACACCGATGGTGTCGATCCGGTCAGGCGCAAGGTGCTTGGCTGCGACCGCTCCCGCGGCGGCGGTGCGCAGATCCGTCAGGCGTCCGCGATCGTTAAGCACGGCCGCCAGCTCTCCCGTGCTCTTCCTGAAGACGAGCAGGAGTCCGTCGCTGCTGCTCAGGCCGAGCGCGGGATTGTTCCAGAAGCCGGATGCGATCTTCACCACATAGGTGTCGCCTGCTTTCAGGTAGCCGTACTTGATATGCACCTCGCCCGGGGGATCCTCGAACAGGAGCTCGCCGGGCGGCGGAACCACGGCCTCGCCGCGGGAGAAAGCTGCGAACGCCTCCTCCATCAGGGGCACGAGATCAAGCCCCTCCAGGCGCCGCTCGATCTGCGGGAGATCGAGAAAGGTGATTGGACCTGCGGCCGTCATGGCTCGCGTCCTCGGCCGTGTAGGATGGAGAAGATCTTGTCGTGGTCGAAATTCGCTCCACACAGCACGACGACGTTCTTCCGACCTCTGCAGCGGTCTGCGACTTTAAGGAACCCGGCCAGGGCAAGCGCCGCCGCGCCTTCCACGATCTGGTTTTCCTTGAAAGCCAGATCCCGGAGAGCGCTCGCGATCTCAGCCTCCGTGCAGGTGACGACCTCGTCGACCACCGAGACGGCAAGCGGCAGCGTGATGCTGTCCTCGTCCATGCCGCCTGCAACGCCGTCCGCGAGCGTGTCGTGATGCTCGGTCTCAACCACGCGTCCGGCTTTCATGGAGGCCGCAAGCGCCGCCGAGTTCTGAGCCGCCACGCCATAAACCCGTGTCCCGGGGCTGAAGCTCTTGAGCACGCCCCCGATGCCGCCGATCAGCCCGCCGCCGCCCATGGCGATGAACACGTTGTCGATGGTCTCCGCCTGTTCGAGCAGTTCCAGCCCGATGGTTCCCTGCCCGGCAACGATCTCGGGATCGTTATAGGGAGACACATAGACGAGACCGCGGGATGCGGCCTGCTCCTGCGCGTAAAGCTCCGCCAGGCCGCTCTCTGCGCCGTGCAGGATGACGTTCACGTTGAAGGAGCGGATCCGGTCGAGCTTGGCCTGCGCGACGGTTTCAGGCAGCACCACGGTCAGAGCCTGACCGATCGACGCGGCTGCCTGCGCTGACGCAATGCCGTGATTGCCCGACGATGCGGTGATGACCTCGCGGTCGTTGCCCAGCGACGTCATCTTGCTGGCGGCTCCACGGATCTTGAAGGAACCGGTGAGCTGGAAGTTCTCGGCCTTGAAGAAGACTGACGATCCGGTCTCTCGGCCGATCTGCCGCGACGGGAGCAGCGGCGTCTCGTATATATGGCTTCGGATCCGCTGGCGTGCCTGCACCGATCGGGCGGCTGCCTCAAGAACGATGCTGATCATAGCGTTTCTCCATCTGACAGCTGCTCAGGACCCGATTGGCCCCTCATTTGGACCGCTCGGTCTGAAAGCCTTGCAAGGATTGCAGCGGAGCACTCGATTGTCCTGGCGAACTGATCGACGATGATGTTCTCGTCGGGCGAGTGGAGCATGGCGCCATGATGGGTGAGGCCGAGGCCGACGATCTCGGCGCCGAGCTGCTCGACGAAGGGATGGGCCGTGCCCGAGGCCGGGGAGCTGGGCTGCACAATAGCCGGTTGGCCGAAATGCTCTTCGAGAGCCGCCTTCGCATCCTGAACGAACCAGTGGTCGGTAGCCGACCGCACTGGCCTCACGTTAGCGTCGTGCACGATCAGTTCGATATCATCGAAGCCGTGACGGTCGAGATGCGCACGCAGCAGAGCAACGATGTGCTGCGGGTCCTGATCGGGCACGAGGCGGAAGTCGATCTTGACCACGCCTTCCGCGGGCAGGACGGTCTTTGCGCCCTCGCCCGCATAGCCGCCGGAGAAGCCGTTGACGTTCATGCACGGCTCGAAGTTGACGGCGCGATAGAAGCTGGCGCCATCGATCCCATCGAGAAGCCGCTGCGCGCCCGTGGCGTCCATCAGGCTATCGAGGGAGTATGGAGGAGCCGAGGCCAGTTCGCTGTCGCCGGGAGCAGGCTGCCGGACGGCGTCGTAGAATCCCTCGATCAGAATTCGTCCCGTGCCGTCGCGCAGGGACGCAGTTGCGGCCGCAAGCTTCCAGAGCGGGTTGTCGAAGACCGCACCGAGGCTCGAATGCAGATCCGCCCGGGCTGTCCTGGCGCGCAGCTCAACCGCCATCACGCCCTTGAAGCCGCAGAGGATGATCGGTCGACCGCTCGCGTCGATCTCGCCGTATTCCCACCAACACACATTCACCGCCTCACCGTCGAAGCGCCGCCTCAGGAAGGCCTCGAGGGACGGACTGCCGATCTCCTCCTCGCCATCGACGAGCCAGACGAGCCTGAACGGCAGGGGACCGGGATGCCGCTCCCGGAAGAGGCGCCAGCCCGCGAGCCGGCTGACGAACTCCCCCTTGTCATCGGCGACGCCACGCCCGTACCAGCGCCCGTCGCGCTCGGACAGCTCGAAGGGAGGAGAGTGCCACAGTGACACTGGATCCTCGGGCTGAACATCGTAATGGTTGTAGATCATCATCGTCAGCGGGCCGCTGCCGATCTCGCCCACGACGAAGGGACCTACGTCCCCCGGTTGGATCTCGGTAGCGAAGCCCGCCTCCGTCAGCAGATCGCGAACGGCCTCGGCGCACTCGGCGAGCTTTTCTCCGCGCGCGCTGACGGACGGGATGGCGACGAGGCGGCGAAGCTCCTCCTTCGCTCTCGACAGGTGCTCGTGCGGCAGCATCGTTCGAGCCCGCCTCAGACCAGATTGCGGCGGGCGAGGAAGCTGTCGAGGCGGGCGAGGCCCTCCACGAGGTGTTCCGTCTTCACGCCGATGCCGACGCGGATGTGGTTCTCGATCCCGAACCAGCTTCCGGCCACGACGAATACGCTTTCCTCTTCCCGGAACGCATTGGACAAATCCTCGGAGGACATGTCGAAATCGTAACGCAGGAAGGCCATGCCGCCGGCCGCGGGACGCTGCCAGGACCAGCGGTTGCGCTTCTCGATCCAGCTTTGGACGATATCCGCATTCTCGCGAAGCAGGGCCCGTCCCCGCGCTAGGATGCGTTCGCGGTTTTCCGGAGCCATCACGGCGGCGCCGACGATCTGGCTGAGGATCCCGCTGCCGATGGTGGTGTAGTCCTGCCGCTTGGCCGCCTCTTCGACAACCACTTGCGGCCCGACGATCCATCCGAGACGCAAGCCGGGGCACGCGAACGATTTCGACAGGCTGCTTGTGACGATGACCCGGTCATAACTTCCGTAGAACGTTTCCGTCTCAGCCCCGTCGATCTCGCCGCCGCGATAGATCTCATCGACCATGAGCCAGGCTCCCGCCTTGCGCGCGGCCTCCAGAAGAAGCTCGCGGCTGCGGGCCGAGAGGACGGCGCCGGTCGGGTTGCCCGGGTTTGTCGCTGCGATCAGTTTCACGCCGCCTTCGACCGCCTGCGCGAGCGCATTCGAGTCGATCTGCCAGCCCCGATCGGCCAAGAGCGGCAGCCGCTGCACGTTCATGCCGAGAGCGCGCCCGAGGCCATCCACCTGCATGAAGTTGGGAACAGCGAAGAGAACCTTGTCGCCCGGATCCACGATGGCCATCAGGGCAATCATGGTTGCTTCCGAGGAGCCGTTGGTGACCAGCACGTTGGACTCCGATGCACCCGGATACCAGCTTGCGATGGCGGAGCGCAGGTCGGGCCGGCCGTCGGTCCAGCCATAGCCGAGCGGCAGACGCAGGAGCGCCTGCGCGGCATCCGTCGGCATGATCTCCTCGATGGTGCAGGGATGCACGCCGCTCTCGGTGAGGTTGATCTCGACGCCGTTCTCGAAGAGCGTCTGGTTCCGTTCCATGAGGAAGGTATCGAACTGCACAATGGCTCCAATCCGAAAATGACGGCGCTCCGGCGCCGCGAGGTGCCGGACCATGGCAGCAGGGAATTTGTACCGTCAAGTCCAAATTGGACTATCGCGTCCAAAATCGTGATGCTACAGAGCCTTTGAAACCTTGCTCATTCTCACGGGGAACCCATGAAAATCGAAGAGTTCACGCTCGAACGCATTCAGTCGCTGTATGAGAACACGGTCGAGTACAACCTGTCCGACAGCGGCGTGCATCCCTACTCCCTGCGTGAGCTCCTGACCCCGGAGCAGCAGACCCAGTTGCTCGATGTGGAGCTGGGCTACGGCTGGACGAACGGGCGCGTGGAGCTGCGCGAGGCCATCGCCAGGCTGCACAAAGGGCGCAATGCCGACGAGGTGATCGTCACCAACGGCTCGGCTGAGGCGAACTTCCTGCTCGTGATGTCTGTGCTCGAACCGGGCGACGAGCTTGTCGTGTTCGTGCCGAACTACCTGCAGATCTGGGGCTGGGCGCGGGCCATCGGCGTGACGGTCAAAGAGGTTGTTCTCCGCGAGGAGCTCGGATGGACTCCCGATCTCGACGAAGTGCGCAAGGCCGTGTCGTCGCGCACGAAGATGATGACCATCTGTAACCCGAACAACCCGACCGGCAGCGTCCTGTCGCGCGGGACCATGGACGGGCTCGTGGCGATTGCCCGCGAACACGGGATCTACCTGCACGCAGACGAAGTGTACAAGGGCGCAGAGCTGGAGCAGGACGAGCCTCCGAGCTTTGCCGATCTCTATGAGAAAGCCATCGTCACCAGCGGCCTCTCGAAGGCGATGGCGCTCCCCGGATTGCGCATCGGCTGGCTCGTCGGACCCGCGCAGGAGATCTACGCCTCCTGGCAGCGCAAGGACTACACGTCCATCACGACCGGGGCCGTCAGCGAGTTCGTGGCCGAGATCGTCGTGGAGCCCGCAAAGCGGCAGGAGATCCTGTTGCGCAGCAAGCGCATCCTGCGCGAGAACCTCGCCCTCCTGCAGCGCTGGGTCGATGAGAATAGCGATCTGTTCTCGTTCGTGCCGCCCAAGGCCGGCGGCATGGCGTTCATCCGCTATGCCATGCCCATGAACTCCACGGAGCTGGTGCATCGCCTGCGCGAGGAGCGCGGCATCATGCTGCTGCCGGGCGATGTCTATGGCATGGACCGCTACATCAGGATCGGCATCGGCGCGCCGGCCCACCATCTGGAGGCGGGCCTCGAGCGCCTCGCGGCCTTCGTGCGCGCGGAACTGTCATGACGCAGGCGCAGAAGGCGTCTCCGACGAAAGGACTTGCGCCGGAGCTTGCGGCCTATGCGCCGGTCTGCGACGCCATTGCCCTGCTGTTCCAGCCCTATGCCGAAGTGGTGCTGCACGATCTCTCGACGGAGACGGTCGTGCATCTATCGAACCCTTTCTCCAAGCGGGAGCTCGGCGAGCCGTCCCTGCTGCACGAGATCGACTTCAAGCCATCCGACGTCATCATCGGCCCCTACGAGAAGGTGAACTGGGACGGACGGCGCATCAAGTCGGTGAGCGCCGTTGTCCGTGCCGGGCGCAAGGCCATCGGCATTCTCTGCATCAACGTCGATGTCTCTCATTTCCATGCCGTGATGCAGACGCTGACCGCTCTCGTGGCCGTTCCACAATCCGCCGAGAAGCCGGCTTCCCTGTTCAAGGAGGACTGGCACGAGCGCATCAACGAGTACATCCAGAGCTGGACCCGCGAACGCGGCCTCTCCGTCGCGGAGATGACGCGCCTGCAGAAGCAGCAGCTCGTAGCCGATCTCGCCGGCGACGGCGCGTTCGGCGGGCGCAATGCGGCCGCCTACATCTCGCGCGTGCTCGGCCTGGGCCGCGCCACCGTCTACAACTACCTTCGCCGGAAGGATCAGGCCTGAGGCGTAAGGAGCGCGTCGCGCACGGCCCGCCAGCTCGCCTCATCGGGTGCGCTGATGAGGCCGCCGCTCCTGTTGGCCGGGCGATAGGCGGAGCCGTCGAAATGCGCCGTGTAGCCGCCGGCCTCGCGGTGGATCAGCCAACCGGCCGCATGATCCCACGGCATGACGCTGGACGAGAACGAGAAATGCAGGTGACCGGCGGCGATCAGCCGATAGGTATGCGCCGAACACCGGAGATCGGCCGCCATGGCGACCTTCGGCAGGTTGCCCGTCACCAGGGGTCGCTGGGCCTCCGGAAGGTAGCGCCAGGAGACGTTGCCGGCCATCTCAGCGAGCGGAACGGCCGGTGAGACCTGAAGGGAGGCGGTGCTGCCGTCGGGCCGCTGGATCCATGCTCCCTCGCCGCGAACGGCCATGGCCCAATCGTCCGAGATCGGATCCAGGATGATTCCGCACACGACCTCTCCCTTCAACGTCACAGCCGCCATGACGCCGAAGAGTGGAAGGCCGGATGCGAAGTTGAGCGTGCCGTCGACGGGATCGAGGATGAAGGCGAGATCCGCCGCGTCGAGATTGTCGAGCAGCCCGGGATTGCGGCTCACGCCCTCCTCTCCGATCACGAGAGCCGTGGGGAACAAGCGCTGAAGCTCCGCCTCAATCATCCGCTCAGCGGCTTCGTCCGCATCCGTGACAAGGTCGAGATGGGAGGTCTTGGTGCGAACGGCACTGGCGGAAAGGTTCCGGAAGCGCGGCAGGATCTCGGCCTGCGCCGCAGCCCTGAGAAGTTCCGCGACGGTCATGGCGTCGGGTCGGGAGAAACTCATGAGACTGGTACCGTCCTGTCGTGATGGGTGGCTTCTGCGGATGTCTGCTAGATCATCTCAAGCGGGCGCTTGCGCTTCGGCGCCGGGAACTCTGCATCGATGGCCGCCAAGTCCTCTGGGGTCAACGTGATCTCCAAGGCCCTATGGTTCTCCTGCACATGCTGCACGCTGGATGCCTTCGGGATGGCAATCACGCCGGGCCTGTTCAGCAGCCAGGCCAGAGCGATCTGGAATGGGCTTGCCTCATGGGCTTTTGCGATGGCCTGCAGCGCACCGCCTCGGGGAAGCCTCCCCTGCTCGATGGGGCTGTAGGCCATCAACGGCATGCCGTGTGCCCTCATCCAGGGGCTGAGGTCGAACTCGGGGCCGCGCCGCGTCACGTTGTAGAGAACCTGATTGGTGGCGCAGTTTTCTCCTGCCGGCACGCCGAGCAATTCCTCCATGTCGTCCACGTCGAAATTGCTGACGCCCCAGTGACGGATCTTGCCGGATCGGCGAAGCTCCTCGAAGCTGGCGACCGTCTCCTCCAGCGGAACGCTTCCGCGCCAGTGCAGGAGGTAGAGGTCGAGCCGATCGGTCTTCAGCCGCCGAAGGCTGCGTTCGCAAGCCTCGATCACGCCCTGCCGGCCGGCATTGTGAGGATAAACCTTGCTGACGAGGAAGAGGCGCTCACGTTCTCCGGCCAGAGCTTCGGCCACCAGTTCCTCGGCGGCTCCTTCCCCGTACATCTCGGCCGTGTCGATCAGGGTCATTCCGAGTTCGACCCCAAGGCGCAGCGCCTCGATCTCCTGAGCCCTACGGCCAGACCTCTCGGCCATCTGCCAGGTGCCCTGCCCGAGGGCGGGAATGCTTTCGCCGGCCGGCAGGGTTACAGTCGGGTCCATGGTCGGCTCTCCCTGACCGGTGCGCTATTGCAGGCGGGGGGTCTTCATGAAGCGGCCCCTGTCTGCCGATCGGATCGTCACGTCGAACCTGTCGCCTTCCCGCTCAAGGGTCAGCGGAACATCCACACCGGCCGGACCGAGGGCCCAGATAGCCCGGTAGAACTCCGCCAGCGAGGTCACGCTCTGCTCCGCAACGGCATGAATCTGATCGCCTGCCCGCAGGCCGGCTCGCTGCGCCGGAGCATCGCCGGCCAGGCCGATGATCGTGAGCTGCTCGTCCTCCGCCTCCGCGACATAGAAGCCGAGCCAGGGCCGCGGCTCATGCTTGACCCGTCCGGAGGTGAGGAGATCGTCGAGGATGGGCTTCAGCAGGTCGATGGGCACGCTCATGTTGAGGGGCACGACGGTTCCGCCGGAAGCTTGGTGCTGGAGTTGGAGGGAACCGATCCCCATGAGATCGCCGCGCGGGCCGATCAGCGCCGTGCCGCCCCAATTGGGATGGGCCGGCGCCGTGAAGATGGCGCCGTCGATGAGATATTCCCAGTAACCCGCGAACTCCTGGCAGGCGACCACCTGAGCTGCCAGGGAATGGATCTGCCCGCCGCTTCCTCCGACGACGACCTGTTCTCCAGGCTTCAACCGCCGGGAATCCCCAAGGGCAAGCACAGGCACACCCAGAGGCTCGAGCGCCTGCACGAGACCGAAGCCGCTCTCATAATCGTAGGCGATCACATGCGCGCCCACGACCCGCCCCCGGTTGGTGGTGAGCCAGACCTCTTCCGCTTCGGCAATGAGATACCCGATGGTCACGACAAGGCCGTCGTCCCGGATGACCACGCCTTGGCCTGCCCGTTCGACGCCGAGGGTCTCGGCCGTGAAGGCATCCTCGGGAACGCGCGCGCGCAGAGACACCACGGCCGACAGGGCGTTCTTCAGATCGTAATCGAGAAGCCTCGGATCGGGTTGGAACTCAGGAGGGATTTCCCATTCGTCGGGTGGCTGCATGAAAAACTCCCCGGCCTCTCCGCCGAGAGCCCGCATCCTTTCAACATGGCAGGAAAAACCATGCCTTCAACAGCCCTCCCCCTTTTTGACGCACAAAAAGCCGTGTTTGCGGGATGGGTTGAACCCGAAGCCTGGATGCCGCGCCGATCCTGATGCGAGAGGCTTGGTCGCTCCCAAGGAGAGGATCGGGATCCCTTCAGGCTGTCTCCAGGACTCGGTCCGGAGATACCTCCAGCTCGACCCGTTGCATCTGCTCCTGGCGCTTCTCCAGCATGCTGATAGCCTGCCTGGCATACAGGCGAAACTCATGCTTCAGGCTCCGGGAAGCGTTCTCCCAAGCCTCAGCCCCATGCCAAGCAGCAAAGAACGCTCGGGCAATATGCTCGACCTCAAGATCCACCTGATTCACCTTGGCCCCCACGGAGAAACTGTTGCGTCTCTCTCACGGCACGCGGAACGATGCCGCTGCGTCAACCGTCACGGTGTCTGATTTGCGGGGATGTGTCTGTATCAAAAAAGACACGACCCGAGAGCTTTGAAGAAGATGGAGGTGCAGTCACCTCTTCCTGACGTTATGCGGCTTGGGCCTTTGCGAGGAAGTGATCGATATCCTGCTTCAGCCGCTGCAATTGCTGATCCAGGGTCTGCTTGGCATTCGACACCTGGTGCGCCGCCGATGCGGCGGAAGCCGTGGACCCGGTCAGAGCCTCGATGCTGCGCACCACCGCGTGGGTATGATCGGTGGTCTGATGGACATTGACGGCAATTTCCGAGGTGACGGCGGCCTGCTCCTCGACCGCGGCAGCGATCGCCGTGGCGATCCCGCTCAGGTCATCCATGATGCGTCCGATGTCGTCGATGTCGGTGACGCTTTGCCGGGTCGCCTCCTGAATGGCGCCGATGCGGGAGCCGATTTCCGTCGTGGCCTTGGCGGTCTGGTTTGCCAGGGTCTTGACCTCCTGGGCGACTACGGCAAAGCCCTTGCCCATCTCGCCTGCGCGTGCTGCCTCAATGGTGGCATTCAGCGCGAGGAGGTTGGTTTGAGCGGCAATTCTCTCGATCAGATCGACGACGTCTCCGATCGCCCTCGCCTGCTCTGCCAGCCCGTTGACCGTGTCCTTCGTCCGCCGTGAGCTCTGCAGTGCGTGCCGGGCGACATCGGCGGAGCGGCTGGCCTGCTGCCCGATCTCACGGACGGATGAAGCAAGCTGTTCCGTGGCGGCCGCACCCGACTGCATGTTGGATGCGCTCTGCTCTGCAGCGCTCGTCACCTGACTGGCAAGGCTGCTGGCATTGGCCGTGGCGGCGTCGAGAGCGGCCGCGCTTTCCGAAAGAGCTCCACTCGCCAGACCTGAGATTTGCAGACTCTCCTGAACGGCACCAGAGAACGAAGCAACAGCCTGCGCCAGCATCTCGCCCTTTTTCTGCCGCTCCTGAACGAAGGCGTCCTGGTACACGGAGATCGCGAGATCCATATCCAGCATGACGGCGCGATTCACGACCGTCAGCTTACGGGCCAGCAGGGATCCGTTGAAGCGATGTTTCTTCGCAAGAGAGGTGGCCAGTTCGTTCAGGATGAAGGCATAACCTCCAATGTACCACCGGGGCTCAAGGCCGATCTTGTTGTGAACCAAACCGATGCGGTGAATGCCCTCAGCATAGGCGGCATCGAAACTGCCGCTGAAAAGCCGGCCCCAATGTTGCAGCTGGGCTGAAACGAGGCGTGACTGCTGCGCTCCAATCAGCTTGGACAGTTGCGGCTGCCGGTGCATGTGCTCGTAAAACCGCGAAAGGATCTTGGGCAGGACAGGATGAATGTCCTGCCAGACTGAACGCAGTTCCTGACGGACACTGTCATCGATACCAATGAATTTGAGCCGGTCTGCAATGGCTATATCGTTGTGCAACGCACATACTCCAATCGATGGAGAGGATTTAGCCAATCAGCCTTGGTCGAAGCTTGCAAACCCGCTCCACCTGCCCGCTCCAAGAATGATTATATGGGCAGCTTCACAGCCTCTCCTGTCCGATCTGAAACCAAGGCTGGCATGCCGCGTTGTTCCGAGTATCTGTGGGGCTACAACATGATCACGAAAGCAACAAAGTATCTTCGCTCGCTCAAAGCTGCACAATCCGCACCGCGGTACCGCAGTAACACCCCCTCGCTTCCAGCCAACATCCAGGACCATCTGGGCCGGCTGCTGAGAGCAGAGTATTATGAACGTGGGGACAAGCCGCGCTTCCTGGGCGACCCTGCACTTCCGCTCGAATTCGACCCCTATCTTCAGCGCCTAGACCAGAAAGAGAGGGACCTGAGATCCTCGATGATCGGTGAGAAGGGAAGGCACGCCGTTGCTGCTGCGCTTTCAGGAATTCACGCCTAAGCTGCGGCTCCTATGACTGCCCTGCGGGCGGCGCATCCTCGGCGTCACAGCCGGTCAGCTATCGGCTCCTCGCAAGAAGCTTTCCACTGCCTACTCCCGGCTTCCTCTGTCTTGGTTGAATATGAGCCCTTTAGAGAATTGTGGAACTCTCTTTACGGATGAGCACTTCAGAAGCCATGAGAGCCATAAGCGGTAGAGCCGTTCTGAGACAGGCGTTCAGGCACCTGGAACACGAAGTGCCAGGCAAAGTCGCGCGGGTTCTCCGAAACCTTCGCCACCCGGCGGCCAAGTGGATCAGGCTGCCTGTCGGCATCCTCTTCGTCATCGGGGGGATATTCTCGATCCTGCCCTTCCTTGGGCTATGGATGCTGCCCTTAGGCCTGTTGCTGATGGCCTATGACATACCCTTCCTTCGGAAGCCCGTCGGTCGCTTTACGATCTGGGCCGTTCGCAAATGGGCCCTGCTCAGGCAGCGCTTCTTTCCACAGCGACCCCATCGATAGCAGGACCTGCAAAGACTCCAGCCCGAACTGCTACCGATCCGGCAGAACGCCTCCAAGCTCTTCCTCGATATAAATCGAGATGATCTCTTCGAAGCTCTTCTCTGCCTCGAAGCCCAGATTTTCGGCTCTGCGGGCATCGAAGCGCTTGGGCCAGCCCTCGACAAAGCGCACGATGTCCGGGTCAATCTCGTGACGGATCCGGGCGACGCAACGTTCGCCGGCGATCCGCCTGAGCGCATCGATCTGCTCCGCGACTGTCACCGACACGCTCGGCATCGTCAGATTGCGGCGAGGTCCGACCTGAGAAAGGTCGAGGGTGGCCGCATGGATGAGGAAATTGACGGCCGATCGGGGTGAGGCGTGGGAATGGCGCACGTCCAAAGGCACCGGCAGGATAGCCTCCTGCCCGTTCAAAGGCTCGCGAATGATGCCTGAGAAGAACCCTGAAGCGGCCTTGTTGGGTTTGCCAGGGCGCACGCAGATAGTCGGCAGCCGGATCCCGATCCCGTCGAAGAACCCGCGTCGCGAATAGTCGGCCAGCAGCAGTTCGCCGATGGCCTTCTGCGTGCCGTAGCTCGTAAGGGGCGTCAGGAAGAACTCATCGCCGATCGCGTCCGGAAAAGGCGCCCCAAATACGGCAATAGACGAGGTAAACACCAGCCGCGGTCGATACCCACTTCCGAACTGACGTATGGCATCGAAGAGGAACCGGGTGCCGTCCAGATTGATCCGATACCCCTTGTTCAGATCGGACTCGGCTTCGCCGGAGACGATCGCGGCCAAGTGGAAGATAACATCCGGGCGGGCTGCCACCAGGCGCTCCGCCTCTCCTGGGGTCGAGAAGTCGGATGTCAGGGTATCGATTGCAAACGGCGCTTCGGGCCGCTCCGGCTCGACCACATCATGCAGGATAAGACGGGAGATCTCCTGTCCGCCGAGGTGCCGCTCTTTCACCAGACGCTGGACGAGCTTGCGTCCGACCATCCCGGCGGCTCCGAGAATGAGGATCTGCATTGGTCAAATGCCCTTCTTCAGGAAAGCCGCAGCAGGCTATCGGGAATCCCAAATCGGAATGGAAACGTGTGTGGCGCCGCTGCCGAGCGGCGCCACGTTTTTCAGGAGAGAAGAATTACTTCCCGCGGACCTTCGCCAGTTCGTCCTGCATCATCTTCACGGTCTCAGGGCCGATGGTCGCCGCATGCTTCTCCCAGACGCTCTTGGCCTGCTCACGCATGCGATTGGCCTCCTGAGCATTCAGCTCGTTGACCACGGTGCCCTCACCCTTGATCTTGTTGAGCGAGGCTTCTGACAGCTCACGGGACACTTTGCGCTGCTCGTCACGAGCAACGACCGCACAATCGCGCAAAGCCGCCTGCTCGTCCTTCGACAATCCGTCCCACAGCTTCTTCGAGTAGAGAACAAGGAACGGCGTGTAGGCGTGGCGGGTGACCGACAGGTACTTCTGCACCTCGTAGAACTTGGAGGTGTCGATAGTCACGAAGGGATTCTCCTGACCGTCGATGGCCTTGGTCTCCAGGGCCGTGAACACCTCACCGAAAGCCATGGGAACGGCATTGGCGCCCAGGGTCTTGAAGGTATCGAGGAACACGTTGTTCTGCATCACGCGAACTTTAAGGCCCTTGAAATCTTCCCACTTCTCGACCGGACGGCGCGAGTTTGTGAGGTTGCGGAACCCGTTCTCCCAATAGGCCAAGTTGACGAGCCCAACGGATTCGAGCTTTTCGTCGATATGCTTGCCGAAGCTGCCGTCGAGGACCGCATCCGCTTCCTTCTCATTGGCGAAGAGGAAAGGCAAGTCGAACACGCCGAGATCCGGCAGGATGCCGATCAGCGGGGAGCTCGACGTGACGACCATTTCCTGGGTGCCGGAGCGAAGGGCCTGGGTCGCCTGCAGATCGCCGCCGAGGGCATTGCCCCAGAAGCCCTGAACTTTCAGCTTTCCGCCTGACTTGTCGGTCAGGCATGCCCTGAACTTCTCGACTCCCTTACCGTTGGGGTGATCCTCGTTCACGCCGTTCGAGAGGCGAATGTTTCGCTCCGTGAACTGCGCATAAGCGGGAACGGCCGCAAGGATGGTCGCCGCTACACCTGCAGCAAGGGTGAATTTGAATGCTTTCATGGTTGTTTCCTCTCTCTTGGTTTGACTTCGACCGACTTACCGTCCCCGCAACCAGGCCAGGGGCACTGTCACCAGTTCGGGGAATACGATGAGCAGGACAAGCACGACTAGCTGGGCCATCAGGAACGGGTTCACGCCCCGCATCACAGCCCCCATCGGAACACGGGCGACGCCGCTCACCACGTTGAGCACGATCCCGACCGGAGGCGTGATCAGTCCGATTGCATTGTTGATGATGAACAGGACACCGAAATAGACCGGATCGATGCCTGCCTGCTTGACGATCGGCATGAGAACCGGCGTCAGGATCAGAACCGTCGGGGAGAAATCCAGTGCGGTTCCAACGATGACAACGAGGAACATCAGGGCGAACATGAGCAGGGTCTTGTTGTCCATCAGGGGCTGGATGAGCCCGCTGATCTCGCCTGGGATGTTCGCCTGGGTAATCAGCCAGGCGGAGACCAGGGCGGCCGCCACGAGGAACATCACCACAGCCGTCGTCTTCGCTGCCGTGAGAAAGACCCCGTACAGCATCGAGGGCTTGAGTTCGCGATAGACGAACATGCCGATCACGAGTGCGTAGACGGCAGCCAAGACCGCAGCCTCTGTCGGTGTGACGATGCCCCACTTGATCCCGCCCAGGATCATGACCGGCATCAGGAGCGCGAAGAATCCGTCGACAAAAGCCTTTCCCCGCTCCCGCATCGTGGTGCGGGGAAACGTCTGCATCTTGTCCCGTCGGCTGACGATGGCCCACGCGACCACGAGGGAAATGCCCATCATCAGGCCGGGCACGATGCCGGCCAGGAACAGCTGCGAGATCGACACGTTGGCTGCAACGCCAAAGATGATGAAGCCGATAGAAGGCGGGATTACCGGAGCAATGATGCCGCCCGCTGCGATGAGCCCCGCAGCCCGTGGAACATCGTACCCTGCTTTCCGCATCATCGGGATCAGAATGGCCGCCAGGGCAGCCGTGTCTGCCGCCGCGGACCCGGACAGGGCGGCGAGGATGAGAGCCGCCACGATGGCAACATAGCCGAGGCCACCATGGATATGTCCCAAGCAGGCCAGGGCAAAATTGACGATGCGCTTGGACAGCCCACCCACATTCATCAGCTCTCCGGCCAAGAGAAAGAACGGCACGGCGAGGAGCTGGAAATTGTCAGCCCCGATGATCATGTTCTGCGCCACGATCTGGCTGTCGAAGTTGCCCAGCCAGAGCATCAGCGCCAGCGCGCAGACGATGAGCGAGAAGGCAATCGGCATTCCAAGGGCCATCGAGCCCAGAAGCGACGTAAGGAATACGAGGATCGTCACTCGAGGTGCCCCTTCAGAGTATGAGCCTCGTCGTCGCTGTAATCTCCGGCGAAGGCCCGCAGCTCCTGATCGCTCAGGCGCCCGGTGAGAACCCGCAGGATGCGGAGTGCAGCCATGAGGCCGAGCCCAACGCTTGCGAAGAAGCCGACGCCATAGACCCAGAGCATCGAGATTTCCGTTATGGGAGCATAATTGGTGGCGTTGATCTCCGCCTGCTGCCAAGTCCCCCAGAAGAAGACGGCGCAGCACCCGATGACGAAGAGGTCCGACAGGATCATGCAGAGCTTTCGCCCCCGATCACCCAACCGGGAGACAAGGGTCTCCACACCCAGGTGAGCATTCTGCCGCCCCACGACGACAGCCCCGATGAAGGTCAGCCAGACGAAGAAATAGCGGGACAGTTCTTCGGAGACATCAATCCCGGTATCGAAGAGATAACGCAGAACCACATTGCCGAAGACCATGACGACCATGGCGGCGAGCAGGAAAACCAAGAGCCCCTCCAGGCCCTTGAAGAAGAAGGATATAGCCCTGTCCACCGTTGCTCCCTGTTTCCTGTCCCTGCCCACATTATTCTGCTCGCCTCAGGCGACTGTTCAAGGCCGCGCGAGGGCAAAGTTTCACTGATCTAAGGCCCAGTCTCGGAGAGTGTCAATTCGGTGTGGAACAGGCTTGGAGCCTCAGATGCTTAAACAAATGCGGGCCATAAGGAAGTGTTCTATTGTTACGAATTATACTTATGAATACCATCCTGCGAGCTCATTCCAGTGGATATTGCAGCCGCTTCGTCAGGATCCAGTTCGCTCACTGTAGCTGTTGTTCTCTGTCGTCTTTCGTGCCCAGATGAGTCATAGCCATGACGAGACCTCAATGAAGATCACCCGCGTCGAGACAGTTCGCCTCCAGAAATTTGCGAACATCATCTGGGTTCGGCTTCACACCGATGACGGCCTTATTGGTCTAGGCGAAACCTTCATGGGTGCCGCTGCCGTGGAGGCCTACATCCACGAGACGGTCGCAGCCAAGCTGATCGGGCGCGATCCTCTCCAGATCGAGGCCATCAACCGCGATCTTCAGAACTATCTCGGCTGGAGATCGGCCGGGGTGGAGACACGGGGCAACTCAGCTGTCGACATTGCCCTGTGGGACCTGTTCGGCAAGGCGCATGGCAGGCCCATCTGCGATATGCTGGGAGGGCGCTCACGGGACCGGATCCGGGTCTACAACACCTGCGCTGGTTACCGGTATATCCGCGACAGCCGCGCGCAGAAGGTTGCGAACTGGGGCGTCGGCAGTGCCGAGGGAGCATACGAGGATCTGGAGGCATTCCTGCACAGGGCTGATGATCTGGCCCATTCGTTGCTGGAACAGGGCATCACAGGCATGAAGATCTGGCCGTTCGATATGGCGGCGGAGCGCAGCCACGGCTACGACATATCTCCTGCAGAACTAAAGACGGCCCTTGAGCCGTTTGCTAAGATTCGGAAGGCTGTCGGCGACAAGATGGACATCATGGTCGAGTTCCACTCCCTATGGAGCCTGCCGATGGCCAAGAAGCTTGCCGCGGCTCTCACCGAATTCGACACCTACTGGCACGAGGATCCATTCCGCCTCGACAATATCGGCGACCTCAAGGAATATGCCCGACACTCCAAGGCATGGGTTTGCGCATCCGAAACCCTTTCCTACACGCACGCCTTCCGGGAATATCTCGAAACCGGCGCCGCCGGCGTCGTCATGCTCGATCTGTCCTGGTGCGGCGGCCTCACCGAGGCTCGCAAGATAGCAGCCCTCGCCGAGGCCTGGCATGTGCCCGTCGCGCCCCATGACTGCACAGGGCCGGTGGTGTACGCAGCCTCCTGCCACTTCTCCCTGCATGCACGGAATGCGCTGATCCAGGAAAGTGTCCGGGCATTCTACATCGGGTGGTATACCGAGTTGGTGACAGAATTGCCCACGGTCACCAACGGAGAGGTCACGGTCAATATGAAGCCGGGCCTCGGGCTGGAGTTGCTGCCGGATCTCTGCAATCGGCCGGATGCAATCGTCAGAACATCCGAGCGCTCATAGCCAAGATCTGTACGACCATTTGAAGACACGGAATATTATGAGCGATTTGATAGGTGCCCTGAGAGCCGCCCTTGGATCTCAGGTCAGGACCGGACCCGATATCCCTCTGCGCAATCATGCCGATGCCAGCGGCCTCCCGCCCATGCCTCCCAAGGCCTTGATCCTTCCGCAGACGACGGAGGAAGTCGCCACAGCTCTGCGGATCTGTCACGAGCATGGGCATCCTGTCGTCGTCCAGGGCGGACTGACAGGATTGGCAGGCGGCGCGCACCCTCAGGTGGGAGAAATTGCCCTCTCGTTGGAACGCATGAGCGGTATCGAAGAAATCGATGCAGCCAGCGCGACGCTCACGGCTCTCGCCGGCACGCCGCTCGCGTCTGTGCAGCAGGCCGCCGATGAAGCTGGCTATCTGTGCGGGATCGATCTCGGCGCACGGGGCAGTTGCACCATCGGCGGCAATGCCGCCACCAATGCCGGCGGCAATCAGGTGCTGCGCTACGGCATGGCCCGCCGCAACATCCTCGGCCTGGAGGTGGTTCTCGCCGACAGCACCGTCGTCCGGTCCCTGAACAAGATGCTGAAGAACAACGCCGGCTATGACTGGACGCAGCTGTTCATCGGGAGCGAAGGAACTCTCGGCATCATCACGCGGGTTGTGATTGGATTGCATCCAAAGCCTCAAGGTGTTCAGACCGCCCTCTGCGCTGTCGAGAGCTTTGAGGATGGCCTGCTCGTGCTGCGTCAGTTCCAGCAGGCGCATCCGGGACGCCTGCTCGTGTTCGAGGCCATGTGGCGGGAGTTCATGACCGTCGCCACTCAGATCTGCGGCCTTCCGAACGCCTTTGAAGCCGAGCATGACATCACGCTCCTGATCGAAGCGGATATGGGAGAGGACCCGGCGGGAACGGAAGCGTTCTCTCTTGTCCTGAGCGAACTCTACGAGCAGGGCCTGATCAAGGACGCTCTGGTGGCGCAATCCCGCGCCGACAGGAACCGGTTCTGGGCCTACAGGGAAACGCCCTATGAGTATGGGCGCTTTCTGCCCGAGGAGATCCGCTTCGACGTCAGTGTCCCGCTCGACCGGATGACGGAAGCGGTCGCACACTTGCGCGAGGAGATGCCCAGGCATTGGCCGGAAGCCATCTGGGTTGTGTTCGGGCACGTTGCGGACAGCAACATCCATATCAATGTAGCCATCCGGGATATGGCGGAAGAGACCAAGAAGGGTGTTCAAGGCCTCGTTTATGATCTCGTCTCACGGCTCGGCGGCTCGGTGTCGGCCGAGCATGGAATCGGCCGCATCAAACGGCCTTACCTTCCCTTCAGCCGGTCAGAACCTGAGCTCGCCCTGATGATCAAGATGAAGCAAACCCTCGACCCGGCCGGCATTCTCAATCCTGGCCGTGTGCTTTAAGTGCGGCCGGCTGTTCCAAGGCGAATGACGATGAACGCTGCAAGCCTGTTCGATCTCTCCGGGCGTGTTGCTCTGGTGACAGGATCAAGCGCGGGGATCGGCTTTGCCCTTGCCCGTGGATTGGGAGGAGCGGGAGCTAAGGTTATTCTCAACGGGCGCGAGCCTGGGAAGCTTGCAACGGCTGCCGAACGGCTGCGCCAGGAAGGTCTGCCGGTCCATGAGATGGCCTTCGATGTCACCGACAGCAATGCCGTCAGGGCTGCCATCGGGCGGATCGAAAGCGAGATCGGCCCCATCGGTATCCTGATCAACAATGCCGGCATGCAATTTCGCGCTCCTCTCGAAGATTATCCGGAAGATGCCTGGCATGCGTTGATGAAGACGAATGTCGACAGCGTCTTCCATGTTGGACAGGCCGTTGCAAAATGCATGATCCCGCGCGGGCGAGGCAAGATCATCAATATCTGCTCGGTCCAGAGCGAACTCGGGCGCCCTTCCATTGCGCCCTATACAGCCACGAAGGGCGCGGTGAAGATGCTCACCAAAGGCATGGCTATCGATTGGGGAAAGCACGGACTTCAGGTCAACGGCATCGGCCCAGGCTATTTCAAGACAGAGCTAAACCGGGCACTCGTGGAGGACAGGGCTTTTTCCGACTGGCTGATCGGCCGCACGCCTTCGCGTCGCTGGGGTGAAGTTGAGGACCTCGTCGGAGCCGCAATCTTCCTCGCCTCGGATGCCTCGAACTTCGTCAACGGACAGATCATCTATGTTGATGGAGGAGTAACGGCCTCGCTCTGAGGCCTATCACATATAGTAACCTCGCTCATCGTTTGGAATAGCTTCCCAATTCCGGCGCTCAGCACCAGCAGACGAAACTCGCCATTAACGTTTCGTCTATAGATGAGCAGCCGGGAGAGGTTGCATTCTCATGGCAGGATGATTAGCAACGACCCTGTGATTTGCCACACAAGCTACTTGGGAGGATCCTGATGGCCCACGGAGCGTATTGCGTTGTGTTCAAGCATAATCGCTGGACGGTCTCCCATTTCGGGAGAGATCTGGGATCGTTCTATTTTCGCGCCAAGGCTCTGAAATTCGCCGTCGAGTCGGCATGCTGGTCGGCCGTGTCCAACTGCCCGACGGTGTTCGTTCTCGATCGCACAGGCGACTTCTACACCGCATGGCAAGGCGATAGGGATACACTCACCGCGACCGCGTAACAGCCTGTCGACATCAGATGCCGCGGTGAGATCGGGTAGGCGTCATCAACGAGGCACGTGAAAGGTCACGCCACAGCAGCCTTTGCCCGCGAAGCGACATTCTCCAGCTCAACAGTCTCCGGCGGCTTCATCAAATCCTGGATCTTCTCGGCCAAGTCCGTTGCGCGATATGGCTTATAGAGGAGATGGAGATCGTTGAGCGTCTCTTCGCTATCGAAGTAGCCGGTTGTCAGGAGAACTTGAATCTCCGGGTGCTCTTGTTGGATGAGACGTGCAAGATCAACACCACTCAGCTCTCCCGGCATCCGGACATCGGAGAGCACGAGAGAGATATCTCTCTTCTTCTTCAGGATCCGGGCAGCCTCATCACCGCTCTCGGCCTCATGGACGATGAAGCCGAGCGAGCTAAGCGTCGATGTGGCGACCTGACGGACGGCAGGGTTGTCCTCGACCACCAGGACGGTCCGCCCCTCTCCGAAAGGCGTGGCAACGCCTGCGTGATTGTGGGACGTATCCTCGGCGACCTCATGTGACCGTGGCAGGAAGATGCGGATTGTCGTTCCCTCGTTCTGCGCACTTTCCACTTCCACCCGGCCATGACACTGCTGAACGAACCCATAGACCATGCTGAGGCCGAGACCCGTGCCCTTACCGCTTTCCTTTGTCGTGAAGAATGGCTCGAAAACTTTGGCAAGCACTTCAGGCGGCATACCGACACCCGTGTCCTGAACGGCAATCTCCACATAGTTTCCGCTCGGAACAGGCTTTCCTTCTTCAACCACTTGGTTTGCGACGGTGATTGTCAGATCGCCGCCGTCCGGCATGGCGTCGCGGGCATTCACGGCAAGGTTCAGCAGAGCCGCTTCGAATTGAGCGCGATCGACCTGAATGGGCCAGATGTTTCCATCCGCGCGAACGCTGGCGTTAATATTCTCGCCGAGTGTCCTGCGCATAAGCTCCAGGAGGCTCGGCATGAGACTCATCACGTCGATCGTCGACACCTGCAGCGCCTGACGACGGGAGAATGTCAGGAGCCGGTAGGTGAGGTCTGCGCAGTGCTGCGCACTCTCCATGGCCATTCGAACCCGCCGCTCCGCCTTCTCATTCCCCTGAATGGATTTCTTGAGAAGGTCGAGATTTCCGATAACGACGCTCAGCATGTTGTTGAAGTCGTGAGCGATGCCGCCCGTGAGGCGGCCGACGGCTTCGAGCTTGCTGGCATGGAGCAGGTTCTGCTCCATCTGCTTGCGTTCGGTGATGTCGAACCACATCCCGAAGAACTCGCGGGGGCGGCCTTCGTCGTCACGCATGAGAACCGTCTGATCGAGAAAGTATCGCTCGACGCTGTCCGCGCAGAGCCAGCGATATTCGAGGCTGACGGCCCCTTCCTCCTCCAGGTGCTTGAGTTCGTTCAGAACTCTGTCCCGATCCTCGTCGTTGATCCGGGACGACCAGAAATCCGACCGTTCGAGGAAGGCCCCAGGCCCGAAGCCGGTGATCCGCTCGATGCTTTCATTGGTGAAATGAAGCTGCCGGTGGTCTTCCTGCACGGAAGCCGTGTAGAGCGCAATCGGCAGCGATTGCAGAACGATGCCCTGATGCTCCTCGCGCCGCCGCAGGGCCTGCTCGGCCTTCAGCTTCTCGCTGCGGACCCGCAGGTTGTCCATGAGCAGATGCCGCTCCTGCTCAGCCTGACGGCGGATCTCCTCCGTCTTGCGATAGAGATCGACGAAGATATCCACCTTCGACTTGAGGATCAGAGGCTCGATGGGCTTGAAGACGTAGTCGACCGCACCTGCCGAATACCCCTTGAAGACGTGCATGTCGTCTTTGTTGAAGGCGGTCAGGAACAGGATCGGCACCCGCGATGAGCGGGGCCTGTTTCGGATCAGACTGGCAACCTCATAGCCATCCATGCGAGGCATCTGCACATCGAGAAGGATGGCCGCGAAATCGTCCTGCAGAACATGACGCAAGGCGGATTCGCCCGAGTCGGCGGTGACGATCTCCACACCGGGAGACCGCAACACCTCTTCCACGGCGATCAGATTCCTGGGGTCGTCATCGACCACCAGGATCTTGGCCAGGATGGGATCCGCCAAGGGGCGGGCCGAGACCAGATGAAACTCATCCGCCCCCGAACCCGCATCTACCCGCCCAGCGTCTTCCATCATGAGTTCAACCCGACCCCTGCCGCGCCATTGGGAGCAGTCTTCCCTTCAGGGATATAGGTGCTCCGGCTGAGTTGAACGCGCAGGACGGCAAGAAGCTGATCGATATCCACAGGCTTCGACACATAATCCGTCGCGCCCGATTCGAGACACTTCTCACGATCGCCCTTCATCGCCTTGGCGGTCACGGCGACCAGCGGAAGATCACGGTATTGCGGGATGTTACGGATCTCCCGCATGGTTTCGTAGCCATCCATTTCCGGCATCATGATGTCGACCAAAGCAACATCGATATCCGGATTGGCCTGAAGCTTCTCGATGCCTTCCAGGCCGTTCTCCGCGAAGATGACGGACAGCCCATGTTGCTCAAGCGCGCTCGTCAGCGAGAAGATGTTGCGCATGTCATCATCGATGATGAGCACCTTGCGGCCGTCGAGCGATCCATCGGCGCGATGTTCGACGATGATGTGCTTCTCCTCGGGAATGGCGCTGATCGCCCGATGGAGGAACAACGCCGTGTCGTTGAGAAGCCGCTCGGACGAGCCCTCGCCTTTGACCACGATCGTCGCGGCGATGTTCTGCAATCGACGCTCCTCATCCCTGGTGAGGTCCTGGCCGGTGTAGATGACGATCGGCAGTTCCTCGCCGCCCTGCGTCTTGCGAATACGCTCGATCAGTTCGGCACCGGGCAGATCCGGCAGGCCGAGGTCCACGATGGCACAATCGAAGGGTCGCACCTGGATGACCTCCAGAGCGCCTTCGGCCGTTCCCACGGCGGTGACGTCGACCTGCTCGTTCTTCATGAGCTCAGACAAGCTCATGCGCTGATTGTCATCGTCCTCGACGAGGAGAAGCTTCTTCACCGGTCGATCGATGAACTCCTTCGTGCGGTTGAGTGCTCCCATGAGAGCCTCGCGGTCGACAGGCTTCTCGAGAAAACCGAAGGCGCCGGCCTTGAGGCCGCGCTTCTTCTGATCGTCGACCGAGATCACATGGATGGGAACATGCCTCGTCCTCGGGTCATGCTTCAACAGATCGAGGAGCGCCCACCCGTCCATGTCGGGCAAGCCGATGTCGAGGGTGATCGCATGCGGCTTGTAGCGATGGGCCAAGGCAAGCGCCGAAGCGCCGTCCATGGCGATAAGCCCCTTGAAGCCCTCCTCCCGCGCGAGCTCCAACAGCACTGAGGCGAACATCGCATCATCCTCAATGATGAGCACGATGCGGTCCCCTATGGTGATCGCATGGCGATCATCGAGGGACGCTGAGAGCGCCATCGCGGCTGAAGGCTGCCGGATCATCGCTCCGGATGCATCCTCTGAAGGCGCGTAGGACCCCGCTCCGTCGCCAATCGCTCGCGCTGCGGATGCCGTGCTGAGCGTACCATGGCTTGAAGGGGGCTCCACGGGCACGAAGAGCGTGAAGGTGGACCCGCTCCCCGGTGTGCTCGACACCACGATCTCGCCGCCGAGAAGCCGCGCGATCTCGCGGCTGATCGACAGGCCGAGACCGGTTCCACCATACTTGCGGCTCGTGGTCCCGTCCGCCTGCTGGAAGGCTTCGAAGATGATCCGCTGCTTTTCCTCCGGGATGCCAATGCCGGTATCCGTGACGGACATGGCGATCCATTGGCTTCCAGCCCGCAGCGGCGAACCTTCGGCGGATCCGATCTGAAGCGTCACGCCTCCACGTTCCGTGAATTTGAAGGCATTCGAGAGAAGGTTGCGCAGCACCTGCTGCAGGCGCTTCGAATCCGTTCTGATGGCCAGCGGGAGCTTCGGATCAACCTCAACCTGGAAGTTGAGTTTTCTCTCCTCCGCCACCTGACGGAAGGTCCGATCCATGTTCTCGACGAGATCCTTGAACGCGACGTTGGAGACCTCGAGGCTGACCGTTCCGGATTCGATCTTGGACAGATCCAGAATGTCGTTGATGAGCGACAGGAGATCGGAGCCGGCAGCG
The DNA here is from genome assembly GCF_000739015.1 of Microvirga sp. BSC39. GTDB lineage: Bacteria > Pseudomonadota > Alphaproteobacteria > Rhizobiales > Beijerinckiaceae > Microvirga. The sequence goes on from NZ_JPUG01000062.1 coordinate 169,201, forward strand.
TGGATCGTTTTTGCGAACTCCTTCTGCTTGTCGGTGAGATTGCCTTCGGAATTCTCGGTCAGAAGCTTCGAGAGGATGAGAAGCGAGTTGAGGGGCGTCCTCAGTTCATGGCTCATATTGGCCAGGAACTGCGACTTGTAGCGCGAGGTCAGGGAGAGCTGCTCGGCCTTCTCCTCAAGGGCAGTCTTGGCGATGGAGACTTCCTGGTTCTTTGTCTCCACTTCCCGCTTCTGAATCTCAAGCAGGCGAGCCTTGTCCTCGAGCTCCTCGTTGGTCTTCTGGAGCACGTCCTGCTGCTGCCGCAGAAGCTCCTCGGACTGGCGCAGCGTGGCTGCCTGTTGCTCCAGACGATCGTTGGTGTTCCGCAACTCCTCCTGCTGGCTCTGCAGCTCGGTGGTCAGAAGCTGGGACTGCTTTAGGAGGCCTTCCGTCCGCATGTTCGCCGCGATCGTATTGAGAACGATACCGATCGACTCCGTCAGCTGGTCCAGGAAGGACTGATGGGTCTCAGAAAAGCGGTTGAAGGAGGCGAGCTCGATCACCGCCTTGACCTCCTGCTCGAACAGAACCGGCAGGACGATGATGTTGAGCGGCGCGGCCTCGCCAAGAGCCGAACCGATCTTGATGTAGTCGTTCGGTGCGTTGGTGAGGAGAATGCGCTTCTTCTCGTAAGCCACCTGTCCGACGAGACCCTCCCGCAGGCGGAAGCGGTTTCCAAGGTGCTTCCGCTCAGTGAAGGCATAGGAAGCAACGAGCTCCAGGGTCGGCTCATCGCCACGATTCTCGACTGTGTAGAAGACACCCTGCTGAGCGTTCACCAGCGGGGCAATCTCCGAAAGGATCATGTTCGACACGGTGGCGAGATCGCGCTCGCCCTGCAGCATGCGGGTGAACTTGGCGAGGTTGGTCTTCAGCCAATCCTGCTCCGCATTCTTGAGCGTCGTATCGCGCAAGTTGCGGATCATCTCGTTGATGTTGTCCTTGAGCGCTGCAAGCTCGCCCAGGGCTTCCGCGGTGATCGACCGGGTCAGGTCACCGCGCGTCACCGCCGTGGCGACTTCCGCGATGGCTCGCACCTGGTTGGTCAGGTTGGCGGCAAGCTGGTTCACGTTGTCGGTGAGATCGCGCCAGAGGCCCGATACGCCTTCCACTCGGGCTTGGCCGCCGAGCTTGCCTTCGGTGCCCACCTCTTTCGCCACGCGGGTGACTTCCGAGGCGAAGGAGTTGAGCTGGTCCACCATGGTGTTGATGGTGTTCTTCAGCTCCAGCATCTCGCCTTTGACATCGACGGTGATCTTCTTCGACAGATTGCCGTTCGCCACCGCGGTGGTGACATCCGCGATGTTTCGCACCTGACCTGTCAGGTTGGCCGCCATCATGTTGACGTTATCGGTGAGGTCCTTCCAGGTGCCGCCGACACCACGGACTTGCGCCTGTCCACCGAGTTTTCCTTCCGTGCCCACCTCGCGGGCCACGCGGGTCACCTCGGACGCGAACGAGTTCAGCTGGTCCACCATGGTGTTGATGGTGTTCTTCAGCTCCAGCATCTCGCCCTTGACGTCCACCGTGATCTTCTTCGACAGGTCGCCGTTTGCGACCGCCGTCGTTACGTCCGCGATATTACGCACCTGGCCGGTGAGGTTCGCGGCCATCATGTTGACGTTGTCGGTGAGGTCCTTCCAGGTGCCGGCGACGCCTTTCACCTGCGCCTGACCGCCGAGTTTACCCTCGGAACCCACCTCGCGGGCCACGCGGGTCACCTCGGAAGCAAACGAGTTCAGCTGGTCCACCATGGTGTTGATGGTCGACTTCAGCTCCAGCATTTCGCCTTCGACCACGACAGTGATCTTCTTCGACAGGTCGCCCGTCGCGACGGCAGTCACGACTTCGGCGATGCCGCGCACCTGACCGGTGAGGTTCGCCGCCATGAGGTTCACGTTGTCGGTCAGGCCTTTCCAGACGCCGCCGACGCCCTTCACCTGCGCCTGGCCGCCGAGCTTCCCCTCGGAGCCCACCTCTTTCGCCACGCGGGTCACTTCCGAGGCGAACGAGTTCAACTGGTCCACCATGGTGTTGATGGTGTTCTTCAACTCAAGAAGCTCACCGCGCACGTCGACGGTGATCTTCTTCGACAGGTCGCCGTTGGCCACCGCGGTGGTGACATCCGCGATGTTACGCACCTGGCCGGTGAGGTTGGCCGCCATCATGTTCACGTTGTCGGTGAGGCCTTTCCAGACACCGCCGACGCCCTCCACTCGGGCTTGGCCGCCGAGCTTGCCTTCCGTGCCGACCTCTTTCGCAACACGCGTCACTTCCGAGGCGAACGAGTTCAGCTGGTCCACCATGGTGTTGATGGTGTTCTTCAGCTCCAAGAGCTCGCCGCGCACGTCGACGGTGATTTTCTTCGACAGGTCGCCATTCGCCACTGCCGTGGTCACGTCGGCGATGTTACGCACCTGGCCGGTGAGGTTGGCGGCCATCATATTCACATTGTCGGTGAGGTCCTTCCAGGTGCCGCCGACACCCTTCACCTGCGCCTGGCCTCCCAGCTTGCCTTCCGTGCCCACTTCGCGAGCCACGCGGGTCACCTCGGACGCGAAGGAGTTGAGCTGGTCCACCATGGTGTTGATGGTGTTCTTCAGCTCCAGCATCTCACCCTTGACGTCGACGGTGATCTTCTTCGAGAGGTCACCATTGGCCACTGCGGTCGTCACGTCGGCGATGTTACGCACCTGGCCGGTGAGGTTGGCGGCCATCATGTTCACGTTGTCGGTGAGATCGCGCCACAGGCCGGCGGCGCCGGGCACCAGGGCCTGCCCGCCGAGCTTGCCTTCGATACCCACCTCGCGCGCCACGTTCGTCACCTGATCGGCGAAGGTGGCCAGCGTATCGATCATGCCGTTGATGGTGTCCGCCAGAGCGGCAATCTCACCCTTGGCGTCCACGGTTAGCTTCCGCGTGAGGTTGCCCACGGCAACGGCGGTCACGACCTCGGCGATGCCGCGCACCTGACCGGTGAGGTTCGCCGCCATCATGTTCACGTTGTCGGTCAGATCCTTCCAGGTACCGCCGACACCCTTCACCTGCGCCTGGCCTCCCAGCTTGCCTTCGGTGCCCACTTCTTTCGCCACGCGGGTCACTTCGGAGGCGAACGAGTTCAGCTGGTCCACCATGGTGTTGATGGTGTTCTTCAGCTCCAGCATCTCGCCTTTGACATCGACGGTGATCTTTTTCGACAGATTACCGTTCGCAACCGCGGTCGTCACTTCAGCGATGTTACGCACCTGGCCGGTGAGGTTCGCGGCCATCATGTTCACGTTGTCGGTCAGGTCCTTCCAGGTGCCGGCGACGCCCTTCACCTGGGCTTGTCCGCCGAGCTTGCCTTCGGTGCCCACTTCCTTGGCCACGCGGGTCACTTCGGACGCGAACGAGCTCAGCTGGCCCACCATGGTGTTGACCACCTTGCCGATGCGCAGGAACTCGCCGCGCAGGGGGCGGCCCTCGATCTCGAGCTGCATGCTTTGGCTGAGGTCGCCTTTGGCCACAGCGCCGATCACGCGGGCCACTTCGGTCGTCGGCTGGACGAGATCGCCAATCATGGAATTGACCGAGTCGATGCACTCGCTCCAGCAGCCGGTTGCAGCCGAAAGACGCCCGCGCTCGCCGATCCGCCCTTCCTTGCCGACCACCTTGGCAACCCGGTCCAGCTCCTGGGCGAGACCCTTGTTCAGGTCGGCAATGTCGTTGAAGGCCTCGGCAATTTCGCCGTCGATGCCGGTCAAATCGGAAGGCAGGCGCGCGGAGAAGTCGCCTCTCCGGAATGCGCGCAGGGTTTTGAGCAGCAGCTTGGGATCAAGCTGCGAAATGGCGGTTTCGACTTGTGACATAAGGCCCCCTGTTACGCTGTTCCAGGCCTACCCACGCCTGGATCCCCATATGCCGACGTTCCAAAAGCTACTTTGTTCGTCGTTGGATGGAATTCGACCCTGCTTAACGCTTTTCAAGGGACAGGGGTTCCCGAAATTCCGAAAATTTTTCAGGCGCTTTGGAGCTGCAAGACCACGCTCAAGGCCATTGCCCCGGCCCCTGCGTTGCGCTCACATGGGGGCTGCCGTTCCAGGATACCGGCGCCATCACTAACACTAACTCTTAGGGAGCCGCCATGTCACTCTCTTCCTGCTCTTCCCGCCGGCGCATGCTTGGCCTCCTGATCGGAGCCGGGGCCTGCCTCGTCTCCGGGGCCACGCTTGCCCAGCCGGCAACATATCCAACGCGGCCGGTTCGCGTCATCGTACCGTTCACACCGGGCGGCACCACGGACATCTTCGCCCGACTCGTAGGAGAAAAGCTTTCCCAATCCCTTGGGCAGCAATTCGTCATCGAGAACCGCGGTGGCGCTGGCGGCAACATCGGGACGGATGCAGTCGCGAAAGCGCAGCCTGACGGCTACACCCTGGTCATGGGCACGGTCGGGACCCATGCCATCAATCCGAGCCTCTATGCCAAGATGCCTTATGACGCGCTCACCGATTTCGCACCCGTTGCCTATGTGGCCGGCGTGCCGAACCTGATGGTGGTGAGCCCCACGAAGGTGAACGCCACTACCGTGCAGGAATTCATCGCAGAGGCGAAGGCGACTCCGGGCAAGTTCACCATGGCCTCGTCCGGCAACGGCACATCGATCCATCTCTCCGGCGAACTGTTCAAGCAGATGACGGGCGTCGAGATGCCTCACGTGCCCTATCGCGGCAGCGGACCGGCGGTGAACGACCTGATCGGCGGACAGGTGGACGTGATGTTCGACAATCTCCCCTCCTCGATCGAGCACGTGCGCGGCGGAAGCCTGCGGGCCCTGGCGGTCACCTCGTCCAAGCGCTCCCCGGCCGTTCCCGACAAGCCAACGCTCGCGGAGGCTGGCCTTCCTGGATTCGAAGCGACGAGCTGGTTCGCGCTGTTTGCCCCCAAGGGCACGCCTCCGGAGATCACCACCAAGCTGAACCAGGAAGTCCGCAAGGCTTTGGAGACACCGGAGCTGCAGAAGCGCTTTGCCGATCTCGGCGGCGAGATCCAGCCCATGACCCCGGACGAACTCATGGCCTATGTCAGGGCCGAGCACGAGAAATGGGCGAAGGTCGTCAAAGCGTCGGGCGCGAAGGTCGACTAACGGAACGAGGGGTGGGAGCTGCCCTCCGGCAGCTCCCACCAGCTTAGTGCCATCCCGATAGCGTCAATATTCCCACTCGAACCCGAGCCCGACGGAGGTGCCGCCTTCGGCGTTCACCTCGCCCTGAGCCTTGAGGCGCCGCGTCAGGTCGATATCCACCGTGACGCCGCTTTCCTCAGGCCGTGCGCCGGCTCTCACGCCCACACGCACATTGTCGCTGATATAGCGCGAGACACCGACCCCTGGCCCGCCTGCGCCAACCGTGATGTCGAGACTGTCGACGCCCAGAGATCGGCGCAGGCGCTCGAACGCATCGTTGCCGGAGCCGCCGGAGAGCTGTGCCACGGCCTGCGCAAGTTGCAGGGCCTGGCCTGCGGAGAGACCGCCGGAGGGCCTCTGGAACAGGATGCGGGACAGCACCTCGTCCTGAGGCAGGTCGGGGCTGGAGCTGAACGCAAATTCCGGACTTGAGGCCGGCCCGGTCACGGCGATGCGTGCCGTCACGTCCCCGGCCTGCGTCTCGGCCAGGAAATCGAGCGATGGCGTGAGGTCGCCGGTGAAGTCCAGGCGGCCGCGCACGAAGTCGATCCTTTGACCCAGAAGATCGAAGCGTCCGCGGCGCAGTTCGAAGGCGCCGATGGCAACAGGATTCTGCGTTGTCCCCTGCAGTCTCAGGTCGCCGCCGAGTTCCGCGTTGATCCCTCTTCCCCGCACGAAGATGCGGTTCTGTGCCGTCAGCGTCAGATCGAGCTCAGCCCTGAAGGGCGTGCCCCGGGCGGAGGCGGATTGCCGTCGCTGCGCCAGAGCCAGGCGCGCCGCAGCAGTCGGCGTGGGCCGCACATGCTTCGTTCCTGGCAGCGGCCGCAAGGTCGTCGGCAGGCGGTCGGGCACGGAGACATTCATCGTGATGATGTCGATGCGTCCCACTGCCCGCGGCCGGCTGGCCAGGGGACCGGAGAGCGTCAGGTCCAAGTCCGCGCTCGCCTCGACGGTTTCGTTGGATACGAGCTGCGCCCGGCTGCCAGTGATCCGGATCTCGCCAGGAAAGCCTGCCGCCGGATCGATCGTCACCTGCCCCCGGGCCGCAAGGGAGCCGCCATTCGGCGTCTGCGCCGTCAGGCTCTCGATGGCGAGCACCTCACCGCGCGCGGCAAGCCGTCCGGCGATGCCGTTCAGCTGGATGCCCTGCAAAGCATCGGAGAAACTGCCATTAGCGATGGTCACACTTCCCTCTATTCGAGGGTCGGAGAGAGTTCCGGCGATGGCAAGATCCAGATTGGCCGCGCCGGTAAGCCGCTGGCCAGAGGCCGACAGGATCGTGTTGGCGATGGCAAGGTCGGCGCGACCCGAAACCCTGAGCGCAAGCTCACCTGCCGCATCGATCGGAACGCTGCCGGAGACCTGGAATGTGCCGGCGCGTCCGGCAGACACCCTGGCATCGACTCCGACGCGCTGATCGGCCAGCCGACCCTGGGCTTCGATGCCGAGCGGCGGCAGCCCCGCCTGGCGGGTCCGCGCTGTTGCAAGACCGGACAGGGAAAGACGATAGGTTCCGCTTGGATTGCTCGCTGTACCTGTGATGGCAGCAGTACCATTGGCCGTGCCGGCGAGGCCGAGATTCGGCACGAGGATCTCGGCCGTCTGAAGCGGCAGGTTGCGAATATCGACGTCGAGATCGAGCCTGTCGCCGACGGTGCCCGAGAGGGCAACGCGCCCCTGATCGGCCGCGATCACGACATTGGACAGGGAAACGGCGCCATCCTGCAGCGTGATGGTGGCGGGCTGGGCCAAAGCCAGGCGCCTGCCGCCGCGCCGCGCACTGAACGAGGCGAGCTCGATCCGTATCGCGTCGCCCGGCACGACGCGGCCCTGCGCATCGAGATTGAACCCCTGCCCGGTGGCCGAGGCCGTGAAGCGCGAGGCTTCGGGCGTGCCTTCGGCCACGAAGCGAATATCCCGGTAGGTCTGACCACCGGCGGTCAGAGCCGCGGCGGAAACGGAGCCATCGATTTGCGGGCGACGATAAAGATCTTCCACTGTCAGTCGCGTGTCGAAGTCCCGCACCGTCACGTCTGCCACCACAAAGCGCGAGCCTCGGGCGGTGAGCTGGATGTCCTGTCCGCCACCGCGCGCCGTGAGTGTGACGACGGCATCGAGCGCTCCATCGAGCTTCGTCAGGACCAGGGGCGAAAGGTCGTCGAAATTGCTGCCCGACAGAGAGATCTCACCCTGCGCCAGCTGGTCGTCACCCAGACGAAGGTTTCCATTCAGGGCAACCGATCCGATATCGATGTCGAGCCGGTCGAGCAGCCAGCCGCCCTCCGGCGGCTTTGCAATATGCAAGGAGCCTGCCGCAGGCTTGTCGTCCACTCTCCCGTCCAGGGTGAGAGCGGCATCAAGCGCACCCGTCACGTCGCGAGCGTTGAGATCCAGCACAAGGCGTGGAATGGAGCGGCCGAGCGCGCGAACATCGGTGAGCGTCGCGGTGCCGGTCACATCAGGGCGCTCAAGGGAGCCCGTGAGACGCGCCGTAACATTCGCCCGTCCCGCCGTGATGCGCTCGTCCACATGCCTCAATGCGTCGATGGTGATGTTGAGGGCCATGTCCGCGGCCGATTGCGTAGCCCGCCCGTCGATACGCGCATCGAGATGCGCACCGTCGACACGGAAATTCTCGAAGGCGAAGCCATTCGGGATGCGGCGCAGCGTGCCCGCGGCGGTGACGGACCGACCGAGGAGGCCGTCAAGGGCCGGTGTCCCGGTCGACAGCTCCCGCAGCCTCGCGTCGATGGCGGCCGCCATGTCATAGCGGCGCGGATTGCCGGTCAACCGCGCCGTCAGGCTGGCCGATCCGCGCAGGGTCCGCCCGGCGATGCCGGAGAACGGGGCGAGCGCCGGAATGCTGGCCTCCAGCGAGCCATCGAGGACAGTCGATCCCACCCGTCCGTTGAAGCTCGCCTGCGCGGTCGATGTCTCGATGCGTGCAGTCTCGACGCTGGCGACACCCTCCAGATCGAAAGAACCGCGCGACGTCACCGTGAGGGTCGGCCCGATAGACCGCGCCAGCGCTTGGTCTGTGGGGCGGATCCCACGGGCGTTGGCGTCGATGGCGAAGGAGAAACGGTCCGGCGGCGAGACGCCCTGCACCGGGTCCATGGTCACCCGGGCGGTCAGCGCTTCCAGGGAGCCCTCCGGCAGCCGGATTTCGGCGGCGTCCAGGGTGCCGTTGATGCGCGGCGCGGTCAGCGGCCCCTGCACGGTGCCGTCGAAGTTGAGCCGGGCGATCTCCGCCTCCCCGGCTCGTGTCCTGCTCCCGTCCGTCGGCAGGGCACGGGCATTGAGCCGGATGTCGAGCACCTGACCGGGGCTGATCGTTCCGTTCATGTCGAAGCGCGCGACGTTGGACGTGATCTGTATCGGCTGGAAGCGGATGCCGCCGTCATCGGCGACGTTCACGTTGCCGACGAGCTGCGTGGTGCCGCTGAAGACGGGAGCGGCCGCCGCCGGCAGGAGCCCCTCGATGCGCGCTGCAAGATCCACGTTGAGGTCGTAGGCGGCATTGACGCGCCTGACGGTCGTGGTGCCCGCCGCACCGATCGTCGGCCCGGCGGTGAAATCGAGCCGGGCCGCGAAGTCGCTCAGCGGTCCCTCCCCGGCAACCTTCAGATCGACGGGGGGAAGGCCAGGGAGATCCAGAAGCCGGGCGGCGATGCCGCCTGCAGGCTCCTGGTGCGTGAGGTCGAGCGAGAGGCGGTTCGTCTGCGGTACGTAATTGAGATCGATCGACAGCTGCCCGGGAGCGTCGAGGCGTTGCGCGGCGAAAGTCAGGTCGAGACCTTCCGCAGGATTGCCGATCTGCGCCGAGCCTGCCGCGGAAAGCCGCGCCTCAGTACCCAGAACCGGCTCGCCGAGCACCAGTTCCTGCAGGGCAAAGCGGTCGACGATCACCCGGACCGGCAGTTCAGGCAGGATCGGCTCGTCGGAAACCGGGGCATCTTCCTCGGCGGGCAGCGGTCGGCGCTGGATCTGGAGACGGCCGATGGTGAGTTCGTCGACTTGAAGCCTTCCGCGCAGGAGCGCCGTCCGGCTCCAGACCAGATTGGCGCGGTCGAGACTGAGCCACACGCCATCCCGGTCGGCGATCCGTATGTCCCGGATGACGGCGTTGGAGGACAGTGCGCCCTCGATGCTGCCGATGGTGACCCGCGTGGTTGGCGTGGAGAGGAGGCGCGAAATCAGGCTGGCCAGCACGCCTTGATCGCTCTGCGCCTGGCTCGGACGCGAGACGAGGAACCAGGAGGCAACCAGCGTCACGGCGAGAAAAGCAGTCAGAAGGGCAAGGGAGCGGATTGGCTTTTTCATCAGAAGGCCTGCCCGATTCCGACATAGATGGCATAGGTTGGATCGCCGCGTTCCCGATTGACCGGAATCGCGACATCCAGGCGGATAGGGCCAATTCCCGTGTAGTAACGCAGCCCTAGGCCAGCGCCGACACGGATGCGCTCGTCGAAATCCGGAAAGCTCGGCTCGAAGGCGGTGCCCGCATCGACGAAGGGCACGATGCCGATCGTGTCGGTGATCTTGATGCGGGCCTCGAGAGATGCCTCCAGCAGGCTCCGTCCGCCGATCGGCTCGCCGAGGAAGGTCGGCCCCAGGCTCCTGTAGGTATAGCCGCGCACGGAGCCGCCGCCGCCGGCGAAGAACCGCCGGTTGGCGGGAATCTCGTCGAGATCTGCCCCGACGATGGAACCGAGGCCGAGGCGCCCGGCCAGCACGTAGCGGGACTCCTCGTCGAGCGAGTAATAGGCCGACGCCGTTCCCCTGGCGATGGTGATCGGCACCGAGGAGCCGAGAAACTCCGGATAGGGCGTCACAGAGGCGATCAGCCTGATGCCTTCCGTGGGGTTGAGCGCGTTGTCGGTGGAATCGTAGCTGAGTGAGACAGGCAGTCCGACCAGGGTGTAGTCGATCTGTCCGAGAACGTCCGAGGTCTGTCCCCGCTCGTATTCGATCCCACCCTGGATCGAGAACGTCTCGCTGAAGCGGTGGCGAATGGCTGCCGTCGCGTTGACGAGGCGGCTGGTATAGCCTTCCGTGCGATCCCGCTCGACCAGGGCATCCACCAGCAGGTCGTTGCGGGTGCCCCAGAGGGCGGGCTTCAGGAAGCTTGCACGGAAACGGCCACCGAGATCGCTCCAGTCGAAATCCTCGTCCGGGTCCGTCTGCCCCCCATCTTCTGTCAGGTAGAAGAGATTGCCCTCAAACCTCAGCCGCTCGGCGCCGCCGAACAGGTTGCGATGTGCCCAATAGGCCCTCAGCGCCGGTCCGTCCGTGGTCGAATACTGCGCCGACGCCCCGATTATGCGCGGCGGACGCTCGGTGAGTTCCACGAAGAGCGGCAGGTTTCCGTAAGAATCGAGCGTCTCCGCTTCACGGATGCGAACGGAGGACAGCGCCTCGATCTGGGAGATCGACTTGCGTATCGAGGCCAGTTCAGCCGGCGAGTAAGGATCGCCCGGCTCGGTGTAGATGAAGGAGCGCACCACGGCCGGATCGACGTTTTCGGCTCCCTGGATCGCGATTGGGCCGATGCCTGCCCGAGGGCCCGGGTTGACCGCGAGGCTCACATCCATCGCTTGGGCCGGGTGGAACACCACGGGTTCGCGCCGCTCGACCTTGGCGAAGGGCCGGGACTCGGCGCGGAAGTAATCGACGATGCGTGCTTCGGCGGCCAGAATATCGGCAGAGCGTGCCGGATCGCCCGGCTTGATCTGCACGATCCGCGGCGGGAGTTCCCCCGGCGGGAAGGACCGGCCGGTGCGTGCGTCGAGTACGGCAACATCCCGAAGGGCGAACTGAGGTCCGGGATCCGCGATAATCTGAACGGGCACGAGAGCCCGTGCACGATATCCTGCCACCGCACGTGCTGCGGCCTCGGTACGTGCCGCTTGAAGCGCCAGCGGGACACCGGCAACATTGATCGTGACGCGGGCATTATAGTACCCGGCTCCCCACAGCGCATCGATCAGGCGCGGCAGATCGGCCTCTGCCCGGGCGACCAGGGCTGCGGCATCCGGCGGGGGATCCGACTGAAGGCTCTGCAGCGTCGACGCATCCTTCAGCGTCTGCTCGAGGCCTTTCGTGTTACCGCCGATGGTGTAATCGAGGGAATAAGGCAGGGCGTCCGCGCTGGGAGGAGGCGGATCATCGCTCCCGCCGAACCATCCGAAGAGATCGAATGCGACGGCATGGGTGGACGGCAGTCCACTGAACAGAACGCCTACCAGGAAGAGAAACGCTGTCCTTCGAATGGTGCTCAGCCGCAGCACTTGAGGCACTCTCTCCCTGATGCAGGATTACTACTAGATCTCACAACACGGTCCCGCTGACTTCAGGAGCCGTGCTCTGACCTGTCGAGGTTCGACAGGTGCGTACCTAACCATAGTTTCCCCAGCGGCAAAACCCCGGCCAGACGATTTCAAGTTAATTGTTGATGAAACGCATCGGCATTGGGGGAAACAAGGAAAACATCCGTATCACCGCTTGCCCTCAGCCCTGCACAGTGAAGATATGTTGCAGTAGGCGCTCTCGAATTTGTCGAAGTTCTGCCACTATTCAGACAATTTATCTAAGCGACGCCTGCACAGGCGAGCATCGATGCTCGCCTGTGCAGGCGGTGTTGTTTCACATGAAACAAAGAAGCTTCAATTCGCCTCCCTCATCCCTCAGGAGGGCGGCTCCGGCGTTTAAGCCATAGGGGCAGGATGAGCCTCGTCAGTTTGGGGCGGCTCGACCACCCGGCGGTACAGATGCCAGGTCGCATGTCCGAGGACAGGCATGACGATTGCGAGGCCCACGAAGAGCGGAAGTGATCCGACGAGGAGCGCTGCCGCGACGATCAAGCCCCACAAGGCCATGGTAAGCGGGTTCATCACCACCGCCTTGACGGATGTGTAGACAGCCACAGCCGCGCCCACATCCCGATCGAGCAGAAGCGGGAATGAAATGACGCTGATGCTCAGAACCGCAACGGCAAAGCAGAAACCGAGAATGTTGCCGATGATGACAAGTCTCATGCCGTCCGTGGTTGCGAGCACCTGATTGACGAACTGCGAGTAGGATGCGGGCACCTCATAGCCAAAAATGGATTGATACAGGGTGCGCGCCGATGTCAGCCACATGAGGAAGATCACGAGCAGCAGCACGCCGAGTGCCGCAATCGAGGGGATCGACGGCGATTTGAGGACGTCGAAAGCATCCCTCCAGGACGAGGACAGACCGAGTTCCCGACGCCTGCTGATCTCATACAAACCAATGGCCGCGAAGGGGCCTACGAGAGCAAAGCCCGAGACCAGCGGGTAGAGCAGCGGCAATGCATTGTTGCTGAACGTCAGAGCCGCAAGGCACGCACCAATGACAGGATAGATCAGCCCAATGAAGACCAGGTGGGAGGGCATCGCCCAGAAATCATCGAACCCCTTCGCCAGCGCCTCCTTCAAATCGGCGGGAGTGATCTTCCTGACGACCGGATGAGACGGGACATCGCTTGCACCGGCGACAATGTGAAATTGAGCCATAACCGCTCCTCCAGGGCTGAACCTTGGCAGCTGAGATCACGGCCTGCGTGGCGATGAGACGGTTACGCGTGGCCGTAACCTATGCAATGAGTATACGCTCGAACCGGGAAGATGTCGTCCTTGAACGGATTATCAAGCGGCAAGGCGAGCCGTCAGCGCTTGTTATGATAGGGACGCCCCTGAAACTTTAGAACGACGAGGCATCCCTTGGCAGACTGGAACGCTGGACAATACCTCAAATTCGAAGACGAACGGACACGGCCCGCGATCGACCTGATCGGGCGTGTTCCCCTGGCGAAGATCCGCAGCGCCGTCGATATCGGGTGCGGGCCCGGAAACAGCACGGAACTGATCGTCGATCGCTACCCGGACGCGCGGGTGCTCGGGCTCGACAACTCGCCCGACATGCTCGCCAAAGCACGGGTCCGCTTGCCTCAGGTCGCTTTCCAGGAAGAGGACATCGCGGCCTGGAATCCGGACGAGCGCTACGATCTGATCTTCGCCAACGCCGTCCTGCAATGGCTGCCGAACCATCAGCGCCTGCTCGCAAAACTCGCCTCCTGCCTGGAGGCAGACGGGTGCCTTGCCGTCCAGATGCCCAACAACCTGAATGAACCCTCGCACAGGCTCATGCGGAAGGTCGCACAGGAGGGACCCTGGGCGGAAAAGCTGAAAGCTGCGTCCGTATCCAGAGAGGAGATCGGATCGTTTGAAGACTACTATTCATGGCTGCTGCAGGCTGGATGCTCGGCGGATCTCTGGCAGACCACCTATGTTCATCCGCTGGCGGATGCGGGAGCCATCGTCGAGTGGCTCAAGGGCACGGGGTTGAGGCCCTATCTGGATCCTCTCTCGCCGGAGGAGCAGTCCGGGTTCCTGGATCAGTATCACGCAGAGATCGAGAAAGCCTATCCGGCGCAAGCGGACGGCAGGGTTCTTCTGCGCTTCCCACGCCATTTCATGGTCGCCCTAAAACAGTGAGGTCTGCCACGCACTCCGATGGGTGATATCCGACACATCGCTGGCTCTCTCACATCCTCCATATTGTAACCCATGGACATCTTGAGCCGTCCAAGACAATAGCCAGTCCTTTGGCAGCGGAGAGACATCATGACGTGGAGATGGACAGGTCACCGGGCAGCCGCTCTTGCTGCGGCGCGGCTCGTCCTCCTGTGCGCTCTGGTGCATCTGTGCTTGAGCGAGACTGCAATGGCTCAGGGCATCGGCTGCGTGCTGCAAACAGCGGCAGGTTCGCAACGGCAGATCCTGCGCTGCCGGGACGGCCTCACCATCGAGGCTGAAGCGGGAGCGGCCTACAACCTCGTGGACGAGAACCGCGACAACCGGCCCGATGCGGTGAACCTGCAGGGCCGCGCCATCTTCATCGATGCGCCGGCGCAATCCGCACGGCAGGGTTTCCAGATCATGACGCCGCAGGCCATCGCCGCTGTGCGCGGCACGCAATGGGCCGTCGACGTGAGCGGCACTCGGACATCCGTCCTCGTGGTGACGGGGCGGGTCGCGGTGCGGCGGGTCTCAGGCAATACCCGAGGAGTCAGTCTTGGGCCTGGAGAGGGTGTGGACGTGGAGGCCGGCACATCGCCCCTCGTCGTGCGGCGCTGGCCCGCCGCCCGCGCCGCCGCCCTTCTCGCCCGGCTCGGACGCTAAGCCCTCATGGGCAGGCGATTTGCCATACCGCTGATCGCCGCTGCCCTGGCGGCCCTGTGGGGCGCAGGGCTGGCTTTCTGGCACTGGCAGGGCGGCTCCTCCCTATTCGATCGGCTCGAGGCTCCCCTCGCCGACCTGCGGTTTGTGATCCAAGGCTCGCGCCCGGCTCCGGACGGCATCACGATCCTGGCCATCGATGACGAGACGGTGCAGCAGGTCGGCGCCTATCCCCTGCCCCGTACTACGATGGCGCAGCTCGTCTCGAATGTCGGACGCATGCAGCCGAAGGCCGTTGCGCTCGACATCCTTTTCGTCGACCCTGGGTCGGCGGACGGTGATCTGGCGCTTGCCAAGGCTCTGGGCGAGACGCGGGGCGTCCTGGCGGCCGCAGGCCTGTTCGAGCGCAGCGCGCAGCAGGCTCCTCACCCTGTAAGCACAGCGCCTGACGACCTCCCCATGGTCCAGAGGCTTCTGCTGCCTGTCGGAACTCTGGCCAGCACCTCGGCGATCGGTGTCGTGAACATCGCCACGGATCCATCCGGGGTGCCGCGGCACATTCCGCTTCTGGTGCGCTCAGGCTCTCAGATCATCCCGTCATTCCCGCTCCGCACCGTCTCCGTTGCCATGGGACGCGATCCGGTTCTCCGCGCAGATGAAGTTGCCATCGGTGACGTAGCGACTAGCACTGACAGCCGATATGCGCTTGCCCTCCGTTTCTATGGCCCGTCCGGCACCATTCGCACCATCAGCGCCAGCGATGTCCTGAACGGACAGGCCGATGAAGATGCGTTTCGGGACCGGATCGTCGTGATCGGCGCGACGGTGACAGGAGGCGGCGATGCCTTTCCGACACCCTTCGATCCGGTGTTGCCGGGAGTCGAGGTCCTGGCAACCGCAATGGCGCATCTGGTGGAGGGCGACGGATTGGTGCGCGACCGGCGTGTGCGGCTCATCGATGGCTCTGTCGCGATCGTGCTGCCGGTCCTGTTCGTTCTGCTCCTCGCCTGGCACCGGGGCATCTGGGGATTTGCGATCATCACTGTCGTCACGGCCGCATGGATCGGGCTGACCGTCGCGGCCTTCACGCAAGGCATCTGGCTCAACGCCACCCTTCCGCTTCTGGCGGCTTTGCCACCGGCCGTGGTCTTCGGAGCGGCGGAGCTCTGGCTCGACAGGCGGCGCGCAGACAGGCTCAGCATGCAAAGCAGAACCTTGCGCCGCTTCCAGCCCCCGAGCCTTACCAGGCGGCTCGCCGAGGATCCTGCTTTCCTCATGAAGCCGGTGCGCCAGAAGGCAGCCGTGATCTTCATTGATCTGTCGGGCTTCACGGGCCTGAGCGAGATTCTGCCTCTCGACGAAACCCGCGAGGTGCTGCGCGGCTTTCACGCTCTCGTGGATCAGGAGGCAGTGCGCCATCAGGGCATCGTTGCCAGCTTTATGGGCGATGGCGCAATGATCCTGTTCGGGCTGCCGGATTCCTCGCCTGAGGATGCCTGCCATGCGGTGGAGGCCTGTGTCGGCCTCTGCCAGCGGACGGAAGAGTGGATGGCCGCGTTGCCCGATGCAATTGCGTCGCAGATCGGCTTCAAGATCGGCGCTCACTTCGGGGAGATCATCGCATCCCGCCTGGGCGGCGACAGCCATCAGCACATCACGGCCATCGGGGATACGGTCAATGTGGCGAGCCGGTTGATGGAGGTCGCCGCCTCGCACGAAGCGGATGTGGCTCTGAGCGACGATCTTCACCGTGCGGCAGGCGAGGCTTGTTCGATCTTCGAATCCGGTCACCTGGATGGAACGTTTCAGACGGCGATACGTGGTCGATCCGGCTCCATACCAATCTGGCTCTGGAGAAGGAGCCGCGCCCTCAACCTCATGCGTTGGGGCTCCGGTGACATTCACCGGAGCCCGTTCTAATCATTCCCAATCGTATGCTTCAGAGCTGCTCGGGAGCCGGCATGCCGTTTCCGAACCAGTTCTTCTGCATCAGAGACTTGGCTTCCTCGACCGTTGCCTGATCGCCCTGCGCCTCGGCTGCACGGAGCAGTCCCGCGGCGGCCCAGCCGTTGTTCGGCGAGCGCTGCAGGGCCTCGCGGAACGCCAGCGCTGCCTCGGCGGGCTTGCCCTGTGCCATCAAGGCCGCTCCGAGGGATTGATGCACCGGATAGTACCAGTAGGGCGGCTCCATGTAGGGCAGTCCATCCTGAATTGTCGCAGCCTCCGCGAACAATGCGGCAGCCTGCGCCTGTTCGCCCGCATTCTGCGCAATTCTTGCTTCGATCTCGTGCACCGCGATCGAAAGCACGTCCGGCCCTGGCACGCCGGCATCGGGCAGAGCCATGATCTCAGGGCTCTTTGCCAGCGCGTCTATGGCGCCGGCCTCCGAGCGGGCCTCATCGGCTCGCCCGAGACGGGCTAGGGCGACACCGCGCGCATAATGCCACGCAGCTTTGACATACGGGAAATCACCCTTCGGCGCCGGCAGGGCCAACACTTCCTCGGGCTTCGAAAAGACCGCATGGACATTGTAGGGCCCGGCCATGATAGGCTGTGTCCACGGCACCTCGCGCTGTGCGCGCTCGGACACGATGCTGGAGAGCTTTTTTGCTCCTTCCACGGCCGTTGCGCCATCGCCGCCGGTGAGGGCCGAGACCATCAGGAAGTGAACGTTGTGCGCATAGTAAGCTTCCGAATAGAGAAGGCTCGCGCCTCCCTCATTGACGAGCGCCTCATCGGCCGCCGCCGCACGCATGTTGGAATCGAGGCTCTCGCGCCAGCGTCCGAGCCGATACCAGATATGGCTCGGCATGTGCACCAGATGCCCTGCACCGGGCATCAGGTTTTCCAGGCGCGCCGCATGAGGAGCGGCCCGCTCCGGGCGATCCGATGCCTCGACCGTGTGGATGTAGAGATGAACAGCGCCGGGATGATCGGGATTGGCCGTGATGGGGCTGGATGGCGCTGTTCCGAGAACGCCTTCCAGCAGAGCAACAATTGTCCCCGTCTTGCCCTTGGGCGTCCTGCCGCCATCGGCCCAGTAATCCCACGGGGTGAGATTCATGAGAGCATCCGCCGTGAGAACCGCCACATGCGGATCGTTGGGGAACCGCGTCTGCACCGCCTCCATGGCATCGGCGTAGGCCTGATCGAGAGCCTTGCGGTCGGCCTGGGGATCGGGCGAGTGCCGCTTCGAGAGCGCCTCCACCAACGCGACCTGCATGTCTCCCTGGGCGGGGGCAAGACCGCGCGCCTTCTCAAGCACGGCGAGCGCACGCGCATTCGCATCTGCATCCATCGGGTAGTTGATATGCGGACCGAGCACCCAGGCCTCGCCCCACAGGCACATGGCGCAATTCGGATCAAGCTCCTGCGCAGCCCGGAAGGCGCGTGCTGCTTCCGCATGATTGAAGCCCCAGCCCAGGCGGTAGCCCTGGTTGAAATAGGCCTGAGCCTCCCCGTTCGGAACCTTGGTCACTGCCCACGCGAGAGTGCCGAGATTGTCGCGCAGCCGGGGCTTGGCGTCGGACGTGGGAGCTGCGGCACCGCGCGGCAGATCGCGGCTGTAGGTGCCGAGCTCCGTGCGTTTCGGCTGAACATTGCTGGTTTGCGGCTGCAGTTGCGCAACCGACATATGATGTCCGGAGCCATGATGGTTCGGCGCTTGCAGGGCATGCAGCATCCGGACGCGCGGACTGTCATGGCTGCCGAGCGGACAGGCATGGGCGGCGCTTCCTGCGAGCAGGGCCAGAACGGCCGTTGCGGCGAGCAGAGCGGATCGTGAGGAGCGGCAACGATGGTCGATGTCGAAGGTCGTCATGAACAGATCCTCCTCCCTTGGGACGAGCAGGAGGATAAGGATGGACGCTCATGGTGTCGGTGCTCAGTGGCACATGGGCATCGGATAGATTTGTGCTGAATTTTTACCTTTGTCGGAAGATTTATCGTTACATGCGCGGGATCGAGCGCGCTTAGAAATGACAATGGCTCTGCAAAGGATTTTATCGGCAGGGGATCTATGTCCCCCGCCTGCAGGGCAGCAGCAGAACGATTTTGCTCAGGCGCTGTGCTGCTCGATTGAGTGCGTCGTGCGACCGGAGCGCCTTCTCTCACGCCTCAGGCGTTTCATCAGTGCAATGGACGCAACCATCGTGCGTTCGAGTTCAGCCAGAACGTTGTTCGTATCCGGCGCGAGCGAGTGGTTCTTTCGTTCCATTTTCATCAGCAGCTTGTTCCGCATTACCCGTGTTCTGCAGGCGCGCGATGCCGGCACCTGTGGGAGAAGCAAAGCGTTGCAGTGCGGCCGCAATGTGGCAGGTCTTCACGGGCCGGGATCGGCAACGATATAGCTGCCGCGCAAAACCTCGCTGCAGGCAACATTCTGGTCATAAGTGAAAGCCGCCAGGATCCGAGATCCTGGCGGCTTTCATGAAGCATCGGCTGTCTCAGCGCTGATTTGGATTGAAGTGCTTCTTCAGCTTGTGGCCGTAAGATGCGTAATCCTTCTGCAACGACTCGGTCTCGGCCGCGAAGGCGGTCACTTTCTGCGGGAAGCGCGTCTCGAACATGAAGGCCATCGTGCCTTCCAGCTTGTGGGGTTTCAGTTCCACGTTGCTCGCCTTCTCGAACGCATCCATGTCCGGCCCGTGCGGCAGCATGGTGTTGTGCAGCGATATGCCGCCCGGCACGAAGCCACCGCCCGTCTTGGCATCGTACACGCCGTAGATCAGGCCCATGAACTCGCTCATCACGTTCATGTGGTACCAGGGCGGCCGGAAGGTGTTCTCCGCCACCAGCCACCGCTCAGGGAAAATCACGAAGTCGATGTTGGCCGTTCCGGCCGTTTCGGACGGCGAGGTCAGTACCGTGAAGATCGACGGATCCGCGTGGTCGTAGAGCACCGGCCCCACCGGCGAATAGCGCCGCAGGTCGTACTTGTAAGGCGCGTAGTTGCCGTGCCAGGCCACCACGTCGAGCGGCGAGTGATCCATGTCGGCCACCCAGAGCGTGCCGCCCCATTTCACATACATCTTCGAGGGTGCATCCCGGTCCTCGTAAGCCGCCACCGGCGTGAGGAAGTCGCGCGGGTTCGCCAGGCAGTTGGCCCCGATCGGCCCACGCTCCGGCAGGGTGAAGGCGCCGCCGTAATTCTCGCACAGATAGCCCCGTGCCGGACCGTCCGTGAGCTCCACCCGGATCTTCACGCCACGCGGGATCACGGCGATCTCGCCCGGCTCGATGTCGATGACGCCGAATTCGGTCGAGAGCCGTAACGAGCCCTGCTGCGGCACGAAGAGCAGCTCGCCATCGGCATTGTAGAAGTACTCGTCCGCCATCGAGCGGGTGATCAGATAGACATGCGCCCCCATGCCAGCCTGTGAGCCGGCATCTCCCGCCGTGGTGATGGTGCGGATGCCCTCCAGGAACGAGACGGGCTCATCGGGGATCGGGATCGGGTCCCAGCGCATGGGCGGGATGGGCACCTCCACCTCGGGGGCCGGCGCCGTGCGCCACAGGCCGATATCGGCCTTCCGGAACTGGCCCCAATGGGACACCGTCGGGCGAATGCGGTAGAGCCAGGAGCGCTCGTTGGTCGTGCGCGGCGCCGTGAAGGGCGAACCCGAGAGCTGCTCGGCGTAAAGCCCATAAGCGCATTTCTGGGGCGAGTTACGCCCGATGGGCAGGGCGCCGGGCAGCGCCTCGGTCTCGAAGCCGTTGCCGAAACCGGACATGTAGCCGGGCTGGATGGCGCTCTCGATCCGTTCGGAAGGCTGATTCAGGGGCGGGTTCTGGACATTCATAGGCATGACCTCCACAGTTGGTCACGAATGTAACTATCCATTTTGTAACCAACAACCCGATGGCCAAACTCCAGCTCGAAGCCTTCCTGCCCTACCGGCTCAACCGGATCGCAGCCACGATCTCCCAGGATTTCCGCTCCGTCTATGGCCCGCACCACGACCTGACGATCCCGGAATGGCGGGTGCTGGCCACGCTGGGGCAGTTCGAGCAGATGAGCGCCAAGGGGATCGGCCGGCACTCGGCCATGCACAAGACCAAGGTCAGCCGGGCGGTGCGGGCCCTGGAGGAGCGGCGCTGGCTCAGGCGCCGTCCGAGCGAGGAGGACCGGCGCGAGGAGATCCTGACGCTGACAACCCTCGGCCAGAAGTCCTACCTGGAGATCGTGCCCAAGGCTCTCGCCTTCGAAGGCCGCCTGCTGGACCAGCTCGGACCAGGGGCTGAACCCCTTCTTGAGGCCCTGAAACACCTCGAAGCGATCTTCAGGGTCGCAGAAAATACAGAGGACGTTGAGACCTGATGTCCCGCCGCACGGTCAAACCGCACGGCTATGGGTGCGTCCGGAGGCGCCGAGATAGGCGTCGAAGGCGGAGGCGACGCTCCTGACCAGGAAGCGGGCATTGTCGTTGACGGACAGGATATTGCCCTCCAACCGGATGACACCGTCGGCCTGCAGCGCACGCAGCTTCGGGACCGCCTGCAGGATGGCCTCGGGAGCGGTCTCGTGCTGGCGGCAGACCTGGCCCACATCGACCCGGAAGTCGCACATGACACGCTCGATGAGATCGGCCCGCAGGCGATCATCGGCTGTCAGCGCATAGCCCTTCGCCGTCGCCAGTTCCCCACGCTGGATGCGCTCGGCGTACCGGCCGAGCACGACCTCGTTCTGGGCGTAGCCCTGGGTCAGCCGGCCGATGGCGGAGGCGCCGAAGCCAATCAGCACATCGCTCGGATCGGTCGTGTAGCCCTGGAAGTTCCGGTGCAGCACACCCTCACCCTGAGCCTGCGCCATGGAATCGTCCGGCAGGGCGTAATGATCGAGGCCGATCCGGCGGTATCCGGCGCCCACCAAGGCCTCAGCAATGGCCTCAGCCTGGGCATAGCGGGCCTCGCCGTCGGGCAGTGCGGCCTCATCGATCTTGCGCTGGTGCTTCTTGAACGAGGGCACATGCGCATAGCCGAAGACGGAGAAGCGCTCGGGGCGAAGCGCGATGCTCTGGCGGACTGTCTCGATGCAGGACTCCACCGTCTGGTGCGGAAGGCCGTAGATGAGATCGAAATTGATGCCGCGGATGCCCGACTCCCGCAGGCCTTCCGTCGCCCGGGCCGTCTGCTCGAGACTCTGAATGCGGTTGATGGCGCGCTGAACGACCGGATCGAAGCTCTGGACGCCCAAGCTCGCACGGTTGACGCCTGCATCCCCCAGAGCTTTCGTCATCGTCTTCGTCAGGGTGCGGGGATCGATTTCGATCGCGATTTCCGCGGAGCCGTCGATGACGAACCTCTGCCTCATGAGGGCCACAAGGCCGAGAAGCTCGGACGGCTCCATGATGGTCGGGGTCCCGCCGCCGAAATGCACGTGCCGAACGGCCAGAGGACGGGTCAGCCGATCCGCCACAAGCTCGATCTCGCGACGGAGTACGGCGAGATAGTCGACGATCGGCGCATCGCGCTGCGTGATGGTGGTGTGGCAGCCGCAATACCAGCACATAGAGCGGCAGAACGGGACATGCAGGTAGAGCGAGGCTGTCGCGTCCGCCGGGAGTGAGGCAAGCCATTGCCCGTAGGCCTCGCAACCGACGGCGTCTGAGAATTGCGGCGCCGTGGGGTAGCTCGTGTAGCGGGGAAGCCGCTCCTCGCCATACCGGGCTCTCAGGTCGTGTCGCATTGGAATCCTCACAGGGTCATGTGCTGCGATGCAGCTTCGCAACGCAGATCCGGATACCCGGATGTACCGGACTCTGCCCCCAGGTTCTTTGACCTCGGTCAAGTCTGGGTATACGTCGCGGCCGTTCAGAGGACGCCGGCCCTGCACTCCCCCGGAACGTCTCAGGACGATCAGCCTACGTTGACTTTTATCCTAAGAGTCTCGGGGGTGCAGCTTGCCTCCGCGTTAAGGACCGACACTGGCGCAGCTCCACCACTTTAGCGGTACGGAGAACCCATTCGGGCTGTCCCCGGTTGAATTCACTGCCGTGAACCACATGACCCGAAGGAGGAAGGAGGCGTGTGTCATGGTCGAAGCAAGGGTTGGCGTGAAGGTCTCCGACGACCGGCAGACGGTGACGATTGAGATCGGCTCCACGGCTGGACCGTCTCACCCGGTCGGGCTCGACCTCAAGCAGCTCACGAAGCTGATCCAACTGCTTGGCCAAGCGAGGTCCCGCATGGTCGAGGGCTCACAGAAGCTTCCGCTCGACGGGAGGACGGTTGAAACGGTGATAGAGCCGCCCTGGTATGTGCAGGTCGCAAGCATCGACGGCTCGCTGCTCGCATTCGATCATCCGTCCTAT
This sequence comes from Microvirga sp. BSC39, assembly GCF_000739015.1. GTDB lineage: Bacteria > Pseudomonadota > Alphaproteobacteria > Rhizobiales > Beijerinckiaceae > Microvirga. The sequence continues at coordinate 191,919 of NZ_JPUG01000062.1, forward strand.
GGGCCCCTCGCCTTCGCAATACCCAGAGAGGATGTCGTCCGGATCGTGCGTATCCTGAACGAACATCTCACACTTCCAGCTGGTCATCCCGCGAAGCCAAGCTAGGTTCTTCCCTCAAGAGCAGCGGAGCCTTGGACAGTCCTTACCTTGTTGTCCAACCCTCGAGCACCTCCATGACTCCGGACGGGAGATCCCTTGCTCCCATATACGCTTAGCCGGTCTGCAACCTTTCAGGTGATCACGCGGGGGCGGGTGAAAACTCTCCAGTACGCGAGCGCGAATCCCACAAAGGCGCCGGTCCATGCCGCACCGGCGAAATGCAGGAGCACATCGTTCCAGCTCGGATGGATCGCGGCGCAAACCCGGGCTAGGGTAGCGACGACCGCCATCGAATAGAGAACCTGCACGGCTGCAGTTGCGGCGAGCGCCCTGCCCGTGTGACCGAGGCTCGCCCGGGACATCACCGCCAAGGTCATCACGCCCATGGCGCCGCCCGTCCAGGCATGGATCCCTCCGGCCGCCGGAAGCATGCTCAGAGACGCAAGTCCGGTCAGAATGAAGCCGAGCGGCACGAATGTGTAAGCGACGTGCAGGATCAGGACGAGCCGGTCACGCCAGGTGCCGTCCCCCGCCCAACGCGCCATTCGCACCATCTGGAGCAGCCCGGCGGCAATCAGGGCCGCTCCGGTCGCGCTATGGTCGGGCACGGCAACCCACGCGAGGAGGGCGACACAGGCGGTGACAACGGAAACGACATCGAAGCGCCCGAACGGTGCCGGCAAGCGACCCGGGTTCTCCCGCGCGAGCCAGTTGCGCGTGAAGCTTGGGATGATGCGGCCGCCGATCAGCATGATCAGCATCATCGTGGCGGCAATTCCGACGCGGGTTCCGTACTCCGCCGTCCCGTGAATATGTGCCTCGATGTGGAAGGTGATGTTGCCGATGATCAGAGCGCCTAGCGCGATCAGCACCTTGAGATTGCGCCAGTTCTTTCCCTTTACGATTTCGCGGATCATGGCCGCGCCGACAAGCAGCAGGAACGCGTTGTCGATCAGCGCCGCAGCCTCCCAGCCCGTCGAGGCGGAAACGGTCACAGCGACGCGTCCGGCTGCCCAGACGAGCACGAGGACGAGCAGCGGCCGCCCTTGCAGCGGCATGCTCCCGGTCCAGTTCGGGACCGCCGTCAACAGGAAGCCTGTGATCACAGCCGAGAGATAGCCGTAGAGCATCTCGTGAATGTGCCAGTCACGTGGTGCAAAGGCGGTCGAAAGTTCCAGTTCGCCATAGAACATCGGCAGCCAAGCAAGGATCGCAAGGCCGGCATAGAGAGAGCCGAAGAGGAAGAACGGCCGGAAACCATATGAGAGCAGTGCGGGGCCGTCGTAGTCCCGCAGGCGTGGGATTGGAGCCATCATCGACCTCCTTCAAATGGAATGAAAACATCCTGCGCCGTCACGGCAGCGCCCGATGCGACGTCGGTCGCCGTGAATGCAATGGGCTGCCTGCCATCCGCAGGGGCGGTCACGAGCACGCGCAACTCCCGCGTCGCATCGGAGGCGACGCTCACCGGGCCATCCTCGCCAACGACCTCGACGGTCGCTGCCGGCAGTCCGGTCACAACGAGCCGGAACGAGCGCTCCCTGTCCGCTTTGTTGTAGAGCCGCACCGCGTAGCCGTTCCGGGTTCGCCCGTCGGAGAGCCTCACGGCAACTGGATTGCGGTCGTGGATGACGGTAACCTTGGCGTCGCTCCTCATGGAGAGGCTGACGGCCATGACACCGACGAGCGCCACCACAGACAACCCGAGACCAACAGTCTTCGGTCTGATCACCCGGATGCGAACAGGTTCCCTCCGGCGCTCCCGCTCGATGTTCGACCAAGCCACGTAATCAATGAGCCCGCGCGGGCGGCTGAGCTTCGCCATGGTCGTGTCGCAGGCATCCACGCATAGGCCACAGTTGATACAGGCGAAATTCGGGCCCTCGCGGATGTCGATGCCGATCGGGCAGACGTTCACGCATTGCATACAGTCGACGCAATCCCCGGCAGGTTCGCCCTTTGCCCTGAGTTCCAAAGCTTTCTTTGCAGAAGCACGGGGCTCACCCCGGTGGTCACGATAGTTGACTGTCAGCGCCTCGGGATCCCAGATCGCGCCCTGGAGGCGCGGCCACGGGCACATCCAGGTGCAGACCTGCTCGCGGGCGAAGCCGGCCAGGGTGTAGGTGGTGCAGGTCAGGATGCAGACCCACGCATAGGCGAGCGTGGACGCACGGCCGGTTGCGAGATCAGCCAGAACTGTCGGCGCGTCGGTGAAATAGAGCACGAAGGCTCCCCCGGTGAGCATGGAGATGAGGAGCCAGCTCGCGTGCTTAAGCCCGATCTCGAGGATGCGCCTCGGTGTAAGCGGCGCGCCGTGTTTCTTCAGGCGCTCCCTGCGGTCGCCCTCGATCATACGTTCGATGAGCAGGAACAGGTCGGTCCACACGGTCTGGGGGCAGAAATAGCCGCACCAGATCCGGCCTGCGACGGCGTTGAGCCAGACGAGGACCAGGGTCGCCAGGATCAGCAGGCCCGTGAGGTAGTAGACCTCCTGCGGCCAGATCTCGATAAAGAAAAAGTGGAGGCGCCCGCGCTCGAAGTCGAGCAGAACGGCCTGATCGGGCTGACCGGGACCCCGCGTCCAACGGACGAACGGCAATATGTAGTAGACGGCCAGACAGCAGACCAGCGCGGCCCACTTCAGGCGGCGGTAGCGGCCCGAGACGGATTGCGGGACGACGCGCTCTGCGATGGTGCCGCGCTTCGGCTTGCGCAGATGGGCGCGCTCAGGCTTGAAGCTGATATCGAGAGTGGCCATCGGGTGTCCCGGAACATGGACGCCGCCGCAACACAAAGGTCGCGACGGCGTAATGGATCATGTCGAAAGGCTTACTTCGCAGCGGTCTGGGTCGCGAGCTTGTCGAAGAGATTGCCGAACACCTGCTTGGCCTTGCCCGGATGGGTGGCAGCCTTCGCCTGATCCGCATTCGTCGGCTCGCCAACCACGATCATGCCGACCATGCCCATGCCGTAATGCGGCTTGCACTTGTAGCCGTACACACCGGGCTTGTCGAAGGTGATCGCCACTTCCTCGTTCATCTTGCCCACGAAGGTCTTGCCGCCTTCAGGGATCATCGTGTCGATCGTCTCCACATTGTGTCCCTTGTCCGAAGCCAGGAACTTGACCGTGTCGCCCGGATTGATCTTCACGAACGCCGGCTCGAACACCATGACACCCTCGGTGCCCTTGTTCAGCATCTTGATCTCGACTTCGGCCGCGCCGGCGGCACCGGCAAAGCCGATGGCCGTCACGAGAGCGCCGAGTACGATAAACTTCCGCATGATCCTTCTCCTTCGGAAAAACTGGCGAGCCTGACCGGCTCTTGAGGAGAAGTCATACGAGCATTCCCGGAAAGATATTTGAGCTACAGCAAACAGACCGCCTGTTCCCGGCTGGACAGGAATTCTCCTAAGGACAATTCCTGAGGACGCCTGGATCCAGGGCAGCGAGGGACCTGTTTTTGAGATAGCTCAATGACTGTTGAAAGGTTGTGTATCAGGTTCTGCTCATAGCAGGCGCCGGATCTCCGGCGTCTCTCCTGATTGCTGCGCCGGAGCCCATTACATGCCCGTCCTGGACAAGTCCCTGGTTGCTGCTCTCCCCATGTTTTCAGGCATGGAGGACAGCGATCTCGACGCAATCCTGAAAGAGGCTCAATCGGTGCGGTACCCGAAGGGCTCAAGCGTCTTTCAGCAGGACGATGAGGCCCACTCCTTTTTCCTCCTTCTTCACGGGCATCTGAGGGTCATGAAGGTCACGCCCGACGGGCAGCAGGTGGTGGTACGCTTCGTCACGGCCGGCGAGATGTTCGGGATCGCCATGGCCATGGGACGGAAAACATACCCGGCGACCGCTATCGCGGTCGTCGACAGTGTTGCGCTGGTCTGGCCCGCTGCGGCCTGGCCGCGCCTCGTCGCAAAGCACCCCTCTCTCGCCGTCAACACGATCCAGACCGTCGGCAGCCGGCTCCATGATGCCCATACCCGGGTCATCGAAATGTCTACCGAACAGGTCGAACGCCGGGTCGCCCATGCTCTCCTGCGGCTCGTCCAACAGGCAGGCCGGAAGGGCGAGAACGGGATCCAGATCGACTTTCCGATTTCACGACAGGACGTCGCGGAAATGACGGCGACGACGCTTCATACGGTCAGCCGGATCCTGAGCGCCTGGGAGGATCAGGGGCTTGTGGAAAGCGGACGTCAGAAGATCTCGATCCGAAATCCGCACAAGCTGTTCATGATCGCAGAAGGCGCCTCTGCTTAAAGGCCGGTCCCCTCTCATGCCGGCCATCGCGCGCCGATGGTCTCCCGCTCCCTCGCACCGGCGGGTTCGGGCGCCTGCGCGATGATGGCGCTCAGCTCCGCCAGGAACTCATCCTGATCGACCCCGTGCTCGCGGCAGGCGTCGCTGATCGTGTGGAAGCAGGTGATCGGACAACCGACGCAATGCATCTTACGATCCAGGAATGCACGGATCGTCATGGGCCATTGCCGCATCACGTCGTCGACATACAGGGTGGCTGAAACAGGCATCATCGCCTCCGGGTGACTTGGTTCGTTCAATATGAAGCAATCTTGCCGGATCTCAGGTTGATGTCTTTGCGCAACATCAACAAGACCGGCGTCAGACGCCAATCAGTCGCCTGTTTGAGGTGGGGCAAAGAAAGACTTCATCTTTCGAGCGAGAGTGCCCGCTGCCTGACGGTCCCGGCTGGATCATCTCGTCCGCTCGGCAAGGAGCACCTTCCGATGTCTACATCCAAGGCCAACGACACAATTCTCGACGTTCGTCAGATCATGCCCCACATGCGGCACCCTTTGATCTTCGATACATTCGATCAACTTGAGCCGGGCAAGAGCTTCCTGGTCGTGAACGATCACGATCCAAGGCCCCTGCTCTACCGCTTCGGTATCAACTATCCGGGCAAGTTCGACTGGGATTATGTGGCAAAAGGTCCAGAGATCTGGAAGGTCCGCATCAGCCGCGAAGCTGAGTAAACCCAAAGCGCTTCACACGCAGTATCATTGACTGCGGGAGCAAGCCACGCTGGAGAGCCGAAGCCCTCCAGCTGAATTATTGTGTCAGGAAGAGAGTCGCGGCGATCACGACGGACATCGTCACGGCCGTGATTGTTCCGGTCAGGCGAAGAACTCCCATCCGGTGAAGCATGATGGCGAAGATGATGATGAGTGGTGTCGCCATCACCAGTCCGACTTGTGCATCGCTCATGACTCAGCTCTCCCGTATTCAGGTCTGCCCTCTCTATGGACCGGAACGGCAACGGCTTGTTTGAGGCAGCGCAACGAGAAAGCATCAAGTTGAAGCTTGTGCCAGAGCAAAGAGAGCTCTGCCCGGTTCTGTAGGTTGCCGACCATCCGCTCTGCGGCCAGCGACCTTCATCCGAGGCATCAGCCATGTTCAGATCATCTGATAGCAAAACCCGCCCTCGCAGCCCTCCTAGTTGTCCCGTGCTGCATTCCTCCTCCCTGACTTTTCTGAAAGGAGCGCGTGATGGCTGAAGTCCTCACCAAATCCGCGGCGAGAAACGTGTTCTATGGGGGCTCGTTCTTCTTCTTCGCCATCTTCGTGGGCCTGACAGCCCACAGTCACTACTACATGAACACCACGTCGACCGACGTAGCGACGCTGAACGACTCCGTCGCCCGCGGAAAACACGTGTGGGAGAAGAACTCCTGCATCAACTGCCACTCCATCCTCGGCGAAGGGGCATATTTCGCCCCCGAACTCGGCAATGTCTGGATTCGCTATGGCGGCAAGGAGGATCCGTCCGGCGCCCGTGAAACGCTGAAGGCCTGGATGGCCGCCCAGCCCACCGGCATCGAAGGACGGCGGCAGATGCCGCAGTTCAACCTGACTGACCAGGAACTCGACGATCTCGCCGATTTCCTGGAATGGACCAGCCGCATCAAGACCCAGAACTGGCCGCCGAACAACGCCGGCTGAGATCAGGATCATCATCATGAAATACCAAACGCAAAAAGTGGCCCTGCTCTACTTCTATGGAGCCTTGGCCCTGTTCATCGCTCAGGTCCTGTTCGGCGTCCTCGCCGGCACGATCTATGTCCTGCCCAACACCCTCTCCGAAATCCTGCCCTTCAACGTCGTCAGGATGATCCACACCAATGCCTTGATCGTCTGGCTGCTGATCGGCTTCATGGGAGCGACCTACTACCTAGTTCCGGAGGAAACCGAGACCGAACTCTTCAGTCCCTTCCTCGCCAAGCTCCAGTTCTGGATGTTCTTCGGCGCGGCTGGTGTTGCCGTGGTCGGATACCTGTTCAAGATCCATGAAGGCCGTGAGTTTCTTGAGCAACCTTTCCTGATCAAGGTCGGTATCGTGGTCGTCTGCCTGATGTTCCTGTTCAACATCACCATGACGGTTCTCAAGGGCCGAAAGACGGTCGTCACCAACATCCTGCTCTTCGGTCTGTGGGGCGTGGCCATCTTCTTCCTGTTCTCCTTCTACAACCCGTCGAACCTGGCGGTGGACAAGATGTACTGGTGGTACATCGTGCACCTGTGGGTCGAGGGCGTGTGGGAGCTGATCATGGCATCCGTGCTCGCCTTCCTGATGATCAAGCTCAACGGCATCGACCGTGAGGTGGTGGAGAAGTGGCTCTATGTCATCGTCGGCATGGCGCTGTTCTCAGGCATCCTCGGCACGGGCCACCACTTCTACTGGATCGGCGCACCCGGCTACTGGCAGTGGATCGGCTCGCTCTTCTCCACCCTCGAGGTCGCACCTTTCTTCACCATGGTGGTCTTCACCTTCCAGATGACCTGGAAGGCCGGCCGCAAGCACCCGAACCGCGCGGCGTTGCTTTGGTCCATCGGCTGCTCGGTGATGGCTTTCTTCGGTGCGGGCGTCTGGGGCTTCCTGCACACCCTGTCGTCGGTGAACTACTACACTCACGGCACGCAGGTCACAGCCGCTCACGGACACCTCGCCTTCTTCGGCGCCTACGTGATGCTCAACCTCGCCGTGATGGCCTATGCCATGCCGCACATCCTCGGCCGCGCTCCATACAACCAGACTCTCAGCATCGTGAGCTTCTGGATCATGTGCACGGCGATGTCGGGCATGACCTTCGCCCTCACCTTCGCGGGCGTCATACAGGTCCACCTCCAGCGCGTTCTTGGCCAGTCCTACATGGACGTCCAGGACCAGCTGGCGCTGTTCTACTGGATCCGCCTCGGCTCGGGCGTACTCGTGCTGATCTCCGCGATCATGTTCGTCTATGCGGTTTTCGTCCCCGGACGCGAGAAGGCTTCACGCCTGGCGCACGGCCTGCAGCCCGCCGAATAACCCCATCACGGGGCGGCCCGCAGAGGCCGCCCCGCCCTCCCCCATGTTTTGAGGACTGACCGATGAAACCTCTTCTTCATGCCGTGCCACAGCCGGAGCTCGACCTTCCCTATTACGTTCCTGCCGGAAACGAATGCACCCTCTTCGAGCTCGCCTGGCGCAAGCGCCTGCCCCTGCTTCTGAAAGGCCCGACCGGATGCGGCAAGACCCGGTTCGTGGCCCATATGGCGGCGAAGCTGGGTCTGCCGCTTCACACCGTCTCCTGCCACGATGACCTCACCGCCGCCGATCTCACCGGCCGCTATCTTCTCAAGGGTGGTGATACCGTGTGGGCGGATGGGCCCCTGACCCGCGCGGTGCGCGAGGGCGGCATCTGCTATCTCGACGAGGTGGTGGAAGCACGAAAGGACGTGACCGTCGTTCTCCACCCGCTCACGGACGATCGCCGCATCCTTCCCCTCGACCGGACAGGCGAGGAGTTGCAGGCACCGCAATCCTTCATGCTGGTCGTGTCCTACAACCCGGGTTACCAGACCCTGCTCAAGTCGCTGAAGCCTTCGACACGGCAGCGCTTCGTGGCTATCGAGTTCGACTTCCTGCCCCTCGAACATGAGGCTGCCGTGGTCGCCTCGGAGAGCGGCCTGTCGACGGACCGCGTGCGTCCGCTCCTGCTGCTGGCCCGTCGCCTGCGGGCGCTCAAAGGGCAGGATCTGGAGGAAGGCGTCTCGACGCGGTTGGTTGTCTATTGCGCCTCCCTCATCGCCGCCGGTGTGCCGGTGAACGAGGCTGTCGCCGCTGCCATGATCGAGCCGCTCACCGACGACCTCGATGTCAAGCAGGCCCTCGTCGAAGTCGCCAGCGCGACATTGGGCTGAACCGGAGAAATGCCATGCTCGACTTTCTGGAACTCGAGGAAACCGTCGGCCAGTTCTGGCACCGCTTGGTAGGAAGAGCAGCGACCTATCCGCGATATCCCGAGCTTGGCGTCTCTCTCGATGAGGTTCGCGCACCGCTGGCGGTGTTCTTCCGTGGACTGGGCGGCGAGGCCGGGGTGCAACTGGCGGGCACCGCCGCCCGCGCTTCGCCCCACCGCCTGAACTTCCGCCAGCGCATCGGGATTGCCGAGGAACGGCTGGAGCAGCCGGGTCGCGATGCGGCCACTCTGTTCTTACCACCTCGCATAGAACTGTTCCCATCGAGTGTGCTCAACCGCTCGCTCTACCTGTGGCTCGCGGCCTACTTCGTCCATGTGCCCCTGGAACCGATCTCCGAGACCGATCCGCTGCGCCGGGATGTCATGATGCTCCGGCGGGTGCAGGAGACCGTGGCTGCCGTTCTGGAGAACTACCCTGGGCTCGCAGAAGTTTATGCCGAGCTTTGCGATGCGATGCGCGCCGCGCGGCCCCAGCGCCCACTCCCGGCTATGGAAGGCAGGATCGAACAAATCGTGCTGTCGCTCCTTGGCGATCAAACTGCAGTGCCGCCGCCGTTGTGGGATGGCGACACGCGAGATCCGGCGCTCGCCGGTCGAGCGCCTGCGGGCTACCAGCCCTTCCTGCCCGTTCCACTCTGGGGCGACGCCTGGGCTCGCGAGGCCGGCGAGCCGAACCGCAACAGCGACGAACCCGCGGCAGCCAGCGACCTCGCCGCCTCGGACACACGCAAGCGTTTTGCCGCCCGCCGCGAGGCGGATCAGGCTCAGCGCAGCGATCCATTCATCCTAAACCGCTTCGAGAAGATCCTGGCGATGGCCGAGATGGTCAACGTCAATCGTCCCTCGGACGACGATGAGGATGACAACGCCGAGAAGGCCCTGGACGAGATGGAGGAAATTCCCCTCTCGAAGCACAAGGGAAAGCCGGCGACCAAGCTCAAGTTCGATCTCGACCTTCCGCCAGAGGCCGTCGACACGACGAGCCTGACGGGGGAGATGACCTATCCGGAATGGGATTATACCCGCAAAGCCTATTGGCCGAACCACTGTCGCGTGCTGACAGCACACGCCGGGGATCAGGGCGAGACATGGGAGGCCGATGAGGAGGCCCGCCGTCGCATCCGGCGCGTCCGCCGCCAGTTCGAAGCCTTGCGGCCCAAACACGAGATCCTGCGGGCGCAGCCGGATGGCGAGGAGCTCGACATCGACGCATTGGTGCGTGCGCGCAGCGACCTGCTCGCCGGTGGCTCCGGCTCGGACCGCGTACACCTCGCCAGCAAGCGTCAGGCGCACGATCTTGCCGTGACCCTGCTGGTCGACGTCTCACTGTCCACCGACGCCTGGGTGGACAATCGGCGCGTGCTCGATGTGGAGAAGGAGGCCTTGCTGGTTCTGGCACATGGATTGGCGGCATGTGGCGACTCCCACTCCATCATGACTTTCACGTCGCGCCGCCGTTCCTGGATACGCGTGGAGACTGTGAAGGATTTCGACGAGCCGATGGGTGCGGCAGTCGAGCGACGCATATCGGCGCTGAAGCCCGGCTACTACACCCGCATCGGAACCGGCATCCGCCACGCAACGGCCAAACTGGCGGAGCGCCCTAATCGGCAACGTCTTCTGCTGGTACTCACCGATGGCAAGCCCAATGACATCGATTACTACGAGGGCCGGTTTGGCATCGAGGATACGCGTCGTGCTGTCATGGAAGCGCGGCGCGCCGGCGTGACCGTGTTCGGAGTGACGGTGGATCGGGAGGCGCAGTCATACTTCCCCACCCTCTTTGGTCGCGGCGGTTATGCCATAGTCAATCAGGTGGCGAAGCTGCCCTCCGCTCTGCCGGCCATTTATCGCCAGCTCGTTCGCTAGGATCCTTTCTTCACTTAAAGGCAAGAGGCAGGCTCGGACAATCCGAGCCTGCCTCTCAACGTTTATCAGACACTCAAGGTGCCGCCTACGTATTTGTCCGTAACAGCACTCTTGTTTGCGCCGCAGCAAATAAGCCCTCGAGCTCCCATCGTACAACAACTTCATCCGATGACGGACCACAACGATCCGCCAGGCGGTCCCAAACAGGAGATGACGATGAAGACCATGACACTCTCGGGACGCCGGCCGCTGCTCGCGACCGCTGCCGTTCTTGCGCTTGGCGCAGCGGCTCTGCTGACCCAGCCCCTGCCTGCTTATGCAGGCGACAGGGTCGCCGCAGCCACCCCGCATGTCCACACCAAGACGGATGCAAGCGCGGGTCCCGTGAACATCGTGCGCCTGCCCACCGACTTGCCTGGTCCCATCGGGAAACGTGGCCCGCAGCGCGTCAAGGTCGATCTGGAAACCACCGAAGTGACAGGCCAGCTGGCTGACGGCACGACCTATCACTACTGGACCTTCAACAACAAGGTTCCCGGTCCCTTCGTCCGCGTCCGCGTCGGCGACACGGTCGAAGTCAAGATGAAGAATGCCGAAGACAGCCTGATGATGCACAATGTCGACTTCCATGCGGTCACGGGTCCAGGCGGCGGCGCGAAGGCCACCGAGGCGGCTCCCGGCGAAACCCGCGGCTTTGAGTTCAAGGCTCTGAACCCCGGTCTCTACGTCTACCACTGCGCCACTCCCACGGTCGCTCAGCACATTGCAAACGGCATGTACGGCATGATCCTGGTGGAGCCGGAGGAAGGACTGCCGAAGGTCGATCACGAGTTCTACGTCATGCAGGGCGAGATCTACACCGAGCAGGCCTACGGCACTCCCGGCCACGCGGATGAGAGCATCGACAAGCTCCTCAGCGAACGTCCCGAGTACTTCATCTTCAACGGCAGCACCGATGCCCTGAAGAAGAACCCGCTCAAGGCCAAAGTTGGCGAGACGGTCCGGATCTACTTCGGCGTGGGCGGCCCGAACTACACTTCGTCCTTCCACGTGATCGGCGAGATCTTCGATAAGGCCTATCCGATGGCATCGCTCAGCTCGCCGATGAAGGATGTCCAGACGATCACCACTCCTCCCGGTGGCGCGAGCGTTGTGGACTTCAAGGTCGAGGTACCCGGCAACTACATCCTAGTCGATCATGCTCTCAGCCGCGTCGAGCGCGGACTGGCCGGCATCCTCCAGGTCGAAGGGCCGCAGAACGAGGCGATCTTCAAGGACTACAACCCGCAGAAGTCTGCCCAGTCGAAGGGCGGCCACTAGAACAGATAAAAAGGAGCGGCCGCATCCCTGGCCCGGGCGCAAGCCCGGGCCATTTCGTTTGAGGGATTTTAAACTGAGAAACCGTCCCGAAAGGGATGAAACGTGACTTGGTCGCCCTCGGCAACAGGTGCATGCAGCGGTTCGATACGCACGAGTCCATCCGCAGCGACGAGGGGTTTGAGCCGGGCCGAGCCTCCACGGCCAAGAATCTCAACCGCCGAGCTGCCGTCGATTTGAACGATGCGCGCGGGCGCAAACTCTGTTCGCCCCGGCCGTCGGTTGAAGGCATGCATCAGCGGGAGGCGCATGCCGGAGAGAGGACGTGCCCGGCGTCCGTCCAGGGCGGCCAATACGGCACTTCCGAGGTGCAGCCATGACACGAGGGCTGCCACCGGGTTACCCGGGAGACCAAGATAGGTTGCCGACCCTATGCCTCCAACCACCGCAGGCTTGCCGGGCTTGAGCGCAATCTTGAGGGTTTCGCCTCCTCCGCGAGCCCCGACGAGCGCAACCATGGAGTGGTCCTCGTCACCAACCGAAACACCGCCCGTCGTGACGATCAGGTCGCAGCAGCGGGCAAGCTCCGAGAGGGCTCCGGCAATCAGTTGCGGATCGTCCCGTACGATCCCCCCGTCCAGAACATCGGCTCCTGACTCGCGCGCAAGCGCAAGGATCATCGGGCGGTTGGAATCGAAGAACGAGCTTTCGCCCAGCCGCTCCCCGTGGGCCCGCAACTCGCTGCCCGTCGAGAGAACCCCGATTCGAATCCTGCGCCGGACCCATGTCCGTTCGTATCCTTGTGCGGCGAGCAGCGCCACATGACGGGCATCGATGGGCTCGCCCGGTTGGAGCAGCGCCTCCCCGACCTCGACGTCCTCGCCGCGCCTGCGGATGTTGTCACCCGATCTGGCCATCCGGGTCAGGATGATCCTGCCACTGGCACGGGTGACATTCTCCTGCATCACCACTGTGTCGGCGCCACGGGGGATCCTTGCGCCTGTGAGAATGCGCAGAGCGCTTCCTTGCGGCAGGGGTAGTTCCTCATCGCCAGCCGCCATGCGGCCGGCGACAGCCAGGGAAGTGCCCGACGGCAATCCGTCACCCGCCCTCAGAGCATAGCCATCCATGGCCGACTGATCGAATGGCGGCAGCGGCAGAACCGATACCACCGGCTCCGCCAAGATCCGACCCAGGGCTTGGCCGAGAAGAACCTCCTCGCGCTCACGGATGACAGTGGCATATGCCGCCGCCCGGGAGCAGGCCTGCTCGATCGAGATCAGGCCATCGGGACAGTCGCAGGGAAGGGCCTTGGCGGATTCCGTGACCCCGCTCAAGGCTTGACCGCTTCGTACATCTTCTGCGCGCCTTCCTGCTGCCGCTGCAACTCGGGAAGGACCTGCTCTGCGAAGCCTTTGATCTCGGCGGAAGAGCTACGGCTTGCCGCCTGATAGATCCCGATTTCCTGCCCCAGCGCCTGAAGCTGGATTTCTGCATAGCGCCGGCTGAGCGCGAGGTAGTCGAGCGGCTCCAGGTTTTCGATGATGACCTGGTGTTCGAACTCCTTCACGGACGGGAGCGGAAGATTGCGCTCCTTGGCGAAGGCCTCGATCCGCTGAAGATGACCCAGCCGGAATTCAGCCGCTGTGGCCGCGTAGCTCTTGACCTCGGGTCGCGTCTCGCGGCCGGCTGCCAGCTGGGCCGCCTGGCCCTGCAGGGTCGCCGAGCTGTAGGCCAGCCTCAGGAACTCCTCAGGCGCGATCTGGCGCGTCTGGCCTGCTTCGCCGGATCCACCCTGCCCTTGTGCCCGAACATTCTGCGTCAGTCCCGGCACGGTCGCGCCGAGAACCAATGCCATGATGAGAAGTCGCCGGAGATGCATGAGCTTACTGCCATCCTGGGACGCCGGACATGTCCGGCAGGCGATGCGCGATGCCCTTGTGGCAGTCGATGCAGGTTCTCTGACCGGAGAACAGGAACTGCTCGTGGGCCGACGCGGCACGCGGGTTCTGCTTCGTGAGGTCCATCGACTCGTCACTGTGACAATTGCGGCATTCCAGCGAGTCGTTCGCCTTCATGCGTGTCCATTCGCGCTCGGCCAGATGCTTGCGCATGGACAGGAACTTCTCCCGCGTGTCGATGGACCCGAAGATGTGACCCCAGACCTCCTTCGAGGCCTGCATCTTGCGGGCAATCTTGTTCGTCCATTCGTGCGGAACATGGCAATCGGGGCATGTAGCCCGCACGCCGGAGCGGTTCGTGAAGTGAATGGTGCCTTTCAGTTCTTCAAAGACATTCGCTTCCATCTCGTGGCAGCCCACGCAGAACTTCTCCGTGTTCGTGTATTCGAGCGCGGTGTTGAACCCGCCCCAGAAGATCACGCCGGCCACGAAGCCGCCGAGAGTGAGAAATCCAAGGCTCAAGTAGCCCGGCGGGCTGAGCGCCGTCTTGACCCAGGGATTTCCCCGAAGCCAGCCCCAGGCTCGCGCAATCCTAGATGCCATCAGTGCCTCCCCCGCGCGGGCTGCCGCTCAGGCTCGGTGATGGCGTCCATATCGGTGAAGGTATTCTCGACAAGCGGCTTCGCATTCGTCTGCGGCACGTGACAGGCCACGCAGACATAGCGCCGTGGCGCCAGGCCGCCGAGGGTATTGCCTGCGCGATCCTGGTAGTGCGTGACGCTGATCATCGGCGCCTGGCTCTGCTCGGTGAACTTACGGGCATGGCACGACATGCACTTGTTCGCATTCAGGTCGACGGCATAGCCCTCGATGGAGTGCGGGATCACGGGAGGCTGATCGGGATAGTTGCGACGCACCCGCACGTCGTCGGTCACCTGGCGCTGCATCGGCGGAGCAGGCGTTTCCTTCGTGAACGGCTCGGGTCCCCGCAGGCGCGGCGCGTCCTGCGCAAGGATCGCACCTGCGGCCAGGAACGGGCCGATGCCAACCAGCGCTGCAAAAATTTTCCGCCTCATTGCTGACCTCCCGCATCGGCGCTCGCGACCGCCACAACCTTGACGGCGCATTTCTTGAAATCTGTCTGTTTCGAGATCGGGTCCGTCGCGTCCAGCGTGACCTTGTTGATGAGCTGGCTGGCGTCGAAGAACGGCACGAAGATCAGTCCCGGCGGCACGCGGTTGCGCCCGCGCGTCTCGATGCGGCTGCGGATTTCCCCACGCCGAGAGACGACCTTCACCTCCTGCCCCCGCCTGAGACCGCGCTTGGCGGCGTCGTCCGGATGCATGAACACGACGGCTCCCGAGAAGGCCTTGTAGAGCTCTGGAACGCGCAAGGTCATGGAGCCCGAATGCCAGTGCTCGAGCACACGGCCCGTGACGAGCCACATATCGTATTCGGCATCGGGGGACTCGGCCGGCGGCTCGTAGGGAGCGCCCATGATGTTGGCGCGCTTGTCGGGGTTGCCGTAGAACTGCACTCCGCTGCCCTTCTCGACATAAGGGTCGTAGCCCTCGCGGTAGCGCCAGCGCGTCTCCTGGCCGTTCACGACAGGCCAGCGCAATCCGCGAACCTGATGGTACGTGTCGAAAGGTGCGTAGTCGTGCCCATGACCGGCGCCGAAGCGGGAGAATTCCTCGAACAGACCTTTCTGGACGTAGAAGCCGAACTCTTTCGATTCACGGTTTTCATAAGTCGGATCGAGTTCCGACACCGGGAACTTATCCACGTTGCCGTTTCTGAAGAGAACGTCGAACAGGCTCTTGCCCTTGTACTCCGGATGGGCTTCGAGGATTTCCTTTGTCCATACTTCGTCGGTGGTGAAGCGCTTCGAGAACTCCATCAGCTGCCAGAGGTCGGAACGAGCCTCGCCTGGCGCGTTGACAAGCTGGTGCCAGAAGTGGGTGCGCCGCTCCGCGTTGCCATAGGCGCCCTCCTTTTCCACCCACATGGCGGCTGGCAGGATCAAGTCCGCCGCGATGGCGGTCACAGTCGGATAGGCATCCGATACGACGATGAAATTCGCCGGATTACGATAGCCCGGGTAGGTCTCGTTGTTGGTGTTCGGCGCCGTCTGGAGGTTGTTGTTGACCATGATCCAGTAGGCGTTGAGCTTGCCGTCCTTCAGCATGCGATCCTGCTGCACGGCGTGGTAGCCGACCTTTGCGGGCAGAAGGCCATGCGGCAGCTTCCAGATCTCCTCCGCGTGCTTGCGGTGCTCGGGGTTCGCGACCTGCATGTCGGCCGGCAGGCGGTGGCTGAAGGTGCCGACCTCGCGCGCCGTGCCGCAGGCCGATGGCTGGCCTGTGAGCGAGAACGGCGAGTTGCCGGGCTCCGAAATCTTGCCCGTGAGCAGGTGCAGGTTGTAGACCATGTGGTTGGCCCACACGCCGCGAACGTGCTGGTTGAAGCCCATGGTCCACAGCGACATCACCTTGGTCTTCGGGTCGGCATAGATGCGCGCCAAGGCTTCAAGCTGCTGCTTGGGCACGCCCGACAGTTCCGAGGCCTTCTCGACCGTGTACTGGCTCATGAGCTTCGCATATTCCTCGAAGCTCGTGGGGTTGGAGACCTGCGCGTCGTTGGCGTGCTGCGCCCGCTGCTCCAGAACGTTGTCGGGCCGCAGGCCGTAGCCGATATCGGTATTCGCCAGCCTGAAGTTGCAGTGCTTTTCCACGAACTCGCGACTCACTGCGCCGTTCTGAATGATGTAGTTCGCGATGTAGTTCAGGATCGCGAGGTCCGAGTTCGGCTTGAAGATCACCGACATGTCGGACAGGTCCGTTGTCCGATGCTCGTAGGTGGAGAGCGTCGCGATCTTCACATGCGGATGGCTCAAGCGGCGGTCGGTGACCCGGGTCCACAGGATCGGGTGCATCTCGGCCATGTTCGATCCCCAGAGCACGAAGGCATCGGCATTCTCGAAGTCATCGTAGCAGCCCATCGGCTCGTCCATGCCGAAGGTGCGGATGAAAGCGACGGCAGCGGAGGCCATGCAGTGGCGGGCGTTCGGATCGAGGTTGTTGGAGCGGAAGCCTGCCCGCATCAGTTTGGAGGCCGCATAGCCTTCCCACATGGTCCACTGGCCGGAGCCGAACATGCCGATGGCTTCAGGCCCTTTTTCCTTAAGAACCTTCTTCCATTGCCTGGCCATCTCGTCGAAAGCCCGATCCCATGATACGGGCTGGAACTCGCCATCCTTGGCGAACTGGCCGTTCTTCATGCGCATGAGCGGCTGCGTGAGGCGGTCGTTGCCGTACATGATCTTGGACAGGAAGTAGCCCTTCACGCAGTTGAGGCCGCGATTGACCTCCGCCTGCATGTCGCCGTGGGTGGCGACGACGCGCCCCTCCTTCACGCCGACCATCACGCCGCATCCCGTGCCGCAGAAGCGGCACGGCGCCTTCGACCATTGAAGCTGGATGTCCTCGCCGGTCGGGATGTTCTGAGCCTCGGCGGGGATTGAAACGCCGGCTGCTGCTGCGGCTGCTGCAGCGGCCTGGGTTTTCAGGATGGTACGACGCGTGACGTCCATGGGTTTACTCCCGCTCTTGGACTGGCTCGAAATGGTGGAAGACAAGGGTGGCGGCGAGAACGCCGTCAAGAAGCTGGATGGCATTGATGCGCTCGACGACCTCACTCTCAGTGTCGGTCTCGAGCGTGACGATCAACTTGCCGCTTTCCATGCCGCCATGAACCTCTGCTCCCTCGATCGAACGAAGGCTTTCGAGGATCGACTGAACCCGGTCGGGACGGCTGTGGACGACGAGACTGGAGATGTGACACTCGGCGCTCATGAGACCCTCTCAATGTTGGAAAGACTCATGGCGTTGGCTGGACAGGCCTGGGAGCAGTCACCGCAACCGGTGCAGGCATCGGCGATGATCCTGGGGCGGGCCCCGCCGACGGCGAGTTCGAACCGCACGGCACCGGTCGGACATGCATCGCGGCAGCTCATGCAGGCAATTCCCTGGAAGGTGAAACAGGATTGGCCGATCACGGCCACGGGCGGCCTGGATGGTTCGGCGGCAAACCCGCCGAGAAGAAAGTTGCGGCGCTTGAGGTCCGGGGTCTCGGCCATCGCGAGGCTCCCGTCAGACCGGACCGGGCGGTCCAGTGAACAGGTAGTACATCCAGACTATGAAACCCCAGCCCGCAACGACACCGACGGCAATGAAGGGCCAGATCAGGACAGCCAGAATGAGGAACGTAAGTGCCTCACGTCTTTTATTGCCCGCTTCCAGTGGTTCTGATTTCATTCTTGCGGTCTTCCAAGAAAGGAACCTGGAGTGGTTCCAAACTGATGGAGTACAGCAAAGTTCCGCTGCGCGATTTGATCGACATCAAAGGGTACGATTTTATGATGTGCTCAGAGAGGAGGATGATCTCCTCGACGAGGCTATGATCCGCCTCGCCTGACGATTGCCATTCACCTGATGAGATTCGCCAAGGCGAAGCTGAATGTCGCCATGCTCACCAGGAACCAAGGCCACCATGTCGGAGGAGTTCTGTCACTTCTGTCGATCATAATCGCACCTAATCTCATCGAGGTTCAAAATTTGCCCGATGGCAGCGGACGTGACTTTGATCTGAGGCAAGGAATATTGAATCGATCCGCCGTCCGGCGTGGGCGGGGTACAGGCTCCCCCACAAAGATGAAATGCTGTTATGCACGGCCCTGAGACAAGCGCGGCCCGGCACCGCGCTGTGAATACGGAGTGGCATCCTTGCCTGAATCACGGCCACGAAGAACAGGGCGCCGGAGGCAGTCCAGGAGCCACGTTGCGATACGATTGAAGCTAAGCTGGCGGTGACCAGCACTTGGCCGGCAGGTCCGCTCGCCCTGCGAAGGCCTTTGAGAGCTCCTTGCAATCATTCCTGCCTGAAACCGCCACCGGCTGTGTCATGAGGCTCTGCGCCCCTGGGCCGAGCAGTCTCCAAAGCGCAGCTTTGGGGTAGCCCATCGGATCCAGCCCCACTAGGAGTGGACCGGACGCCTGGCGGCATCCAACCTACGATAACTATGATTTTCTTGCAGAATTTGGTGGGTGATGTAGGGCTCGAACCTACGACCCGCTGATTAAGAGTCAGCTGCTCTACCAACTGAGCTAATCACCCGTCGCCGAAGCGAATTCAGCGGCGCGATGTCCGCTGAAGAGGCCGTGCGTGTAACAAACCGGATGGGGCCTGTCTAGCCCTGTGGGTAAGGTTTTCCGCTCAAGCGAAGGATTTTCGCAATAGCCTGGGGTACGGGCTGGTTTTGCTGCCCTATTCAGCTTCGAACCAGTCCGACCGAGCCTGCAAAGGCCGTGCAAAAGGCGCGCGGCCCGAACCCCCAAGCCTGAGGGTTCGATATGCTGGCATATGCAAGAAAGAGGCCCACGAAGCGGGCCCTTTCCGTCCTATCATTCCGCCGCGTGCTGGGCGTGCAGGCGGGCGCCTCGGCTCATGAGCTTGTTGAGGGCTCCCAGATAGGCCTGGGCGGAGGCCACCAGGGTGTCCGGATCGGCCGCACGGGAGGTGACGCTGCGGTCGTCGGCCGAAAGGCGCACGGAGACCTCGGCTTGAGCATCCGTGCCCTCGGTGACGGCGTGGACCTGATAGAGCTCCAGAACCGCCTCGTGAGGCACCAGGGCCTTGATGACGTTGAAGGTGGCGTCCACCGGGCCGTTGCCCTCCTGCTCCTCCACGACAATCCGGTCATCGACCTGGAGCCGCATGGTGGCGCGCTGCGGGCCGCGGGTGCCGGCCACGATGTGGAGCGAGACCAGCTTGATGCGGTCATGCGCCATGGCGATGTTCTGATCGACCAGCGCCTCGATGTCCTCGTCGTAGACGTGCTTCTTGCGGTCAGCGAGTTCCTTGAAGCGCTCGAAGGCGTCCTGGAACTGGTTGTCCGATAGGCTGTAGCCTAGCTCCTCCAGCTTGTTGCGGAAGGCCGCGCGGCCCGAATGCTTGCCCATCACCAGAGACGTCTTGGAGACGCCGACGCTCTCGGGCGTCATGATCTCGTAGGTCTGGGCGTTCTTGAGCATGCCGTCCTGGTGGATGCCGCTCTCGTGCGCAAAAGCGTTCCGGCCGACGATGGCCTTGTTGTACTGCACCGGGAACGAGGTGGCGGCGGACGCCAGCTTCGACGCGCGGGTCAGCATGGTGGCTTCGATGCCGGTCTCATAGGGCAGCACGTCGCCACGGGTCTTGATCGCCATGACGATCTCTTCCAGGGCCGCGTTGCCGGCGCGCTCGCCGATGCCGTTGAGGGTGCATTCGATCTGCCGTGCGCCGCCTTCCAGGGCCGCGAGGGAGTTGGCGACGGCCAGACCCAGATCGTTGTGGCAATGGGCCGAGAAGATCGCCTTGTCGGCGTTCGGCACACGCTCGCGCACGGCCCGGAACATGGCGCGGTATTCGTCGGGCGTGGCATAGCCCACCGTGTCCGGCAGGTTGATGGTGGTGGCGCCGGCCTTGATGGCGGCTTCCACGCAGCGGCACAGATAATCGATCGGCGTGCGGGTCGCGTCCATGGCGGACCACTCGATGTCCTCGATCAGGTTGCGTGCCTGGGTCACCGTGGTGGTGATGATCTCCAGCACCTCCTCCTCCGACTTGCGCATCTGGTGGGCCAGATGGATCGGGGATGTGGACACGAAGGTGTGGATGCGCGGCCGCGCCGCATGGCGCACGGCCTCGCCGGCGCGCGCGATATCGGCCGAGATGGCGCGGGCGAGGCCCGCGACGGTCGCCCGCTTCACCTGTTTGGCGATCAGCGCCACGGCCTCGAAATCGCCGTTCGACGCGATGGGGAAGCCTGCCTCGATGATGTCGACCCCCATGGTGTCGAGCAGTTCCGCAACCTCGAGCTTCTCCTCCAGGGTCATGGTGGCGCCGGGGCACTGCTCGCCGTCGCGCAGGGTCGTGTCAAAGATCAGAACGCGGTCCTTAGCGGCGCCGGATACGGAAGCGGTCATCAGTTTAGTCCTTCTTGGGAGGAGCCTTAGGGCTCAAGGTTGTTCCTGCTTGTCCAGAACCCCTGAGAGCCCAGGCGGCAACGCCCAGCCGACCCTCAGGGGCAGCTAAGGAGAAGGAGGCCAAGAAGGCGCGCGCGACCGGCCGCGAGAGCGGTGCCGTTCATCCTTGCGCTGGGGGAGCCGATGATCATCGCTGCCCAAATCCTCCATGGCCGCGGGCTTTGAGCCGCGAACAACGGGGTCGTTTGTAACGGCGCTCCTCTCGAATGGCAAGCCGTTGAAACAAACGAAAAGAGAAGGCTCGACTATTGGATGGGTTATGACTCGAAGCGCGACAGGACTGGTCTCCCGGGAAAGCGCCCTAGAACAGACGAAGCTTGGCCTTTATTCCTCGCTCGCGAGGCCCATCAAGGAGATGCTCCCATGAAGATCGTCACCCCTGCCCTGCTCCTGACCGCCACTCTGGCGCTGGCTGCCTGCAACCAGACCGCCACCGCACCCGCCAGTAGTACCGTAGCAGCCAGCAGCTCTAGTACCGGCTGCAATGGTGAAATCATCCGCTACCGCGCGGTCATGAGCAACGACCTGGCTACCGGGCATGTCAACCAATCCGTCTATAACCGGGTGGACCGGGAGATCGCTCAGGCAGAGGCGGCCTGTGCTGCCGGGCGCGACGCGGAAGCTGTGCGGATGGTCAACGCCACGAAGGCGCGGCACGGCTATCTCTGATCGAAGATCCAGCTGAAGAAGGACTGCAGGAAGAGCGGCATCCGCTCAGGGTCGATGTCTTCCGCGCCACGGATGATGCGCACATCCTGCAGTTCGGGCTCGTGCTGCCGGGCGATGTTGGCGCGGATCTTCGCCGCGCCCTCCTCGGCCGTCACCGGCAGGGTCACCATGCGCAGGAGGGCGATGGTCGGCCAGCGTTGGACGATGATCCATTCATCATCCACGTGGTAGTCGCCCTCGTGCAAGCCCGTCTCCTCAGCGAGTTCGCGGGTCAGGCTGGTGGCGAGATCGACCGTGCCGTTGGGTCTCATGTCGTTGGGATCGGGCGTCCCGGCCGCGAAGTAGACGCGGCCCGCATTCGTCGTCCCGCTCCCCATCACGCCGCAGATATAGGCGCCGTCCGACCCGCGCAGCGCCCCCATGGCGAAACCGTTGGCGATGGCAGGATCGGGATAGCCCTTGTCGATCCAGGCGACGAAGTCGGCGTAGTCGACTTCGAAATAGGTGTTGCGGCACAGGTCCTGCTCGAAGGCGACATCCTGCAGCAGCAGCACGCGCCCGTTGAACATCTGCGGCTTGCCCGCGGTGCGCCGCTTCCAGTTCTCCTCGATGAAAGCCCGGTTCTGCTTGGGCCATGCCCAGTCGTACGGGCGGCAGCACGCCTCGACCCGGGAGACGCGCCGGATCTCGATACCGCGGTTCACGCGAATATCTCGCCGCGGCTCACCATCACCGCGCCGCCGCCGATCTCGGCAGAAGCAAGCGCACCATCCTTGATCACCATCTGCAGACGAATCTCGCTTGGGCGTCCCATCTCCACACCCTGCTCGATAACGATGTTGTGCTCGCCGTCCCCTAAGGGCTCGCATTGCATGAGCGCGCCCGCGAATGCAGCGGCGGCGGAGCCGGTGGCCGGATCTTCCACGATCCCCATGCCCAGACCGAACATGCGGGCACGGAAACGCAAGCCATCCGCCTGAGGGATACGGGCATAGACATAAGGTGCCGGGTGATCGCTGTCGCCGAACGCCCTGTCGAAGGCCTCGCCCTGCGGCTTGGCTTTGGCCAAGGCTTCAAGGGACGCAACAGGCACGAGATCATACGCGACGCCTGCCGAATGGCGGCTTGGGACGTGGCGATCGAAACCGATTTCCGTAGGATCCAAGCCAAGCGCCCAGGCGCATGTCGTGGAGTCCTTGCCCTCACCCCACACGAAGGGCAGGCGCGGCAGGCGGAAGCGCGCGGTGCCGCTCGCTTGGTCCTTCACCTCGACCGCGCAGGGCACGATGCCGACGTTCTCCTTGAGCCCGAAGGCCACGGCGCCGGGCTGCCCATCCTGGTCGAGCAGCGCCAGCAGCACGGCAGTCCCCACCGTCGGATGGCCGGCGAAGGGCAGCTCGCGCGCCGGCGTGAAGATGCGGATGTCGGCCCGCTGGCGCGGCTCTGAAGCCGGCAGGACGAAGACCGTCTCGGAGAGATTGAACTCCTTCGTGATCCGCTGCATTGCGGGCGTGTCCAGCCCCTCGGCGTCAAGCACGACCGCGAGAGGATTGCCGGCGAAGCGCTCGCCCGTGAAGACATCGAGAGTGACAAAGCGGCGGGACATGCGGATCAAACCTCTTCAACGTCGAAGCGACGGGTGGGCGAGACGAATTCATCCTGCGCGGCAATGGTCAGGATCTCGCGGGAGCCTGCCTCTTCCGTGCGCTTGAGCAAGCCGTAGACAGAGGCCGAGGCTTCGGCAAGGGCCGTCGGCGCGGAGCGCGAGCGGGCGTAGTGAACGAAGAAGAGCGCCGCAATGGCATCCCCTGCCCCATTGACGGACAGGGACAGCTTCGGCGTCCGCACGCGCCAGAAGCGCCCATTCTCGCCTGCGATGAGGTCGACGCTGTCGGAAGGCGTTTCCTTCGTCTCGACGGAGGTGACGAGAATGACCTTGGGGCCCATCGCGTGAACGATCGCGACCGACTTCTTCACATCGTCGAGGGTCTGTACCGTAAGGCCGGAGAGATAATCCAGCTCGAACTGGTTCGGCGTGATGATGTCGGCCGCAGGCACCGCCTGCTCGCGCATGAATTCCGGAATGCCGGGGCGCACGAACACGCCGCGGCCCACATCGCCGATCACCGGATCGCAGCAATACAGGGCATCCGGGTTGAGGGACCGCACCCGGGCGACGGCGGACAGGATGGCGTTGCCGATATCGGCAGAGCCCATATAGCCGGAGAGAACCCCGTCGCAGCGGCCGAGAACGCCGCGCTCGGCGATACCCTCCACCAGATCCTCGATGGCGGGGCCATCGAAGACACGGCCCTTCCAGGAGCCGTAGCCGGTATGATTCGAGAACTGCACCGTATGGATGGGCCAAACCTCGACTCCGAGGCGCTGCATCGGAAAGACCGCCGAGGCGTTACCCACATGGCCGTAGGCGACATGGGATTGGATCGAAAGAACGTTCATGGCTCTTGCCCCCTTGTCTACCGGTTATCGCAACACGAGCCCTGCTTCAAATCGCACGATGTGATCCTTTTCATCACGGATGCGATTGGATCTGTCTGATCCGCCGGAAATGCTTATATGCCCCCAACGATGAAGGAGCCGGATCGGATACATGGATATCGAGTTTTGGAAGAACAGCGTTCTGGAGTTCGTGCAGACCCACCAGGCCTATGCCCCCTTCGTGCTCGGGCTGATGACCTTTGCCGAATCCCTCGCCTTCGTGTCCCTGCTCCTGCCGACCATGACGATCCTAATCGCCGTGGGCTTCATCCTGGCTGCAGCGGACATCCCCTTCTGGATGGCCTGGGCCGGGGCCGTCTGCGGCGCTTTCCTGGGCAACTGGGTCTCCTATGCCGTTGGTCAGCGCTACAAGAAAGCCGCTTATGAAATCTGGCCCCTGTCCCGTCATCCCAAACTGATCGGGCGAGGAGAAGACTTCTTCCAGCGCTTCGGCCCCTGGGCCGTATTCCTGGGGCGGTTCTTCGGTCCCATCCGGGCCGTCATTGCCCTGATCGCCGGCATCTTCCTCATGCCGGGCGTGCTGTTCCAGGCCGCCAACCTGGCCTCGGCCTCCGTCTGGGCCTTCGTGATTCTCGCGCCCGGTGCAGGGCTGGCGCAATACCTGCTGTGGTAGGGCCGCGCACCCGGGAACCTCCGGTCGGAGGGCTCATTAACCTCCATCACCAAAGGAGGCCTTCATGGGCAAAGGCAAGATGAACGGCAACAATTCCGGCGAGAGCAAGAAGCACCTCGACGATCATACCCGCGGCTCCGGTGGCACGATGAAGAACCGCAAGGACCCCGGAAAGCAGGATAACAACAAGGCTCAGAACACGAAGAGCAATCAGCAGTAACGGCTGAGAGCTATTCCGTTCGGTTCTCTTTCCTACCTGTTTCCATAGGTCACAGCAGCGCTCCGCAGTGTTATTGGCTCGGCTATAACATTGCGAAATGCTGCCGTGACCCTTTCTTCATCAGACTCCTACACGGATCTTGCATCGACACCCCGGTCCTCGGAGGTTGCAAACCCGCTCGCGGCGGGCCTGCCGGCTCTCTGGTGGCCGTGCGTCTGGGGTTTCGGGTCCCTGGTTTATTCCCTTTTCTGGATGGCGGAGAGCTGGAAGGCGGCTCAGTCTCTGATCGGCCCGACGAAGGTCAACTACTTCGCCCAGGATCTCTGGTGCCTGATTCTGGTCCTTGGGAGCAGCTATGCCGTGCACCAGTTCTGCCGGCACCGCTCCGAAAGGCTGGGCCTCGTCCTCTGCCTTCTGATGGCTGCGGCTGCCATGACATGGCACCGCCTGTAGCATCGAAGATCCAGGCGACCCTCAGGTAACCTTGAAGCCATCGAGAGCGCCTGCCTCGATGCGGTTCCGGGTGTGTTCGTAGCCGATCTCCACCACCCTCTCGAACTGCTCCCAGCCCCTCAGCGGCACATCGGCCAGCGGCGGATGAACGACGAGGGCCGCATGGGCGCGGGCCTTGAGCGTCTGGGCATCGCTGGAGATCGTCGCCGACCGGTAGAGCAGACTGACGATATCCGGCGCCTGCGCGGGCAAGCCAAGGAGGCGGCGCAGGAAAGGCGCCTTCTTCTCCTCTTCAGCCGCAGAGGTGAAGGCAACGTCCCGCGCCACGTCGATTCCGAGCACAGGGCCTCTCTGGAGGTCGGCCATGATATCCGCCGGCATGTTGTTCATCATGGCTCCGTCCACGAGCACGCCCTCGGGCTCGATGACCGGCGGCAGCAGACCGGGAATGGCGATGCTCGCCCTCAAGGCGCGCCAGAGCGGACCCTGACGGTGCACATGAGCCGTGCCGGTCGTCAGGTTCGACGAGACGCAGAAGAACGGCAGCCAGAGATCCTCGATGTTGCGGTCGCCGAAATGCTCGAACAGCCGCGCATCGACCTTGTGCCCCCTGACCAGCGACACGAGCGGGAGCGTGTAGTCGTTCAGCGGCGGGTTCTGGACGAAGGCCCTCCTCATGAGGTCCTTGGCCTCGTCCAGTCCGATCTGGATGGCGGCCGTTGCCGCCATGACCGACCCGATGCTGGTGCCGCCGACGAGGTCGATGGGAAAGCCATGTTCGCGCAGGGCCCGGATGGCTCCCAGATGGGCGAAGCCCCGGGCCCCTCCCCCGGCCAGCACCAGTCCGACCGCGCGCCCGCTCGATGTGCGGATGAGTCGCTGCAGATCGGCCGGGCTTTTTGCCCGCACTTGAAGGCGCTGGTCCACGGGAAGGCGAGCGAGCGACGGATGCGCCGACATCGGCCGGGAGGCGTCCGCCTTCTGAAGCAGCACGAGGTCATGACGGCGCCAGGACGACGCGGCGCAGGTCAGCGCCTCCGCCTCGGGGACCAATGGCTCGCCCGGGCAGGCCAGAAACATGACATGGTCGGCATGGCGGATGCAGCGCCCCGTCCAGGAGCCTGACGGCTCGGCGGCGACATAGATGACGCGCTCCCGGGTGGCTTCGAAACGGTAGAGCCAGTTCTCGTCCTCATGGGCGGGCATGGCGTCGAGCATGTCGACACTTGGTCCGTGATTGCGGCGCATTTCCTGAAGGAAGGCATGCGCAAACTCCAGAACCGCCACCCCTCGCGTGACCGGGACGATGGCAAGGGTCGCTGGGGTGAAAGTGACGGGCTGGCTTCGCGTCGTCGCCCGCAGCCGGTCGGCCAGCAGCTTCGACAGATAGAGCATGACCGAGGGCCAACGTGCGGCCAGGCGCTCGAAGGCCGTACGGGTCAGCTCGAGAAGAACGGAGTCCCGAAGAGCTGTGATCGTGGCCGAGCGGGGCGTGTTGGAGATGAGCGCCATCTCGCCGATGGTTTCGGGCGGAGTAATGCGAGCGATCCGCCGCTGCTCGCCATGGCTGCCCTGAACCGAGACGCCGAGCGCTCCCGAAACGAGCATGTATAGCGCATCCGCCGGGTCGCCTTCCTCGAAAAGCACCTCGCCGCCCCGCAGAAAGACCTGTTGGAGTTCGGACTGGAGTTCCAGACGCGCTACCGGATCCAACCCTGCCCACAGGGGCATGTCGAATTCCGGCACATCTCCTATCAAGCTCGCTGCGCTCATGAGGCCCCTGTAACTTCCGCTACGGAACCTACTACCTACAACCGGCCCGACTGACAAACTGTTACATTTGAATCTGCGCAATGGAATGTCGGACAGCGCGGATCTGCCTCACTCTCCTTTTCAAGAGGATGCGGCGCGAATCCGCGCTGTCCTTGAGGCTTAGTTCCGGCTCTTGTCGACCAGAGCCTTCTCCTTGATCCAAGGCATCATGTCGCGCAGGCGGGAGCCGACATCCTCGATCGGATGGGCGGCGTTGCGGGCGCGGGTTGCCTTGAAGGAGGTCTGGTTGACCTTGTTCTCGAGCATCCAGTCGCGGGTGAACTTGCCCGACTGGATGTCCTCCAGGACGCGCTTCATCTCGGCTTTGGTCTCGGCCGTAATGATCCGCGGACCCGTCACGTACTCGCCGTACTCGGCGGTGTTCGAGATCGAGTAGTTCATGTTGGCGATGCCGCCCTCATAGATGAGGTCGACGATGAGCTTCACCTCGTGGAGGCACTCGAAATAGGCCATCTCGGGGGCGTAGCCCGCCTCGGTCAGGGTCTCGAAACCGGCCTTGATCAGCTCGACGAGGCCGCCGCAGAGCACCACCTGCTCGCCGAAGAGATCGGTTTCGCACTCCTCCTTGAAGGAGGTCTCGATGATGCCGGCGCGGCCGCCGCCATTGGCGGAGGCGTAGGAGAGCGCGATGTCATGGGCGTTGCCCGTGGCGTCCTGGTGGATCGCGATGAGCGTGGGCACGCCGCCGCCGCGCTGGTACTCGGAGCGCACCGTGTGGCCGGGGCCCTTGGGAGCGACCATGAGCACGTCGAGGTCCTTGCGGGGCTCGATCAGGTTGAAGTGGACGTTGAGGCCGTGGGCGAAGAGAAGCGCTGCGCCCTGCTTCATGTTGTCCTGCAGGTCGTTGCGGTAGATGTCGGCCTGCAGCTCGTCGGGGGTCAGCATCATGACCACGTCGGCCCACTTGGCGGCCTCGGCCACTTCCATGACCTTGATGCCGGCCTTCTCGGCCTTGGCCGCAGAGGGGGAGCCCTTGCGGAGCGCCACCACGATGTCCTTCACGCCGGAATCGCGCAGGTTCAGCGTATGGGCATGGCCCTGGCTGCCATAGCCGACGATGGCGACCTTCTTGCCCTTGATCAGGTTGATATCTGCGTCGCGATCGTAATAGACACGCATGGCCTTCCAAGTCCCTTGTCTCAAAGGGGGCATTCCCCCAGGTTTGTTGACGCTGCACCGCCCGGGTGGGCTAGGCGCAACATTGAATTATCAGGCGCCGCTTTTAGCGAATAAAACTGCGCTGACAAGTTGTTGTTTGTAGCAAAACTGCGGCCCTTCCCTGCATCCCTTGCAGGGCGAGCCCGCTCCACCTCAAACGATCCGAGCCCGGAGAGTTCAAAGTGCTCCCCAATGCTCTAGATTGGAATTTCATCTCTCGACCGAGAAGGACGAAGCCGCATGCAGCGCCTTGCCACTCCCGATGAAGTCATCCAGTTCTGGCGCGAAGCCGGTCCGGAGAAGTGGTTTTCGAAGGACGAAGCCTTCGACCAAACCTGCCGGGACCGCTTCATGCCCACCTATGAGGCCGCCGCGAGAGGCGATCTCAACGAGTGGGAGCTCACCCCGGATGGGGCGCTCGCCGTCATTCTCCTTCTCGACCAGTTCCCCCGGAACATGTTCCGGGGACAGCGCGAGACCTACAAGACCGACCCGGTCGCCCTGATGGCCGCCGACCGCGCCATCGAGCGTGGGTTCGACCACAAGGTGGAACCGCTCTTCCGCCGGTTCTTCTACCTGCCCTTCATGCACTCCGAATCCCTGGCGGACCAGGAGCGCTCGGTGGCCCTGAACGAAGCCCTCGGCGAAGAGGACTCCGTCAAGTACGCCCACCATCACCACGACATCGTCGCCCGCTTCGGCCGCTTCCCCCACCGCAACGCCATCCTGGGGCGTGAGACGACACCCGAGGAGGAGGCATTCCTGAAGGAGAGCGACTTCAGGGGCTAGAGCATCGGACCCAAAAGTGGGCACCACTTTCGGGATCCATCCGATGCTCATCTTCTGAGCTGGCGCATCGTTCGGAGCGGAAAAACCGGTTTACACGATGCGCTAGCATCACATCCCTTCCGCGCCGCGCGCCATCGCCGCGACGCCCGTGCGGGAAACCTCCACGAGCCCCACAGCCGTCATCAGCTTGATGAAGCGCTCGACCTCGTCGGTCGTGCCGGTCAGCTCGTACACGAAGGAGGTCAGCGTGGCATCAAGCGTGCGGGCGCCGAAGGCCGATGCGAGGCGCATGGCCTCTACGCGATGATCGCCCTTGCCGACGACCTTGACGAGGCAGAGCTCGCGCTCGACCGCCTCACCCGTCAGGGTGAGGTCGACCACGCGGTGCACCGGCACGAGGCGCTCGAGCTGGCTCTTGATCTGCTGGATGATGCTGTCGGTGCCCGTCGTCACGATGGTGATGCGCGAGATATGCGCCTCATGCTCCGTTTCCGTGACGGTCAGGCTCTCGATGTTATAGCCGCGGCCCGAGAACAGGCCCGCAATGCGGGCGAGAACGCCCGGCTCGTTGTCGACGATGATGGCGAGCGTGCGCCGGTGTGAAGGCTCGACGCGGGTCGCATCGGGATAGTGGGTTTTCATCTGGAGCATGGTCTGGTTTCCCGATTGTCCTTCAAGCCTCAAGCGGCCTTGCGGTAATTTTCGATCGCATCCTCGTCGACCTCATCCACGTCGACGATCCACGTCTCCTTCAAGGCGGCAGAGCGCCACTCCTGAAAGGCAGGCAGCGCCAGGATCGTGTCCACGTAGGTACGTGTGGTAGCATCGAGAGCGATGGAGTAGGTGTCGAGCCGCGTCGCAAGCGGGGCATACATGGCATCCGCCGCCGAGAACGCGCCGAAGAGGAACGGACCGCCCGCACCGAAGCGTTCACGCGCCTCGCGCACGATCGCGCTGAAGCGGACAACGTCGCGAGCCACCGACTCGCCTCGATCCCTCGAGGCATATTTCTTACCGAGGTTCATGGGGCATGCGGAGCGCAGACCCATGAAACCGGCGTGCATCTCGGCAGCCACGGAGCGCGCCATCGCGCGGGCGCTGCGATCCTCGGGCCATATGGGAGCACCATAGGCATCGCCGACATATTCCATGATGCTGATGCTCTCCCACACGGTCACATCGCGGTCGATCAGGATCGGCACCTTGCCGGCCGGCGAGTGCTTGAGCACCTTTTCCTTGGTGTCCGGGAGATCGAGCGGAATGATGATCTCGTCAAAAGCAACGCCCAGCTGCTTCATCAGCAGCCAGGGACGCAGCGACCAGGACGAGTAGCACTTGTTGGCGATGATGAGAGTCGGCATGGCTCACACTTTCCGGATCAAACCAGCATCTTGCCCTTCTCGTCGATCACGGAGCCGATGTCTGCTCCCGTCTCTCCGAGATAGTCATTGAGCAGCATCTCATTGTGCGCCTTGCCGGATGGGATCATCGGGAAGCAGTTCTCGGTCTTGTCGACGATGCAGTCGAAGATCACCGGGCGGTTCACGTTGATCATCTCCAGGATCTTCGCATCGAGATCGGCGGGATTGTCGCAGCGGATGCCGACGCCGCCATAGGCTTCAGCGAGCTTCACGAAATCGGGCAGTGATTCCGAATAGCTCTGCGAGTACCGCCCGCCATGCAGCAGTTCCTGCCATTGGCGCACCATGCCCATGTATTCGTTGTTGAGGATGAACACCTTGATCGGCAGGTTGTACTGCAGGGCAGTCGACATTTCCTGCAGCATCATCTGGATCGAGGCTTCGCCCGCGATGTCGATCACCAGCGCATCGGGATGTGCGAGCTGCGCGCCGACGGCGGCCGGCAACCCGTAGCCCATGGTGCCGTGGCCGCCCGACGTCATCCAGCGGTTCGGCTCCTCGAACCTGAAGTACTGGGCCGCCCACATCTGGTGCTGGCCCACTTCCGTCGTGACATAGGTCTCGCGGTCTTTGGTGAGTTCGTAGAGACGCTGGATCGCATGCTGCGGCTTGATGGTCTCGGTCGAGTTCCGGAACCCGAGGCAGTTGCGGGCGCGCCAGCCTTCGATCTTGCCCCACCAATCCTTCAGCGCCACCTTGTCGGACTGGTGCGCACCCTGCCGCCACAGGCGCACCATGTCCTCCAGCACATGCGCGCAGTCGCCGACGATCGGGATGTCCACCTTCACGGTCTTGTTGATGGAGGACGGATCGATGTCCACATGGATGCGCTTGGAGAAGGGCGAGAACGCATCGAGACGTCCCGTGATGCGGTCGTCGAACCGCGCCCCGATATTGATCATCACGTCGCATTCATGCATCGCCAGATTGGCCTCGTAGGTGCCGTGCATGCCGAGCATGCCGAGCCACTGCGTGTCGGAGGCCGGATAGGCGCCGAGGCCCATCAGGGTCGAGGTGATGGGAAAGCCCGTGAGCCTCACGAGTTCGCGCAGCAGCGTCGCGGCATGTGGCCCGGAATTGACCACGCCGCCGCCCGTATAGAAGACCGGGCGCTTGGCATTGGCCATCAGCTCGATGGCTGCACGGATGTGCTCCATGTCGCCCTTCACGGTGGGGCGGTAGGTCTTGTGCTGGTTGCTCAGGGGCCGCACGTAGGAACCGGTCTTGAATTGGATGTCCTTCGGCAGGTCGACCACAACCGGGCCCGGGCGGCCGTTCTGTGCCACATAGAAGGCCTCGTGCAGAACCCGCGGCAGATCCTCGATGGATTTGACCAGATAATTGTGCTTCGTGCAGTGGCGCGTGATGCCAACCGTGTCGCATTCCTGGAAGGCATCGGAGCCGATGAGATGGGTCGGCACCTGACCGGTGATGCAGACCAGCGGGATCGAATCCATCATCGCATCGGCGAGACCCGTGATGGCATTCGTCGCGCCGGGGCCGGAGGTCACGAGCACCACCCCGGGCTTGCCGGAGGAGCGGGCATAGCCTTCAGCTGCATGAACCGCGCCCTGCTCATGGCGGACGAGAACGTGCTGCACCTTCTCCTGGTGGAAGAGCGCATCGTAAATAGGAAGCACCGCGCCGCCCGGATAGCCGAAGATATGCTCGACTCCCTGATCCTGCAGGGCTCGGATCACCATTTCGGCTCCGGTCATCGTCTCGCTCATGGGTCTCGCTCCGTCGGTCTCGTCTGCTGTGTCTCAAGAAATCTGGGCAATAAAAAAGGCCCCTGAGGGGCCTGTGCGCCATCGCCGGACCTGCGGGTCAATCCCGCTCCGTCGATGGCGCTCGTACTACGAGAATAAGCTTGCGCATTGGGGCAGCTCTCGGTTCAAAAGTTGCGCAGACGCTAAACGATCCCTTTCATTTGGTCAAGCGGGGGCAACTTGGCGTAAAGCGGCTTAGCTTTTCAGTTAAAGCCCCTATTTTAGTCGTATGACCATGACCGACACGACCTCCTCTACCAAGGCGCCGACGCAGAACCTGCGCCTCACCGCCCGCGCCCTCCTCCTGGGGGATCGCCTCGACGTCGCAGGGCTTGAGCGCAGCGACGTTCTGTCCACCACACCCCTTGCCTTCAAAGCCGGGCAGGAGGGGTTTGTGGCCCTCTTCCGTTATGGCGTGGCGGTTCTGGTCGGCCTCACGCCTCTGGAGGAGGACGAGGTCATCCGCAGCCTGCGCCAGCGGATCTCCGGCGAGTTCGCCCGCCATGAGGAGGAAACCGCCATTATCGAGATCTCCCCCGACCGGGACGACCAGATCCCTCCAGGCGGCCCGATCTACATCAAGCAGATGTCCACCGAGCGCCTGCTCGTCATCGCGGATGCCCTGTCGAAGAGCGCCACCCTGGCCCGGGACGAGCGCGAGGCCACCGCCGCCTTCGAACTGGTCGAGCCCTCCGTTCAGCACCTCGCCGAACAGGGGCGTCGCCCACGCGACCGCCGCAGGATTCTCAAGCAGGTCGGCCATGCCCTCCTCGTCCGCCAGCGCATGTCCGGAGGCGTGGCCGTCGAGGAGAAGCCCGATGTCCTGTGGGACCGCCCGGACCTGGAGCGTCTCTATGCCCGTCTCGAGGACGAATACGAGTTGAAGGAACGTGCAGCCGCGCTCCATCGCAAGCTTGAGGTTCTCGGCGATACTGCGCAGGCCCTGACGGACATCATCGACACCGAACGGTCCCTTCGCCTCGAGCTGATCATCGTCCTCCTGATCGTGTTCGAGATCTTCATCACGTTCTATCAGATGGCCGTAGGCTACCTGACGGGGCATTGAGTGGGGCCTTCAACTCAAGTTGAGGGGCAAGTGCCTTTTCAAAGACCTCTGAACTGTATTACATTGCCTGATGACCCGGATATCCAGACGCTCGCTCCTGATTTCTGGCGGAGCCACAGCCTTAAACCTCAGCTTCCCAAAGGTCTCTTCGGCCAACTTGCGCACCGTTCTCAACGACGCCAGCCAACTCAACCCAACCCCTGTCGCCAAGCACTGGGTTGCCAAGACCCAAGAGGCCGCTTTCATCGAGCAGTTACGTTCCGAACTCAAAGAGGCCGCAGCCGCACGACGGCCCATCGCCCTTGGTGCCGCCCGCCACTCGATGGGAGGGCAGAGCCTAATACGTAACGGCACGGTCATAACGCTAGCCCCCGCTCCGGCTACCCCAGACAAACACAAGGGTACATACAGGGCGAGTGCCGGAACGCGCTGGAGCAACGTGATCGCCTCCCTCGACCCAATTGGATTCTCGCCTGCCGTAATGCAGTCCAATACCGATTTCGGGGTCGCCAGCACCTTCTCCGTAAACGCGCATGGGTGGCCCGTACCTTACGGCCCTATGGGAACGACGGTTCGGTCGCTGCGCATAATGCTCGGAGACGGGACAATCCTGACGTGTTCACAGGAAGAAAACAAAGAGCTATTCGCCCATGCAATGGGAGGATACGGCCTCTTCGGGGTCATTCTGGACCTCGAAGTCGACATGGTTCCCAACCGGCTCCTCAAACCCTCATTTGACATTGTCCCGAGCACCGATCTCGCCCAGCGTTTCATGGCGGCAATTCAAGGTAGCGAGAAGGCAGTGATGGCTTACGGCCGTGTATCGGTTGCACGATCCCGCTTTCTGGAAGAAGCTCTCATCATCGCCTTTCATGAGCAGCCTGAGCCTAGGCAGGGCCTGCCAGAAGCAGGAACCGGAGGGATCATGGCCGATCTGGCGCGGGCCATCTATCGAGCCCAGGTGGGATGGGAGACCGGAAAGCACGCTCGCTGGTTCGCCGAGACGGTTGCTGCGCCGGCCATCTCCAAAGGAATGTTTACGCGCAATTCGTTGCTGAACGAGCCAGTCTCAAACCTCGCAGGGAAATCCAAGCGACATACTGACATCCTTCACGAGTATTTCCTTCCGCCCGAGCGCCTAAACGATTTTATCCAGGCCTGTCAGGAGGTAATTCCACGCTCAAAGCAGGAACTCCTGAACATTACCTTCCGCTATGTTGGGGAGGATCGAATGAGCGTCCTAGCCTATGCCCCAACCCATAGGATTGCCGCCGTGATGTCCTTCTCTCAGGAATTATCCTTGGGAGTGGAGGCTGACATGATCCAACTGACGGAAGAACTGATCGACCGAGTTCTGGCTGTTGGAGGAAGCTTCTATCTACCCTATCGGCTGCATGCGCGGCGTGATCAGGTCGAGAAGGCCTATCCCCGATTGCAGAGCTTCGTAGCGAAGAAGCGTCACTATGACCCTGGCATTCTGTTCCGCAACCTGATGTGGGATGCCTATTGTGCCTGATGAAGAGCCCTCCCCAGCGCTGTCAGCACTTTCTCAAATCCCCCTTCGGGCGCGATCCAGTGCCAGTCCGCCAGTTGGTGGCGGAACCAGGTGAACTGCCGCTTGGCATAGCGCCTCGTATCCCCCTGCCCTTTGGCAATGGCCTCACGGAGGGAGATTTCACCGCGCAGATGCGCCAGGAGACCGGGCACGCCGTGAGCACGCATGGCCGGGAGCATGGGATCGAGGTTCCGCAGACCTAAGGCCTCTACCTCGTCGAGCGCGCCCTGCTCCATCATGGCCTCGAAACGCCGGTCGATGCGTCGGCGTAATTCATCACGATCCGGGGCGAGGAAGAGCTTGACGACAGGGCGATCCGCCAGAGGCCCCGGCTCGCGGGCGCCGTGGAAGGACACGAGCGGTCGACCGGTTGCCGCAAAGATTTCGAGAGCCCGCTGCACGCGCAGCCGGTCGGAGGGGCGCACGATCCGGGCTGTGTCGGGATCACGCTCGAAGAGCAGGCGATGAAGCTCGGGCGTCTCAAGCCCCTCACTCTCCCGGCGCACCTGCTCACGGACCTCCTCCGGCACGGGCGGCATGTCGGAGAGTCCCTCCGTCAGGGCCTTGAAGTAGAGGCCCGTGCCGCCCACGAAGATCGGCAGCTTCGTGCCTTCGATTTCACGCAGCACCTTCACCGCATCGGCCACATAGCGCCCCACGGAGAAATTCATGGCGGCATCCACATGGCCATAGAGACGGTGGGGCGCCTCGGCCTCGTCCTCCTGCGTGGGACGGGCGGTGATCACGCGCAGATCCCGGTAGACCTGCATGGAATCGGCATTGATCACCACGCCGTCGAGAGCCTGCGCCAGCCTGATGCCCAGTGCGGACTTGCCTGAAGCGGTCGGCCCTGCGATGAGAACCGCGCCGATCCGAACGTCACTCACAGCCAAGTCTCCCCAATCCAGGTCTCCCCAATGGCGTCACCTTCGAACTCTCTCGTCGCAACCCTGCTCGCCGATCCGTCCGAGCCGGCCGTCACCGGCGAGATCGTGGCCCTGGCGGCCCAGGCGCTTGGACAAGAAACGGAACAGGTCATTCTGGCAAGGGGGATCGCGGCGGATCTGGTGATATCCAGTACGCACGATGTCAAAGCCGTCGAGGCCGCACTGCGCCAGGCCGTTCAGGACCGGCCGATCGACATTGTCGTCCAGCCGTCAGCCCACCGCCGCAAGCGCCTGTTTCTGGCCGACATGGACTCCACCATGATCGGCCAGGAATGCATCGACGAGCTTGCCGACTACGTGGGGTTGAAGGCGGAGGTGTCCGAGATCACAGAGCGCGCCATGCGCGGGGAGATCGCCTTCGAACCGGCCCTGCGTGAGCGCGTGGCCCTGTTGAAGAGCCTGCCCGTGAGCGTGGTGAGCGAGATCATCGAGAAGCGCATCACCCTCACACCCGGTGGAACGGCGCTCGTCCGGACGATGCGCGCCAATGGCGCCTATACCTGCCTCGTCTCCGGTGGCTTTACCCTGTTCACCGGCCCCATCGGCACCACGATCGGCTTCCATGAGGATCGCTCCAACCGCCTGATCCTCAACGGCGAGAAGCTCGCCGGCCTTGTCGAAGAACCCATCCTTGGTCGCGAGGCGAAGCTTGCAACCTTGATCGAGCTCCGCACGCGCTTCGGACTGGCTCCGCACGAGACGATGGCCGTGGGCGACGGCGCCAACGACCTCGCCATGCTGGGTGAAGCGGGATTAGGCGTCGCCTTCCGGGCAAAGCCAGCGGTGGCGGCCGCGGCTCATGCGCGGCTCGACCATGCGGATCTCTCGGCGCTTCTCTATGTGCAGGGCTATCAGGCAGACGATATCGTGCAGGAATAAGCGAAACTCTCTGAGGCACCCTGAAACAAGAAAGGCGGCCCTGGAGGCCGCCTTTCTGATTGGTGATTTCAGATCAGCTTACTCGATCGACAGGGCCACGAAGCGGACCTCGCCCTGGGCGTTCGCCACGAGAAGCAGGGCCGACTTGCGGTTCTGGGCCTTGAGATCGTCGATCTTCTTAGTCACATCGGCCGGGTTGGAGACCGGCTCCTGGTTGACCTCGACGATCACCTCACCGGCCTGAATCCGCTTGTCGGAGGCGGCCGAGTTCGGGTCGACGCGGGTGATCACCACGCCCTTCAGGTCGTCCTTCAGGCTGAAGCGGCGGCGCAGCTCATCGGTGATGCCGGACATGTTGAGGCCGAGGGCCTGACGGGTTGCCGTCGGAGGCTCGGTCGAGGGCTGCTGCAGGCTTGCCTGCTTCTCGGTGTCCTCGAGACGGCCCAGGGTGACCTGCTTGGTCATCTCCTGGCCCTTGCGGACGATCGTCACGTCGACCGCCTTGCCGACGGGCGAGGAGGCGACGATCCGCGGCAGGTCGCGAGAGTCCTTGACCTCCCTGCCGTCGAAGCGAACGATCACGTCCCCCACCTCGAGACCGGCCGGCTTGGCCGGTCCCTTGTCGTCGATGCCGGCCACGAGAGCGCCGCGCGCCGTGCCGAGATTCAGGGCCTCGGCGGTGGCGTCGTCCACGTTCTGGATGCGGACGCCGAGCCAGCCGCGGCGGGTCTCGCCGAACTGGCGCAGCTGATCGATGATCGGCACCGCCGTGGAGGCGGGAACCGCGAAGCCGATGCCGACCGAGCCGCCGGTGGGCGAAAGGATCGCCGTATTGATGCCGATGACCTCGCCATTCATGTTGAAGAGCGGACCGCCGGAATTGCCCTTGTTGATGGAGGCGTCGGTCTGAATGTAGTTGTCGTAGGGACCCGACTCGATGTTGCGGCCGCGGGCCGACACGATGCCGGCCGTCACGGAGCCGCCGAGGCCGAAGGGATTGCCGATCGCCATGACCCAGTCACCCGGGCGGATGGTTTCGGAGTCACCGAACTTCACGGCCCTGAGGGGCTTGTCGGACTTCACCTTCAGGACCGCGAGATCCACTTTGGAGTCCTTGCCGATGATCTCGGCCTTCAGTCGCGTCCCGTCGGGGAAGATCACGCTGATGTCGTTGGCGTCGCCGATCACGTGATTATTCGTCACCACGATGCCGGACGGGTCGATCACGAACCCGGAGCCGAGCGAATTCGAGCTGCGGGGACGCGAGGGGGAGTTTTCACCACCACCGGGTCCGCCGCCCTGGCCGCGACGGTTGAAGAACTCCTCGAAGAGGTCCTCGAACGGCGTGCCGGGCGGAAGCTGCGGCAGGGTGCGGTTGCGGGCTTCGACCGTGGTCGAGGCCGAGATGTTGACCACCGCCGGCGTGACCTCGTCAGCCAGGTCGGCGAAGGATTCAGGAGCCGAGCGGGCATAGGCCGGCAGCGGCATCGCCGTCGCCGCCAGGGTCAGGACCGCGAAGCAGGACGCGGCAAGCCGGCGCAGGGGACGCTGGGGCAGCACCGCCTTGGAAGGTGCCAGCGCGTTCGTGGCTGTGTTCATCGACAATCCTCTTTCGGAGTTTGTGGATATAGATTGGTTCTTGGCTCCGGCATTCAAGCGGGCTGGGCAGCGGACACTTGGCCGCCGTCTAGCCGAACTGACGCACAAGCCAGATTACCCCGAGGCCGAGCACAGCCGAAATGATGCCGACGATCCGCATCTGGTCGCTCGGGCTGTGAGCGGCCTCGTACATGGCCCGGCGCATCCCATCCGGGAAGGCTGCAAATAGAATGCCCTCGACCGCGAGAGCGAGGCCGAGGGCTGCAATCAAGTCCAGCATCAGGCAGGCTTATTGGGCCGGAGCCGGTTGAGCCGGCGCAGGCGCCGGTTGGGCCGGGGCTGGTTGCGCCGGCGAGCTTCCACGACCGCGCTGACCCGTCGGATCATTGAAATAGCGGAAGAAGTCGGAATCCGGGCTCAACACGAGGCGGGTGTCATTCCCCCTCAGTCCTGCCTCATAGGCCTGCATGGACCGGTAGAAGGCGAAGAACTCCGGATCCTGCCCGAACGCCTCCGCGAGGATGCGATTGCGGTCGGCATCGCCCTGACCGCGCAACTCCTCGGCCTGACGGTTGGCCTCAGCCCGGATGACCGTGGCCTCGCGCTCGGCTCGGGCGCGAATCGTCTGCGCCTGCTGCTGACCGTTGGCACGGATATCGGCCGCCTCGCGCTCACGCTCGGTGCGCATCCGCTGATAGACCGCCTGGCTGTTCGCGGCCGGCAGATCGACGCGAGTGAGGCGCACGTCGATCATCTCGATGCCGAGGCTTGCCGCCTGCCGGTTCACGTCATCCTGGATGCGGTTCATCAGAGCGGACCGATCCGTGCGCACGATGGCATCGCGCGAGGCGCTGGCCAGAACGTTACGCATGGCCGAGTTGGTGAAGCTCTGCAGCCGCTGGTTTGCCAGAGCGACGTTGCCGACAGCCTGATAGAAGCGCAGCGGATCGACAATCCGGTAGCGGGTGAAGGCGTCGACCTCCAGGTTCTGCCGGTCGGCCGACAGAAGGGTCTGGACCGGCAGATCAAGATCGAGCACCCGCTTCTCGAAATAGGTGACGTTGTCGATCAGCGGCATTTTGAACTTCAAGCCCGGCTCCGAGATCGCCGACTGCACGGCACCGAAGCGCAGCACCAGGGCATACTGGGTCTGCTGCACGATAAAGATCGAGCTGTAGAGGACGATGGCGATCAGGCCCACCAGGATGAGGAGGCCTGTGCGAAGAGTCGAACCGTTCATCGCGTGGCTCCCTGCTGCGGATTGGCGGCATTGCCTTGTGGCTGCAGCCGTTGCTGCATCTGGTTGAGCGGCAGGAATGGCACAACACCCTGCCCGTTCTGATCCACGATGATCTTGTCGACGCCGCCGTAAACGCGCTCCATCGTCTCAAGGAAGATGCGCTCGCGGCTGACGTCGGGAGCCTTGCGGTACTCCTCATAGACCTGACGGAAGCGGGCAGCCTGACCGGACGCGTCGGCAACCGACTGCTCGCGATAGCCTTCGGCCTGCTGCACGGTGCGGGCGGCTTCGCCTCGGGCCTCGGGAACGACGCGGCTGGCGAAGGCGCCTGCCTCGTTCTGCACGCGCACCGCATCCTGCTGAGCGGCGTTCACGTCGAAGAAGGCCTGCTGGACCTCCGACGGCGGCCTGACCGCCTGGAGCTGAACGACGTTGATCAGCACGCCGGCGCCGTAGGCATCCAGGGCTTCCTGCATGATCTCGCGGACTTCCTGGGCAACGCTGGCCTGCTCGGTGGTGAGAATGGCCTGGATGTTGCGGCGGCCGATGACCTCACGCATGGCGCTCTCAGCCACCGACTTGATGGTGCCGTCAGGGTTCTGCAGGTTGAAGACGTAATCCTGCGGACGAGCCGGGTTGATCTGCCAGACCGCATCGAAATCGATATCGACGATGTTCTCGTCTGCGGTGAGCATCAGGCTCTCTTCGATGACGTCGCGGGCACGCCCCTGGCCAGTCGGGGTGGAGCGGTATCCCACCTCGACCCGTTGCTGAGCGGTGACGTTGGGCTTCACCACGCGACCGATCGGGTAAGGCAGGTTGTAGCGCAGACCCTCGCCGGAGGTTCCCGTGAAGCGGCCGAAGATCATGTTGATGCCGACCTCGTTCGGCCGCACCGTGTAGAAGCCGGTGAGCAGCCAGACGGCAATGACACCCAAGACGAGAATGATCAGACCCCGGCCTCCCATGGAGCCGCCGGGGATGAAGTCCTTCAGCCGGTCCTGGCTGCGGCGCAGAATATCTTCGAGATCCGGGGGATTCCCGTTCCCCTGCGGACCGCCCGAGCCCCACGGGCTCTTGCCGCCCCCTGATCCACCACGCTGCCCCCAGGGGCCACCGCCGCCGCTTTGGTTACTCCAAGGCATAGGACGCCTTTCCTCACTTGCGAAGAGACCGGCCGAAACAGCCGATAAGAACTCGAGACGGTTGTGGGTGTTGCCTCTTCCGCCTGTCAAGCCTGCGAATTGGGGATTGTGAAGCGCTTCGTCAACCTTGAGGCGGCTCAACGACGCCTTTCGAGATCAATAAAGGTAAACGGATGCTCGTCATCCGGGCCTTTCGGATGGTCCTCGCGCCTCACCTCGCGAAACTGTGACCGGTCGAAGGCCGGAAAGACCGCGTCGCCCTCGGGCGCCGTATGGACCTGGGTCAGGAAGAGGGTCTGCACATGCGGCAGGGCCAGGGCATAGATCTCCGCCCCGCCGGCCACGGCAACCGCATCGGCTCCTGCCTTGGCGGCGAGCTCTTCCCCTTTGGCTACGGCCTCTTCCCAGGTGTGGGCCACATGTACGCCCTCGGCTGAGAATTCGCTATCGCGGGTCAGCACGATGGTCTCCCGGCCCGGCAGGGGTTTACCGATCGACTCGAACGTCTTGCGCCCCATGATCATCGGCTTGCCCATGGTGAGACGGCGGAAGCGTCCGAGATCCGTCTTGATGCGCCAGAGCAGGCGGTTGTCCCGCCCGATCACGCCATTCTCCGCCATGGCGACCACAAGAATGAGGGGAATGGTCATGGCTCCTCCGCCAGTCGTTGCAAGGCCTCGCCGGTCACGCGCTGCACCGTCCATTCGTCCATCGGCATCGCCCCGATGGCGCGGTAGACCTTGAGCGCCGGCTCGTTCCAGTCGAGCACCCACCATTCGAGGCGCGCCAGCCCTTCCGCCATGCAGCGGCGGGCCAGATGCCGCAGCAGGGCCCGGCCGATTCCCTTGGAGCGGAGCTCGGGCCTCACGAA
This sequence comes from Microvirga sp. BSC39, assembly GCF_000739015.1. Taxonomy (GTDB): domain Bacteria; phylum Pseudomonadota; class Alphaproteobacteria; order Rhizobiales; family Beijerinckiaceae; genus Microvirga. The sequence goes on from NZ_JPUG01000062.1 coordinate 233,199, forward strand.
AAGGTCCTCGAGATAGATCCCGTGGCGGCCGCGGAAGGTCGAGAAATTATAGAACCACAGAGCAAAGCCGGCGGGCTCGCCCTCCCACTCGGCAATGTCCGCGAAGACGCGCGGATTGGGGCCGAAGAGCGCCTTCGCAACGTCGGCCTCGGTCGCATCGACCTCATGCGCCAGCCGCTCATATTCGGCGAGTTCACGGATGAAGCGGAAGATCAGGGCCGCGTCGGACGCTATGGCAGGTCGGATCGAGAGGGTCATGGTTTGTTGTGACGATTCCAGCTGGAAGTGTCGAGCTTATTCCGTTTCGTCCTCGGCCTGAACGCGCCGCGGCGAACCCCACTCCTCCAGGACGGCGTTCATGTCGTCCAGCACGAAGAAACGGGCGCTCTCCTGATCGTAGCCGTCGTCCAGAAGGCTGTCGTAATCCGTCAGCCTGTGGCGGATATAGGCGGTGAGGGACAGCCAGGCTGCGGCCTCCGGCGAGGCGCCGTGCAGGCCGCGGCTGGCCAGCGCGTGATCGGTCACAGCCTCGAACTCGTGCCGCGGAATGCGCGGAGCGAGGATGCGGACGGCGCTCTCGATGGCCTCGCGCCTGTTCATGACGGTCAGACCGCGACGGGAGCCTTGATGGCCGGGTGCGGGTCGTAATCCTCGATGGCGATGTCGTCGTAGGTGAAGTCGAACAGGGACCGCACCGACGGATTGAGCCGCAGCTTCGGCAGGGATCTCGGCTCCCGGGAGAGCTGAAGGCGGGCCTGCTCCAGATGGTTGAGGTAGAGGTGCGCGTCGCCGAAGGAATGGACGAAGTCGCCGGGCTGGAGGCCGGTTGCCTGCGCCATCATGTGCGTGAGAAGCGCGTAGGAAGCGATGTTGAAGGGCACGCCCAGGAACACGTCCGCCGAGCGCTGGTAGAGCTGGCAGGAGAGCCGCCCCTCCGCGACGTAGAACTGGAACAGGCAGTGGCAGGGCGCCAGCGCCATCTTGTCGAGATCGGCCGGGTTCCAGGCGGAGACGATCAGGCGGCGGCTGTCCGGGTTGCGGCGGATCTCGTCGAGAACCCAGCGGATCTGATCGACCGTCCCGCCATCAGGCTTGGTCCAGGAGCGCCACTGCTTGCCGTAGACGGGACCGAGATTGCCGTTCTCGTCCGCCCACTCGTCCCAGATCGAAACACCGTTCTCCTTGAGGTAGCGGATGTTGGTGTCGCCCTTCAGGAACCAGAGCAGCTCATGGATGATGGAGCGCAGGTGCAGCTTCTTTGTGGTGACGAGCGGAAAACCCTCGCTGAGATCGAAGCGCATCTGGTGGCCGAACACGGAAATCGTGCCCGTTCCGGTCCGGTCGTCCTTGCGGACGCCCTCGTCCATGATGCGGCGGATAAGATCGTGATAGGCCTGCATGCGGTACTCCTCCCCCAATCATAGGGCAGCGACAACCGCCTTCCGAGTCGCCTGTTCGCTATTCCTGTGAATCGGTTAATCCCCGGAGCTGACGGCCGAACGATCGCTTCTTGACCAATGGGGCATCTCCCCGGTGGTCATATTTGATTGCCACCCAGGCGCACCCCGCTCTTTCAAAATCCGTCCGCCCTGCCTATATTGGGGGTGCCGGTCGCAAGATCGGCTATGGCGATAAACGGCTATCGGAATAAACCCATCGGACCCGGGGGCGGTACCCGGCGCCTCCACCAAAATCCAGGCAGGATCTGGCTTTCGGCGGGGGCGAAATAGGATCGACGAGGGCGTAAAGGGTAGACTTTCGCTCGGCATGGTTCCGCCGTTATCGGGCCGAATCTATAGTTGCCAACGACAACTATGCTCCGGTTGCAGTGGCTGCGTAAGCGGTCCCTAAAGCCGAATCAAAGCCCTTGCGGTTAGCACCGTAAGGCGGGGTCCGGAGGCACCTGGCAACAGAAGCCTCCACTTTTGTCTCTGCAAGGGCTCGCGCATGGCCGGTGGTAAAGACCTGATCCGCTACGATCTTCTGGTGCAGGACGCCCTCAAGGGTGTCGTGCGCAAAGTGCTGATCGATGCCAAGGACGGGCTTCCGGGCGAGCACCATTTCTACATCTCCTTCCAGACGGATTTTCCCGGCGTTCGCCTGTCGAACCGCCTGCGCGAGAAGTACCCGCAGGAGATGACCATCGTTCTCCAGCACCAGTACTGGGACCTGAACGTCACCGAGCACACCTTCGAGGTGGGGCTCTCCTTCTCCGGCATCCCGGAGCGGCTGCTGATCCCGTTCGATGCGCTCACGGGCTTCTTCGATCCGTCCGTCCAATTCGGCTTGAAGTTCGACAGCCAGGATGAGGACGAGGAGGAAGCCCCCGAGGCCGCACCCGCGCCTCAGCCGGCGCGCGGCCCCTCCGATCCTGTGGAACTGAAGCAGCCCCGCAAGGCGCTGCCCGCAGCGGAGAAGCCGGCAGCGGCCCCCAAGGCCGAACGGGTCGAGGCGCCTGCGGAGCAGGCTCCCGAGTCCGACGCCGCCTCAGGCACTGCCGAGGTGGTCAGCCTCGACGCCTTCCGCAAGAAGAGCTGAACCTACCCTCTACGCTTCGACCAAAGCCCCTTTGCGCACACGCTGCGTCACGCGCATGGGCAGGCCGCCGCCTGGCCTCAAGGTGATGCGTTGAACGGGTTCCACAGCGTGTCCCTCCACGAGATCGAGCCGCATGGACCGGGCGATGGCCGCCAGCACGATCACGGCCTCCTGCAGCGAGAAGCTCGCGCCGATGCAGACCCGTGGACCCGCTCCGAAGGGCAGATAGGCGAAGCGGTCGATCTGCTTGCGGTTCTCAGGAAGGAAGCGCTCGGGCCGGAAGGCATCGGGCTCGTCCCACAGCCTCCGGTGGCGGTGCAGCACGTATGGCGCGATCGCCACCATCGATCCGGCCGGGATCTCGAGATCCCCGATCCGATCGTCCGCGATGGCCGTGCGGCTCATATAGGGTGCGGGCGGATAGAGCCGGACGGCCTCGTCGATCACCGCGCGGGTATAGACGAGCCGCTCCAGGTGATGCGGCTCGATCGGCCCCTCACCCAGCACCTCGTCCACTTCCTGCTCGACCCGGGCGCGGGCGTGTTCGTCCTGAGAGAGAAGGTAAAGCGACCAGGACAGGGCATTGGCCGTGGTCTCGTGACCGGCGCCGATGAAGGTGACGATGTTCGTTCGCACCTCGATGTCGCTGAGACCCTTGCCGGTCTCGGGATCCGCCGCCTCGAGCAGAAGGGTGAGCAGATCGCGGGGAGCAGGCTCGCCGCTGGCGAGCAGCGCCTTGCGCGCGTCGATCAGCGCGTTGACGGTCTCCTCGAAGAACTGGATCGACGGCCTTGCGCGCAGGCGCCCGATCCTGGGCACCCAATCCGGGAAGCCGAAGATGTCGAGCGGATCGACGCGGCCGATGGAGTTGAAGTAGCGGGTGATCGCCCGACCCAGGGCATCCGGGTCCTTCGGCACCCCTTGAGTGAAGATGGTCCGCTCCAGCACGTCGAGGGTCACGCGGGTCATGTCGAGAGCCGCATCGACCACGCGTCCGTCGGGCCGTCTCTGCCAGCGCCTGACCAGACGATCCGCCGCCTCCACCATGGCCGGAAAGAAGCCCGTGACCGTGCGCGGGGTGAAGAGCGGCGCGAGGGTGCGGCGCTGGAGCCGCCATTCGTCGCCCTCGGCCGTCACGAGGCCGCGGCCCAGCCCTGGGGCCAGGATCCGGATCTGCAGGTCGTCCTTGCGGTAGTTGGCGACATTGTCCACCAGGATGTGGCGGATGCCGGCAGGATCGCTCACCACCGTCATGCGGCCCAGGGCTCCCTCCCCCGTGACCACCGGCTCCTCGAAATGCGCCTCCATCCACATGTTCAGGGGGTTCTCGCGCACGGCGCGCAGGAAGGCCACCATGCCGAGCAGCTCGGTGCGGGGCTTGGGGTGAGGCGGGCGGAAAAGGGGCGTTTCCAGGGTGTCGCTCATGCGAATTTCCAAGGCCTCCGATGCGCGTTCGCGGTTGCGAGCGCCATCATTTGAGATAAGAACACGCAACTCCATCGAAAGAGGTCAGGATGTCGCCCTCCACCCGCATCGAAACAGATACCTTCGGCCACATCGACGTTCCCGCCGACAAGTTCTGGGGCGCCCAGACGCAGCGTTCCCTCCAGAACTTCCGCATCGGGACCGACCGGATGCCGCTGCCCCTGGTCCATGCGCTGGCCATCGTGAAGCAGGCTGCGGCCCTTGTGAACAAGGATCTGGGCAAGCTGGAGCCGCGCCTGGCCGATGCCATCGCGGCCGCCGCCGCCGACGTGGTGCAGGGCAAGTACGACGACGAGTTCCCGCTCGTGGTGTATCAGACGGGCTCGGGCACCCAGTCCAACATGAACATGAACGAGGTTCTCTCGAACCTTGCCATCGAGCGCCTCGGCGGCGAGCGCGGCAGCAAGAAGCCCGTTCACCCCAACGACCACGTGAACATGGGCCAGTCGTCCAACGACTCGTTCCCCACCGCCATGCACATTGCGGTGGCCCGTGAAGTCCATGACCGCCTGTTGCCGGCCCTCAAGCACCTGCTGAAGGCCCTGGAGGACAAGCAGGAAGCCTTCAAGGATCTGGTGAAGATCGGCCGCACGCACCTGCAGGACGCCACCCCGGTCACCCTTGGCCAGGAATTCTCCGGCTATGCCGCGCAGGTCCGCCTCGGCATCGCCCGCATCGAGCAGACGCTGCCCGGCATCTATGCCCTGGCCCAGGGCGGCACCGCGGTCGGCACCGGCCTCAACGCCCATCCCGAATTCGCCGACCGCTTTGCCTCGAAGGTGGTTGAACTGACCGCCCTTCCCTTCACCTCGGCTACGAACAAGTTCGAGGCGCTCGCCTCCAACGACGCGCTCGTCTACACCCACGGCGCTCTGGCGAGCTTGGCGGCTGGCCTGTTCAAGATCGCCAACGACATCCGCCTGATGGGCTCAGGCCCCCGCTCCGGCATCGGCGAGATCTCCCTGCCCGAGAACGAGCCCGGATCGTCGATCATGCCCGGCAAGGTCAACCCGACCCAGGCGGAGGCCATGACGATGCTGTGCTGCCAGGTGGCCGGCAACCAGACCACCGTCACCTTCGCGGGCAGCCAAGGCCATTTCGAGCTCAACGTGTTCAAGCCGGTGATCGTGAATGCCGTGCTGCAGTCGATCCGCCTGCTGGCGGACGGCGCGGTCAGCTTCACGGACAACTGCGTGGTCGGCATCGAGCCGAACAAGGACCGCCTCAAGGAGCTGATGGAGCGTTCGCTCATGCTCGTGACCGCCCTGGCTCCGATCATCGGCTACGACAAGGCGGCCGCCATTGCGAAGTCGGCGCACAAGAACGGCACGACGCTCAAGGAAGAGGCCCTCAAGGCCGGCGTCTCGTCCGAGGACTTCGACGCCGTGGTTCGTCCCGAGACGATGCTGCAGCCGGGCGAATAAGGCAGCGCATCGTGCGGAAAAGTGGCTCCGGTTTTACGCACCGAACGATGCGCCGCTTAGAAAAGGCAGCATCGCCTGAGTCCCAAAAGTGCATTCCACTTTTGGGGCCGATGCTGGCGTCGCGCCATGGCTGAGATCATCAATCTGCGCCAGGCGCGCAAGAACAAGGCGCGGGCCGACAAGGAGGCCCGCGCCGAACAGAACCGTGTCAGCTTCGGCCGCACAAAGGCCGAGAAGACGCTGACCAAGGCCGAGCAGGACATGGCGAAGAGCCGCCTCGAGGCCCACAAGCGCGATCCCGACGAGACGCCGTGAATGGGCTTTGCGGTTCTCAAGCGCTCCGTCTCCATTGCCGGCCACCGGACGAGCATCTCCCTTGAGGAGCCGTTCTGGGAGGGCCTGAGGGAAATCGCCGAGCGGGAGACAATCTCCGTTCAGGCCCTGATCGGGCGCATCGATGCGGAGCGCGGCGAGCAGAACCTGTCCTCAGCCATCCGGGTCTTCGTGCTCAATGACGTGCGAAGCCGGTTGGAAGCCGCCGATCAGCGTACCGGCGGCGCCCCGTAGACCGACGGCGGGGGAGCCACTTCGACCGGCGGATTGAGGGGCGGCAGCGAGGTCTGCGACGGGGTCGGCTCAGGCTCCTCCGGCTGTCTCCGCTGCTCCGATTGCAGACGCTCCGCCTCCCGGCGCACCCGCTCCGCCTCGGCCCGAGCCCTGGCTTGGCGAAGCGCCTCCTCTTCGGCCGCCTTCACCCTCTGGCGCTCGGCCTCGCGCTGCGCATCGATCTGGCGCTGGCGCTCCGCGGCCGCGCGTTCAAAGGCCTCGATCTTCTCCAGCTCCCGCTTGAGCACGATGGCGGCCAACCCGTTGCGGAACGGTCCCGCGTCGATCTGGCGAACGGGAGCCGTCAGGGAGCCCTGCCAGTTCAAGCCGATCGACGGCGGGGCGCCGACCCATTCGGCAGGCGCCGTCTTGGCCGTGAGAGCCCCGCGGGCATCGAGTTGGAGATTCTTCAGGTCGTAGGTGATGCCGCCCTGCCAGACGGCCGGTCCGCTCTCGGCCACGAAGGGCGAAAGCCGCAGCACCCCGCTCACGAGGGCCGCCGAGGTTCGCACCAAACCCGTGCTCAAGGGTGCCCGTCCAAGCTCCATGCCGAGGATGGCCTCTGCCTTGCCCTCGACCAGGGGATCGGTCTCCGCGAGAGCACGCCTGAGCGCGCGGTCGAAGACGTTGGGGTCGGCCGCCGGGATGCGGAGATTGCTGACCTGCCATTCGCCGGCGCCGCCGAGATTCGCGACGAGCTCCGAGATGCTCGACCCCGCTGCCCCGAACCGGAGCGGACCGGATAGAACGGCCTCGAAAGGCGTGGATCCTGTCAGGGCCCACAAGGGGACCCTATCCAGGGCTCCCTCGCCCACGACGGTGGCAACCGCTCCCTGCCGGGTGATCGTTGCCGTGCCGGTGATCCTGCCTGGGCCGATCGTCGCATCCAGATTGCGGATGGAAATCCCATCCGGCTGGGCTCCGACGACGAACGCCGCCCGCGTGGCCTGGAGACCGCGGCCCAATTCGAGGGCCCCGACCCGGAAGGTGACCTGCCCGCCGGTGACGAGGCGCCCGCTCTGGCCGAACTGGGCCGTGGACCAGATCGCGTTTGTGGTTTGATCGCCCGGCACGTTGAGTGCCAGGGCCGCCGCCAGCCACGGCATGGAGAGACGGCCCAGGGAGACCTCGCCGCCGATCTCCGATCGCGAGGCGGCCACAAGGCGCGCCTGCACGGGTTCGTTGGAGACCTTGGCGTTGATATCGAAAAGGGTCGCGCCGCGCTCCCGGCCGAGGGTCACGCGCCCGCTCACCGGTACCGGCGGGGCCACGCCCGCCCCATCGCCAAGCAGGCGCAGGAAGGGCGTGATGTCGGGCGTTGCGATTTCCGCCTCGCCGCTGTCCACCACGTCGTCGCCCTCGCTCAGGGCGAACGGCTTCGTCGTCGCCACCTTCACGCCGGCGACATCTCCGGTAAGGGCAACGCTGAACCGGCCGGATCCGGCGCGGGAGCCGCGGAGATCGAGTTTAGACGGCTGGTTGAGGCCGGCCATGTTCGCGCGGTTCACCCATCGGCCGGTATTGTCGGTGGAGAGGCTGAGGGTCAGGCTCTCAGTTCGCCCGTCGATGGATTCGACCTGCCCCTCGAACGGCCCGCCGGCCATGCGGCCCGTAGCCGTCGTGCGCAGGCGCAGCTCGGTCGAGCCAGGGGCAGGCGCCACCCGCTCGGAAGCGACGTCGAGATCGAGCGCCCCTTCGCGAACGAAATGCGGCACGAGCTTCGAGATCCCGCCGATCCAGACGCTCCCGAGGAGATCGACCAGGGGATCGGCACGCTGAGCCGTGACCTTGCCGGAGATCCGACCAGAGCCGTCCGGGGCGATCCGCCCGCGCACCCGGGCATTAGCCCCGGCAAGATCCACGATGTCGAGGGTCTCGACCAACAGTGCCGGACCGTCGGAAAGGATGCGCGCCGTGATCCGCCCCGTGGCCGGGCTCTTGCCGGCGCTGACACCGCGCGCATCCAGGATGAACCCGATATCGAGTTTCTCGGTTGCCTGGAACATGCTCGAGACCTGGGGCAGATCGTCGAGATTCAGGCCTTGAAGGCCAACCTGCGCTTCAAGCCTGCCGCGCTCGTTCGCCTCCGGGGCCGTGTATCGGACATTGCCGGTGAGCGTGGACTCGCCCATCTTCAGCCGCAGCCGGTTGAAGGACAGAACGGGGTTGGAGAAGGCGACCTCTGAGGAGAGTTCCACGGGGCGCCCATCCAGGGCCTTCAGAAGCGGCGAGTTCAGGTTGATCTTGGCAAGGTAGCGCGCGAGACGGTCGGACGCTTTCGAGGCCAACGCCACCTTGCCGTTGATGCCGCCCCTCGTGGTCAGGCCGAGCTGGCCTTCGAGAGCCACCTTGGTGTCGCCCGGAGCCGTGAACTCGATGCGGTCGAGCCTTGCCCGCCCGGTATCGAGGGAAAGGCGCAGATTGGCATTGGTCAGATCCTCCTGGCCCAGGCCGATGCTGTCGATCTTGAGATCGAGATCGATGGGCACCCGGATCAGCGGCAGGGACCATTGCTGCATGCGGCTGGCAAAGTCCTGCCCGTTGCCGGACAGGATGAAGCTGTCCGCATCGAGCCTGCGCCCCTCGAGACGCAGCGATATGCGCGGATCGTTGAGGCCGACCCGTCCCTCGCCGGTCATCCGCAGGCTCGCCCCGCCCTCCCCCGCTTCCAGGCTGACGGGACCGAGCTCGACGGCGCCCGGCACAGTCTTGAACTCGGTCTCGACGGTGACCGGGATCGGGATGCCGGCCGCGGCAACCTGCGCCGGAGGGCCGAACAGGATCTTGGCCTTGCCCGAGACATTCGGGGTCGCAGCCTCGCCGGTGCCCCCATCCAGCCCGAGCCGGGCATCGAGATCGAAGCGCGGATAGATGTCGCCACCGCCGGAGAGCTTGACCTGGATGGTCTTGTCCTCGGCCAGTTCTCCGGTCACGAGCCGGAAGGGAACGCCGGATGTGGTCCCCTCGACGCGCCAGGGGCCGATGAGCTTCTGGCCCTCGATGAGGACGTTCTCGGCAAAGGCCTGATTGGTGCGGCCGGTGCTCGCGCTTTGCGTGGTCACCAGGAGCTGACCGACGGCAAGGTTCTCGATGGCCCATTCCCGGGCCCGGCCGCTGCCCGAGACCAGCTCCGGCGGCAGGCGCCACTCGCCGTCTCCGGAGACCGGGATGCGAATATCGGCGCGTCCCACCCGCGTTTCCGTGAACCGCACCTCGCCCCGCAGCAGGGGCGTGAGGGCAACCTCGGCCCACACGTTGTCGGCGGTCAGGACCGGGGAGTCCGGGGTCTTCCCGCCGAGCCTGAGCCGGTCGAGGATGATCCTCGGTTCAGGCAGCAGGCGAATGCCGATCTCGCCTTCGGTCTGCGCCTCCGTTCCCGACGCGCGCGCGATCATCTGGTCGATCGTATCGCGGTGGGCCTCCCAGGAGATGAAGGGAGGCGCCGCCACGGCAATCGCCAGGATCAGGATCACGATGGATGCGATGATCGTCAGGATATCGCGCAAGAAGCCGCCTTTTCTCCGTTACTCTGACACGTCCTTACCCCATGAAGGCAAGGACCGGGAGCGCTGTTCACCGTGTTCCACCGTCAAAGCGCGATGATCTTGCCCGGATTCATGATGTTGTGAGGGTCGATAGCCTGTTTCAAGACGCGCATGAGGCCGAGCGCCGCCGGTCCGTGCTCGATCTCCAGGTATTTCATCTTCTTCTGGCCGACCCCATGCTCGCCCGTGCAGGTGCCCTCCATGGCCACCGCCCGCCGCACGAGCCGGTCGACAAAAGCCTCGCAGGCCTCGATTTCCGCCGGATCGTCCGTGTTCACGAGGGGCTGGACGTGGAAATTGCCGTCGCCCACATGGCCCACGATGGGGGCGATGAGCCCGCTTTCGAGAATATCCTGCTTCGTGGCATCGACGCATTCGGCCAGACGCGAGATCGGAACGCACACGTCCGTAGCCACCGATTGAGCCCCCGGCCGCAGGCCCTTGGCGGCCCAATAGGCGTCATGCCGGGCCTGCCAGAGGCGCGAGCGCTCCTCGGGCTTCGTGGCCCACTCGAACGGCCCGCCACTGAACTCGGCCGCGATCTCGCCGAAGCGCTCGGCCTGCTCCTGCACCCCGGCCTCGGAGCCATGGAATTCCATGAGCAGCAGCGGGCTCTCCGGCAAGGTAAGCTTGGAATGAAGGTTGACCGCCCTCACCTGCACCTCGTCGAGCAGCTCGATGCGGGCCACCGGGATGCCGGACTGGATCGTCATGATCACGGCGTCGCAGGCTGCCTTCACGGATGGGAATGGGCAGATGCCGGCCGAGATCGCCTCGGGGATTCCATTGAGCTTAAGGGTGATCTCGGTGACGATGCCCAGCGTTCCTTCAGAGCCGATCAGAAGCCGCGTGAGATCATAGCCGGCCGAGCTTTTCTTGGCGCGGCTTGCGGTCTTCACGATCTCGCCATTGGGCAGCACGGCGGTGAGCGCCAGCACCACGTCCTTCATGGTCCCGTAGCGCACCGCGTTGGTGCCGGAGGCCCGTGTGGCGACCATGCCGCCGATGGAGGCATCGGCGCCGGGATCGATGGGGAAGAACAGGCCCTTGTCCCGCAGGTGCTCGTTGAGCTCCTTGCGGGTCACGCCGGCCTCGACCACGCAATCCAGATCCTCGTCATGAACGGCGATGATGCGCTTCATCAGGCTCAGGTCGATGGAAACGCCGCCGTACGGGGCGTTGACGTGCCCTTCCAGCGACGTGCCGGTGCCGTAGGGGATGATCGGGATCTCGTGCGCGGCGCAGAGCTTGACGACCTCCGCCACCTCTTCCGTCGTCCGAGGATAGACCACGATGTCCGGCGGCTGGTTCTTCACCCAGGTCAGGGAATGCCCATGCTGCTCGCGCACGACGGCCGAGGTGGCGACCCTGTCGCCGAGGCGCCCGGACAACTCTGACTGCAAGGAGGCAAGGGCGGTATCCGTCGCCTTCTGGCGGACGGCAGCGTGAGGCGCATTCATGGAGGCTTCAGATCCGGTTGTGATGTTCAGGTCACCCATAGCTACCAGAACCGTTGCAAAGGCAACACTGCGATGAGAAAGATGCCGCACCCCTCATGCACAAGCCGCCAGCTCGTGCTAACATTGTTTCTTCCGGCGCCAAGGGATGAGCCTCTGAGAAGCACCGAGGGACAAGACTGATCATGGAGAAGCGAACTCCCGTCTTTTTCTTCGCACCCTTCGTGTCCTCCACGATGCGGGTCGAGCCCGCTTGGATCGACTACAACGGCCATATGAACATGGCCTATTACCATGTGCTCTTCGACCGGGCGGTGGAGGAGGGCTTCAGCCTCGTCGGCTTGGGCCACGACTACCTGGAGAAGCGCAAGGCCTCCTTCTTCGCGGCCGAGATCCACACGGCCTACAAGCGAGAGCTGAAGATGCACGACAGCGTGCGCGTCACGCTCCAGCTGGTCGATTTCGACGAGAAGCGCATCCACTACTACATGGAAATCCGCCATGCGGGCGAAGGCTGGGTCGCCGCCACCATGGAGGGACTGTCTCTTCACGTGGAGATGGAGACCCGGAGGGTCAGCCCCTTCCCGGACGACATCATGGCCAATCTCACCGTGATGAAGACCACCCATGCCCGCCTGCCCCGGCCATCGGCCTTGGGGCGCGTGATCGGCATTCCGCATAAGGCAGAGGTTCAGGAGGCTCTGTCAGCCTCGGGCACCCGGCATTAGCGCAGGTAATGAGCATCGGATGAATCCCAAAAGTGCACATCCACTTTAGGGTCCGAGGCTCTAGCAGCTGATCGAGCCGCGCGGGCAGGCTCCGCGAGAAACAGGGGGCAGCGGACGGGGTGCAAAGAGGCGCTCCCGCTGGATGTCCTGGCGGATCTGGTTGTTGTCCATCCGGATCCGCTCCTCCAAGTTCAGCAGCTGCTGGTCCTGCCGGATTCGCCGGTTGATGTCCTTCGTGGCCCGCTCGGACGGGCTCACGCGGGGCAGGCGCGTCTGACCCTCCGCCGGCATGGATAGGGGCAGGACGAAGCTGGAGACGATGGCAAGAGCCACCATGAAACGCATGGCACATTCCTCTTCAGGCCAGTCATTCCCATATGGGAATGAGGCCTCCCGTCAACAATGACGGTTCAGGTTTGGAGTTCACGCCTGCGGCAGGAGCGACAGGCATTCCGGGCTCGACGCCGTTCGCCTTTTGATCCATGGTCCCGCGGATGAATCAGTCCGATCCCAGACCCGATCCGCAGGACAGCCTGGCCCATGAGCCGGCGTCCGGCTCGCTGAGCGCCCGCGCCCGTGCGGCGGTCGCGCCGCAATCCCCTTATCTGAACGGCCTGAACCCGGAACAGCGCGCCGCCGTGGAGGCGACCGAGGGCCCGGTTCTCGTGCTGGCCGGCGCCGGCACCGGCAAGACCCGCGTGCTGACGACCCGGATCGCCCACCTGATCGCTACCGGAAAAGCCTACCCGTCCCAGATCCTGTCCGTGACCTTCACCAACAAGGCCGCACGGGAGATGCGCGAGCGCATCACGGCCGTCATCGGCCCGGTGGCCGAGGGCATGCAGTGGCTCGGCACGTTCCATTCCATCGGCACCAAGATCCTGCGCCGCCATGCGGAGCTCGTGGGCCTGCGCTCCGACTTCACGATCCTAGGGACGGACGACCAGCTTCGCCTGATGAAGCAGGTGATCGAGATCGAGGGCATCGACGAGAAGCGCTGGCCGGCCCGGCAGCTCGCCGGCCACATCGACGGCTGGAAGAACCGGGGCCTTGGACCCGATCAGGTGCCGGCCGGCGAAGCCGGAGCGTTTGCCAACGGCAAGGGCGGCCGGCTCTACCGGGCCTACCAGGAACGCCTCAAGACTCTGAACGCCGTCGACTTCGGCGACCTCCTGCTCGAATGCCTGCGCCTGTGGCGCGAGCACCCGGACATTCTGGAGCAGTACCAGAACCGCTTCCGCTACATGCTGGTGGACGAGTACCAGGACACCAACGTCGCCCAGTATCTCTGGCTGCGGCTTCTCGCCCAGGCACGCAAGAACCTGTGCTGCGTCGGCGATGACGACCAGTCGATCTATGGCTGGCGCGGCGCCGAGGTCGACAACATCCTGCGCTTCGAGCACGACTTCCCGGGCGCGACCGTGATCCGCCTGGAGCGCAACTACCGCTCCACCGGCCACATCCTCTCCGCGGCCTCGGGCCTCATCGCCAAGAACCAGGGCCGCCTCGGCAAGACGCTTCGCACCGAGGACGAGCCCGGCGAGAAGGTGACGATCACCGGCGCCTGGGATTCCGAGGACGAGGCCCGGCTGATCGGCGAGGAGATCGAGGCGCTGCACGCCAAGAAGCATCCGCTCTCCGAGATCGCCATTCTGGTGCGCATCTCGGCGCAGATGCGCGAGATCGAAGACCGGCTGGTGACACTCGGTGTGCCCTATCGCGTCATCGGCGGCCCGCGCTTCTACGAGCGCGCGGAAATCCGCGATGCGCTCGCTTACTTGCGCGTGGTGAACCAGCCCGCAGACGACCTCGCCTTCGAGCGCATCGTGAACACGCCGAAGCGCGGCCTGGGCGATGCGACGATTCAGGTGCTGCACAATCATGCGCGCGCGGCCCGCGTGCCGCTGATGGAGGCGGCGCGGTTCATTGTCGAAACCGACGAGTTGAAGCCGAAGCCCCGCGGCACCCTGCGCGATCTGCTCATCTCCTTCGGGCGATGGGCGAAGTTGTCCGAGACCATGTCTCAGTCCGAAGTTGCCCAGACGGTGCTGGAGGAATCCGGCTACACGGACATGTGGCAGAAGGACAAATCGGCGGATGCTGCGGGACGGCTGGAAAACCTCAAGGAGCTCGTGCGCTCCATGGAGGAATTTCCGGACCTGCAGAGCTTCCTCGAACACGTATCGCTCGTCATGGAAGCGAACGAATCCGACACCGTCGAACGGGTGAGCCTGATGACGCTCCATGCGGCGAAGGGGCTGGAATTCGACACCGTGTTCCTGCCCGGCTGGGAGGAAGGCCTCTTTCCGAACCAGCGCGCCCTCGACGAGAGCGGCCGTGCCGGCCTGGAGGAAGAGCGCCGTCTCGCCCATGTGGGCCTCACCCGGGCCCGGCGCCGGGCAAAGATCTTCTTCGCCTCCAACCGGCGCATTCATGGCTTGTGGAACTCGACGGTGCCGAGTCGCTTCGTCGACGACCTGCCTGAATCGAACGTGGAGATTGCCGAGGCTCCGGCCAACTTCTCCTATGGCGGGTCTCGCTTCGACCGCATGCAGCCCTTCAGCGGCTCGTCCTACCAGACCCCTGGCTGGCAACGCGCCCAAGCCCATCGCGCAACAACCGACGACGGGGGCTACTCCGCTCGTCGTTCCGGCGAACGGCGTGGGTCCATGCTGATCGAGGGCGAACTGGTGGCGAAATCCACCGGCGGCTCGGGCTTCAAGCTCGGCGGACGCGTCCTGCACACCAAGTTCGGTCCCGGCACCATCGAGGCCGTGGACGGCAACAAGCTCACGGTCGAGTTCGACAAGGCCGGGCGGAAGATGGTGCTCGACAGTTTCGTGGAAGCGTTGGGCTGAGACACGACACACCTCGATTGTCATTCCGGGGCGAGCGCCAGCGAGAGCCCGACCCGAAGGGCCGCGTCGAAGGCGTGGAAATCCATAAACACGACGTCTCAGGAACGAGCAGCATTGCGCCTCTTCTTCCATTGTTGGCGGTTATAGATTCCGGGCTCGGCTCTTGCGAGCCGCCCCCGGAATGACAGTGGAGCGCATAAATGCAGATGGCCGGGGCAAGCCCGGCCATGACGTGATGTAGAAATCGAAGCGACTACTCAGCCGCAGCAGGCGGTACGGGAGCCGGCGGCGTGCCGTAGGTGCGGGGATCGACCGGGTTGAGGTTGCCCTCGTCCTCCGTGTAGGCCGGCGGGCGATCGATGTAGGTGAAGGTGCCCTTTCCGTCCGGGGCAGGTCCTTGAGCCCAGCGGCCCTGCTCGCTTTCCGTGCCTTCCGAGTGGTTGAGGAACTGGTAGGCGACTTCGCTCTTCTCCAGCTCCTGCGGGAAGTTCGACGGACAGGGCGTCATCTCAAGGCCGTCCTCTTCCAACTCGCGGATGGCAGCCAGCCACTGGTTCTGGTGCATGGTGTCTCGCGCGATGAGGAACGAGAGCATGTCGCGCACGCCCGTATCATTGGTCAGGTTGTAGAGACGGGCAACCTGCAAGCGGCCCTGGCTTTCCGCCGTCACGTTGAAGCGGAAGTCGGCCAGCAGATTGCCGCTCGCCGTCATGAAGCCGGCGTTCCAGAGATTGCCCGAGCTGTCGACCGGACGGGAGCCGGAACCGGCCACGATGACATGCTGCGGGTTCATACCCGCCATGATGGCATCCTCGACCCGCGCCCCGCCCATGATGGCGCCAACGAGGGAGTTCTGAGCCGCTCCTTCCTGAGTCTCGACAGGTGAGGTTTCGAGCAGGCGCGCGATCATGGTGGCGAGCATCTCGACATGGCCGATCTCCTCGGTGCCAATATCCATGATCATGTCCTTGTACTTCTGCGGCCCTCGGCAGTTCCAGCCCTGGAACAGATAGGTCATCATCACGCTGATCTCGCCCCATTGTCCGCCGAGGGGCTCCTGCAGCATCTTGGCGAAGTTCGGATCGGGTTTCTCGGGCTTGGCGTGATACGCCATCTGCTTCTGGCGGAAGAACATCGGCTGCTCCTGTCTGGTGGATCGAGTAGCGACTCTCAGCCCCGCAAGAGTCAGCCTTCCAACCGGAGCGTCTCCCGGTTGTTCCCAAATTAGGCTGTTTGTCCTGTACTTTAGACGAGTTCTGATCTGGCTTTTCTCCCCTCTAGCCACCCGCCCGCAACTGTGGAACCATCCGGCCCCGACGAATGACCGCGAGAGGTGCCGATGTTCCCCCTGTCCAACATGCTGAGATCCTTCATCCGCGCCGGAACCCTGAAGGTGATCGATGCAGAGGGCGGCACCCATACCTTCGGCGGGGAAAAGCCAGGACCGAGCGTCACCATGCGACTGACGGACCGGTCGCTCTATCACAAGCTCTTCCTCAATCCGGAACTGCACGCTGGCGAAGCCTACATGGATGGCCGGATGAGCTTCGAGGAAGGCTCGAGCCTGCGGGACTTCCTGAACCTGTTCTCGATGAACCGCTCATCCCTGGCGAGTTACCCGCTGCAGAGCGTGCTCAAGCGCATCTCGCGCGGGGTGAAGCGCTTCCAGCAGGCGAACCCCGTGGGCAAGGCGCAACAGAACGTGGCGCACCACTACGATCTGGGGAACGACTTCTACAAGCTCTTCCTCGACAAGGGCATGCAGTATTCCTGCGCCTATTTCGTCGACGATGATGAAACCCTCGAAGAGGCACAGCAGAACAAGCTGCGGCTGATCGCGTCGAAGCTCCGGCTGAAGCCTGGCATGAGGGTGCTCGACATCGGCAGCGGCTGGGGCGACCTCGCGCTATATCTCGCGGCCATGGAGGATGTGGACGTCACCGGCGTCACACTGTCCAAGGAACAGCATGAACTCTCCAACGAGAAGGCGCGGCGCGCGGGCCTGTCGGATCGTGTGCGCTTCGAGCTTCTCGACTACCGCAAGGTGGACAGAAAGTTCGACCGCATCGTCTCAGTGGGCATGTTCGAGCATGTGGGCGTGCATCATTACGGCGAGTTCTTCGCCAAGATCAACGCGCTGCTCGACGATGACGGGCTGATGGTGCTGCATTCCATCGGCAAGATGAGCCCTCACGGCACGGCAAGCCCATGGCTCAGGAAATACATCTTCCCCGGCGCCTACTCGCCTGCCCTCTCGGAGGTATTTCCCGTCGTCGAGCAGAACCAGCTCTGGGTGACGGATCTGGAATTCCTGCGCCTGCATTACGCGAAGACGCTCAACCATTGGCACCGTCGCTTCGAGGCCAACCGCGAGAAGATCGCCGCCATGTACGACGAGCGCTTCTGCAGGATGTTCGAGTTCTATCTCATCAGTGCCGAGACCATGTTCACCACCGGCAGCCAGCTGGTGTTCCACATGCAGCTTGCCCGCAAGCGCGATGCTGCACCGATCGTGCGCGACTACGTCACGGATGTGCAGCGTGAATACAAGGCGAAGGAGGCGGAGCGCCTCAAGGTTCTTGAGCCGGCAAGGGAGCTGACGCCGGTTTGAAGGATCGGCGTCAGCTCCATTTCAAGTCTCGATCAGCGTCGTTCGCCGGCGAGATGCCGCGACGTGATCGTCGGATCGACGGCACCTGAACGACCGCCGAACCAGCCCGCGAGAGCACCGACGATCAGACCGAGCGCACCGAGAAGTGCGGCAGTCGAGACACCCGTGGCAGCCGTGTCGGCCGCCTGCTTCGCGCGATCCAGGGTCTGGCGGTACTGCTGCTCGTACTGCGTGACCCGGTTTCGAGCTTCCTCGGGCGGAATGTTCTGCGCGCGCGCCAGAGCAGCTGTCGCACGCTCACGGGCCTGCTGGGCCTGCGCCTGATCGCCGGTCAGCATGGCACGCAGGCTCGAGATGGCCGTGTCCCGCAACTGGGCAGGATCGTTCCCGCCTGATGCATCACGCACTTGCTGCTCGATGGAGGCGAACGGATCCGGGTTCTGTGCCAGGGCCGGGGCTGCCGTCTGCACGGCCGTCCGGCCCAGGCCGCCCACAGCGCTGGACAGGGTGTTGTAGGCACCACCCAGCAGGCTGCCGAGGGTCGAGGTCAGCAGGTAGAAGATGATCAGAGTCGTTGCGGCCCAGGCAATCAGGCCATGAAACCCTGCCGTCGACTCCTTGGGACGTCCCGAGAGCCGGCCCGCCAGATAGCCGCCCGCGAAGGAGGCGATGATCCCTGACAGCGTCCACCAGATGCCGGCCGCGATGGAGAAGGTCGACGCCTGCGGGTTGTCGCCCGTTGCCGGATCGAGGGTCGCAACGCCGATGCCGATGCCAAGCATGTTGAGGATGAGCTGGGTCACCAGTGCCGTGACCACGCCGGCTAAGACCGCACCCCAGGAGATGCGGTTCAGCATGATGGTGCGTGCATCTTCGGCCGGAGTGACTGGAGACATGTGCGGCGCGTCTTTATCGCCAAGATTGCGAGGCGTCGCTGGGTGGTCCACCATGGTGTCCTCCTATGGCTGTCATGGCAAAGAGCAGCCCGTCGTGACACGGACTATTTTCACGCCCTTAACCAGAGGGTCAGCACATAGGTTCCATGTTTTTGCCATGAATCGAGAAGGCGGGGCGCGTTATCGCTTGAGCCAGGGTCTCGCAATCGCTGCTTTTACAAGCCATGCAGGCTGAAAATCCCCTGACGGGAAAAGTGCCGCGGCTGCCAAGCCGCCGAATAGCAGCTGACAAATGGGCCGCCTATGACGGTTCCAGCATTCCCGACCTTACAGACAGGTGACCTGCGCTCCGAGCAGTGATAAGGCGACCGCATGCTTGAAGGTCTGCACCCCAACCGCCCCACCCACGTCTTCCGCATCACCACGGACGAGCGCTCCGCACGCGCCATGACCGACATGATCGGCGAGATCTTCGATCCCGCCGAGACCGCCGTCGCGTCCTTCGAGACGGAGGACGACGGCCCCTGGATGCTGGAGGCCTATTTCGCGCACCAGCCCGATGAGGCGGCGATCCGCAGCCTGCTGCGGCCCATCGTGGGCGCCGAGGCCGACAAGGGTGTCTTCCTGCCCCTGGAGCAGAAGGATTGGGTGAAATCGTCGTTGGAGGGCCTCAAGCCGGTTCGCGCCGGGCGCATCTTCGTCCACGGCTCCCATGACCGCGAGCATCGCCTTCCCAGCGACATTGCCATCGAGATTGAGGCGGGCCTCGCCTTCGGCACCGGCCACCATGGCACCACCAAGGGCTGCCTGTTAGCCTTCGTGGATGAGCTGAAACTGCGCACGCCGCGCCATGTGCTCGATGTGGGCACCGGCACGGGCATTCTCGCGTTTGCTGCGGCGAAGGTTCTGAAGCGCCCCGTCGTGGCGGGCGATATCGACCCGGAGGCTGTGCGGGTGGCGCGGGAAAACGCGCGGCTCAACGGAATTGCGGCTTGGATGAAGCTCTATGTCGGCCCAGGCGTCCGCCATGCGGAGGCGGACCGTCCAGGACACTTCGACTTGGTCTTTGCCAACATCCTCGCCAAGCCCCTGCGGATGCTGGCGCCGGCACTGGCGCGGGTGGCGAGCGATGACGGGACGATCATTCTGTCGGGGCTTCTCTACCGCGACGTCCCTGGCGTTCTGTCAGCCTATGCGCACCAGGGCTGGTACCTGCAGCGCCGGTACAATCTGGACGGCTGGGCAGCCTTGGTCATGACGCGAGGCAGCGCGCGGGCGCTGCCTCAGCGATAATCCCTGTTACTCGGCCAGGACGCCCGGGTAACGCTTGGCGAGTTCGCGGCGGAGCTTGAGGGTCTCGGTCCAGACTTCGCGGATGGCCTTGAGGGCGGTGATGATGATCATTGTCTTATCTTTCTTCGCAAATGAAGTGATCAAAGCTTGAAGGGCAAATCGTCGGACTGGTCGAGGAACAGGGGCGAATGATCCTGCCGGCGGCCGAGATCGGACATGAGGGCCTCGTGGCGGCGCAGTTCCCGTGCGGCGCTCCGGGCGCGGCTCTCGATGAGAGCGTTCATCACGCGGGTCGCGACCTGCGAAAGCCTGGACGGGGCGGTCACAGGGGCGGCGAGGTGGGAGGAAAATACGGCTGCGGTCATGGGCTCATCTCCAACAGATCGGTGCTGAAACCCCTCAGCGCTCCTCCGTTCTTATGGTCAGGAACATAGGCCCTGTTCGACTTTGGTAGAAGTCATAGGATCACATGTGAGCCATGCACTGTCCGCAGAACGGCACTAACAATGATTAAGATCCAGTCATCTGACGCATAATGCTTAGGCAGTTCGCCCAGGGATGCGGCGCCCCTTTTTAGAAGCCGTTGGAGTTGCAGCCGCGCTCGCTCCGGTTTGGCGCATCGTGCGGAAAAGTGGTCCCGGTTTTCCGCTCAATGCGATGCGCCACTTCATAAACTGGAGCATCGGGTTGATCCCAAAAGTGGTTTCCACTTTTAGGCCCGATGCTCTAGCGTGCAGACCTCTCCATTTCCGATCTCCGGTGCTGCTTTCCATGGCTCAGTTCCAGTTCTTCGATGACACGACCTCCCCGGCCCAAGGCCCCAAGCATATCGCCAAGCTGCGGGATGAGATGGCCCGCCGGGGCTTCGACGGGTTCATGGTGCCCCGCTCCGACGAGCATCAGGGCGAGTACGTGCCGAAGAGCGCCGAACGCCTGGCATGGCTCACAGGCTTTACGGGCTCCGCCGGGACGGCCGTCATCCTCCAGAACAAGGCCGCTCTCGTGGTCGACGGACGCTACACGGTGCAGGCCGCCGAGCAGGTGGACACCTCCGTCATCACGCCGGTTCAGCTCGCCGACTTTACCCCCGAGGACTGGATTGCCGAGAACCTGCCGCAGGGCGGCACCTTCGCCTACGATCCCTGGCTGCATACCAGCGACGGTCTGAAGCGTCTGGAGCAGGCGGTCAGCCGGGCGGGCGGGCGGCTCGCCCCCGTCGACATGAACCTGGTCGACGTGATCTGGATCGACCGCCCGGCGCCTCCGCAGGCACCGGTGCGGCCGCATCCGCTCGACTATGCCGGCGAGACCGCGCCGGCGAAGCTCGAGCGCATCCGCCGCAAGATGACGGAAGCCAAGATCGACGCCCTCGTCATCTCCGACCCGCACAACCTCGCCTGGGCCTTCAACCTGCGCGGCGGCGATGTGGGGCATACGCCCCTGCCGCTGGGCTATGCCATCCTGCCTCGCGAGGGCCGCGCGAGCCTGTTCTTCGATCCCGCGAAGGTGACGAACGAGGCCGGCGACGCGGTCGGCGATCTCGCGGCGTTCGCGCCGATCAGCGGCTTCCAGGGCGCCCTCGACGAGCTGGGGCAAACGGGCGGCAAGATCCGCATCGATTCCGCCACCGGCGCCGTCGCCCTGATCCGCCGCATCGAGGCAGCGGGCGGCAAGGTGGATGTGGGGGCCGATCCGATCGCTCTCATGAAGGCCGTCAAGAACGAGGCCGAGATCGCAGGCTCGCACGCGGCACATCTGCGCGACGGCGTGGCGGTGGCCCGCTTCCTCGCCTGGCTCGACCGCGAGGCGCTCTCGGGCAAGCTGACCGAGATCGACGCGGTGGAGGCCCTGGAGGCGTTCCGCGTCGAGACGGGCGCGCTGAAGAACATCTCGTTCCCGAGCATTTCCGGCGCAGGCCCCAATGCCGCCCTGCCCCACTACCGCGTGACGAGTTCGAGCAACCGCTCCATCGAGCGCAACCAGATTTTTCTCATCGATTCCGGCGCGCAATACGAGGACGGCACTACGGACATCACGCGCACGATCATCGTGGGCGAGCCGACAGCGGAGATGAAGGACCGTTTCACCCGCGTGCTGAAAGGTCATATCGCCATCGCCCAGGCGGTGTTTCCGAAGGGCACGACCGGCGCGCAGATCGATGCCTTCGCGCGCAAGCCCCTGTGGGAGGCAGGCCTCGATTTCGATCATGGCACCGGCCACGGCATCGGCAGCTATCTCTCCGTGCATGAAGGCCCGCAGCGCATCGCCAAGACCGGCCACACGCCACTCGAGATCGGCATGATGCTGTCCAACGAGCCCGGCTTCTACAAGCCCGGCGCCTACGGCATCCGCATCGAGAACCTGATCCTCGTCGAGCCGCGCACGATCCCCGGCGGCGACCGCGAGATGATGGGATTCGAGACGCTGACCTTCACGCCCATCGATCTGCGCCTTGTTGAGCCTGCGATCATGACGGCGGACGAGATCGCATGGCTCAACGCGTATCATGCAGCTGTGCGCGAGAAGATCGGCCCGAAGCTCGATGCCGACACGCGGGCTTGGTTGGAGAACGCGACGCAGGCGATCGGCTAAAGAACAACCACTGTCACTCCGGGGCGCCGCAGGCGAGCCCGGAATGACATGGAGACGTTCAATCAAATCAGGTTCCGCAGCACCACGACGGCGACCACGCCGACCGCCACCGTGCCGAGCAGCGGGAGCCGGAATGCCGCCACCGCCGTGATGGCGGCGGCAATCGCTTCCGCCCATCCGGTGGTGAGCGCGGTCGGGGCGATCACGGCGACGAGCACGGCGGGTGGAATGGCGTCGAAGGCAGCCTTGGCGCGTCCCGTGAGCACGAGGCGGTCGGCCACGAACAGGCCTGCGATGCGCGTGAAATAGGTCACCACCGCCATGGCCAGGATGGCGATCAGGGTCGTCGTGTCGAGGGTCATGAGCGCGCCTCCTCGGGTGCTGCAAGATAGGCGGCCGCGATGCCCGCGAGGGCGCCCGACGCGACGTGCCAGGGCGCGCCGATGAAGTAGTGCACGAGGGCCGCGACAGCGGCGCTGGCGGCAACGGTGACAAGCGTCACGCGACTCTTCCCGAAGCCGGCCACGAGCCCGATGAACAAAGCCGTGAAGGCGAAGTCCGCGCCGATGCGCTCAGGGTCGCCGAGGAAGGAGCCGAGGATCGCACCGATCGTCGACGACAGCGTCCAGTTCGCCCACAGCACCACGGCCATGGCAAACCAGTAGGCGCCCGTCACGGGCCGCTCCAGGGCGCGGCGCTCGGACAGAGCCCAGGCCTCGTCGGTGAGGAAGAAATAGGCCAGCAGGGTCTGGACCCGCGACATGCGGACCTTCGGCGTGAGCGATGCGCCCATCAGCACGTGCCGCGCATTGATCAGCAACGTGGCGAAGGCCAGCGTCAGGATCGGCGCGGGACTGATCCAGGTCTCGATGGCGGCGAACTGCGCGCCGCCTGCAAAGACGAGCGCGGACATCAACATGACCTCGAGCGGCGTCATGCCTTTGGCGGCAGCCACCGCGCCGAACAGAAGCCCGATGGGAAGCGCCGCCACGGCCACCGGGGCGATGTCGCGCAGCCCTGCCTGGATGTCCCGGCGCGGTGTGGAGACGAAGGGGTTGGCCTGATCCATGACATTCCTCATTGTCCCGGCCTTATGCAGGACGAACATCTCGGCGTCTTGGATGAAAGTGCTGTTCTAGGACGTGGAGCATCGGATGGGTCCCAAAAGATGCAATCCACTTCTGGGTCCGATGCTCTAGGCAGTTCTATAAGCCCCCGGCGTCACGCCCATGCGGGCCTTGAACACCCGGTTGAGGTGGCTCTGGTCGAAGAACCCGCAGGCGGCCGCCACGTCGCCCGGGGCCTCGCCCTGCCCCAGCAGCCGGGTCGCGGCCCGGAAGCGGCGGTCGAGGAGATAGGCGTGCGGCGTCAGCCCGGTCTCCTTGGCGAAGGCGCGGATGAAATGGCTGCGCGACAGCCCCGCCAGGTGGGCGAGGCCCGCGAGATCCGCCTCCTCGCCGATATGGGCGTCGAGATAATCCCGCACCCGCAGGATGCCGGTCGATCCGTAGCGGACGCTCGGCAGCGCATCGAGATCGGCCCAGCGGGCGATCAGACGGCTCAGGAAGTCGATGAGCCGGGTGTCCTGCTCCATCTCGGAGGCCCAGCTGTCCTCCTGGCAGAGGCAGGCATGGAGCCGAACTTGAGCCTGGAACAGCTCGGGATCGTCGATGACGGAATGCCGGAACCAGGGCGGGCGGGAGAGCGGACGCCCTGCCACGTCCTCGGCGATCTCCTGCATCAGCTCCGGCGAGGGATAGAAGGTGCGGTACTCGAACCCGCCGCCATAGGGCTCGCCGTCATGGATCTCGTCGGGGCACACGACTGCCACGCAGCCTGCCGGAACATAGCGCTGCTCGCCGCGGTGGAAGAACGTCTCGCAGCCGGCCAGCACGGCCGCGATGGCATAGGTGTCGTGGCTGTGGCGGGCGTAGGCATGACGGCGGAAGGTCGCGCGCAGGCAGTCGAGGCCGCGATAGCGCGGCACCCGCCAGAAATGCGTTACGTCGCCCGCTCCGACCTGGGCAGGATCGAGCGAGACCTCCGGGGTGATCACCGTCATGGGCGCACCATGCCACATGAGGGCCTGCCTGTCTTGGACAGGAGTCTCACCCCCGCCCGACAAGGGCGAACCAGCCGTCCTCGTCCATGACCTGGAGGCCGAGCTCGGCCGCTTTGGCGAGCTTGGAGCCCGCGCCGGGGCCGGCCACCACGATGTCGGTTTTCTTCGACACGGAGCCCGCCACCTTGGCCCCGAGCCGCTCGGCCATGGCCTTGGCCTCCTCGCGGGTCATCTGCTCCAGCGAGCCGGTGAACACCACGGTCTTGCCGGCAACCGGGGAGTTCGTGGTGGCAGGAACCTCCATGGGCTCCGTGGTGACCTCGGCCAGCAGCGCATCGAGCATCTGCTCGTTGTGCTGCTCCTTGAAGAACTCGACGATGGCCTCCGCCACCACGGGCCCGATGCCCCCGATGGCGGTGATCTCCGCACGGGCTTCCGATGTCTCGTCGGATGCGGCCCTGGCGGTTTCGCGCAGATGCTCGAAGGTGCCGAAATGGCGCGCCAGCAGCCGCGCGGAGGTCTCGCCCACATGCGGGATGCCAAGCGCGAAGATGAAGCGATTGAGGGAGATGGAGCGGCGCGCCTGAATCGCGGCGAACAGGTTCTTCGCGCTCGTCTCGCCCCAGCCTTCCCGATTCTCCAGCCGCTTGAGGCTGCGCGCATTGCGCGCTTCAAGCGTGAAGATGTCCTGCGGGCGCTGGATCAGACCTTCCTCGTAGAACTCGTCGATGCGCTGAAGGCCGAGACCTTCGATGTCGAAGGCATTGCGCGACACGAAATGCTTCAGGCGCTCGCGGGCCTGCGCCGGGCAGATGAGGCCGCCGGTGCAGCGGCGCACGGCATCTTCCTTGCCGGTGCGCGGATTGACCTCGCGCACCGCGTGGCTGCCGCAGGCCGGGCATGTGGTGGGAAACTCGTAAGGCTTCGCATCGGCAGGGCGCTTCTCCAGCACCACGTCGAGCACTTTCGGGATCACGTCGCCGGCACGGTTGATGACGACCGTGTCGCCGATGCGGATGTCGACACCGCCCCGGATCTTCTCGCCGTTGCCGCCAATGCCCTTGATGTAATCCTCGTTGTGCAGGGTCGCGTTCGACACCACCACGCCGCCCACCGTGACGGGCTTCAGGCGGGCGATGGGATTGAGCGAGCCCGTGCGGCCCACATTGATCTCGATGCCTTCCAGCACCGTGACGGCCTTCTGGGCGGGAAACTTGTGCGCCAGCGCCCAGCGCGGCGAGCGCGACACGAAGCCGAGGCGCTGCTGCAGGCTCAAGGAATCGACCTTGTACACGACGCCGTCGATGTCGTAGCCGAGATTGGCGCGGTCGGTCTCGATGGCGTGGTAATGCTCCAGCAATTCCGCGATGCTCTCGCAGCGGCGCGTCAGCGGATTGACCGTGAGGCCGAAGCTCCTGAAGCACTCCATCATGCCGTGCTGCGTGTCCGCCGGCATGGCGCTCACCTCGCCCCAGGCATAGGCGAAGAAGCGCAAGGGGCGCGACGCGGTGATCGACGCATCGAGCTGGCGCAGGCTGCCCGCCGCCGCGTTGCGCGGGTTGGCGAAGAGCGCCTTGCCGGCCGCTTCCTGGCGCGCGTTGATGGCGGCGAAATCCTCGTGCGAGAGATAGACCTCGCCGCGCACCTCGAAGACCTCCGGAACGTTCGAGCCTTTCAGCCTGTGGGGAATGTCGCCCACCGTGCGGGCATTGTTGGTCACGTCCTCGCCGACCGCGCCGTCGCCGCGGGTGGCGGCGGAGACGAGCTTTCCGTTTTCGTAGCGCAGGCTGAGCGACAGCCCGTCGATCTTGGGCTCGGCCGTGAAAGCGAGTGGCGCATCGGCACCTAAATTGAGGAAGCGGCGGATGCGCTCGACGAACTCCTCCACCTCCTCGTCGGCAAAGCCGTTGGCGAGGGAGAGCATCGGCACGCGGTGCCGGATCTTGCCGAACTTCTCCGACACCTTGGAGCCGACCTTCTGGGTCAGGCTCTCAGGGCTTTTCAATTCGGGAAACTGGTCCTCCAACGCCTCGTAGCGCTTGCGCAGGGAATCGTATTCCGCATCCGAGACGCTGGGCGCATCCTCCTCGTAATAGCGCCGGTCATGCTCCGCGATCTCGGCGCCGAGCGCCTCGTGCTCGGCACGGGCTTCATCGGGCGTCAGGGTGTCGGCGGGCTTTGAGGAGGTGTTGCGTGGGGGCATGATCGAATCGGGTTTGAGGGTGCTTGAACCATAGCGCTCGGCGCTTGAGTCTCCAGGGCGGACCGCAGAGGTTTCACCGGTTTCCGGCATTCTCCACTCTCGTGATGACCCATTCCTTAAGGCTGTGCGGGGGCGCTCCCTCCCCGGTTCGGGGTGGCGGCTGTGGGCTTTGTCGTGGCTTGTCTCGTGCCCTTAAGGGAAGCGCGGGAGGCAAGGCTGCTTCGCTGCACTCCGGTGGAGCGGGCGAAGGATCGGGTCGGGACGGGAGTTCCGCCCGGACGGGAAGCACCTTGGCCTCCCGCGCACGGCTTTTCGACCCTGAGCCTCGCACTCCGGCGGGATCAGGGACGAACCCTCAGACCCGCTTCACGGCGCATCCTGTGCGCAGCCCTTGATGAAGATCCTCGGGCTGGCGAGGCTTGGAAGGCCGGCCCATGGCCCTGCCCGAACAGCAGCCATGCGCCTCATTCTCCACGCAGAGCCCTGGCGTATGGGACCAGCGTCTTGTCCCGCAGCGGCCAGAACCGCATCCCGCCTCCACAACCGACGCCTCGGGCGCGTCCCTCGCGAGGCAGGACGGCACCAGTTATAGCCAAGGTTAGGACGATTGTCAAGAACAAATGAAGAACAAAATCTCACCCCCACCGCGTCATGGCCGGGCTCGTCTCGGCCATCCACGTCTTCGCGCGGATGAACGCCGGGATCAGCGGAACAAGACCGATGATGACAGGTCCAGAGTATTCAGACCTGCCGTTGCGGAAGTTGACCTCTCGCGAGACCTCCACCCTCATAGGCGGGTTCTCAACGTGAGTCGGGATGCCTGCGATGGATGTGCTTGTGGTCGGCGGAACGGGATTCCTGGGTGGCGCCGTTGCGGATGCGGCGCTCGAGGCCGGCCACAGGGTGGCGATCTTCACCCGCGGCCAGACCGTCAATCCGGTGGTAGGAGCCGGGTTCGAGACGATCGTCGGTGACCGGCACAGCGACCTCTCAGCACTCCGAGGCCGCAGCTTCGACCTTGTGGTCGATACCTGCGCCTTCGCGCCCGACGCCGTGGCGAGCCTGCTCGACGCCCTGTCCCCGGCCATCGGCCGCTATGCGCTGGTGACGAGCGCTTCGGTCTATGCGGGTTTCGCCAAGCCCGGCCTGACGGAACAGGCGCCGACGAGCCGGGCAACGCCCGAGCAGATGGAGCTCGCGCGCTCGCTTTCCGTGGAGCAGCGCTCCAGCGCCGGATCGTACGGCACGGCCTACGGTCCGCTGAAACGGGAATGCGAACTGGTGGCGCTCGAACGTCTCGGCGACCGGGCGCTCGTTCTCCGGTCGGGCCTCCTGGTGGGAGCGGGTGATTATACGGACCGGCTGACCTATTGGGTGCGCCGCGCGGATCAGGGCGGCTCCATCCCGGCTCCCGGAGATCCGCAGCGGCTCGTCCAGCTCATCGATGTTCGCGATGCCGCGCGCTTCATCGTCGAGGGTGCCGAGAAGGGGTTGGGCGGTGTCTTCAACCTCACCGGTCGTCCCTTCCCGATGAGCACCCTCCTCGACTCGTGCCGCCAGGTCGCGGGATCGGATGCGCGGTTCGTCTGGTGCCCGGATGAAGCTGTTCTGGCTGCGGGCCTCGAGCCCTGGAGCGAGGTTCCCCTCTGGCTGCCGTATGCTGATGAGCCGTTCCGCCATTTTCTGGAGATCGATACGGAAAAGGCACTCGCCCATGGGCTTCAAACCCGGCCGTTGAGTGAAACGCTCGCGACCATTCTCGCCTGGGACAGGACCCGCCGTGCAACGCCCCTGAAGGCCGGGATGCCTCTCGAGAAGGAGGCTGCGCTGCTGGCGGCGGTCGAGGCAGAAGCAGCCGTGTGAACCTGCAGCGCCTTCCCAGGCTGCGTGCCTACCGGTCCGGCACGATCGTGCGCGCACTCAGCAGCACATGGGTCAGCGCATCGGTCATCTGCCCCAGCACCGCGCGATCCACGTTCTCGGCATTGTCGCAGGCCTTGTGGTAGCAGGGATCGTAGGGCTGCCCAGCCTGCCCGCCGAAGCGCGCGGCATGCTCTTCGCTCTTCGCATTGCCGGCGCCGGTGAAGAGGCCGAGTGTCGGGATGTCCTTGGCCGCGAAGGCCGCATCGTCGGAGCCGAAGCCGCGCTGGTTGCGGGACCGCTCCTCGACGGCGAGGTTCCTGGACTCGAAGTGATCGGTGAAGGCCTGGATGATGCCGGCGGTCCCGGCGGTGCGCTCCGTCTGCGACAGCTGCACGAAGCGTCCGAAATTCGGCGAGCCGACCATGTCGAGGTTGATGTAGAACCGGATCCGCCGCCGCTCCTCCTCGGAGAGCGCATCGAGGTGATGGCGCGAGCCGATGAGGCCGCGTTCCTCCGCGCCCCAGAAGGCGAAGCGGATCGGCGTGCCGGCGGCAGCCTCCTTGGCAAGACGCAGGGCCGTCTCCAGAACGGCCGCCGTGCCGCTGGCATTGTCGTTCATGCCGGGGCCCTCGGACACGCTGTCGAGAT
Source organism: Microvirga sp. BSC39 (assembly GCF_000739015.1). Classification (GTDB taxonomy): domain Bacteria; phylum Pseudomonadota; class Alphaproteobacteria; order Rhizobiales; family Beijerinckiaceae; genus Microvirga. Next base: position 262,008 of record NZ_JPUG01000062.1, read on the forward strand.
GGGCTCCGACCACGATGAAGCGGCCGCTCGTCTCGCCGCGATCCGCAAGCACATTCCGGGTGGAGCGGGTGCCCGTCTCCACATCGACCTTCAGGCGCACCCGATTGCGGGATGGATCCTGCGCTACCTCGGCAAGTCTGCGGCCCAGTTCCGTGGTCACGCCCAGCACGGGGATCGCCGCCTGGGTCGACAGACGCCCGCCGAAGGTGCCGGTCTGGTCGCCGGTGCCCTGGTTCATGATGATGAGGCCCGCGGCGCCTGCCGCCTGGGCCAGCTCCGCCTTGGTCTGGAACGGACAGGTGCCGCGCCGCACGAGGGCAATGTGGCCTGGAGTGAAGCCCGCGAAATCCTCGCGCTCGCAGCCGCTGGTGGATGTCTGCAGGGGCTCCTCGCTCAGGGCCAGATCCACCGCTTGGACCGGTGCCGTCACGTCGCCGGAGCCGGAGCTCATCAAGGTTCGCAACGCCTCCCGAGGCGGCGTGAGTACGTCGGGCTCTTCGGGCCTGGACACGAGAACCGGCGGAGACCGCTCGTCGAAGAACGGAAAGGTGAATTCCTCGAACCGGACCGTGTAGCCGGCGGCGCGCAGCCGATCGGCCACGTACTCGGCGGAGCGGTCATAGCCGGGCGTGCCGGCCGCCCGATTGCCGCCGTTCGCCGTGGCGATGTCCTGCAGGGCCTGGACGTGACGGAAGGGGTCGGTCTGGGCGCCGGCTGCGGGCAGGCCGACATCGGCATGGGACGATGCTGCGCCCGTCAGGACGACACAGGCGGCAAGCGCGGTTCGGCGGATGTTCGGCTGCAATCGGGACACGCGGGGCTCGCCTCCATGGCCGCACCTCGTGGTGCGCCCGAAGGACATCGGGTTTGCGCGCGCCGCAACAAGTGCGACAGCCTGGCCCTCACACAGACGTGAGACTTACGCGTCTAATGCGCCGCCGCTTCGAGAAGGCGCGCGGCGGCCGCGCGGGCTTCCTCGGTGATGGTGGCGCCGGCGAGCATGCGGGCGATCTCCTCGCGGCGCGGGGTGGCCTCCAGCGGGATGACCCGGGTGGCGACCCGGTCCTCGGCGCCGCGCACGCCCTCCTTGGCGATCAGGAAGTGGCTTTCGGCCTTGGCGGCCACCTGCGGCGCGTGGGTGACGGCCATCACCTGGACCTTGCGGGACAAGCGCGCGAGGCGCTGGCCGATGGCGTCCGCCACAGCACCGCCGACGCCGGTGTCGATCTCGTCGAACACGAGGGTCGGGGCCGAGCCCTTGTCCGCCAGCACCACCTTCAGGGCCAGCATGAAGCGCGAAAGCTCGCCGCCGGAGGCCACCTTCATGAGCGGGCCGGCGCGGGTGCCAGGATTGGTCTGGGCCCAGAATTCGACGCGCTCGAAGCCGCCCGCGTCGCGGCTCGCCTCGTCGGTGGTGATCTCGGTGATGAAGCGCGCCCGCTCGAGCTTGAGCGGCGGCAGCTCGGCCTGCACGGCGGCGTCGAGAGCCTGGGCGGCCTTCCTGCGGCCGGCGGACAACGCCTTGGCGGCCTTCACATAGGCGGCGTCGGCTTCGCTCAAAGCCTTCTCCAGGCCGGCGAGCTTCTCCTCGCCGGCATCGATGGCGGCCACATCCTCCTCGAAGCGCTGGCGCAAGCCAGCGAGCTCGTCGGCGGGTACGTCGTACTTGCGGGCGGCGGCGCGAAGCGCAAACAGGCGCTCCTCCGTCTGCTCCAGCTCGCGGGGGTCGTATTCGGTGGCGCGGATTGCATCTTCCAGAGCAGCGCGTGCCTCGTCGATGGCGACCAGCGCGGCGTCGAGGGCCTTGACGCTCGGGTCCACCAGGGCCGGCGCCTGGGCGCCGCGGCGCTCCAGCTTGCGCACGGCGGCGGACAGCTCGTTGACCGGGGAGGCGTTGCCGGCCACCACCTCGTAGGCTTCGTTCAGGTCCGTCGCCACCTTTTCGGACTGCATCATGACCACGCGCCGCTCGGCGAGGCTCTCCTCCTCGCCGGCCAGCGGGTTGAGCTTGGTCAGCTCTTCGACCGCATGGCGCAGGAAGTCGGCCTCCTTGCGGGCTTTGGCGATGCGGTTGCGGTGATCCTGCAGGGCGGAGCGCGCGTCGCGCACTTTTCGCGCGGCATCGGAAACAGCCTGAACCTCGGACGACAGGCCGCCGAAGGCGTCCAGGATGGCCCGGTGAGAGACGGGGTCGACGAGGGCGCGATCGTCGTGCTGGCCATGGATCTCGACCAGGGTCGCGCCGATGCCCTTAAGGACCTGGACGCTGACCGGCTGGTCGTTGACGAAGGCGCGGGTGCGCCCGTCGGCCACCTGCACGCGGCGCAGGATCAGATCGCCGTCGATGTCGATATCCGCATCCGCCGCGATGCGACGGGCCGGGTGATCCATGGGGCAGTCGAAGACGGCCGTCACCTGGCCCTGGTTCTCGCCATGGCGCACGAGGCTGCCGTCGCCGCGGCCGCCGAGGGCCAGGGCGAAGGCGTCGAGCAGGATCGACTTGCCCGCGCCTGTCTCACCCGTGAGGACGCTCAGGCCCTCATGGAAGTGAAGCTCAAGCCTGTCGATGAGGACGATATCGCGAATCGCCAGCTGGATGAGCATGGATGGTGAGGCTTAGCCCGTCCGCTGACCGACCTGGGGAACGCCGCGGAAGGCCTTGCTGATCCAGGACTGGGAGTCCTCGCGAGGCTCAACGCCGCCTTTCGTCAGAAGGGCGTGGGCGTCCCTGTACCAGGGAGAGTCGGGGAAGTTGTGGCCGAGAACGGCGGCGGCGGTCTGCGCCTCGCCCACGATGCCCATGGCCATGTAGGCCTCGGTGAGGCGCTGAAGAGCCTCTTCCACGTGGCGGGTCGTCTGGTAGCGGGACACGACCTGGCGGAAGCGGTTGATGGCGCCCGCGTAGTTGCGCTTCTGCAGGTAGAAGCGGCCGACCTCCAGCTCCTTGCCGGCGAGCTGGTCGCTCGCGACCTGAATCTTCTTCTTCGCGTCGGCCACGTACTCGGAGCTCGGATAGCGCTGGACCAGTTCCTGCAGGGCCAGGATGGCGCGCTCGGACTTCTCCTGGTCGCGGGTGATGTCCGGGATCTGGTCGTAATAGGACGACGCCATCAGATACTGGGCGTAGGCCGCGTCCGTGGTGTTCGGATAGCTCTGAAGGTAGCGGCGCGAGGCCGTGATCGCCTCGTCATAGAAGCCGCCCTCGTAATTGGCGTAAGCCTCCATGATCAGGCCTTTGCGGGCCCAGTCCGTGTAGGGGTACTGCTTGTCGAGGCTGCTGAACTTGGTGACCGCGCCGTCGAAGTCGCCCTTCTGCACCCGCGCGAGACCGTCGTTGTAGATCTCCTCGGCGGGCAGGTTGGAGACGATCTCGGGCTTGTAGCTCGTATCCTTCTCGAACGGGTTCATCGACGAGAGAGTGTCGCATCCCGCAAGCCCCAAGCCGCAGACGCCAAGGATCAGGGCGCGGGCAGCCGCACCTTTCATACCCGAATAAGCCTTCGCGAATGACATGCTTCGCGGTCCTCCAAAAACCGTGCCCGAAATTTTAACGGTGCATCAAAGGTTCTTTAGCCCAAGCACATGGGCAGAGCCAAGCCCATAGCACAGGGTTTACCCAATAGGAATTAAGAAAGCCTGCACGAAATCATGCGGCCAATGGGCGCCTTGAAGCTAGGGAAGCCGAAGCAGTGCCTTAAGGAAAGAATTCAGTGCACTTCGGGAGCGAAAACCGAAGCGACCGCGCTGCCGATTTCGGCATAGCCCGTCTCGCGGCGCGGCGTGGCGTCGACGATGGCGTAGTTGGAGCGGCTCGAGAACAGGGCTTCCAGCACCGAGAAGTTCATGCGGTGACCGCCGCAATAGGACCGGTAGGTGCCCAGCAGCGGCAGGCCGGCCAGCGACAGGTCGCCGATGGCGTCGAGGAGCTTGTGCCGGACGAACTCGTCGGCATAGCGCAGGCCTTCCGGGTTCATGATGCCGTCGTCGCCGATGGCCACGGTGTTGTCGAGGGAGGCGCCGAGCGCGAAGCCGGCGCTCCAGAGCTTCTCCACGTCGCGCATGAAGCCGAAGGTGCGGGCGCGGGAGATCTCGCGGCGGAACACGGAGGGGGAGAGGTCGATGGCCTTGCGCTGACGGCCGATCACCGGGGTCGGGAAATCGATCTCCACGTCGAGGCGGAAGGCGCGCTCGTTCGGGAGGAGCTCGGCGAAGGCCCGGCCCTGCGTGATGCGAACGGGCTTGAGAACCTTGATGTAGCGGCGGGTGACGCCCTGAGCCGTGATGCCGACCTGGTCGATGGCATCGATGAACGGCGCCGAGCTGCCGTCGAGGATCGGAACCTCCGGCCCGTCGATCTCGACGAGCACGTTGTCGATGCCGAGGCCAGCGAGAGCCGCCATGAGGTGTTCGATGGTGGCGACCGCGCCCGAGTCGCGGTCGCCGATGACCGTGCACAGCTCGGTGGCGGTCACCGCCAGATGCCGAGCATCGATCAGACGGTCCAGGCCGCCCGGAAGGCCGGTGCGGAGGAAAGCAATGCCATGGTTCGCTTCAGCCGGGTGAAGGATCATCTTCACTTCATCTCCGGAATGGACTCCGGTTCCGATGAGGGTCACGGCGGCGCGAAGCGTGGTTTGCTGGCTTTGCTTCATGTGTCCTGGACCTCAATTACCCTTGTCGCCTGACAGAGCCTGTTTCGCCGGAGGAAGGTGCATTGTCTGCGTTGTGCTTCCCGCGGCAGGCTTCTTGTAGCGGTGCCCCTTTTGATGTCAGGCACCATAGTCCCGCTGTATGGCCAGGCCAAATCACGCTTTCTTACCGTGTGTTACAAAGAGGATGAGTTCCAAGTCATTGATGTTAATGGTTTTTTAACGAAGAAGGCTCCCAGCCGGTGCGGGCTGGGAGCCTTTTGTAACAGCTGTAACAGCGCTGCTAGGCTTGCTTAGTTCGCCTGGCGGCGGAGGAAGGCGGGAATCTCCAGCTGGTCGTCCTCCGAAGCAGCCCGGGGAGCCGGAGCCGGCTGGCCCTGCGGCGGCCGCTGCGCCTGGGCCGGCATGGGCCGGCGGGCGTATTCGGCGTGAACCGAGGACATGGGCTGGCGCGGGACCTCCTGACGGGGCTCGGCGGGGGCCTGCTGCGGCTCCTCGCGGCGGCCGAAGCCGATGGTCGCGAGACGCTGGATCAGCGAAGGCTTGTGCTCCTGGGCCGGCTCCTCGCCGCGGCTGGCGCGCAGGGCGACCTGCCCGGGCATGGGCAGCTCGTCGATGCGGGGCATCCGGGCCGGACGCATGGCGCGCTCGGCCTGCGGCGGGATGAAGGCGCCCTGGTCCATCGGCTCCTCGTAGACCGGCTGCTGCGGAGCCGGAGCCTCGTAGGCAACCGCCTGCCGCGGCTGGGCCGGGGTGAGAACCACGTCGTCGCGCACGATCGGCTGGGGAGCGGGCTCCACAGGCTGGGCCGCAGCCACGGGAGCCGTCATCGGAGCCGGAGCCAGAACAGGCGAGCCCTGGGTCAGGATCGGAGCCGCCTTCACCGGTTCGGCTTGGGCGGCGGAGCGAAAGGTCGGCGTGGCCTGAGTGGCGCGGGCGCGGGCCTCGGCCCGCAGGCGCTCGGCAACCTCGGAGATGCGCTGCTCGGTGGCCGTGAGGTCGCCGCCGTTCTCCATGATCGCGTGATCGATGCCGGTCGCCACGACGGACACGCGGATGATGCCCTCCAAGCTCTCGTCGAAGGTGGCGCCGAGGATGATGTTGGCATCCTGGTCCACTTCCTCGCGGATGCGGGTGGCCGCCTCGTCGAGTTCGTAGAGGGTGAGGTCGTTGCCGCCCGTGATGGAGATCAGCAGGCCGCGTGCGCCCTTCATCGACACGTCGTCGAGGAGCGGGTTGGCGATGGCTGCTTCAGCGGCCCGGATGGCGCGCTTCTCGCCGGAGGCTTCGCCGGTGCCCATCATGGCCTTGCCCATGCCGCGCATGACGGAGCGCACGTCGGCGAAGTCGAGGTTGATGAGGCCTTCCTTCACCATCAGGTCGGTGATGCAGGCCACGCCCGAGTAGAGCACCTGGTCGGCCATGGCGAAGGCGTCCGCGAAGGTCGTCTTCTCGGTGGCGACCCGGAACAGGTTCTGGTTCGGGATCACGATGAGGGTGTCGACCGCCTGCTGCAGCTCGTTGATGCCGGCTTCCGCCAGCTTCATGCGGCGTACGCCTTCGAACTGGAACGGCTTCGTCACGACGCCGACGGTGAGGATGCCGAGCTCGCGTGCCGCGCGGGCCACGACCGGGGCAGCGCCCGTGCCGGTGCCGCCGCCCATGCCGGCGGTGATGAACACCATGTGCGAGCCAGCGAGCTGATCGCGGATCTCGTCGATCACCTCTTCGGCGGCCGCGCGCCCGACTTCCGGCTGCGAGCCGGCGCCGAGACCTTCGGTCACCTGAATGCCCATCTGAACCACGCGCTGGGCTTTGGAAGAAGCCAGTGCCTGTGCGTCGGTGTTCGACACCACGAACTCGACGCCCTCCAGACCCGATTCAATCATGTTGTTCACGGCATTGCCGCCGGCACCGCCGACGCCGAAAACCGTGATGTGCGGCCTGAGTTCCCGGATGTCCGGAGCTTGCTGATTGATAGCCATGACCTGTGCCTCTTCTGGCCTTGTAGTGATGAGCGTTTGGCGGACGCTGACCTTTGTTTACTTGAACTCTTCACGATGGCCCGCCGCGCCAACGCGTTACTCGTCTTAGAAACTATCGCGAATCCACCGGCCCATCCGAGAGAAGTAGCCGTCGGTTCCCGTACTCTGGAACAAGCCGCTGGACCGCGGCTCGAAATACTCGATGTGTGCCACCTGCGGATAAACCAGGAGGCCGACCACCGCCGAAAAGGCAGGGCCCTTTGCCGCTTCCGGCAGGCCCTTGATGCCGAGCGGACGCCCGACACGAACTTGGCCCTGCAAGATGCGGCGCGCCGTTTCCGGCAGCCCGACGAGCTGGCTTGCGCCGCCCGTCAGCACGACCCGCCGTCCGGCCTGGGCCGCAAAGCCCGCGCCCTTCAACCGGTCGCGCACGAGTTCGAGAACCTCCTCGACCCGCGGCTTGATGATGCGAACGAGATGCGACTTCGGCAGATGATTCGGAACGTCCCGTTCGTCCTCATCGACCTGCGGCACCGCGATCATGTCCCGGTCATCCGCGCTCGAAGCGATGGCGGAGCCGTAGAAGGTCTTGAGCCGTTCGGCAGCGGACACGCGGGTCGTGAGACCGCGCGCGATGTCCATGGTCACGTGATGACCGCCGACCGCGATGGCATCGGTGTGCACCAGATGCCCGTTGGAGAAGATGCCGACGCTCGTGGTGCCGCCGCCCATGTCGACCACCGCGCAGCCCATGTCGGCCTCATCGTCGACGAGGGCGGACAGGCCCGCTGCATAAGGGGTTGCGATCACAGCCTCGATTCCGAGATGGCACCGCTCGACCGCCAGCATGAGGTTGCGCGCGGCAGCCGCCTCGGACGTCACCACATGCAGATCGGCACCGAGGCGCTCGCCGATCATGCCGCCGGGATCCACGATATGGTTCTGCGCATCGAGCGAGAAGCCGGTGGGCAGGGCGTGCAGCACCGTGCGGCCGCGGCGCAGATCGTAGCTCGACGCCGCATCGAGCACGCGATGCACGTCGCCCTCGCTCACCGCGCCGCGCACGGGAACATGCGCCTCGAAATGCTCGGACGCGAGACGCCCGCCGGTGAGGTTCACGATCACCGACTGGATCTCGACCTTCGCCATCCGCTCGGCGGCATGCACGGCCTGTCGGATCGCAGCCTCGGCCGCTTCCAGATCGACGACCACGCCGCCCTTCAGACCCATGGACCGCTGATGGCCGATGCCGAGGATGCGCGCCACATGGGTGCGGCTGCGCAGCGACTCGACCTCGTCGGCCGGCTTCAGTTCCGCCACGACGCAGACGACCTTGCTCGTTCCCACGTCGAGCACCGAGAGAATGGTGCTCTTGCGTGCGGAGAGTGGCTTCAGGCGAGGCGTCAAACCGTGACCCGAGAGACTCATGTATCGACCCCCTTGCCGCGCATTGGTTTTTTCTTGAGTGCCTCGGCGCGGGCCAAGGCGGCCTCTTCCGTCAAGCGGACGACGACGCGATCCGCCATGCGCAGATCGATCGCCAGCACGTCCTTTTCCAGAATCTTCTGCTCGTGTTCGAGCTTCACGAGACGGGCCAGCGCCTCGGTGGCCCCGATCTCCGGCAGGCGCACGTCCATGCCGTTGTCCATCTTCAGCGTCCAGCGCCGCCCGGCCACGAGCGTGCCGGCGCGGATGCGCTGTTTCAGCGGGCCGGCTGCCTCGACGAGAGCGAGATAGTCCTTGCTGCGGACATTGGCGCCCTCGCCCACCACGAAGGGCAGTTTGAGATAGCGCTCGTCCTGCATGAGGTCGATCACCGTGCCGTCGGCCGCAACGACGAAGAGCTCGCCGTTGTTCTGCCAGATCGCATGAGCTTCGCGCTCGGCCAGCGTGATGACGAGTTCGTTCGGATAGAGCTTGCGCACGGTCGCCGACTTGACCATCGGGACGCGCTCGAGGCGCTCGCGCAGGTCGTTCACGTCGAGGAAGGCGAGGGACAGCCTGCCGTTGATGCCGGCCGCCGCGAGAACCTCTTTCTCGCCCATCTGCGAGATGCCGGAGATCGTCACCTGCTCGAGGCCGAGACCCACGGTGCGCGCCAGCGCATGGTGCGGCTCGCCGTGCTGGCGGATGAAATCGTCGATATGCCCGCCCTGCCAGAGGCCGTAGCCGACGACCGCCGAGAAGAAGGCGAGCGTCAGGCCGGTTCCGAGGAAGCGTGGGAGGCGTTGCTCGATCGGCGCGACGGAGCGGCGGCGCACGCTGCCGGAGGATCCAAAGAGCTTTCTGATTCGGGAGGGCTGCTTGAACGGGGAAGCGGGCCTCCGGCCCCCGGAGGCAGCGCGCGCAACGGCGAATCCGGCCGGATAGGCCGTCATCGGTTGCAGGTAGCGTCCTCCACCATCCATTGCACAAGCTCGCCAAACGTATAGCCCGCATGGGCTGCCAGTTCTGGCACCAAGCTCGTCTCGGTCATGCCGGGTTGCGTGTTGACCTCCAGAACGACGAGTTCCCCGGTTCCCCCAGGAGTATCGTCGTACCGCAAGTCGGCGCGGCTGATTCCCCGACAGCCGAGCGCTTGATGCGCCGTTAACGCCAACTCTTGGACCTTTTGGTAAATATTCGGTTTAATTTCTGCCGGGAGGACGTGAATGGAGCCCCCCTTCACATATTTCGCATCGTAATCGTAGAAGACCCCGGTGGCAGGCCGGATGTCGATGACCCCGAGCGCCTTGTCGCCCATCACCGCGCAGGTCAGCTCGCGGCCCGCAACATAAGATTCCACAAGGACTTGGTCGCCGAACGACCAGTCTTCGCGCAGCAGTTCCTGGGGCGGATGGGAGCGGTCCTCGCGGACGATGATGACCCCGTAGGACGAGCCCTCGCTGATCGGCTTGATCACATAGGGCGCCGGCAGGACGTGGCTTTTCGCCGCCTCGAAACGGTTAACGACCAGCCCTTTGGGAACCGGCACGCCGGCCGATTCCATGACGATTTTCGCCTTTTCCTTCTGCATGGCGAGCGCCGAGGCGAGGACGCCGGAATGGGTGTAGGGAATTCTTAACAGTTCGAGCAGGCCCTGAATGGTCCCGTCCTCGCCTACCCGCCCGTGCAGCGCGTTGAACACCACGTCCGGGGCAACCGCCTGGAGAACGGTCGCAATATCGGATTGCACGTCGATGGGAGTGACCTTGTAGCCCTGGCCTTCGAGGGCCTTGCAGCAGGCCCGGCCCGACGCCAAGCTGACCTCGCGCTCCGCCGACCAGCCGCCATAAAGGATGGCAACATGCTTCGCCATGGGTGTCTCCCGTCATGCGCCCGGCGACACCGGGTCAGAAAGTGATTCGTGTCAGGACCGGATCATCGGACCCAAAAGTGGATTTGCACTTTTGGGATCAATCCGATGCTCCTTCTCTTAGCTGGCGCATCGTTCGGAGCGGAAAACCGGATCCACTTTTCCTTACGATGCGCTGGGCAACCCGACCCGCTTGATCTCCCATTCGAGCTCCACGCCCGACATCTCGCGGACGCGGCGGCGGACTTCCTCGCCCAGGCCCTCGATATCGGCCGCGGAGGCGGAGCCATGGTTGATCAGGAAGTTGCAGTGCATCTCGGACACCTGGGCATCGCCCACCCGAAGCCCCCGGCACCCGGCGGCATCGACCAGCTCCCAGGCCTTCTTGCCCGGCGGGTTCTTGAAGGTGGAGCCGCCCGTGCGGGTGTTGACCGGCTGGGTCGAGGAGCGCGCCTCGGTGATGGCGTTCATCTCAGCCAGAATCTCTTCCGGATTGCCGGGCCGGCCCTCGAACAGCGCCTCGGTGAAGATCACGTCGTCCGGCACGGAAGAATGGCGGTAGGTGAAGCCCATCTGGGCGTTGGTGAACGTCACCGCCTCGCCCGTACGGGTCACGCCTTTGGCTTCGACGAGCACATCCTTGGTCTCGCCGCCATAGGCGCCTCCGTTCATGCGCAAGGCTCCGCCGATGGTGCCGGGAATGCCGCGCAGGAAGGACAGGCCTGCAATGCCAGCCTCGGCGGCCGCGCGCGCCACCTTCACGTCGGGAGCGCCGGCGCCGGCGCGCACGCGCAGGCCGGGCTCCACTGACATCTCGGCAAAACCCTTGCCGAGACGAATCACCACGCCTTCCCAGCCGCCGTCGCGGATGAGCAGGTTGGAGCCGAGCCCCACCACGAGAACCGGCACGCTGCGGTCGAGGCGCTGCAGGAAATACGCGAGGTCGTCGGCGTCCACCGGCGTGAACAGCACCTGCGCCGGGCCGCCCGTGCGGAACCACGACAAAGGCGCCGTCGGGGCATTCGCCTCCAGCTTGCCGCGCAGTTCCGGCATGCGGGATTTCAGGTCGGGCGTGACGTCCGCGAACATCAGGCTGCCTTCTCGCCCAGATGATCGAGTTCACCCGGCAGGGCATAGGCCCATTGCGTGATGTTGCCGGCGCCGAGGCAGATCACGTAATCGCCCGGCTTCGCCACGCCCTTGACGAGGTTGGCGAGGTCTTCCGACTTTTCGAGCGCCATCACGTTGCGATGACCGCGGGCTTTCAGGCCCGACACGAGGCCGTCGCGATCCATGCCGGGGATCGGCTGCTCGCCCGCCGCATAGACCGGCGCGACGATGACCGCATCCGCATCGTTGAAGCAGGTGCAGAACTGATCGAACAGGGACGACAGGCGCGAGTAGCGATGCGGCTGCACCACGGCGATCACCTGCCCGTCCGTGGACGCGCGCGCGGCCTTCAGCACCGCGGCGATCTCGATGGGATGGTGGCCATAATCGTCGAACACGGTGACGCCGTTCCACTCGCCCGTGCGGGTGAAGCGACGCTTGACGCCGCCGAAGCCGGCAAGCGCCTTGCGGATCGCATCCGGCGAGACGCCGAGCTCATGCGCGACGGCGATGGCCGCCGTGGCGTTGAGTGCATTATGTGCGCCCGGCATCGGCAGCACGAGGTCTTCGAGCTCGAGACGGAAGCCCGGGCGGCGGTCGCGGATCATTACGCGGAACTTGGTCTGCCCGCCGCGCGGGTCCACATCCATGATGCGCACGTCGGCCTGCGGGTTCTCGCCATAGGTGATGATGCGCCGGTCCTCGATGCGGCCCACGAGGTCCTGCACGGTCGGATGGTCGATGCACATCACGGCAAAACCGTAGAACGGGATCGAGTTGATGAAGGAGTGAAAGGAATCCTTGATCGCGTCGAAGGTGCCGAAATGGTCGAGATGCTCGGCGTCGATGTTGGTCACGATGGCCACATCGGCCGGGAGCTTCAGGAAGGTGCCGTCGGATTCGTCCGCCTCCACCACCATCCACTGGCCGTCGCCCATGCGGGCATTGGTGCCATAGGCGTTGATGATGCCGCCGTTGATGACCGTGGGGTCGAGCCCGCCAGCGTCGAGGAGGGTTGCGACGAGCGAGGTCGTGGTGGTCTTGCCGTGGGTGCCGGCCACCGCCACGCAGGACTTGAAGCGCATGAGCTCGGCCAGCATCTCGGCGCGGCGCACGACGGGCAGGCGCTTCTCGCGGGCGACGACCAGTTCTGGGTTGTCGCGCTTGATGGCTGTCGAGACCACCACGATCTCGGCTTCCTCCACGTTCTCGGCCTTGTGGCCGATGAAGGTCTTGATGCCTTTGTCGGCCAGGCGCTTGACGTTGTAGTTGTCGGCGGCGTCCGAGCCCTGAACCGTGTAGCCCAGATTGTGCATGACCTCGGCGATGCCCGACATGCCGATGCCGCCAATGCCGATGAAGTGAATGGGTCCAAGCTTCGGCGGCAGTTTCATGGGCTTTTTCCGTTATGACTCGAAGGAATGAGGGTGAGGACGGCCTGAGCCAGGCGCTCGGCCGCATCCGTGATGCTGGCGCTATGTGCGGCGGCGGCGGCCTGGGTCAAGCGGTCAGGCTCTTGAAAATAGGCTTGAATCTCGCCGGCCAGCCGCTCAGGGGTGAAGTCCGATTGCGAACAAACGATGGCGGCGCCCAGATCTCCGAGGGTTTTGGCGTTGGCCGCCTGGTCTTGATCGAGGGAGCCCGGCAGGGGCACGAGGATCGAGGGACGGCCGATCACGGCCAGTTCCGCCACGGTTGAGGCGCCGGAGCGGGAGACCACGAGATGAGCCCCTGCTAGCCGGTGCGGCAGGTCCTTGAAGAACGGCTCGGCCTCGAATTCCACATTCAAGCGCCGGTAATGGGCAACGACCCGCTCCAGGTCCTCCCCCCTCGCCTGCTGGGTGACGGCGATGCGGGCGCGAAGCTCCGCAGGCAGCTTCTCGATGGCGGGCGGCACCACATCGCTCATGACCCGGGCGCCCTGGCTGCCGCCGACCACGAGAAGGCGCAGCTTTCCATCGGCTTGCAACGGAGCATAGGCCTGCTTCGCCGCCTCCAGCACCGCCGGACGGATCGGGTTGCCCGTGTGAATGACCTTTCCCGGGACGTTGGCCGGGATGCCCGTGATGCCGGCAAAGCCCGTGGCGATCACGGTGGCGCGGCGGGCGAGCAGGCGGTTGGCCCGGCCCATCACGCCGTTCGCCTCGTGGATCACCGTCGGCACCTTGAGGAGCGAGGCGGCGATGACCGGCGGGACCGTGGGATAGCCGCCGAAGCCCACGACCACGGCGGGCTTCATCCGACGGATCTCGGACAGGGACTTCAGGGTCCCCTGCCCGAGCATGAGGGCGGCCTTCGCCATCTGCGGGACGGAGCGGCCCGACGGGGTGGCGGATGGGATCTCGACGATCTCGTCGGCCGGGAACGAGCCCGCATAGGCGTTGGCGCGCTTGTCGGTGGCAAGCGCCACCCTGGCGCCGGACGCCTTCAGGGCGTTGGCCAGGGCCTCGGCCGGAAAGAGATGACCGCCGGTGCCGCCGGCGGTCAGAAGAATGAGAGAAGCGTTCATGCTCACATCCGATCCTGGCCGAAATGGTCCATCATCTCGGCACGCGGGCGCCGCCGCGTGAGCGCGATAAGAAAGCCCATGCCGAGCGCCAGCGACAGGAGCGATGAGCCGCCGTAGGAGATGAAGGGCAGCGTCATGCCCTTGGCCGGCATGAGATGCACGTTCACCATCATGTTGATGCAGGCCTGCAGGCCGAACATGAAGATGAGGCCCGTGGCGGCCAGCCGGCAGAAGGTGTCCTCGTTGCGGCGCGCGAGCATGAGGCCGCGCAGCACGATGAAGGCGAAGACCATGAGCAGCGCGATGCACACGATGATGCCGAACTCCTCCGCCGTCACGGCGAAGATGAAGTCCGTATGCGCGTCGGGCAGGATGCGCTTGACCGAACCCTCGCCCGGGCCGCGTCCGAGCCAGCCCCCGCGGGAGAACGACTCCATGGCGGTGTCGACCTGGAAGGTGTCGCCGGAATCCTTATCGAGGAAGCGTTCGATGCGGGCGCGCACGTGCGGCAGGAACTGATAGGCAGCACCGATGCCCAACAGCCCGGCGCCGCCGAGGCCCATGACCCAGAACCAGTGCAGGCCGGCGACGAAGAACAGGCCGCACCACACGATGGTGACGAGCATGGTCTGGCCGAAATCCGGCTGCAGGATGAGCGGAACGATGGTCGCGGGCAGAAGCAGGAACGCCAGCAGCGTGCCCGGCACGTCCTTGCGCCGCGCGCCTTCCGAGAAGGCCCAGGCCGAGAGCACAACGAAGGCGGGCTTCACGAACTCGGAGGGTTGCAGGCCGAGGGGGCCGATCATGATCCAGCGATGCGCGCCCTTGATCTCGGGACCGTACTGGAAGGCCAGCAGGATCAGCACCATGCCCGCCGCATAGACGATGAGAGCCAGGCGCCTGAGATGGCGCAGGGACAGGAACGACACGGTGAGGATGATGCACAGGGCCGGGACGAGGAACATCACCTGCCGGTTCACGAAGTGGAACGTGGAGAGCCCGAGCCGCTCCGCAACCGGCGGACCGCCGGCCATGAGGAAGACGAGGCCCGCCAGCATGAGGATGGCGAGGCCCGCGAGAAGCGAGCGGTCGACCGTCCACCACCAATCGCCGAAAGCCGAGCGTTCCGCGCGTGACACCATCTTCAAGCCCCCTTGGCTTCGATGCCGGGTAATGCCCGGACCAGATCGCGGAAATGGTTTCCGCGCACTTCGTAATTGGCAAATTGGTCGTAGGACGCGCAGGCCGGCGACAGCAGCACGACGGCGTGAGCGCCCAGCGCCTGTGCATCGGATGCCGCCTGCTCCACGGCCTTGTCGAGGGTGCCGCAATGAACGTGCGGGACTTGCGTGCCAAGCGTTTGGGCAAACTCGTCCGACGCCGCACCGATGAGATAGGCCTTGCGGATCTTCGAGAAGTATTCCTTCAACGGCTCGATGCCGCCTTCCTTCGCCTTGCCGCCGAGGATCCAGAAAATGTCGTCGAAGGACTTGAGCGCCTTCTCGGTGGAATCCGCATTGGTCGCCTTGGAATCGTTGATGAAGAGAGCATCGGCGATGCGGCCGACCTCCTCCATGCGGTGAGGCAGGCCGGGGAAGGTGTGAAGACCGGAGCGGATCTCGTCCGGAGAGACATTCAGCGCCAGGGCAATGGCAACAGCCGCAGCGGCGTTCTGGGCATTGTGGGCGCCGCGCAGCGAGCCGATGCCCGATAGATTGGCCACCGAAGCGGCATCGTCCCCGGTTACGCCGACCAGGGTTTCGCCGTCCGCGAAGACGCCCTTCACGTGTAGCGGCTCGACCGAGACCCGGGCGACGTTCACGCCCCGGGCTTCGCAGCGCTCGGCGATCGCACGGCTCATCGGATCGTCGACGCCGATGACGGCGAGACCTGCCTTCGCCACCAGCCGCTCCTTGATCGCCGCATAAAGCTCCATGGTCCCGTGCCGGTCGATATGATCGGGCGAGAGGTTGAGATGGACGCCGATGGTGGGCGCGAGCGAAGGCGCAAGGTCGATCTGGAACGACGAGCATTCGACGACATGGATGCGTCGGTCGGAGGGCGGCCCCAGCGACAGGATCGCCGTGCCGATGTTGCCGCCCATCTGCACGTTGCGGCCGGCTTCGCGCAGGATATGCGTTATCAGAGCGGTCGTGGTGGACTTGCCGTTGGTGCCGGTGATCGCCACGAAGGGCGCATTCGGGGCGATCTTCGCCCGCTCGCGGCAGAACAGCTCGATATCGCCGATGATCTCGACGCCAGCCTCGCGCGCGAGCTTCGCCGACCAATGCGGCTCGGGATGGGTGAGCGGCACGCCGGGCGAGAGGATGAAGGACGAAAACTGCGACCAATCCGCGTCGCGCAGGTCGGCGGCCTCGATGCCCTTGGCACCAGCTTCCGCCATCTTGGCCGGATTGTCGTCGCAGGCGATCACCCGAGCCCCGCCCTCCTTGAGGGCAAGCGCTGTCGCCAGCCCCGAGCCGCCGAGGCCGAAGAGCGCGACCGTTTTGCCTTGAAAGGAGGTGACGGGGGTCATGCGTCTTACCGGAGTTTCAGGGTGGCGAGGCCGGTGAGCGCCAGCACGACGGCGATGATCCAGAAGCGGATCACCACCTGCGGTTCGGTCCAGCCCAGCTGCTCGAAGTGATGGTGGATCGGCGCCATCTTGAAGACGCGCTTGCCGGTGAGCTTGAAGGACGTCACCTGGATGATGACCGACAGGATCTCCAGCACGAACAGGCCGCCCACGATGGCGAGCACAATCTCGTGCTTGGCCGCAACCGCAATGGCGCCGAGCATGCCGCCGAGGGCGAGCGAACCCGTGTCGCCCATGAAGATCTGCGCCGGGGGCGCATTGAACCAGAGGAACCCGAGGCCTGCGCCGATGAGCGCGCCGCAGAGCACGGCGAGCTCGCCGGTGCCGGGCACGAAGTGGATCTGCAGGTAATTGGAGAACACCGCGTTACCGGCGAGATAGGCGATGAAGCCGAAGGTGCCGGCTGCGATCATCACCGGCACGATGGCCAATCCGTCGAGACCGTCGGTGATGTTCACCGCGTTGCCGGCGCCGACGATCACGAAACCGGCGAAGATCACGTAGAACCAGCCGAGATTGATGATCAGGTCCTTCGAGAACGGCAGCGCCAGCTTGTTCGCCAATCCCGGCGTGGCCATGTAGGAGATCGCCAGGCAGGCCAGAACCGCGATGATCGCCTCGATGGTCAGACGGGAGCGGCCGGAAAAGCCCTTGTGCGACTGCTTCGTCACCTTCAGGTAGTCGTCATAGAAGCCGATGGCGCCGAAACCCACGGTGACGAACAGCACGACCCACACATAATGGTTCTCGAGGTTCGCCCAGAGCAGGGTCGAGACCAGGACGCCGGCAAGGATCATCAGGCCGCCCATGGTCGGCGTGCCGCGCTTCGTCAGCAGATGCGATTGCGGTCCGTCCTCGCGGATCGGCTGTCCCTTGCCCTGGCGCACGCGCAGGAGCGAGATGATCGCCGGACCGAACAGGAACACGAACAGCATGCCGGTCGCCGTCGCGCCTCCGGTGCGGAACGTGATGTAGCGGAAGATGTTGAGGGGGCTGAAATAGGGGCTGAGCTCAGCCAACCAGGTTAACATCGATCATCCTTTCAGCGCGTGGGCCGTTGCGCTCGCGCCGTAACGTTCTTTCAAAGCTTTGACAACCAGGGCCATCTTCATGCTGAGCGAACCCTTGACGGTGACCGCGTCGCCGGGGCGAACCGCCGCGCACACCGCATCGACCAGATCGGCGGAGGTTTGCGTGTGAGCGGCCACCATGGCTTTCGGCAGCGCATCCACGAGGTTCTGCATCAGGGCGCCGGCGGCAAAGACCTGGTCGATACCGTTTGCCTGAACCGCCTCCGCCAGTTCCGCGTGAAGCCGGGGCCCTGTCTCGCCCAGTTCCTTCATGTCGCCCAGGACGGCAATCCGCCGCGCCCCGCGCCCGAGTTCCACCGCGCCGAGATTGGCCAGCGCCGCGCGCATGGAGGCCGGATTGGCGTTGTAGCTCTCGTCGATCAGCAGAGCCTCGCCCTCCCCGACGCTCAGCATCGTGCGCTCGCCGCGCCCGACCGGGGGCTTCAGCTCGGCGAAGGAGAGCGCCACCAGGGCGATATCTGCCCCGAGGGCATGCGAGGCTGCAAGCACGCTCAGGGAATTGAGCGCGTGGTGGCGGCCCGCCGTGCCGATCCTGTAGGTGAGCGGCTGGCCGAAGATCGTGGCGTCGACCACCGAATGATCGGGTTTCACGATGATGCGGTTCGCGCGAATATCCGCTGCCTCATGCTCCCCGAAGGTGATGACGCGGCCTGCCGCGGAGGCAAGGGCGTGAGCACGCATGCGCTCGAAATAGGCGTTGTCGCGGTTGATGACCGCCGTGCCGCCGGGTTCCAGGCCTGAAAAGATCTCGCCCTTGGCGTCGGCGATGCCCCAAAGCGAGGGGAAGAACTCGATGTGGACCGGCTCGACCGTGGTGATCACCGCCACATGCGGGCGCACCATGCCGGTGAGCGGCAGGATCTCGTGGGCATGGTTCATGCCGATCTCGAACACACCGAATTCGGTTTCGCGCGGCATGCGCGCGAGCGTGAGCGGCACGCCCCAATGGTTGTTGTAGGAGGCGACCGACGCGTGGGCTGCGCCCTGGCGTGACAGCGCAAGGCGCATGGCCTCCTTGGTGCCGGTCTTGCCGACGGAGCCGGTGACGGCGACGATCCTGGCCTTCGTGCGGGCGCGGGCCGCGCGGCCGAGCTGGCGCATGGCCTCGAGCACGTCGGGCACCACGATCAGCCTGTCGGAGCCTGCGAATTCAGGAGCCTTTTCCTCGGACACGATGGCGGCCGATGCGCCCTTCTCCAGGGCAGCCGACACGAAATCGTGGCCGTCATGCACGTCGCCCTTGATGGCGAAGTAGAGATCGCCGGGCTCGAGCGTGCGCGTGTCGATGGACGCACCCGTCGCCTGCGTAAAGCCGCTGCCGATGCGGGCACCGGTGGCGGCTGCAATCTCGTCTCGTGTCCAAAGGGGCGAATTCATCCCTGCCTCGCTGCAATGGCCGCCCGGACCTCATCGTGGTCCGAGAACGGCAGGGTCCGGTCGCCGATGATTTGGCCCGTTTCATGACCTTTGCCGGCCACGACCAGAATATCGCCCCGGCGAAGCTCATTCACTGCGGTGCGGATGGCCTCGGCGCGGTCGCCGATCTCCCGGGCGCGGGGAGCGCCCTTCATGACCTCGGCCCGGATGGCGGACGGATCCTCGGAGCGGGGATTATCATCCGTGACGATGACCACGTCGGCCTTGTCGCTGGCGATGCGGCCCATGAGCGGGCGCTTGCCCTGATCCCTGTCGCCACCGCAGCCGACGATGCAGAACAGCTTTCCCGTCACGAACGGGCGCAGGGCATCGAGCACGTGGGCGAGCGCGTCGGGCTTGTGAGCGTAATCGACGATGCAGATGGCGCCATCCACATCGCCCACCTGCTCCAGGCGACCGCGCACGCCCTTCAGCCCCTTGAACCCTTCGAACACCTCGGCCGCCCGGCCCTCGCCCTCCACGGCCAGCACGAGGCCCGCGGCGACGAGCGCGTTCTCGACCTGGAAGGCCCCGAGAAGCGGAAGGGTTGTCTGGAAGGTTTTTCCGAAAGCCTCGACGGTCAGGGCTTGGGTGAAGCCCTCCGCGCGGGCCTCGACGAGACGAATGGTCTCGCCCATGCTGCCGGTGGTGATGACCTTGAGTCCGCGATTACGCACACCATGCAGGAACACATCCGCATAGGGGCCGTCCGCATTGATGATCGCGGGCGCATCCTGCGGCAGAAGCGTGTCGAAGAGGCGAAGCTTTGCCGCCGCATAGGCTTCCGTCGTGGTATGATAATCGAGGTGATCGCGGCCGAGATTGGTGAAGCCTGCCGCGTGCAGGCGCACCCCGTCGAGACGGCGCTGGTCGATCCCGTGCGAGGACGCTTCCATAGCAAGGCGCGTAACACCGTCATTGGCCAGACGATCGAAGCTCTCATGCAGGGAGATCGGATCGGGTGTGGTGAGCGAGCCATAGGCTGCGCCATCGGACGTGATGATGCCGAGCGTGCCGACGCTGGCGGACTTGTAGCCCAGATGCGCGAAGAGCTGGCGGATGAAATCGGCCACCGAGCTCTTGCCGCTCGTGCCCGTGACGGCGACCACCTTCTCGGGCTGTTTGGGGTAAAAGCGTGCGGCAGCAAGTGCGAGTGTCCGGCGCACATCCTTCACCTGAACATAAGCAACGGAGTCCGGCAGATCGGATGGACGCACCGCCTCGCCGACGATGGCGACAGCACCGGCAGCGGCTGCCTGCGGCACGAAGCTCATGCCGTCCACTTTCGTGCCGGGAACGGCGAAGAACAGGGTGCTGGGCTCCACCTTGCGGCTGTCGGAGGCGATCTTCGAGACGGAAAGAGACGCCTGAGCGTCACCTGCCGCGAGTTCAATAAGATCGCCGAGATTCATAGTCCGTGCGTTCATCGGTTGCTGCCCCAGGCGCCGAGGCGCGACATGAGCGGGAACGGCTGAGCTGGCGGCTCGAAGCGCGGCGGCACGCCGAGCAGCGGCGCGATGCGCTCGATGATGTTGCCCGTCACGGGAGCGGCGTTCCAGCCTGCGGTCGAGAAGCCATAGGTGCCTTCCACCGCCTGCGGCTCGTCCATGATGGTGAGAAACACGTATTTCGGCTTGTCGGAGGGCACCACGGCCGTGAAGGTGGTGAAGTTCTTGTTCTTGGCGTAGCGGCCGTTGATCACCTTCTCGGCGGTGCCGGTCTTGCCGCCGACGAAGAAGCCGGCGATCGAGGCGTTGCCGGCGGAGCCTTCCGGCGTCGAGGCGTTGAGGCGCATCACATAGCGCATCGCCTCGCTCGTCTCGGGCTTGAGCACCTGCAGGGCGTTCTGGCGCGCTTCTTCCTGGGTGCGCTTCAGGAAGGTCGGCTTGATCATGACGCCGCCGTTCACCAGCGCGCCCACGGCCGAGAGCGCCTGGAGCGGCGCGACCGCGAGACCGTGGCCGAAGGCGATCGTCATGGTGTTGAGCTCGCCCCAGCGCGGTGGGACGATCGGCAGGGCGCTTTCCGGCAGCTCCGTCTCGAGACGGGTCAGCTGGCCCATCTTGCGCAGGAAGGCCTTGTGGCCCTCGACGCCGATGCCGAGCGCCATGCGGGCGGTGCCGATGTTCGACGAATGCACGAACACTTCCGGCGTGGAGAGAACGCGCCGGGTCGGGTGATAGTCGCCGATGGTGAAGCGGCCGTAGCGCAGGCCGGAACGTGCGTCGAAGGTCGAGTTGATGTTGTACTTGCCGGAATCGAGCGCCATGGCGACGGTGAGCGCCTTGAAGGTCGAGCCCATCTCGAACACGCCGACATTGATGCGGTTGATCCGGTCCTTGTCGAGGGCATCGACCGGGTTGTTGGGATCATAGTCGGGCAGCGACACGAGGGCGATGATCTCGCCCGTGTTCACGTCCAGGATTGCGCCTGCCGTGGCCTTGGCCTTGAACTTCGCCATGCCTTTGGCAAGCTCGTCGCGCAGGGCGTGCTGCACGCGCAGATCGAGGGAGAGCTGAATAGGCTTCAGGTCGGCGGCCGAGATGTTGAAGCCCGCGCCGTTGAGGTCCTGCAGGCCCATGCTGTCGATGTATTTCTCGATGCCGGCGATGCCGACATTGTCCACGTTGGCGAAGCCGAGCACGTGAGCGGCGGCCTCCGCGTTGGGGTAGACGCGCTTGTTCTCAGGGAGAAAGCCGATGCCGGGAATGCCCAGGCGATGCACCTCCGCCTGCTGACGCGGCGTGATCTCGCGCTTGACCCACACGAAGCCTTTCTTCGTGCCGAGCTTGTTGCGCAGGTCCGTGGCGTCGAGGTCGGGCAGCACGGCGGTCAGCAGCTCCACCGCCTCGTCCTTGTCGACGATGTTGCGCGGCTCGGCGAAGACCGACACCATCTTCACGTCGGTGGCGAGGATCTCGCCGTTGCGGTCGACGATGTCGGGGCGCGCGGCGGAGATTTCGGAGGACGCCGCGCGGCGTACTTCGCTGGTGTTCTCGCTGGTGAGCGCGAGATGCACGAGACGTCCGCCGATCAGGCTGAACAGGCCGACGAAGCACACGGCCGCAAGGCCCACGCGCGACGTGCTCTTGTCATGGCGCAGACGAAACAGCTCGCGGGCGTGACCGAGCACGCCGCGTTTTGCGGGAAGGCTCTGACCGTGCCATTCGGTTTGGGGCTCTTGCGACACGAGGCTCACCGTTTCGGAGTTTGAGTCGTCGGGGTGCGGGCGTCCGAATTCCTGTCCTTCGGCGTCGAGGTCGGCTCGAGCAACCCGAGCGCTTCGAGCTTGCGGCCGATCTCGTCCTCGCGAGAGGGCCGGTTCGGCAGGTCGGACAGACGCGCAAGCTGCTGGATCTTCAGCGCCTGCAGATCGAGGTGCTTGTCGGCGGCCTCCTGGAGGCGGTCCGGACGGTCGAGATATTGCCACTCGGCCTGCAGAACCGCGATGGCTTCGCGCTCGCGGCCGACCTGCGACTTCAGCTTCGCCACCTGCTCCACATAGTAGAGGGTCTCGTATTTGACCGAGTAGGCGTAGCCCGCCGATGCGATGAGGGCGGAGATCGCAATGATATGGAGCAGTCGGATCACCGGCGCCCTCCCTTTTTCTCGGCTGTCTGCGGCAGCTCGGCCAGCATGGTGATGGCGCTCAGGGGCTCCTGCGGCGGCGTGTCGGTGCGAGAGCCCGCGCGCAGCTTCGCCGAACGCGCCCGCGGATTGCGCGCCATCTCCTGCTCGCTCGGAGCGATGGGACCGCGCGTGATCGCATCGAAAGTGGCCTCGGGTGCTGCTGCCGTCGGCAGATGGCGCGAGCCTGTCGGCGCGCGCCCGGTCCGCACCGAGAAGAACTGCTTCACGATGCGGTCTTCCAATGAGTGGAACGTGACGACCACGAGCCGTCCGCCGGGCTTGAGAATCCGTTCGGCCGCGTGCAAGGCGCGCACCAGTTCACCGAGTTCGTCGTTGACCGCGATGCGCAGGCCCTGGAACACGCGCGTGGCCGGGTGAATGCCGCCGGGCTCCTGCCGAATCAGCGAAGCCACGAGATCGGCGAGCTGCCGCGTGGTCTCGAAGGGCTGGCGGCGCCGCGCTTCGATGACCGCACGCGCGACGGCGCGGGCACGCCGCTCCTCGCCGTAATGATAGAAGATGTCGGCGAGCTCGGCCTCGGACGCCTCGTTCACGAGGTCCGCCGCGCTCGGACCGCTCTGCTCCATGCGCATGTCGAGCGGGCCTTCATTGCGGAACGAGAAGCCGCGCTCGGCCTGATCGAGCTGCATGGACGACACGCCGATATCGAGCACGACGCCGTCGACGCTCTCGAACCCCTGCGCGCGTGCGATCTCGTCGAGGTCGCCGAAGCGTCCCGGCAGGAGCATCAGACGTTTCTTGAATTTGACGCTAAGCGCCTCACCGCCGGCAATCGCATCGGGATCGCGGTCGATGGCGATCACCCTGTTCTGCGGATGAGCATCGAGAATGGCGCGCGTGTAACCGCCCGCGCCGAATGTGCCGTCGATGAAAACGCCTCCACGCGTTGCATCGAGCGTCGTGCCAACCTCGGCCAGGAGGACAGGAACGTGACGGGACGGTCCGCCAGCGGCTCCGGCTCCTGGGCCGTCGCCGCGTCCCATCATCGCTCCCGTACTCCTGGTGAGGTGTTCTGCACTAACCTTGGCTCCACAACCCGGTTGCCCAACGCTTTCTTCAGGTCTCGGACCTTCGTGCGCGCCTCCTCCAAGTGCGCACGGAAACGCTCGGGTTCCCAAATCTGGAACTTGTGACCAAGTCCGACGAACGTCACCGTATCGCCGATCCCGGCATGCACTTTTACTGTCTCCGTCAGGATGACACGCCCCTCCGGATCGACCTTCAGAATCTCGCTGGTCCCGAACAATGCCGTCGACAGCTGATCCCGTTCGTCCGAATAGGGCGACAGCGTCGACAAGAACGCATCGATCTCGTTCAGAAGCACGTTGCCGCCTGCGTCCAGCGCCGGCGCATCGAGCGCCGGATGTACGTAGAGCCCCTCGAATCCATCCCGGGCCAGCACGGCCCTGAAGGATGCGGGGATCGAGACGCGACCCTTCGAATCCAACTTGTTGGTGAAATTGGACACGAAGCGGTTCATTGGCCGCAGCTCGCACGCTCCTGATTGTCAGCCCCCAGGCGGATCTTGAGGATCCGCCACCCGTTCTCGGTGGTGACGCGACTTTCAAAAGCAGACCGCCAGCATTTCTTGTGTGCTTGACGCCCTCTTCGGAAGACACCGTCGACGGGATGGTTTGGGATAACATGGGATAATATGGTCGTCAACGGAACGGAGAGGGAGCGCAGGCCTTGTGGCATGCGACCCCCATGAGACGCATTTACGGTTAATGAATCGTAAGCGGAGCAAAGGTTTGCTCCGCTTTGTCGCAGAATGTGGCCTGTGGAAAGATGGGGTCAGCCGGCCTGTAAGCCGGGTTCTGTAGGGCCCAAAGTCTAAGACTTCGGACGTGGCGACCATTCCTCTGGGACGATCATTGCTGACCGCCTCTAGCAACCAACCCGGACGACCAGCCTGGAAGCAGGCCTGGCGCGAGCGCCTGTCGTCCCTATTCGGTTTTGCTCCTGGTGGGGTTTACCATGCCGTCCGCATTGCTGCGTCCGCGGTGCGCTCTTACCGCACCCTTTCACCCTGACCCTGGGGTCCGAAGACCTTGCAGGGCGGTCTGCTTTCTGTGGCACTTTCCCTAGGGTTACCCCCGCCGGACGTTATCCGGCACCTTGCTTCCATGGAGCCCGGACTTTCCTCCCCGAGCGAACTCGAAGCGGCCGCCCAGCCGGCTGACGGTGGGATGTGGTGCCAAAAGGGGCTTGACGTCAAGGGCGAAGAGCTGAGCATCGGATCGACCCCAAAAGTGAAGATCCACTTTTGGGTCCGATGCTCTAATCGGCCGCTGCCGTGATGACCTTCACCTTGGCGCAATAGGCCCGGGAGGCAGCCGTCATGGTCTGCGTGCGGTGGCCGAACTGGTAGCGCAGGATCGTGCCGCAGGTATCGCCGCCCGCGAGCTTGTAGGCAGTGGCCAGGTACTTGAGGCCATAACGGAGATTCGTTTCCGCATCGAGAAGTCCGGCGGCATTGCCCTGATAGCCCAGCGACTGCGCCGTGCGCACATTGATCTGGGTGAGGCCCATGTTCGGACCGTTCCGGGCGCCGGCATTGTAGCGGCTCTCGAGCCGGACCACGGCATCGGCCAGTTCGTAGGGCACTCCGTTCTCGGAGGCGTAGCGGGCGATGAGAGGCTTGAGCGCAACGGCGCGCGTTGCATCGGACGTGCGGGCTTTCGACCCCGTGCCGATCAGCGACACGGGAAGAGACGTGGGAAGGGACGCGGTCTGCTGATCCGCCTCCTCCGGCGCGGCCGTCGCTTTCGCAACCGGCTTGGGCTGCGCCTCTTCCGCCTTGTCCACCTGAGGCTTCGCGGGCTTGGAGGCGACGGTTTCCTTCAGCTTCTTCTTGCCTGCAGCCTTGGCGTCCGGCTCCGGCGCCTCCCCGGCAGACGCTGCGGCCGCTTCTTCCTCAGCGAAGGCCGCCGATTCAGCCGCCGCGGCGCCAAGGAACTGCTCGGCCTGGTCGGGGGAGATGGGGGCGTTCTCGCCTCCGCTCGCCCGGGCCTGCGATGCCACCGCAAGGGCGGCCGCGCCCAAACCTGCAATCGCCAGCGTTCTGAGGAAGTGTTGCCAAGTCAAACCGAAACTCCAGCTGGCGATAATCATGAGGGGGCGCTGGGTGACGGCGAAATGAGGCGAAGATGTGGCGCCTCAGGGCACGATTATGTTCAGAATTGGTTCAAGCTTGACCGTATTGTCTTCGTGGTGCTTGGGCCCTACAACGGGATTCTAGCCTCAAGACGGCTCTGAATCCTGCCCTCTTCCGCGTGTTTGGAGGAACTCTTTCTCCGCACAGGAGTTGGCGACAGCGTAAGGTCAAGCTAATTACCGCCGGGCCAAGGGCCCGCTCAACAACAGGGAAGCCTCCATGAAGAAGATCATGACAGCCATTGCCGCCGGTGCCCTCACCCTCTCGATGGCAGCCTGCAATACTCCTGGTGAGCGTGCAGTCGGCGGCGCAGCCATCGGCGGCCTCGCTGGTGCGGCCATCGGCGGCGCAGCAACCGGCTCGGCAAGTGGCGCTCTGGCCGGTGCGGCCATCGGCGGCGCAGGCGGCGCGATCGTGGGCGCCTCGACGGCTCCGCGCGGCCCGGCCTGCCCCTATGGCACCTACCAGGACGTCTACGGCAACGTGTACTGCCGCTAATCTCGCGAGAGAGCGAATTTCAGGGGCCGAGGCGTTCTCGGCCCCTTTTCTTTTGCCCGCACTTGAGCGTACCACTGGTCTCAAGATGATTCAGTCGATTTGGGGTAAGCTCGGAGGCGCCGGCATAGGCCTCGCGTTTGGCGGGCCGATAGGCGCTCTCCTGGGCGGGGTCGCCGGCCATGTTCTGGTCGATCGCGAAGGCGCTTTGTTCGGAAAGCCGCCGCGCGACGTCATGTTCACTATGGGCCTCGTGGCGCTCGCGGCCAAGATGGCGAAGGCTGACGGCGTGGTGGTCGATGTTGAGGTCCGGGCCTTCAAGCAGATCGTCGAGGTGCCGGACAGCGAGCACGACAAGGTGGAGCGCCTGTTCAACCTCGCCATGCAGACCTCGGACGGGTTCGAGGCCTACGCCCGGCAGATCCACGAGGAGTTCAAGGAGGAGCCTGCGCTTCTCGAGGACGTGATCGACGGCCTGTTCCACATCGCCAAGGCGGACGAGGCCGTGCACGAGGCCGAATATGCCTACCTCAAGGACGTGGCGACGATCTTCGCCTTCTCGGACGTGGATTTCGAACGCATCGCCGCGCGCCATGTGAAGCGCAAGGACGATCCTTATTTTATTCTCAAGGCCGACAGGAGCATGAGCGACGAGGAGCTCAAGCGCCACTACCGCAAGCTCGTCGCCGACAACCACCCGGACCGGGAGATCGCCCGCGGCCTGCCGCCGGAGGCCGTGAAGATCGCCACCGAGCGGCTTGCCACCATCAACGCGGCCTGGGAACGCATCGCCGCCGAGCGGAATCTCAGGTAGCCGCATGAGCACGCTGACACCGGAGAGCCCGCTGGCCGCCAAGGTGTTTCCATCCCCCAACCACGGGGAGCGCAAGGACGGCCGGCGCCCCAGCATGCTCATCCTGCACTACACTGGCATGCCCGACGAGGGCGAAGCGCTGCAGTGGCTGTGCAATCCGGTCTCGCAGGTCTCCGCCCATTACTTCGTGTTCGGCGACGGGCGCGTGCTGCAGCTGGTGCCGGAAGCGCGGCGGGCCTGGCATGCGGGCCTCTCCTCCTGGGACGGGGAGACCGACATCAACTCCAGCTCCATCGGCATCGAGATCGCCAATCCCGGCCATCCCGGCGGCCTGCCGCCCTTCCCCGATGGGCAGATCGAGAGCGTGGCGGCCCTGGCGAAGGACATCGTCACCCGCTGGCGCATACCGTCCACCCGGGTGCTCGCCCATTCGGATGTGGCGCCCGGCCGCAAGGTCGACCCCGGCGAACTCTTTCCCTGGAAGACCCTGCACGCGGCTGGTGTCGGCCACTGGGTCCCACCGGCTGCGATGAGCGACGGACGGTTCTTCTCGCGCGGTGACCAGGGCATGCCCATCGAGGCCCTGCAGGCCATGCTCGTGATGTACGGCTACGGTCTGAAGATCAACGGCGTCTTCGATGAGGACACCGAGAAGGTCGTGAGCGCCTTCCAGCGCCATTTCCGGCCCGAGCGCGTGGACGGCGTCGCGGATGCCTCCACCATCATGACCCTGCGCAACCTGATCGCAGCGCGGCCGCAGGCCGGCACATGACAAAGAGTTAACTCGCAACACTATAGGAAATCGGCCACAATCGCCCCGCATGAATGATCATGTCTTGCTGAGGGTTGTCGGGTGCGTCGCGTCTGGTTGTGGCTGATCGTCGTTGTTCTGGTGGCAGGAAGCGCTGGCTTCGTGCTGTGGAAGCCGACGGGCGGCAACGCCTCGGATCAAGCCTACCGCCTCGGCTCCGTCGATCGCGGGTCGATCACCGCGAGCGTGCGCGCCACGGGGACGCTCAACCCGGTGACAACGGTGCTCGTTGGCTCGCAACTGTCCGGCCAAGTTGTCGAGATCCTGGCCGACTACAACACGCCCGTGAAGGAAGGCCAGGTGGTGGCCCGCCTTTATGCGGAGCAGATCAAGTCGCGCCGGGATGCGGCCCTGGCGGATCTCGCCCAGGCGAAGGCCGATCTCGACACGAAGCGTGCCCAGATCGACAAGGCCCGCTCGGCGCTTCAGCGTGCCGAGGCGCAGGCCGCCGACCTTCGGGCGCAGCGTGAACGCACTCAGGCCCAGCTGGAGGAAGCCCGGCGCGGGAGCGAGCGGCAGACGCAGCTCAACACGCGCGCGGTGGGAACGCAGACGGCCCTGGAGCAGGCGCGCACGCAGGTGGACATCCAGACCGCGAACCTCGCTTCGGCCGACGCGCAGATTGCGTCCAACCAAGCGGAGACGCTCGGGCTGAAAGCCGATCTGGCCCTGGCGGAAGCGAATGTGAAATCCGCCGAGGCGATCATCCTGCAGCGGCAGGCAAAGCTGCGGGACATCGAGATCGATCTTGGACGCACGGAGATCAAGTCGCCGGTCGATGGCGTGGTGGTGAAGCGCGAAGTGGAGCTCGGCCAGACGGTCGCCGCGTCGCTCTCCTCGCCGACCCTGTTCACCGTCGCGCAGGACCTGAGCGAGATCGACATCTACGCCAATATCGACGAGGCGGATGTGGGCCGCCTCAAGGAA
Source organism: Microvirga sp. BSC39 (assembly GCF_000739015.1). Lineage (GTDB taxonomy): Bacteria > Pseudomonadota > Alphaproteobacteria > Rhizobiales > Beijerinckiaceae > Microvirga. The sequence continues at coordinate 290,514 of NZ_JPUG01000062.1, forward strand.
GGGCAGAAGGTCTCCTTCACGGTCAACGCCTATCCGAACCGCACCTTCGACGGCCGGGTGCGCATGGTGCGTCTCGCCGCGCAGACGGTGCAGAACGTGGTCACCTACACGGCGGTCATCAGCGTGCGCAACCAGGACCAGGCGCTGCTGCCCGGCATGACGGCCAACCTCCAGATCATCACCGACGAGCGCGAGGACGTGCTGCGCATTCCGAATGCGGCATTGCGCTTCCGGCCCGCCATCACGATGGCAGCCACCGAGGCACGGGACGGCACGCCGGATGAGCAGACGCCAGGACGTCGGCCTCGCTCTCAGGATGCGCAGGCTGGCAACGGCGAAGGAAGAGGCGCGGCGCCGCATGGCCAGGGACCGCGGCGGCGCCCCCGTGGCGAACAGGCCGGGTCCATTGAGGACGAAGGCACCCGGGCGCGCATCTACCGTGTCGGGCCTGACGGCAATCCCCAGCCCCTGCCCGTTCGGCTTGGCGTGACGGATGGAGCCTACACGGAGATCCTTCGCGGCGATCTGCAGGAAGGCGCTGCCGTCATTGTCGGTGCGCCGCGCGCCGATGCGGCGAATGACACGAACGGCGCCACCAACCGCCGCCCGCGTCCGCCGCGGATGTTCTAGGAACGCGCCCCGTGGCCCTCATCGAAACGCGCGATCTCAGCCGGGTTTACGATCTCGATGCCGGACGCGTCGTAGCGCTCGACAGCGTCTCCCTCGACATCGACCAGGGTGATTTCGTGGCTGTCATGGGACCGTCCGGTTCGGGCAAGTCCACCTTCATGAACCTGATCGGCTGCCTCGACCGACCGACGGGCGGCCAGTACCGGCTCGCCGGCACGGCTGTCGAGAGTCTCGATGCGGACGGCCTGGCGCGCCTGCGCAACCGCGAGATCGGCTTCGTGTTTCAGCAGTTCAACCTGCTGCCGCGCGTGGATGCCCTGGGCAATGTGGAACTGCCGATGGTCTATGCGGGCTTCGACCGCAGAACCCGCCGCGAGCGCGCCCTGCAGGCCCTCGGCCGCGTCGGTCTTGCGGACCGCGCCCATCACCGCCCGATGCAATTGTCCGGCGGGCAGCAGCAGCGCGTGGCAATCGCGCGGGCTCTCGTCAACAGCCCGAGCCTCCTGCTGGCCGACGAGCCGACCGGCGCCCTCGACAGCCGCACGGCGAACGAGATCATGGCGCTGTTTCAGGAGCTCAACCGCGAGGGCGCCACCATCGTGCTCGTGACGCACGATGCGGAGGTGGGGCGGCACGCGCAGCGCCTCGTGCGCTTCCGCGACGGCCGCGTGATCGAGGATCGCCGCCAGACTCCCGTCGATGCCCGCGATCTCGCGCCGGAGGCCGCCGAATGAGGCTAGTCGAGGCGATCCGCTCCGCGTTCTCCGCCATCATGGCCAATGCCCTGCGCAGCCTGCTCACCATGCTCGGCATCGTGATCGGCGTCGCGGCCGTCATCGCCATGGTGGCGATCGGCTCGGGTGCGCGCAATCTCGTCGACAGCCAGATCCGCTCGCTCGGCGCCAACCTCGCCATCGTCACGCCCGGCAACGTCACGCAGGGCGGAGCACGCCTCGGTGCCGGCGCAGCCTCGTCGCTCACGGATGAGGACGCACGGGCCATCCGGCGCGAGATCGACGGCGTGGTGGCGGCCGCGCCCTTCGTGCAGGGCGGCGCGCAGGTGGTGGCCGGCGGCAACAACTGGGGCACGCGGATCTACGGCATCGATCTCGACTGGTTCTCCGCCCGCGAATGGGATGTCGCCACCGGGCGCACCTTCGATCCGGAAGAGGTGCGCCGCGGCGACATCGTCATCCTTCTCGGGCAGACGGTCGCCCGCAACCTCTTCGGCGAGGACGATCCCATCGACCAGATCGTGCGCGTTCGCAACGTGCCGTTCCGCGTGATCGGCGTGATGGCGCCGAAGGGCCAGTCGGCTTTCGGGCAGGACCAGGACGATGTGGTCTTCGTGCCGCTCGACACGGGACGTCGCCGGGTGATCGGCCGCAACTACGCCAAGGACGGCTCCGTCGGCTCGATCTTCGTGAAGTTCGCCAACGAGAGCGACATCGTACCCGGGATCGAGAGCATGACGGAGCTGCTGCGCCAGCGCCATCGGATCATCGGAGAGCAGGAGGACGATTTCTCGATCCGCAACCTGACCGAAATCGCCAACACTGCAACCGCCTCCGCCAACACCCTGTCCATGCTGCTCGCAGCTGTGGCTGCCGTCTCGCTGCTCGTGGGCGGCATCGGCATCATGAACATCATGCTGGTCTCCGTCACCGAGCGCACCCGCGAGATCGGCCTGCGGCTGGCCGTCGGCGCGCGCCCGCGCGACATCCTCAGCCAGTTCCTCATCGAGGCGACAACGCTCTCCACCATCGGCGGCGCGCTCGGCATCGCGCTCGGCGCAGGCGCCGCCTATCTCGTGGCGCAGCTCGCCGGCTGGCCCTCGCTCGTATCGACGAACGCCATCCTCATGGCCGTGGGCTTCTCGGCGCTGGTCGGGATCTTCTTCGGGTTCTATCCGGCACAACGCGCGGCGAAGCTCGACCCGATCGAGGCGCTGCGGCGGGAGTGACCTCCCAAATTCGTCATCCCGGACGGCGGAGCCGATCAGGGATCGCAGGACCATTAAAGCGCTGTCATTCCGGGGCCGCAGAGCGGAGCCCGGAATCCATAAACACGACGGTTGAAGAAAATGCGATCAGCGTTGCACTTCTTTCTGCACCGTTAACGGTTATGGATTCCCGCATTCGCGGGACTGACTGTGTTGAGGTTCCAGTGGGAATCGTGACGCGATCCCGGATCTCCGCTGCGCTCCGTCCGGGATGACCCGTGAGGAAACCTTACTCCGCCGCCATCACCCGGTAGCTTGCCGGATCGTAGTTGAGGATCGGGCTGAGCCAGCGCTCGACCTCCGTCACGCTCATGCCCTTGCGCTCGGCGTAATCCTCGACCTGATCGCGCTCCACCTTGGCGACGCCGAAGTAGTAGGATTGCGGGTGCGACAGGTAGAGGCCCGACACGGAGGAGCCCGGCCACATGGCGTAGGATTCCGTGAGCTTGACGCCGATGCGGCGCTCGGCTTCGAGCAGGCTGAACAGGGTCGCCTTCTCGGTGTGGTCGGGCTGCGCCGGGTAGCCGGGAGCCGGGCGGATGCCCTGGTATTCCTCGCCGATCAGACCGTCATTGCCCAGGTTCTCGTCCGGCGCGTAGGCCCAGAATTCCTTGCGCACGCGCTCGTGCATGCGCTCTGCAAACGCTTCCGCGATACGGTCGGCAAGCGCCTTCACCATGATCGAGCGGTAATCGTCGTTGGCGCGCTCGAACCTCTCGGCGATCCGCACCTCCTCGATGCCGGACGTCACCACGAAGGCGCCGATCCAGTCGGGCTTGCCGCTCTCGACGGGCGCCACGAAATCGGACAGGCAGATGTTCGGCTTGCCGTCGCGCTTGGAGAGCTGCTGGCGCAGGCCATGGAAGGTGGCAAGCTGTTCCGAGCGGCTCTCGCCCGTAAAGAGTCGAATGTCGTCGCCCACCGTATTGGCAGGCCAGAAGCCGATGATCGCCTTCGGGTTGAACCAGCGCTCCTCGACGAGCTGCTTAAGCATGGCCTGCGCATCGTCCCAGAGCTGGCGCGCGGCCTCGCCCTGTTTCTCGTCCTCAAGGATCGCCGGAAAGCGGCCCTTCAGTTCCCAGGTCTGGAAGAACGGCGTCCAGTCGATGTAAGGCACCAGTTCCCCCACATCGTAGCTGCGGAACACCCGCGCGCCGGTGAAGGCGGGCTTGGGCGGATGATACGATGCCCAGTCGATCTTCAGGCTGTTTGCGCGGGCCTTCTCGATGGAGAGGCGCTGCTTGTCGGCTTCCGAGCGCGCATGGGCATCTGCCACCTTCCGGTACTCGGCCCGGAGCGTCTCCACATAGCCGTCCTTCATGTCGGACGAGAGCAGCGAGGACACGACGCCGACGGCGCGGCTCGCATCAGTCACGTAGACCGCCTGACCCTTGTTGTAGTTCGGGTGGATCTTCACCGCCGTATGCACGCGGCTCGTGGTGGCGCCGCCGATGAGCAGCGGGATGTCGAAGCCTTCGCGCTCCATCTCGCTCGCCACGTTCACCATCTCCTCGAGCGACGGCGTGATGAGGCCGGAGAGGCCGATCACATCCACGTTCTCCCGGCGCGCAGTCTCCAGGATCTTCTGGGCCGGCACCATGACGCCGAGGTCGATGACCTCGTAGTTGTTGCAGGCGAGAACCACGCCGACGATGTTCTTGCCGATGTCGTGCACATCGCCCTTCACGGTCGCCATCAGCACCTTGCCGGCGGCAGAACGCTCGGTGGATCCGTTAGCTGCCTTCTCGGCTTCCATGAACGGCATCAGATAGGCCACCGCCTGCTTCATCACGCGGGCGGATTTCACAACCTGCGGCAGGAACATCTTTCCGGCGCCGAAGAGATCGCCCACCACGTTCATGCCGTCCATGAGCGGGCCCTCGATCACGTGCAGCGGACGCTCTACGGATTGCCGTGCTTCCTCCGTGTCCTGCGCGATGAACTCGGTGATGCCGTTGACGAGGGCGTGCTCGATGCGCTTGCCCACAGGCCAGGAGCGCCATTCGAGATCGGCCGCCTTTACGGCACCGGTGCCGTCACCCTTGAAGCGGGGCGCCGCTTCGAGAAGGCGCTCCGTGGCGTCGGGACGACGGTTGAGCACCACGTCCTCGCACAGGTCGCGCAGCTCCGGATCGATCTCGTCATAGACCGCAAGCTGACCGGCATTGACGATGCCCATATCCATGCCGAGCTTGATGGCGTGGAACAGGAACACCGAGTGCATGGCCTCGCGCACGGGCTCGTTGCCGCGGAAGGAGAAGGACAGGTTCGACACGCCACCCGAGATATGAGCATGCGGCAGCGTCTCGCGGATGATGCGCGTCGCCTCAAGAAAGTCGACGCCATAGCCGTTGTGCTCCTCGATGCCAGTCGCCACCGCGAACACGTTCGGATCGAAGATGATGTCTTCCGGCGGGAAGCCCACCTGCTCGGTGAGCATCTTGTACGCGCGGGTGCAGATTTCGACCTTGCGCTCCAGGGTATCCGCCTGGCCCACCTCGTCGAAGGCCATCACCACGACGGCGGCCCCATAGGCGCGGCAGATTTTCGCCTGCTCGATGAAGGCCGCCTCGCCCTCCTTCATGGAGATCGAATTCACGATGGCCTTGCCCTGCAGACACTTGAGGCCGGCCTCGATCACGTGGAACTTGGACGAGTCCACCATCACCGGCACGCGGGCGATGTCCGGCTCGGCGGCCACAAGGTTGAGGAACTCGACCATGGCCTTCTCGGAATCGAGCAGGCCCTCGTCCATGTTGACGTCGATGATCTGGGCGCCGTTCGCCACCTGATCGCGCGCCACGTCGAGCGCGGCGGCATAATCGTTGTTGGTGATGAGCTTGCGGAACTTGGCGGAGCCGGTGACGTTCGTGCGCTCGCCCACATTCACGAACGGGATGTCGGAGGTGAGCGTGAACGGTTCGAGGCCCGACAGGCGCATGAGCGGCTGCACCGTCGGAACCGAGCGGGGCGCCTTGCCGGCGACGGCTTCCGCGATGGCTCGGATATGCTCCGGCGTGGTGCCGCAGCAGCCGCCGACCACGTTGACCAGACCTGAATCGGCAAACTCGGCCAGCATGGAGGCCGTTGCTTCGGGACGCTCGTCGTAAAGGCCGAACTCGTTCGGCAGGCCTGCATTCGGATAGGCACAGACGAGTGTATCGGCGACACGGCCGATCTCCTGAATGTGCGCCCGCATCTCGCGTGCACCGAGAGCGCAGTTGAGGCCGATGGAGAACGGCTCCGCGTGGCGCACGGAGTACCAGAAGGCTTCGGGCGTCTGACCCGACAGTGTGCGGCCGGAGAGATCCGTGATCGTGCCCGAGATCATCACGGGCAGCTTGACACCCTTCTCGGCGAAAACCTGCTGCGTGGCCACGATGGCCGCCTTGGCGTTCAGGGTGTCGAAGATGGTCTCGATGAGGATGATCTCGGAACCGCCGTCGACAAGCCCCCTCACCTGCTCGGCATAAGCCTCGCGCACCTGATCGAAGGTGACCGCGCGGTAGCCGGGGTTGTTCACGTCGGGCGAGATAGAGAGCGTGCGGTTCGTCGGACCGACGGCGCCGGCGACGAAGCGGCGGCGGCCATCCTCCTTCTCGGCGATCAGCGCAGCCTCACGGGCAAGGCGCGCGCCATCGAAGTTCAGCTCGTAGACGATCTCCTCCATGCCGTAATCGGCCTGGGCGATGGGGGTGCCGGAGAAGGTGTTGGTCTCGACGATGTCCGCGCCTGCCAGGAAATAGGCGAGATGGACATCGCGCACCGCATCCGGCTGCGTGAGGATGAGCAGATCGTTGTTGCCCTTGACGTCCTGCTTCCAATCCCTGAAGCGCTCGCCGCGAAAATCCTCTTCCGAGAAACGTGAATTCTGCAGCTCCGTGCCCATGGCGCCATCGAGCACGAGAATCCGCTTAGATGCGGCTTCACGAAGCGCCTTGAGCACGTCGGAGCCATTGGCCGAGCGAGGTGTGAATGCAGTCATTCGATCTGTTCTCTTTGCATCGCAGCCGGTTCGTGGGCTGTCGACGGTGATTTCATTGATGTCAGGCGGCAGCCTTCACGCTGTGATCGCGCAGCCCAAGCAGATGGCAGATGGCATAGACCAGATCGGCGCGGTTCATGGTGTAGAAGTGGAATTCGCTCACGCCGCGATCGACGAGGTCGATCACCTGCTCGGCGGCCACCGCTGCGGCCACGAGCTTTCGCGTCTCCACGTCGTTGTCGAGCCCGTCGAAGCGAGCAGCGAGCCAAGCGGGAACGCTCGCGCCGGTCTTCGACGCGAAGTTCGCCGTCTGCTTGAAGTTCTGCACCGGAACGATGCCGGGCACGATCGGGATGCTGATGCCGCGGGCATGCACGCGGTCGAGAAAGCGGAAGTAGTGATCGTTGTCGAAGAAGAACTGCGTGATGGCGCGATCCGCACCGCAATCCACCTTGGCCTGAAGCGCGTCGATATCCGCGTCCAAGGACGATGCTTCCGGATGCTTCTCCGGATAAGCCGACACGGAGACCTCGAAATCGCCGATGGCCTTGATGCCGGCCACCAGATCGCAGGTCTGCTGGTAGCCGCCCGGATGGGCCTCATAGGCGGTGCCGATGCCGCTGACCGGATCCCCGCGCAGAGCCACGATGTGGCGCACGCCTGCATCCCAATAGGAGCGCACCACATCGTCCACCTCGTCCTTCGTGGCCGCAACGCAAGTGAGATGCGCCGCAGGCTTCAGGTCCGTTTCCTGCACGAGGCGGGAAACCGTGGCGTGAGTGCGCTCACGGGTGGAGCCGCCTGCGCCGTAAGTCACGGAGACGAACTGCGGATTGAGCGGGGCAAGACGCTGGATCGACGACCACAGGGTCGCTTCCATCTCGGGAGTCTTCGGCGGGAAGAACTCGAACGACACCTTGATCGGACGGGAGGCCTGCCGGCTGGGGCGAAGGGTGAGCGGTGACATCAGGCGACCTCTCTGTCGGGTTCACTCATGGGCCAATCCGTCACCACGCGGCGATCCTGGCCAAGCCAAAGGGATACGGTCAGATGCTCGTCGCCCTTCGCGGGCGGAGCGATCTCTCTGTTGAGGGTGCAGTCGAGCCCGGCCTCGTCGAGCCAGCCTGCAACCTGAGCCGGTGCGAAGCCGAGGCGGCGGTGAGCCTGCGCCTCGCGCAGGAATTCGAGGCTGTGGGGCGCGAAATCCACCACGAGGATGCGCCCGCCCGGAGCCACGAGGCGCGCCGCCTCGCGGATCGCCCGAGCTGGGTCGTCGAGATAGTGCAGAACCTGATGGACGACGACGAGATCGAACGTGTCGCGCGGAAACGGCGGGGCATAGATGTCCCCCTGCCGCAGCTCGATGCCTCTTAAGCCAGCCTTCTCCAGATTGGCGCGGGCCACCGAGAGCATGGCATGGCTGGCGTCGAGGCCAACGGTTCGCTGCGCGCGTGGCGCCAGCAGCTGCAGCATGCGGCCGGTGCCCGTGCCGAGATCGACGAGGTTGCGGATCGTGCGCGTGCCCAGGGCATCGAGCACGGCGGCCTCGACCACCGCCTCGGGTGCGTGCAGCGAGCGAATCCGGTCCCATTCCGGTGCCAAGCGCGAGAAGAAGGCCTGCGCGGCCTGCGAACGCTGGGCGCGCACAGCCTGAAGCCTGGTCCGGTCTTCCAGCAGCCGCGGATCGGAATGGTCCAAGCTCTCCAGGGTAGGGCGAATGATGCGCAGCGCGACACCCCGGTCGGTCAGCCGGAAGAAGGCCCAGGCCCCCTCCCGGTGCCGCTCCACGAGGCCGGCCTCGACCAGGAGCTTCAGGTGGCGGGAGATGCGGGGCTGGGACTGGCCCAGGATGTCGGTGAAATCGGAGACGGAGAGCTCGCCCTCCGTCAGAAGGGCGAGCATCCGCAGGCGCGTCTCTTCCGCAGCGGCCCGCAGGACGTCCAGGGTCAGGTCCAGGGATGGAGACGGGGTGTCAGCCACGGCTAAATCTCGCTCTTACATATAAAGATATGTTTATATCTTTTTTACAGCAGGAGCAAGCAAGGCTTTAGGACTTTTCTCGGCGGACCTTCGCGCGCCCTGAGAGAACCACCAGGACGACGACAGCCGCGGCCACAAACCAGGCGGACAGCGCGATGTCCTCCCGGTTCAGAACGGACGCGATCAGCAGGGTGATGAAGGTCTGCAGGAGCTGGACTTGGGCAACATGGGCGATGCCCCCGATGGCAAGGCCGGCATTCCAGGCGAAGAAGCCCAGATACTGGCTCATCAGGGCGACATACGCGAAGCTGATCCAACTCCAGGTGGGGATCGCTCCCGGCTCGGCCGGCATGGTCCAGAGCGCCACCGGGATCGTGACCGGCAGGGCGACGACCAGCACCCAGGAAATCACCTCCCAGCCGGCGAGGCCGGCGCGAGCGAGCTTGCCGGAGAGCACATAGCCCAGGGCCGACGACAGGGCAGCCCCGAGGAGAAACACATCCCCCTGCCCCAGGGAGCCGCCGCCCTCGTGCAGGGTGAAACCGATCACGAGAGCCGCGCCGGCTACAGCCGCCAGCCAGAAGGCCGGGCTCGGACGCTCGCCTGCGATCAGGGTGCTGATAGCCGAGGTGGCGAGCGGCAGGATGCCGAGCACCACGCCGCCGTGGGACGCCGGCACCGTCTGCATGGCAAGCGCCGTGAAGCCCGGAAACCCCGCAACCAAGCACAAGGCCACGAGGGCCAGGGTGCCGACCTGCCGCCGCGACGGCCAGCGCTTGCGAAGCAGGAGAAGCGTTGCCAGGGCCAGGAGCCCTGCGAGCGCCGCCCGGCCGCCTGTGACGAAGAGCGGGCTCAGATGCTCGACGGCAATATGCGTGAAGGGCAGCGTGCCGGCGAAGATGCAGACGCCGACGAAGCCCAGGAGCAGGCCGAGGGTTTCGCGCGACACGGAGCGCCCGCTTACCGGAAGGGCGGTTCGTCGAAGCTCCGCAGCTTGCGCGAATGCAGGGAGGTGCGCTGTCCTCTCAGGATATCCAAGGCCGCCAAGCCGATCATGAGGTGCTCACTCACGGCGCGCTCATAGAAGGCATTTGCCGCGCCCGGCAGCTTGATTTCTCCGTGGAGCGGCTTGTCCGAGACGCAGAGCAGGGTTCCGTAGGGCACGCGCAGCCGATAGCCCTGGGCCGCGATGGTGCCGCTTTCCATGTCCACCGCGATGGCGCGGGAGAGGTTGATCTGGCGCCGTTCCTGGCTCCAGCGCAGCTCCCAGTTCCGGTCGTCATAGGTGACGACCGTGCCGGTGCGCAGGCGCCGCTTCAGCTCCTCGCCCTTCTCGCCGGTGACCTGAACGGCCGCCTCCTGCAGGGCGACCTGGATCTCCGCCAGCGCCGGGATCGGAATTTCCGGCGGGACGGCCCCGTCGAGGATGTGGTCGCGCCGGAGATAGCCGTGGGCCAGCACGTAGTCGCCGATGGACTGCGACTGGCGCAAGCCCCCGCAATGGCCGACCATGAGCCAGCAATGGGGGCGCAGCACGGCAAGATGGTCCGTGATGTTCTTCGCGTTCGATGGGCCGACCCCGATATTGACCAGGGTCACGCCCTGCCCGTCCTTGCGCATGAGGTGGTAGGCGGGCATCTGGAACCGGTGCCAGGGCGAAGAGGCGATCAGCTCTTCGGTGGCTGCTTCTTCGAGCCCACGCTCAATGGTGATGCCGCCCGGGAGTTCGAGTCTGGTGTAAGGCCCGCTCTCGTCGGCCAGTTCCTTCACGGCCCAGCGGATGAACTGGTCCACGTAGCGGTGGTAGTTGGTGAGCAGGATCCAGGGCTGGACGCAGCGCCAGTCGCTGCCGGTGTAATGCACCAGGCGCCGCAGGGAATAATCCACCCGGGCCGCATCGAAGAGCGCCAGTGGCCGCGCCTCGTTCTCCTGGAAGTTCCAGGTGCCGTCGGCGATCTCGTCGCCGACTTTGGCCAGAAGCGGAGTCGGAAAGTGCTGGGCCAGCTCGGAGGCGGAATGCGCTCCCCGGCCCAATTCGTCGCCGCGTTCGAACACGTAAGGGTACGGAATTTCCTGATCGCTGACCCCGACCTCGATGGTGGCGCCGTAGTCGCGCACGAGGAAGTTCAGCTGCTCCAGCAGGTAGTTCCGGTAGAAGGTCGGCTGCGTGATGGTCGTGGCATAGACGCCCGGCCCCTGGAACTTGGCATAGGCGCGCTGCTTGATCGGCGGCACAGACGACGCCCGGTAGTCCAGGCGCAGCTCCGGGTAGCGGAAGCGGGAGCGCTCGAGGGGCGTGGGGGCCGTGCCGGTGGCGAAGAAATGCTCCAGCGCATGGCGCTGCGCCTCGATGGCGCTGTCATGGAGCTCGATCAGCCGCTCGACGGCTTCCTGCGGGGTTGCGACGGATTCGAAGCTGGAAATGTTGTCGACTGGCACGTGGACTCTCTTCTTATGTCTCGTGCCTCAAGGGTCATACACTGTTTCGTCGAAGAACCCAACCGGGTTGAAGAAGTTCGTGATGAGGAGCCGGTGCCTCGTAGAGGAAACACGCGCAAACAGCCCAAGACGGGCGCTCGGAATTCGGGCTGTGCGCATCCAGCGGGAATAGGCAGCCGACGAAGCTGCCTTTCCCCTAGATTACTCGCAAACCTGCTCCCGACGAATGAAGACCCGTCCCCAATCGTCCACGAGGCGGCGGCGCACCGTGTAGCAGGTCGGCTCATCGTAGACCGGCGAGCCGTAATAGGTCGGATAGGTGGAATAAGCCGGGTAAGCGGGATACGCATAGGCCGGGCGTGACGCCAGCGCACCGAGTGCCAAGCCGCCGATCACCCCGGCAGCCACCGCGCCACCGACATTGGAGCCACGACGATAATGCGGACGATATCCGTACCCGGCGTTGGGCCGAACGATCCCATAGGGCGTGGCATACGATCCGTCGCGCCACCGGCCCGTTCTTTCACCCGCCGCCGCAGGAGCCGCAGCCATGAGAGAACCGCTCAGGACGAGAGCGGACGCTCCAACCGTAAGAACGCGCTTCATGCAGACCATGTGACCCTCCAGGCGGACCGAAGGTCGGGAGATCACGTCTCGTGGCCATCCCCGATCCTTGAACACGAGGGAGTTTAGTCCGGCCAAGATGAACTTGGGCTGAAGGTTTGCCGGCGCTCTCTGCAGGATCTTCACTAAAATGGAACAGGCTCTCCCTGCCAATCGAAGAAGCCGCCGCTGTGTTCAACCGTGAGGCCATCGATGAGCTTCACGAGACCGGCGGCGCTGTCCTGGACTGAAACATCAGCCCCCGATCCGCCCATATCCGTACGAACCCAGCCGGGATGAACGGATATGGCAACGATCCCCTCTTCCCGAAGATCCGTTGCGATCCCCTGCATCACCTTGTTCACCGCAGCCTTGGAGGCGCGATAGGCGATGCGGTCGGACTTCGCATGGGAGAGCGAGCCCATGCGGCTGCTGATGGTGACGATCCTGGCCGCCTTCGCGCGCCTCAAGTGAGGCAGGAAGGCCTGGACGACACGCAGAGGGCCGAGGGTGTTGATGTTCAGGGTTTCAAGAAACCCATCGAAATCCATGTCGAGGGTCGATTGCCGCTGCGGCCCGATGATGCCCGCATTGTTGACCAGAACATCGACGGGCTCACCGAAGCTCGCAGCCGCCTCAAGGATCGAGGCACCGTCCCGGACGTCAAGCGCCAGCAGCCTGAGCTGCCCACCGGCGATGAACCCGCTCCATTGGGGCGAGGCCTGACTCAAGTCCCGGAGGGTGCCGACGACGCGATCGCCGCGTTGCAGAAGAACGCGGGCGAGCTCCTGCCCGATCCCGCGTCCGATGCCCGTGATGAGGGTAGTCCCCACGGCAATTACCGCGAGAACTTCTTGTACTTGATCCGGTGCGGGATCGTGGAATCCGTGCCGAGGCGGCGCTTCTTGTCCTCCTCGTAATCGGCGAAGTTGCCTTCGAACCATTCCACGTGGCTGTCGCCCTCGAAGGCCAGAATGTGGGTGGCGATGCGGTCGAGGAACCAGCGATCGTGCGAGATGATCACGGCGCAGCCCGCGTAATCCTCCAGCGCCTCTTCGAGCGCCCGCAGGGTATCCACATCGAGGTCGTTGGTCGGCTCGTCGAGGAGCAGGACGTTGGAGCCCGACTTCAGGATTTTGGCAAGGTGCACGCGGTTGCGCTCGCCGCCCGAGAGCACGCCCACCTTCTTCTGCTGGTCGGAGCCCTTGAAGTTGAAGGCGCCGCAATAGGCGCGGGCATTGATCTCGCGCTTGCCGAGATAGAGCACCTCGTTGCCGCCGGAGATCTCCTCGTAGAGGGTCTTGTTGGCGTCGAGCGAGTCGCGGCTCTGGTCGACGTAGCCGAGCTTGACGCTCTCGCCGATCTTGATGGAGCCCTCATCCGGCTGCTCCTGGCCGGTGATCATGCGGAACAGGGTGGTCTTGCCGGCGCCGTTCGGACCGATGATGCCGACGATGCCGCCCGGCGGCAGCTTGAAGGACAGGCCGTCGATGAGGAGCTTGTCGCCGAAGGCCTTCTTCAGGTTGTCGAACTCGATGACGTTGTTGCCCAGGCGCTCGGCGATCGGGATGATGATCTGAGCGGTCGTCGGGCCCTTCTCGTTGGCCTTGGCCACGAGGTCCTCGTAGCGCTGGATACGGGCCTTCGACTTGGCCTGACGGGCCTTCGGCGAGGCCGACACCCACTCGCGCTCGCGCTCGATGGTGCGCTGGTGGGCCGCGTCCTCACGGCCCTCCTGCTCGAGGCGCTTCTGCTTCTGCTCAAGCCAGGACGAGTAGTTGCCCTCGTAGGGAATGCCGCGGCCGCGGTCGAGCTCGAGGATCCAGCCGGTGACGTTGTCGAGAAAGTAGCGGTCGTGGGTGACGATCAGGATCGCGCCCGGATAGCTGCGCAGGTGGCCTTCGAGCCAAGCGGTGGTCTCGGCGTCCAGGTGGTTGGTGGGCTCGTCGAGGAGCAGCAGTTCCGGCTGCTCCAGGAGCAGCTTGCAGAGCGCTACGCGGCGGCGCTCGCCGCCCGAGAGCTTGTCCACGGACCAGTCGTCCGGCGGGCAGCGAAGGGCGTCCATGGCCTGGTCGACCTGGGAGTCGAGATCCCACAGGCCCTTGGCCTCGATCTCGTCCTGGAGACGGGTCATCTCGTCCATCGTCTCTTCGGAATAGTTCATGGCGAGCTCGTTGTAGCGGTCGAGGATCGCCTTCTTGGCGGCCACGCCCTCCATGACGTTCTCGCGAACGTTCTTCGACGGATCGAGCTGGGGCTCCTGCGGCAGGTAGCCGACGCGGGCGCCCTCGGCCACCCAGCCCTCGCCGGTCCAGTCCGTGTCGGTGCCGGCCATGATGCGCAGCAGGGTCGACTTACCGGCGCCGTTGACGCCGAGCACGCCGATCTTGGCGTCCGGGTAGAAGGACAGATGGATATTATCCAGGACCTTCTTGCCGCCCGAATAGGTCTTGGTGAGGCCACGCATGTGGTAGATGAATTGACGGGACACGGGAAAAAGCCCTGCTTGATCGAGATGTGAATGGAGTTGGCCGTCAGTTAGCAGGAGCAGGCGACCGGGACAAGGCGGAGGAGTGTCGCCGGGGTCCTTCGCCAGCTGAGTTCCACGAGCCAGCGCCTTGTGACCCGCAGCTTGCGCTGCGAGCCTGAAGAGTAATCGAGGGTGGCGCGAATGGCAGCCCGGCTCGATGATGGATGGTGAAAGGGAAGAGCCGGAGTGCCTCTTCGCGCACGGCTTCTTTAGGCGTTCAGGCGATGCCAGCCCGGTGACCGTTCCAGGCGGGGTCCGTCTGCTCGACGGGGGCCTTGAACCGATTCCGACCACCGGCACGCAGCCTGGGCCTCCTGTCGAATGAGGCTGCGTCACCCCACCCACAGGACCGTGCCTGCCTCCACACTGCGACGCCTCGCGAGCGCGCCCCTCAACAGAGGCAGGTCTACACAACGATATAGCCGAGCTTGCAGCTTCTGTCAAGAACAAAATAAGAACATGAGCACGGCTGTCATTCCGGGCGAGCGAGAGCGAGAGCCCGGAATCCATAATCGCTGACGGTGCAGGAAGAGGCGCTACGCTCCTCGCTCTTTTCTGAGCCGTCGTGTTTATGGATTCCGGGCTCCGCTGTGCGGCCCCGGAATGACAGCGCGTGTGTCATTCCCGGCCGGAGCGAAAGCGGAGGGGAAGGGAATCCACTCACACGCGGCGCCATGGATCCCCTTCCCGGTCCTGCGGACCGCCGGGGATCCCGATCCGTGAATCACGGCGCTTTTCCAACCGGGATGGCCAGCAAAGGGCAGCCATGACGCCGATAGCGTCATGGCTGGGCAAGAATAGCGCGCCCCTCTCCCGAGACGATGAGAGTTATCCGCATCAGAGCCCGAACGGGTAGGTCTCCGGCATGCCCTTGCCGTGGGCGTGGGTGAGCGGCGTTACGGCCTTGGTCTCTTCGAACCAGACGAAGGCGTCGAACTGTTCGGCCAGAACCGCTTCGAAGTAATGGCTGTAGTGTTCCGTCTCCGGGCGGTAGACCACCCCAATGGCCCGCTCCAGCCGGGGCCGGGAGAGAACCTCGGTGAGGTCGGCCTGGCCGTTCTCACGCCAATCAGTGAGGAAGCAGCCTAGGCCCGTGTCGCGGAAGATGCGCTCGTGGCTGTCGGGCCGTGCCGGGCGGACGCTCTTCACCTGCATGGGCTCGTCCCAATCGTCGGCCGCCGCCACCGTGCCGCGATCCGTCCCGAAGCCGATGAGCACGGCCTCGTTGCGGTAGGTCTTGCGGCAGAGCTCGCCAATGTTGAACTCGCCCTGCCAGCCCATGGCCGTGGCGGCGGCGTTGCCGATGTGGGAGTTGTGCGCCCAGACCACGGCCTTGGCGTTGTCGCGTCGCGCCAGCAGGCTCTGGAGCGTCTCGAACATGTGGCGGTCGCGCAGGTTCCAGGACTCGGTCGCACCCTCGTACATGATCCGGTAGTAGTGCTCGGCCGCGTGGACGATCTTGGCGTTCTGCACCGCGTCAAAAAAGGCCTCGCCGCCATCGGCCTGGAGATACTCCATCCGCTTGTCGAGGATATCCTGAAGCTGGCGCAGCAGGGCCTCGTCGCAGGGCTTCTTCTGCCCGGTGAGCACGGCACGGCCGTAGCGGGCCGGATCCGACTGCCAGGGGCTGAGGCAGCCATAGCGTCCCCTCGCCTCCTGGGCGGCTTCCGGATCGACCTTGTCGAGATAGTCGAGAACGGAGCGGATGGACCCGTTCAGGCTGTAGACGTCGAGGCCACGGAACTCGGCCCGCTCGTCCTCGGCCCGTTCCTTGTTGTGCTCGCGCATCCAGTTGACGAAATCGGCCACCTCCTCGTTGCGCCACATCCAGGTGGGAAAGCGCTCGAAGGCCTCATCGTCGCCGTCGGGCACGGGGCGGTGGCGCACATAAGCATCGATCTGCGCTGCATCCGGCCAGTCCGCCTCGACGGCCACAATGGTGAAGCCGTGCTGCTCGATCAGGCGCTTCGTGATGGCAGCCCGCGCGCGATAGAACTCCGAGGTGCCATGACTCGCCTCGCCCAGCAGCACCACCTTGGCATCGGCAAAGCGGTCGAACATGGCGCCGAACGCCTGCTCGTCGGCAATCGGCGGAAGAGGCTCGCCATGCTCGCGCACGAGGTCGATGGTCTCCTTGACCGAGGCATCGTTCTCATTCTGCTTCCAGGACAACCGGGCCATGGCTGCATCTCCCGCATGGCCGGGCGCACCATATCCCGGCTCAGCCGGAGAACGGCGGCAGGACTCGGCTTGTTCCAGTGGCGGGAAACTGCCGTGGCGAAATGGAAACGGCCGGGGAAAGGTTCTCCGGCCGTTGCTTTGCTGAAAGGGATCCGGCTCTTACCAGAACCAGATATCGTCTCGTTGCAAGGTAGACGCCTTGAAGTTCTTCAGGGTCAGGACGTCACCTTCGCCGAAATTGATGACGGTGTCGCGGCCAACCTGCTTCACCAACTGCCTGAAGATCTGCATGACCTCCGCATCAGTCCTGCCGCTGCCGATGCCGGTTCCGTTCATGTCACCCTGGATGATGAGCTGATCTTCCTCTTTCAGCTTGAAGTCGTAGATCACGTCCTTGCCAATTCCTTGGCCGATCATGAAGTTGTCTGCGCCTTTGCCGCCCCACATCCTGTCGGTGCCTCCACCGGGGGTCACCAGATCGTCGCCTTTGCCGCCCCAGAGGTTGTCATTGCCGAACCAGCCCTCGATAACGTCGTTGCCGTCACCGCCGTAGAGCCTGTCGTCGCCATCGTCGCCCTCGATCCTGTCATCGCCGGCGCCGCCTTGCATGGTGTCGTTGCCGTCGCCGCCAGCCAGCTGATCGTTTCCGGCCTCGCCGTAAAGCTTGTCGTTGCCGTCGCCGCCATTGACAAGATCGAAACCGTCACCGCCACGGACCAGGTCGTTTCCGGCGTCGCCGTAGAGCATGTCGTTGCCAAGGTCGCCGCGAACCTGATCGTCGCCTGCGCCGCCATAGAGAATGTCGGCGCCGTCTCCACCATAGAGGCGATCCGCTCCGGCATTGCCCTCGAGGTAGTCGTCACCCGCATTGCCATAAACCGCATCGTTGCCGTCGCCGGCATGGATGCTGTCATCACCAAGACCGCCGGTCAGCCTGTCGCTGCCACCGAGGCCATGAACGATGTCGTTTCCGGCAAGCGCATTGATCACATTGGCCCGGCTGGTTCCGGTGATCTCGTCATCACCGGATGTCGGCTTGATCGAGGGTCCGGTCTGACCGATGGTGAACGTGAACCACTCGGCACGGATCGGCTCCGATGTCAGGATAGTGATGCTGCCGTTGTCGAAGCTGACCCGGTAGCCTCCCGCTATAGCGGCGACCTGAAGATCGGCGTAGCTGGCGGCACCTGCATTGAGCAGGCGGATCTTGTCCCCCTGAGCATAGCTGAAATCGAGAATCGTATCGTGGCCATCTCCGCCGGAATAGGAGAAGACATCCGCGCCTTTGTTGCCTCGGAGCGTATCGTTTCCTAAGCCGCCGATCAGCGTATCGTTGTTGAAGCCTCCGGCCAGCGTGTCGGCGAAGGATGTACCGGTCTTCTCGAGTCCCGTGACGGAGAGAGGATTCTTGAAATACTGCTCGACGATGGCGTCTGCGAGCTTTCCGTGGGTGGAGTAACCGTGATCCGGGCTCGGGTTGAGGACCCCTTCGCCCGCATCGTAGTTCCAGAACCAGTAGCCGGCCAGCCAGCCCTCATCCGCACGATCGGTGATGATCTTGTAGAAGGCCTTGTGCATGTTGAGTTGCTCGACTTCGTCGATAGGTCGGGTATCACCCCATTCCCACGGAGCCGTATTGTTGCCGTCCATGCTGCGGAAGCCGGTCTCGGTGAAGACGAGTTTCTTGCCGAACTGCTCGCAAATCCGCTTCAGAGCATCCATTGCGGAGATGTTCTGGCCGAACTTCTGGATGATCGGCCCACTCGTGCTGGAAACCTCCGACGGCTTGGTCCAACCGTCGATCAACTGCTGCAGCGTCGGATTGAAGTTGTTCTGCGTGAAAGCGATATAGGGGTTGGTTCCGACATAATCGAGCTTGTCCCAGAACTGAACATGGAGAGCCTTAGTCCAGGTGGCCGCGTAGGTGAGTTTGACGCTGCTGCCCGTGATCTCGCGAACATCTTCGATGATGTCGTTCCAGAACCCTGTGAAACGGGGATGCGTCATGCTCTCGCATTCGTTGCCGATGGCGAACGTCGTGACGCCCTGCTCCTTGGCCAATCGTGCGTAGTGGAGAACGGCCTGTTTGTAGGAAGCAAACCAAGCCGCGCCGAATTCCATCCACTGCGCTTCGGTCGGAGGTGTTCCATCGGGGTTTCTGCCGGGGCCGATCAGCGCATTCCAGTCGTCGTTCTGCATGTTCACATGCAGCTTGAAGATCACTTCGAGACCGCGGGCCTTTGCCTCCGAAATGGCCGTTCTGATGGAGTTGTCACTCTCGGTCCGGGGACGACCATCGACATTGTTCCCGCCGGGATCACCGTTGTCGCGGTACACCGTGGTGGAGCGGAGGCTGTCCATGTAGACGGTAGGAACAATCACCACCTGGGAAGCGCCATCCTTCTGGATCTCTGTCAGAACGTTCCGCGCGGCCTGGCTCTGGTAGTTGCCATCCCACCAGGACGGCATGCTCTCGGCCCGGAATTCAAAAAGCTTAGCCATGTAATCTGCCCCTAAGACTCAAAAATTTCGCCTATTATGCGTTATGAAGTTTTACTACAATATAACACAACATCCGGCAAGCGGAGCGCAGGTGCAGAAGATCAGCCTCGGCCTAATACCAATCGGGATGGAAGAAGATGGAGCTCTCCTGACCCGACGAGGGATCGGGTCAGGAACAATTACTTGACGTAACGGAAGTTCTGAGACCTCAGGCAACAGCGCCCATCAGCGTGTTGAACGCCTCTTCGGCCGCGATGACGGTGGCCATCTGCACCGTGTGCGCGAAGCGATAGGCGTCACCGTAAATCGTCTCGTCCGGGAATTCCGTGATCAGCGTCATCGGGCTCGGGTGCCGCTCGTCCGCCGTGATCAGGCAGGGGATGTCGTTGATGATCTCATAGGGCGTTCCGCCGGAATGGATCGAGCAGATCTCGATCTGGCGCCGGTTGAACTCGGCCAGATCCGGCACCGCCGACAGGCCCGTCGTGACGGCTTCGACCAGGGTCCGGGCCGTCTCGCCCCAGGCGGGATGGTGCCGCATGATCAGGAAGAAGCCCTTGGGGATCGTCCAGAGTTCGAAACCCCGCGGCAGGTAGCCCGTGAAGGGGCGCGTCCATTCATGGGCCGGGTAGCCGTGAAGATTGAGGTGCAGCTGCGCGCCCGAGAGGGCCAGGGCCTGATTGCGGGCGCCGATCTCATAAAGAGGCTCGCTGCCCCCGTATTCCAGGTCGTTGCCGAGCGACGTGTAGCGCGCCGCGTGGTGCATGTGGCGCAGGCTGCCCTCGCAGAGGCGCCCATGCAGGGCATACCCGTCCGGATTTTCGACCGGGATGTAGGCGATGTTCGCCTCCGGATTGGCGAGAAGCCGCCGCACGGCCCGCAATGTTCCGATAGGGGCCGAAGTCTCATTGGCATGCTGCCCGCTCGTGATGAGGACGGCGGCGCGCGAACCGGCACGATAGATGCCGCGAACCGGCCGCCCCTCGCGGGAGACGCCCTCGAAGGTGTCGCCCGGCAGGTCCGTAAGCTCGCGATGGATCTGGGCAAGAGACGGTGCGGCATCTGCCGTCTCGATATCCTGCTCCGGCCGCACCGGATCGGACGGCGCGCCGAAGGAGCGCAGGCTCACGCGAACGTCCGCATCGCCTTCGCCTGGGCGGATATCCGGCACGATCTGGCCCGGCTGCAGGCCGCGATCCTCGGCCGGGCGGCCCGAGCGATGCTTGAAGAACTCGAGGATCGAGAAATAGAAATCCTCGTGCAGCGCCTCGCGGGTGCTCATGACCTCGTCGCCGTAAGCGAGCTCCCGCTCGATGCCCGGAATGGCGACATCGATGGCGAGCGTCTCGACATAGGGCTCAGTTGCGGGCCAGTCATGGGCCATGACGGCCGCCATCACCTTGTGAAACACCTGCTGGATCTCGGTCTCGACAGGCTCGTCCAAGTCGGCGCCCCCGTCGGAACGCCCCGTCACCTTCAGCCAGCCGGTCGGGGTGAGATCGACCTGATCGAGATGGTTGGCGCGCAGGCGGTTGGGCGCGAACACCTCATGCTCCGCAACGCTCCCATCCGCGTAGTCGAGCGTGATCTGGTAGGTCAGATCGGCCTCGCCGGGCTCGAACCGGGTCTCGACTGTTCCGAGCAGGGCCGCCAGGGGATAGGCCTCGGAGAGGAAGCGCAGGCGGTCGGCCTTCTCATGCACGGGATAGCGCACGACCACGCGGGTCACGCCCGCCATGTCGAACTCTTCGAGAAAGGCATGCACGAGCGGCTTGTAGGCGCTGCGCAGGCGGGCGTGGATGCCGGATGCGGCGAAGACCTGTTCGGCCCGGCGGCGCGCCGCCTCGTCCTCGAACAGCCAGGCCTCCAGGACCATGCCGCGATGGTCGGCGCTGGCCCATTCGCGCACGAGGAGGTCGAGAGTGCGCGGAACCCGCTCGTCGAGCAAAATCGTCATTTCGAGGTCTGTCCTGTCGGATCGAGATAGTCGCGCAGCCAGTCGCCCAGAAGGTTCAGGCCGAGCACGGTGAACATGATGGCGAGCCCGGGGAACACGCTGACCCACCAGGCCGTCTGCAGATAGGTGCGCCCATCGGCCAGCATGCCGCCCCAGCTCGGAATGAGCGGATCGACGCCGAGGCCGAGGAAGGTCAGGCTGCTCTCCAGCAGGATGTTGTTGGCCACCTGCAGGGTCATGAGGATGACGATGGGGCCGAGCACGTTGGGGAGCACGTGCGTGAAGATGATGCGCCCGTTGCCGACCCCGATGGCGCGGGCCGAGAGAATGAACTCCCGCTCCCGCAAGGCCAGCACGGAGCCGCGCACGAGGCGGGCATATTGCACCCACTGCGTGGCGATCATCACGAGGATCACCTTGTCGATGCCCGCACCCAGGATGGCCAGGAACATGATCGCGACGAGGATGAAGGGCAGCGCGAGCTGAATGTCGACGAAGCGCATCAGGAGCATCTCGGCGATGCCGCGATAATAACCCGCCACCAGACCCACGAGCGTGCCGATGATGACGGCGCCGAATACGGAGAGAAAGCCGACCATGAGGGAGATCTTGCCGCCCACCGCGACGCGGGCCAGCACGTCGCGACCGAGGGGATCGGTGCCGAGGATGTGTGCCCAGCTCTGGAACGGAGGGATGAGCCTCGCCATGAGGTCCATGCCCTCGCCGCCGTCCGGAAACAGGATGGGTGAGAGCAGCACCACCAGGGCGATGCCGCCTGCGAAGAGGAGGCCGAGGACAAGCTCGAGCGACTTGAACCACGAGCGCGACGAGGAGACGGCCTGAGCCGTTGCCATGGGCCTTACTCCGTCCGGATGCGCGGGTCGATCAGCCCATAGGCGATGTCGACCAGGAGATTGATGAGAATGATGAACAGCGCCAGCACCGTGATCGTGCCCTGGAGCACCGGATAGTCGCGGTTGGAGATGGCATCGAAAGCGAGCGTGCCCATGCCGGGCCAGTTGAACACCCGCTCCACGATCACGATGCCGCCGATGAGGCCGCCGAACTGCAGGCCGATATAAGTGACGAGCGGAATGGCCGAGTTGCGCAGGGCGTGCTTGTAGAGCACGATCCGGTCGCGCAGACCCTTGGAGCGCGCCACCATGATGTATTGCTGCGAAAGCGTCTCCAGCATGGAGGTGCGCACGAGGCGCACGTTCGTGGCTG
Organism: Microvirga sp. BSC39; assembly: GCF_000739015.1. Taxonomy (GTDB): domain Bacteria; phylum Pseudomonadota; class Alphaproteobacteria; order Rhizobiales; family Beijerinckiaceae; genus Microvirga. The sequence goes on from NZ_JPUG01000062.1 coordinate 312,550, forward strand.
TGAGGATGACCGCCATGGTGAGCGCCGGCATGACGAAGCTCTCAGGCCCTTCCATGCCGCTCGGCGGCAAGACCCCGAGCACGATGGAGAACAGCAGCACCAGCATGATGGCGAGCCAGAAATTCGGGAACGACAGGCCGACCAGCGACAGGATGCGGATCATCTGATCCGGCCAGCGGCCGCGATTGACGGCCGCATAGATGCCGAGCGGGACGGACAGAATGATGGACGCAATCAGCGAGGCGAAGGCCAGCACGAGCGTTGCGGGCAACGCGCGGGCAATGAGCATGGAGACGGGCGTGCCGCCCATGAAGCTCTTGCCGAAGTCGCCCGTCAGAATGCCTTCAAGAAAGCTGAAGTATTGAACGAAGAACGGACGCTCTAGACCCAGCGCCTGTCGGATATTCTGTAGATCCTGCTCGGTGACGCTGCCGGCGCCGACCATCATGACAGCAGGGTCGCCCGACAACCTGATCGCAAAGGAGACGATCAGCGTGACAGCGAGGATCACGAAAATGGCTTGCAGCAATCGCTTGAGAATAAAGCCCGCCACGGGGTTTCCTTCTACACTGGAACAGGCCCCACTTTCGCGGGGCCTGTTCGATCATTACGAGGATATGAGCTTACTCGACCGTCACGTCGTTGAAGCGGAAGCGCAGGTCCGCCGGCGGGACGAAGTTCTTCACCCGCTTGCTTACCCCCATCACTGTGTTCTGGTTGTAGAGCGGGATCTCAAGCGCCTGATCTGCCACGTAGCGCGCGACTTCCTGCAGGATCTTCTGGCGCTGTTCCGTGTCGTAGATGGTGCGCTGCTTCTCGAGCAGGGCATTCAGCTTCGGATCGTTGTCGTACGGGTTCCACTTCTCGCCCGAGTGATACATCAGGTAAGCGGTGTTGTCGTAGTCGAAGGTCCATCCACCCCAGGAGTTGTGCCAGGCTTCGCCCGTCTTGCCATTGGGGATGATGTCGTTGAGCAGAACCGGAGGCTCGTGCGGCTGCAGCGACGGCTTGAGGCCGAGCGCCTGGAAGTATCCGGCGGCCGCCTGCGCCACCTCGCGGAAGGTCGCGTCATTGCCGCGGAAGTCGATCCGCACCTGCGAACCAGCCGGCACATTCGCCTGCTGCAGCATCTGCTTCGCCTTCGTGAGGTCGAAGGGCAGCGGCTTCAGGGCCGGGTCGTTGCCGAAGGACAGCTCGGACTGGAAGCTGGCAATCGGCTTGCCGTGGCCGAGCAGCACCGCCTTGATGATCGCGTCCCGGTCCACCGCCATGGTGAGGGCCTTGCGGACGTTCACGTCCTTGGTGATACCCTCCTTGGTGTTGAGACGCAGGGCCACGACCGTCGGACCCGTGATGCTGACCAGAGTGGCGTTCGGGCTCTTCTCCACCGTCGGCGCAAGGCCGAAGGGGATGAGCGTCGCGATATCGATGCGGCCGGCCTGCAGCTCTGCCACCTGGGTGTTGGCTTCAGGAATGAAGCGCGTCACGACCTTGTCCAGCTTCGGCGCGCCGCCCCAATGCTCGGGGAACGCCTCGAGCACCAGGTTCACCTTCGGCGTATATTCCACGAACTTGAACGGGCCGGTGCCGACCGGGTTCATGTTGAAGTGCGCGTCGCCCTTCTCCTGGATGTACTTCGGCGGCACGATCATGCCGCCGTAGCCGGCGAGCTTGGTCAGCAGAACGGGATCGGGCTGCTTCATGATGAAGTCGACGGTGTAGTCGTCGACGATCTCCACCTTGGAGATGGAGTTGTAGTTCGATTGCTGCGGCCCCTTTTTGCCTTCCTCGCCGAGCAGGCGGTCGAAGGTGAACTTCACGGCTTCGGCGTTGAAGGGTTCGCCGTTGTGGAACTTGACGTTCTGGCGCAGCTTGAAGCGGATGCGGCTGTTGTTGTCGAGAAACTCCCAGGAGGTGGCGAGAGCCGGCTGGAGCTTCATGTCAGGCCCGCGCGAGGTCAGGCCGTCATAGATGTTGTTGGCCGCCGACGACCAGGGCACGAGGAAGCTGTCGATCGGGTCCCAGCTGCCGGGATCGATTGTCGTTGCGACTGTAATGGTTCCCGCCGCCTGCGCACCGGATGCCATGAACGGCAGCACGGCTGTCGCGACGGTGAAACCGAGCGCTTTCAATGTTGTCGAAAACTTCATCCTGTTGTCTCCCTCTGAAGAGTCTTTTTACGCTGCGCCACGAAGCGAATCCGCCTCGATGGCAACCCAGTGTCCCGGCGCGACCTCGCGCATGCGATGGATGGCGGGCTCCTGCCCGACCGGACGCACGGGGCTCGGGATTTCTCCCTCGATCCGCACCTTCGCCCGCTCCCGCTGCGGATCGGCGATGGGCACGGCTGCCAGCAGCTTGCGGGTATAGGAATGCTGCGGGTTCTCGAAGATCGCTTGGCGCGACCCGAGCTCGACGATCTGGCCCAGATACATCACGGCGACGCGATGGCTGATCTTCTCCACCACGGCCATGTCGTGGGTGATGAAGAGATAGGACAGGCGCCGCCTCTCCTGCAGCTCCATGAGCAGGTTGACGATCTGCGCCTGAATCGACACGTCGAGAGCGGATACGGACTCGTCCGCGATCACGAGCTTAGGGTCACTGGCGAGTGCCCTGGCGATGCAGATGCGCTGGCGCTGTCCGCCGGAGAACTCATGCGGGTAGCGCTTGGCATGCTGCGGCAGCAGGCCGACCTGATCGAGCAGCTCGTGCACGCGCCGCTCGCGCGCCTTGGAATCCTTGATCAGCCCATGGACGATGATGGGCTCGGCGATGCTGTAGCCCACCGTATGACGCGGATCGAGGGACGCGAAGGGATCCTGGAAGATGTACTGGATCTCCTGCCGCAGGCGCCGCCGCTCGGCCTGGCTCATGCCCCCCATGTCGCGCCCATCGAAGCGCACCGTGCCGCCCGTGGGCTCGACGAGCTGCTGCAATGTGCGCCCGATGGTGGACTTGCCGCTGCCGGATTCGCCTACCAGCGCCAGCGTCTCGCCGGGGTAGATGTCGAAGCTCACCTCCTCGACCGCATGGACGCGATGCGTCACGCGGCCGAAGAAGGTCTTGCCCACGTCGAAGCGCGTGGTGAGCTTGTCCACCTGGAGAATGGGCCTCGTGTAATCGGCCGTGTTCTGTTCGTGCGTGCCGCCGACGGGCTTGGCCACGCCGCCGTCCATGACCATCACGGGCGTGCGCTTGGGCAGCGGCTGGCCTGTGAGAGAGCCTAGGCGCGGCACTGCGGAGAGAAGCGCCTTGGTGTAGGGATGCTGCGGAGAAGCGAAGACGTCGCGCACCGGCGCCTGCTCCACCTTCTTGCCCTTCCACATCACCACCACGTCGTCGGCCATCTCGGCCACCACGCCCATATCGTGCGTGATGAAGATGACGGCGGTGCCCATCTCGGCTTGCAGGTCGCGGATGATGTTGAGGATCTGCGCCTGGATCGTCACGTCGAGCGCGGTCGTGGGCTCGTCGGCGATCAGGAGCTTCGGGTTGCAGGCGAGCGCCATGGCGATCATCACGCGCTGGCGCATGCCGCCGGAGAGCTGATGCGGGTAGCGGTCGAGGAGCTTGTCCGCATCCGGCAGTCGCACCTTCTGCAGCAGGTCCCTGGCCCGCAGCCGCGCCTCGCGCCCGTTCAGGCCCTGATGCAGGATCAGCGTTTCGGCGATCTGGTTGCCGATGGTGAAGACCGGGTTGAGCGACGTCATCGGCTCCTGGAAGATCATCGCGATGTCGTTGCCGCGGATCTCCCGGAGCCTGGTGTCGGAGGCCCGGACGAGATCGATGGCCTCGCCGCCATTGGGGCGGAACAGCACCTGCCCATTGGTGATGCGGCCGCCCGTGTAATCCGTCAGGCGCATGATCCCCAGGGAGGTCACGGACTTGCCCGACCCCGACTCGCCGACGACCGCCAGGGTCTTGCCCGGCTGCACGTCGAAACTGACTTCCTTGACGGCCTTGAAGGCTCCCTCCCCCGTGCCGAACTCCACCGACAGGGAGCGGACCGACAGGAGGGCTTCAGATTGACGATTGGGTGTGTCCGACATCCATCCACGCTCTTGAGACAGCACCGGTCCGACCATCGACCGAACCGGTACCTCTTTGATACCTGTTATCCATCACAGTCACGATGCCGTTGCGTCAAGCACCGTTTGCATCAGATCAGGCAATCGCCTGGATCATAGATCCGGCATGGGGCAAAGGGCGAGTCCTTTGTTACGATGTCACCCATTCGCCGCCGCGCATGAGCGGCTCGGCCCTGCCGTCTTGTGTGATACCATCCACGTCCACCTGATCGGAGCCGATCATCCAGTCGATATGGATCAGGCTCTTGTTGGAGCCGCGCGAGCCGAGCTCATCCTCGTTCATGGCGCCGCCGCCGCGGATGCACTTGCTGTAGGCCTGGCCGAGGGCGATGTGGCTGGAGGCGTTCTCGTCGAACAGGGTGTTGAAGAACAGGAGCCCGCTCTGCGAGATCGGCGAGGAATAGGGCACCAGGGCCACCTCGCCAAGGCGGCGCGCGCCCTCGTCCGTATCCAGCACCTTGTTCAGCACGGCCTCGCCCGTGCGCGCCTTGCTCTCGACGATGCGCCCGCCCTCGAACCGCACCTGAATGTCCTGGATCAGGGTGCCGTTGTAGGAGAGCGGCTTGGTGCTCGTCACCGTGCCGTCCACGCGATCCTTGTGCGGGGTGGTGAAGACCTCCTCGGTGGGGATGTTGGCATTGCAGACGAGGCCGTTCTTCGCGGTCGTCGAGCCGCCGTTCCATTCATGCCCGTCCGCGAGGCCGACGCGCAGGTCGGTGCCGGGGCCGCGGAAATGGAGCGCGGCATAGTTCTTCTCGTTCAGCATGCGCGTGCGGGTCTGCAGGGCCGCGTTGTGCTTCTCCCAGGCAGCGATGGGATCGGGCGTGTCGACGCGGGATGCCGAGAAGATAGCCTGCCACAGCTTGGCCAGGGCGACCTCGTCCGCATCGTCCGGGAACACGGTCTTGGCCCAGGCCGGGGTGGCGGCGGACACGATGGTCCAGTTGATGTCGAAACCGGCGATCATGTTGAGGGCCGGCATATAGGCCTTGGAACGGGCCCGGTTGGCGCGTGAGACCTTCTCCGGATCCTCCTTGGCAAGGAGCGACGGGTCCTCGCCCACGATGGCAAGCCGGGCGGCGCCCTTCTTGTAGGCCTCGGCCATGCCCTCATAGAGCCAGGCCGGAGCCGTATCGAAGCTCTCGTCCCGGCCATGGCGGAAGCGCATGAGCGTGCTCTCCTCGTCGGAAAAGATCGTGGTGACAAGCGAAGCGCCCGCCTTGTAGGCATGCTCCGTGATGCGCCGGACGAGGGCCACGGCTTCGAGCGGCGCGGTCAGGACCAGTTCCTGCCCCGGCTTCAGCCCAAGCCCGACCCGAACGGCGACCTCCGCTAAGCGGTCGAGCAGCTGGGCATGGAAGGCTGCATCGGGCAAATTCCGGACTTGTTCGTTCATGATCTGGGTCTCTCGACGCTGGAAAAGATGACCGGAGAGGCTACACGGCTGTGCCATCCAAGCAACCTCAATGGGACCGGACCTCACATATTCTCCGCGCTCGCGACGCCAAGGGCCTCCGGGTCGAAGGCGATGCTCTTGATGATGGCGTGAACGGCAAGGCCAGGCTTCAGGCCAAGCTCCTCCACGGACTTGCGGGTCACGCGGGCCACGACAGGATCCCCGCCGCAGTCGAGCTGCACATCCACGCTCGCTCCCTCGGCATTGTCGATGGAGGAAATGAATCCCGGCAGCACGTTCAGGGCGCTCAGGCCCTCGGGCACCTTCAGCGACAGGATGATGTCGCGGGCGCGCAGGCGCACGCGCAGACTCGTGCCGACGGGATGCGAGAGGCGCGGAACGCTTAGAGTACCGGCTTTCGCCTGCAGCACGGTCAGGTCGTAAGCCGCATCATGACCCGACACCTGTGCCTCGATCAGCGCGCCGGCCTCCGTGAGTCCGCCCTGCGCGAAGGAATGCGTGTGCCGCAGGACTTCCACCGCCGGACCGGAGGCGACCACCTTCCCCTCGGAGAGAACCACCACGGATGTGGCCAGTCGCGCGATCTCGGCCACGGAATGGCTGACGAGCACGATGGGAACGCGGCCCTCGTCACGCAGGCGCTCGATGTAAGGATAGATCTCGGCCTTTCGTGCCTCATCGAGGGACGCGAGCGGCTCGTCCATCAGCAGGAGCTGCGGATCGGCGAGCAGCGCGCGGCCGATGGCCACGCGCTGCTTCTCGCCGCCGGACAAGGTCGACGGGCGGCGGTCGAGTAGATGGCCGATGCCGAGAAGATCCACCACATGATCGAAGCTCGCTGTCCGCTCACCCTTCGGTGTGAACCAGCGGCCGAAGAGCAGGTTGTGCCACACATTGAGATGCGGGAAGAGCCGCCCCTCCTGGAACACGTAGCCGATGCGCCGCCGGTGCTTGGGCACGACGATGTTTGCCTTCGTATCCACAAGCACACGGCCCTGCACCACGATGCGAGCATGATCCGGCCGCACGAGACCACCGATGGCGTTCACGATGGTTGTCTTGCCGGAACCGGACGGGCCGAACAGAGCCGTGAGCTTGCCATCGGATTGGAAGCTTGCCTGCAGCGCGAAGGCGCCCTGTTCATGCTCGATGCCGACGTCGAGGATCATCAGGCGTGAACCCTGCCACGCACACGCCGCGCCAGCCATTCGGAGAGCCACAGCGCCGCGATGGAGATGACGATGGACACGAGCGTCAGCCGCATCGCCCCACCCTCGCCTCCCGGCACCTGGGTGTAGGCATAGATCGCGCTCGGGATGGTCTGCGTCTCACCGGGAATGCTGGACACGAAGGTGATCGTCGCGCCGAACTCCCCCATGGCTTTCGCGAAGGAGAGCACCATGCCGGCGATGATGCCGGGCAGGATGAGAGGCAGCGTCACCACGCCGAACACCCAGACAGGATGCGCACCGAGCGTGCCCGCCGCATCCTCGAGCTTGCGGTCGACGGCTGCAATGGACAGCCGGATGGCGCGCACCAGCAGGGGAAAGCCCATGATGGCGCAGGCAAGCGCCGCGCCCGTCCAGCGAAACGAGAACACGATGCCGAAATGCTCCGCGAGAAACGCTCCAATGGGACCGCGGCGCCCGAAGCCGATGAGCAGAAACCAGCCGACCACGACGGGCGGCAGAACCAGCGGCAGATGTACGAGGACGTCGAGCGCTTGCCGCCCCCAGAAGCGTCCGCGCTCCAGAAGGAACGCGATGGCGATGCCGGGGATGAGGCTTGCCGCCATAGCCACGAAGGCGACCTTCAGGCTGAGGCGAACGGCGGTCCACTCTTCCGGAGAAAGCCCCTCCATCACGAGCCCGCTTTGTTCAATAGGGTGAAGCCCTGCTTCTCGAAGAAGGGTCTGGCCTTGTCCGAGCGGAGGAAAGCCATGAACTGCGCGGCATCGGGATTGGTCGAATCCCTGGTGAGTGCGGCCGGATAGACGATGGCCGGATGGCTGCCTTCCGGAAACGCCCCGACGATGGTGACGTTCGCGTCGGATACGGCATCGGTCTTGTACACGATCCCGAGGGGCGCCTCGCCGCGCGAGACGAGCAGAAGCGCCGCGCGCACGTTCTCGGTCTGGGCGATCCTGTCCTTCACCCCCGCCCAGGCGCCGAGATGTTCAAGAGCGGCCTTGCCGTATTTGCCGGCCGGCACCGCATTCACATGCCCCATGGCCAGGCGGTTGCTGCCAAGAGCCGCCGCGAGATCGAGCCCCGGCTTGAGTTCGACCTGCACTCCAGAGCCCTTCGACGCGATGAGCACAAGGGAGTTGCCGAGAAGGCTGACGCGGCTTTCCGGCCGGATCAGTCCCTTGGAGACCGCATAGTCCATCCAGTCGAGATCGGCGGAGACAAAGATGTCGGCCGGGGCTCCCGCTTCGATCTGCCTGGCGAGCGCGTTGCTGGCGGCATAAGACACCACGGCTCGCCTGCCGCTGTCGCGCATCCAGGCGGCGGCGGCATCGTCGAGCGCATTCTTCAGGCTGGCAGCGGCGAAGACAACCACGTCCCGGTTCTGGGCCGAGGCTCCACCGGGCACCGCGAGGCTCGCCCAGACCAGCCCGATCAGGAGCACCCGGGCGAATGCGCCGACGACGAAGCCCGCTCGATGGGTGATCCTGCCGTTCAAAGGAGAAGCCTTGCTTTTACCCGGCGCATCCTAGCCGAGTAGGCTGGCTCTTCAAGCGGGGCGCCGCCGGGGAGAAGGCTTCTTCACCAGGGAACGGACCAACCGGTAGCCGAGGAGCACGGCCACGATGGTCGCATAGACCAGAGGCTCGGGCGGCCAGGACTTCACCACGAGGATGTAGTGGAGCACCGCACCGACGGCCGCCGCATACACGAGCTTATGCAGCTTGGCCCAGGCCTGCCCGCCCATGCGCCGGATGGCGGCGTTGTTGGAGGTCACGGCCAAGGGCACGAGGATGACGAAGGTCGCCATGCCGATGGTGATGTACGGCCGCTTGATGATGTCGGCCACGATGGCCGCCATGTCGAGTCCCTGGTCGAGCACCAGATAGGTGATGAGGTGGAGGGCCGCGTAATAGAAGGCCAGCAGCCCGATGGCGCGGCGGTAGCGCAGGAGGTTGATGCCGAGGAGCTGCCGCAGCGGCGTGATCGCGAGCGTCGCAATGAGAAAGCGCAAGGCCCAGAGGCCGAGCGCCTGCTCGAGATAGCGCATGGGATCGGCGCCGAGCTGATCCATGATGCCGGCATAGAACAGCCACACGGCCGGAATGAAGCCGACGATGTAGACGAGGATCTTCGGCACCTGAGGCAGGGCAAAACCCTTGGCGGCGGGCGCAGAGGCTCTTCCGGCCATCAGTAGAGCTTCCGCAGGTCCATGCCCGTGTAGAGGCTCGCCACCTGCTCGGCATAGCCGTTGAACATCAGGGTCGGGCGGCGCTTCACGAACAGGCCGCCCTCGCCGATGCGCCGCTCGGTCGCCTGACTCCAGCGCGGATGATCCACCGTCGGGTTCACGTTGGCGTAGAAGCCGTATTCGCTGGGAGCCTGCTTGTTCCAGGAGGTCGGCGGCTGCTTGTCGACGAAGCTGATGCGGGTGATCGACTTGATGCCCTTGAAGCCGTATTTCCACGGCACCACGAGGCGGATGGGCGCGCCGTTCTGGTTCGGCAGCGTCTCGCCGTAGAGCCCGACCGCCAGGAGGGTGAGCGGGTTCATGGCCTCGTCCAGGCGCAGCCCCTCCACATAGGGCCATTCGAGCACCGGGAAGATGGAATCCATCCCCGGCATCTCCTCGGGCCGATAGGCCGTCTCGAACGCCACGTATTTCGCGCTGCCCAAGGGCTCCACGCGCTTGACGAGGTCCGCCAGCGGGAAGCCGACCCAAGGGATCACCATGGACCAGCCTTCGACGCAACGCATGCGATAGATGCGCTCCTCGAGCGCCGAGGACTTGATCAGGTCCTCGATGGCGAACTCGGCCGGCTTGCCCACCATGCCATCGACCTTGACCGTCCAGGGCGAGGTCTTGAGCGACTTGGCCTTGGCGGCCGGGTCGTCCTTGCCGGTGCCGAACTCGTAGAAATTGTTGTAGCTTGTGACGTCCTCGCGGCTCGTCAGCTTCTCGTCCGTCGAGAACGGGCTCTTGGCCGCCTGAAGCGGAGCCGCCTCCAAACCTCCCGGCAGGGCTGCCGCGAACGCAAGCCCGGCCGCGCCCGTCATCCACTGGCGACGGTTGAGATAGACCTCCCGAGGCGTGATCTCGGAGGGCAGGATATCGGAAGGGCGGCGGATCAGCACGGCATCACCTCGTTTGGAACCCATTGTGGATGGGTACACCCGAGAACGCCAGAGGTGCTCTCACGTTTCCGTTACAAACTATCCTCGGCTGTGCCTTAGGGCAGCGCCCGCACAAACTTTCTCGTGATCTCGCGCGGATTGGTGATCGCCGTGCCCACCACCACCGCGTGGGCTCCGCGCCTGAAAGCTTCCGCAACGAGCTCCGGCGTGTCGAAGCGCCCCTCAGCCACGATAGGACCCGGGATCTCGGCCACGAGGGCGGACAGAAGCTCCAGATTTGGCCCCTCGGTCTTGCGGGAGGCCGTCTCCTCCGTGTAGCCGGAGAGCGTCGTCGCGATGTAGGTCGCGCCCGCAGCGTGGGCGGCGCGCCCCTCCTCAAGGGTTGCGATATCGGCAAAGACCTCCCGGCCGAGTTCGCTGCGGATGCGCCCGATCAGGCGCTCCACCGGCTCACCGTCGCGCGGGCGCGGGGTGGCATCGAGGCCGATGATGTCGGCGCCGGCCCTCGCGATCTGCTCAGCCTGCGCGAAGCCCGGCGTGATGTAGACCGGGAAGCGGTCGTCCCACACCTTGGCGATGCCGATGATCGGGAGCGCGGTCACGGCGCGGATGGCCGCCACATCGTCTGAACCATTGGCGCGGATGCCCCTGGCGCCGCCCTGCTCCGCCGCCCGTGCCATGGCGGCCATGAGGACCGGCCCGTGCAGCGGATTGTCGGCTCTCGCCTGGCAGGAGACGACGAGCGCGCCTTTCGGGATCAGCATGCTACTTCACCGCGCCCGCCGTCATGCCCTGGATGAACTGGCGCGACAGGGCGATGTAGAGGAGCGTGATGGGCGCCGCCGCGATGGTGAGGCCGGCGAACAGCATGCCCCAGTCGGTGGTGTATTCGCCCATGAAGGTGGTGAGCCCCTGCGGCAGGGTTTTGCGCGCGTCGGTCTGGATGAAGACGAGCGGGAAGAAGAAGTCGTTCCAGATCGGCACTGCGTTCTGGATGGCGGCAATCGCCATGGGCGGGCGCGCCAGCGGCAGCATCACCGACCACATGATGCGGGGCTCGGATGCGCCGTCGATGCGGGCCGCATCCTCGAGTTCCGACGGCAGCGTGCGCAGGAAGCCCGCCATGATGAACACGGCGGAGGGCAACCCGATGGCCGTGTAGGTGACGATGAGACTCCAGCGGCTGTCGAGGAGGCCGAGATCGCGCAGCAGGATGAAGAGCGGGATGACCGCGAGCTTCAGGGGCAGCATCAGCCCTGCGAGGAAGAACAGCAGGATGAAGGTGTTGGTGCGTGATTCGTAGCGCGCCACCGCATAGCCCGCCATGGTGCCGAGCACGAGGATGAGGAGAACCGACGTGCCCGTCACCAGGATCGAGTTCACGAAATAGGTGGGCATTGCCGTTTCGCCGAGCACCTTGGCGAAGTTCCCGACTTGCGTGAAGTCGGGCAGCGCGAACGGATGCTCGAAGATCTCGCCCGTGGTCTTGAAGGCGGAGAGCACCATCACCACGACCGGATAGAGCATGATGAAGGAGTTGGCGATCAGGATGACCTGCGCGAGAAGCGCGAAGGAGATCGGCTGGCGCGATGCGGGCGCCTGGGATGTAAGGGCGGTCAAAACTGGATCTCCCGACGGCGCAGCCACAGGGTCAGCATGGACGCGAAGACGACGATGAAGAGGAACAGGAGCGTGGCAAGCGCCGATCCCATGCCGAAGTTCTGGATGCTGGCGCTCTGGTTGCCGAAAGCCGTGCGGTAGAAGACGAGACCGAGCACGTCCGTGGTGCCGAAGGGCGACCCGTCGAGGCCCACCATCACGTAAGGGATCTCGAACCAGTTGAACGCGCCGATGAAGAGCAGCGTGAACAGGATGGTGGTGCTCGGCGCCACCAGGGGCCACACGATGTTCTTCAACAGCTGCCACTCGTTGGTGCCGTCGAGCCGCGCCGCCTCGATGATCTCCGACGGGATGCGCTGCATGCCGGCGAGATAGACCAGCGTCGGGAAGCCCACGAAGTGCCAGGCGTTGGCGAGGATGAGAGCGCCGAGCGCCGTCGATGAGTCGCCGAGCCAGGGCTTGGCCCATGAATCGAGGCCTAGTGAATAGAGAGCCTGATTGATGATGCCGAAATTCGGGTTGAGGAAGAGCTTCCAGAGGAAGCCCACGATGATGGTTGAGAGCACCACCGGGACGAACACGGCGATCCGGTGGAAGCGGAAGCCGAAGGGTTCCTTGTAGAGCAGCCAGGCGAGAAGGAACCCGCCGCCGTTCTGGATGATCATCAGCGCAACGAGCGCGTAGACATTGTGCAGGAACGCGTTCCACACCACGGGCGCCATGGTGGCGCCGAACAGCACTTCCTTGAAATTCTTCAGGCCCACGAACTCGCCGCGCGCCAGCCCCTGCCAGTCGTAGAAGGCATAGGCGAAGGCCGACAGGATCGGATAGACCACGAACAGCGACATGAACACGATGGGCGGAACGACGAGGAACGCCACCCATAATTGCCGCTTCAGCGACGGGGCCTGTTTGCGCGAGACGAGCATGTATTGACCTTGATCGATCCTCGGGGATCATCCCTGCCGTCATGGCCGGGCTTGACCCGGCCATCCACGTCTTGAGAAACGCTGCGCCACCAAGACGTGGATCCCCGGGCTTGTCCCGGGGATGACGTGGGGTAGTAGTCTTACTTCTGGAACGGCTTGTAGTAGGTCGCGATGCCCTTGTTGATCTCGGCCGCGGCCTGCTCCGGGGTCTGCTGGCCGGCGAGCATCTTCTGCACGTTCGACTGCAGCAGCACCGAGCCGCTCGGCTCCTGGTAGCGGAAGCGCACAAGCATCAGGTAGGACATGGAGTTTTCGGCGAGCTTCGCCACCTCCTGGGTGATCGCATCCTCGATCTTGATGCCCTTGATCGGCGACAGGTTCTTCAGGGTGTTGGTGAAGGCCGTGCCGTATTCGGGCGTCGCGAGGTAGCGCACGAACTTGAGCGCCGCGTCCTTCTTCTCGCTCTTGGCGTTCACCGCGTAGCCGCCGTCGTAGTAGGTGGCGATCAGGTGCTGATCGCCGGCCTTCAGTACGGGAGCCGGGAACACGCCGAGGTCGAGGGTCGGGTTCTGGTTCTTGAAGTTCGCCACTTCATAGGAGCCGCCCGCGAACATGGCCGCGCGGCCCGCCACGAAGAGCTGCTGCGAGGACGGGTAGTCGACGCCGGTGAAGTTCGGCGAGAAGTACTGGCTGACGTCCTTCAGCTTGGTCAGCGCAGTGACGAAGCGCGGATCGGTGAAGTTCGCCTTGCCGGACACGATGTCGGCCTCGAACTCCTTGCCGAGCATGGACGAAAGCAGGCCGCCCACGATGGTCTCGTTCTGCCAGGCGGTGGCCGTGCCGTTGGCGAACGGCGTGATGTTCTTGGCCTTCAGGGCCTGGGCGAGCGTCATCAGCTCATCCCAGGTCTTCGGCGGGGTCACGCCGTTATCCGCGAAGATCTTCTTGTTGTAGACCACGAGCTGGGCCTGCATGGCGAAGGGAACGGCATAGACCTTGCCGTCGGCGCGCAGGGTCTCGGCGGCGAGCGATGCTTCAGGGAAGTTCGCCAGCTCCGGCACGTTCTGCTGGTCGAGGGCGAGCAGGTAGCCGGGGGTCGCGATGGTCTCCAGGTTGCCGTAGGCGCGCACCTGGATCACGTCCGGGCCGCGGCCGGCGGCGAGCGCCGTGGAGAGGATCGTCTGGTAGTTCTCAGGCGCATAGGTCTCGAACTTGACCGTGATGCCGGGGTTCTTCTCCTGGAACTTCTTGATGGTGTCCTGGTAGAAGGCGCGGTCTTCCTGGCGCCAGCTCCAGAAGGTCAGCTCGGTCTGCTGCGCCATGGCGGCGCCGGACGAGAGCAGGAGGCTGCCGGCGGCAGCGCCCATCAGAATGCGTCGGGTCAGTTTCATCGTCGTTTCCCTCATTGTTGAAGTCCTTGTCCTCCCACCGCAGGGCCTGTCTTTCGAACAGGCCTTGCGGAACTCGTTCAGCGCGATCGCTCGGCTGCAATGACGAGAAAGGTCGCGTCGTCGTGTGTCTTAACACGAGGATAAGCGCCTGCCATGAGGTCGCCCCGCTCCCTGTCCCGCAATTCCCGCATCAGGTCCTGCCCTTTTCCCGCGGCGAGCCGGTCGTAGAGCTCGGCGTCCGAATAGGCTTCGAACACGTCCACGAGCCTCATGAAGCCGTCGGTGGCGAGCACGATGGGCGCGCCCGGCCGCACCTGCGCGTCGAACCGCAGCTCCTGGCCGGCCCAGGGCCGACGCGGGTTCACGACCCAATAGCCGTCCTGTTGGTTGAGCCGGGCGCGGTTCTCCAGAATTTGATTCCTCACGGCCTCGGGAATCCGCCCCGGCTCATGCCCTTCGGCACCGAGAGCCGCCAGCGTCTTGCGCTCGAAAGGCTTCGCCCGCTCGTCGCTCCAGCGGGTGATCCCATGCTCCGACGGCACCAGGGCGATCACATCGCCAAAGAAACGCCCCTGGAGCCCGAGGAGACCTCCCTCCTCCTGCATCAACGCGATCAGGCCGAGACACGCAGAGGGGGTGTGATGGTCGCTGACATCCGGCACCCGGGCGGTCTCTTCCTCGAAGGCCGATCGAACGTCGACCTCAAGCTGCCGCAGCACCATATCGGCGCCCTCCGCTCCGGACAGGGCCGTCAGCCGCTCGCCCACGAAGGCCGCAAGCCAGGCGGCATCGCTGCCTCCGGAGGTCAACTGGTCGTCTGAGAGACCAGTGGCTCCGTCGATGATCCAGGCGAAACGGCCGTGCAGGCCGGCCCCGTCCTCATTGACGCGAGAGCCAGTCAGGGAAAGCCGGTCGAGGGACCGGAAGCAGAAGGTGGAGCCAGTCACGTTCACGACGTAACTGGTCTCATATTGGTTGCCTCCTGTCCATACTGGTCTCAAGGGCTGTTCACACCCTTCCTCAAGACCCCGAAAGGCTTACGCAGGATCAGTTTGATCGAATTCCGGGCTTGAGCGTTAGTCCCTTGGACCCCACTGCAGCGGCAAAGGATGAGCCATGGTCACCCTGGAGATAGGCGGCAAGGCGGTTGCCGTGACGAATGCGGACGAGAGCCAGGCCCGTGAACTCTTTCTCAGCGAGAGCTTCAAAGATGACCTGAAATCGTTTAAGAGCGAGGGCCGCTCCCTCTGGGACGGCTCAGCTGCCTTGACGACACGGCCCGCATCGGAAGACGAGATCGATGCCTTCTATGAGGCTTTGGACGAAGAGGACGAGGTCGACGAAGACGGCGAAGACGATGATGACGACCTCGATATCGATGTCGTGTTCCTGGTGTCCATCGACGAAATAGACGACGCCGCTGCCTCCGGCTGATCATCCTTACCGGAGCCCTCGAGGGCTCCTCTTGAAACGGTTCAGCCCATTCTCATGCCTTTCCCTAAGTCCAATCCCAGCCTCGACCGTGCCCTTGCCGACAAAGGCTACAACGATCCGACCCCCGTCCAGGCCGCCGTGCTGCAGCCGGAGGCTGTCGATCGCGATCTCCTCGTGTCCGCCCAGACGGGCTCCGGCAAGACGGTCGCCTACGGGCTCGCCATGGCGTCCACCCTGCTGGGCGACGCCGAGCGCTTCGAGGCTCCGCGCGAGCCCCTGGCCCTGATCATCGCCCCCACCCGTGAGCTCGCCCTCCAGGTCAACCGTGAGCTGATCTGGCTCTACGGCCCGGCCGGAGCCCGGGTCGCTTCCTGCGTCGGCGGCATGGATGTGCGCCGCGAGCAGAGGGCGCTCGCCGATGGCTGCCATATTGTGGTCGGCACCCCGGGCCGCCTGCGCGACCACCTGGAGCGCGGCCGCCTCGACACCTCCAAGATGCGCGTCGTGGTGCTCGACGAGGCGGACGAGATGCTCGATCTCGGCTTCCGGGAGGATCTGGAATTCATCCTCGACGCCACGCCGGAGGAGCGCCGCACGCTCCTGTTCTCGGCCACCCTGCCGAAGAACATCGTCGCCCTGGCCCGGCGCTACCAGCGCGACGCCCACCGCATCGACACCCTGGTCGAGAACGAGCCCCATGGCGACATCGACTACCGGGCCCTGAGGATCGCGCCCAACGAGGTCGAGCATGCGGTCGTCAACGTGCTGCGCTTCTACGAGAGCCGCGGCGCCATGGTGTTCTGCCATACCCGCGAGGCCGTGCGGCACCTGCATGCGAGCCTGATCGAGCGCGGCTTCGCGGCCGTGGCGATCTCGGGCGAACTGACCCAGAACGAGCGCAGCAACGCCCTGCAGTCGCTCCGGGACGGACGCGCCCGCGTGTGCGTCGCCACCGACGTGGCGGCCCGCGGCATTGACCTGCCGGATCTGGGCCTCGTGATCCATTTCGACCTGCCGAACGACCATGAGACCCTTCTGCACCGCAGCGGCCGCACGGGCCGCGCCGGCCGCAAGGGCACCTGCGTGATGCTGGTGCCCTATACACGCCGCCGCAAGGCCGAACGGCTCATCGACATGGCTCGGGTCGACGTGACCTGGGCCGGCGCACCCACGGCCGATGAGATCCGCCTGCGCGACCGCGAGCGCCTGATGCAGGACCCGATCTTCGCGGAAGAGGCGACGGACGAGGACATGGGCATGGCGCGCGCGCTTCTGGCCGAGCGCTCGGCCGAGGAGATCGCCAATGCCCTGGTGAAGTTCCACCGGGCCCGCCTGCCGGCCCCGGAAGAGATCGTTGATGCGGGCACCGACCGCGAGCCGCGCCAGCGCAAGGACAAGCGCGAACGGACCGAGGAGCGCACCCGCGGCTTCAAGGATCGTGGCGCGTCGGAGGGCGGCTTCGAGCGCTCGTCCGAGGACATGGTGTGGTTCCGCATGAGCGTCGGCCGCCGCAACAACGCGGATCCCCGCTGGCTGCTGCCGATCATCTGCCGCCTCGGCCACGTGACGAAGAAGGAGATCGGCTCGATCAAGATCTTCGACCGGGAGACGAAGTTCGAGATCGTCAAATCCCAGGCTGCGAAATTTGCCTCTGCCGTGCGCAAGACCAACGACGAGGACATGCGTATCGAGCCTGCCGATGCTGGGCCCGGCAAGCCGGGATACGGCAAGGGAGAACCCGGCAAGCCGCGCGACGCGAAGCCCTGGGGCGGACCGAAGGGCAATGGGCCCAAGAGCAGCGGGCCGAAGAGCCATGGCCCCAAGGAGCGGAGCGCCCATTCCGCCCGCAAGGGACCGCCAGCCGACAAGGGTCCGCAAGACTTCAAGGGCCCAAAGGACTTCAAGGGTCCGAAGGATTTCAAAAAGTCGAAGGACAAGAAGCGCTCATCCGACAAGCGCCCCTGATTGAAGCAACAGGCCGGGACATGTTCATGTCCCGGCCTGAGTTCATTTTGGCCTCGGAGGAGCCCTTCTCCTCCCGAAGCTTCCGGCAAGGCCCTGGTCTGTGGGCACGGACGGCTCGAAATTTCGCTCAATAGGATTGTTGCATTGCAGCATGGATATTGTGCATCGCAACATAAGCACCATATTAGGCGTTAGCTTCAGATCTTATCTTACCCGGAAGGGCCCAACCATAATGCAACGCTTAGGTCAGATGATTCAGCACCTGGCGCGCCATCGGCGCCAGTGGGAAACCACCATGAAAGCCTCCGGCGCAGCGGCGGCTTCCTTCGACAGTTCAACCATAGCAAGCCGCCTGACCGAGACGGTCAGCTTCGGTCCCAATCCGGGCAACCTGCGCATGCTGACCCATGTGCCGGAGATGGTCTCTTCATCCCCGGCTCTCGTGGTCGTTCTGCATGGCTGCACGCAGACCGCGGCTGGATACGATCATGGCTCCGGTTGGTCGTCCCTGGCGGATCGCTACGGCTTCATCGTGCTCTATGCCGAGCAGCAGGACGCCAATAACCCCAAGCGCTGCTTCAACTGGTTTCAGGCCGGCGACATCGAACGCGACAAGGGCGAAGCGTACTCGATCCGGCAGATGGTCGAGCATGCGATCAAGCAGCACAATGTGGATCGCAGCCGCGTCTTCGTCACCGGGCTTTCGGCGGGCGGAGCCATGACGGCGACCATGCTCGCCACCTACCCTGAGGTATTCGCCAGCGGTGCGATCATTGCGGGCCTTCCCTATCGCTGCGCCACCAGCGTTCCGGAAGCGTTCGAGTGCATGTTCCAGGGACAGACCCGATCGGCGCAGGAATGGGGTGATCTCGTGCGCAACGCCTCGTCCCATCGGGGGCCATGGCCCAAGGTGTCCGTCTGGCACGGCAGCGCCGACGCGACCGTAAAGCCGATGAACGCCGGCGAGATCATCAAGCAATGGACCAACGTCCACGGCCTGAAGCCGAGTCCCAGCTTGAGTGAAACCGTCGACGGTTACCCGCACCGTGTCTGGACCAACGCGTCCGGCGAGGACGTGATCGAGGAATATGTCATCACCGGCATGGCGCACGGCACGCCGCTGGCCACCGGCGACGACGAGAACAGCTACGGCGCGGCTGGCCCGTTCCTGCTCGATGTGGGTATTTCATCCAGCTACCGGATCGCAAGCTTCTGGGGGCTGACCGAACAGGCCGATGAGGTCTCGCGGGTGCGCACCACCTCTGAGCCCGTTCGGCATGCCCCGCCAACGGTGATCACCGGCAAGCGGCCTGCAGAAGACGAGTGGGCGGCAAGAGGCGCCACACGCAAGCCGCGGCAGGGCAACCCGAATTCCGGCATGCCGCATATGGATGTGGGCTCGGTGATCACGAAGGCCCTCAAGGCGGCAGGTCTGATGAAGTAAGCCGGTTGCGAGGGCGCACGAACGAGGGTCAGGCATCTGCGGGCGCCTGGCCCTTTTCACTTGTTCGATGGCTTTCTATCCTGACTCAGCAGGTCTTCCTGCTTGCGCTTCTCGCCCGTCACGCAATTCATGCTCGGGATGGTGGCTTGCGCCGGGATGATGCGAGGAGTGACATCATCGATCCCGGCGATCTCGCGCATGATCTTCGTGCGGATGACCATGGCGAACTGCTCGGGATCGTGCAGGGGCAGAACGAACGATCCGACGCCGCCGATCACGCATTCCTTGAAGTAGAGATCGAGATCCTGCAGTTCCGTCGAGCCTGACGCCCGCCTGAACATGATCGGCAGCCCATTGATGACGATGCCGTCCGCGACAGCCTCATCCCTGGCATAGGTGACGTGGCGGCCGTCGTTGTTGGGACCATCCCCGGATACGTCGACAACGCGGCGGATCGGAGCCCCGCCCAATTGCTCGAACAGCCTGCGGCTATGATCGACGATGCCGGAAATCGATGTCATGCCGGCCTGGCGAATGGGCTGGTAGGAAAGATGATTGGCGAAAGAAGTCGCCTTCTCGGGACTGTCGATGATGGTCCATGGCACGAGAACGCGCTGATCCTTCACGCCAGACCATTCCACGTAAGTGACGGCGATGCGGCCATTCAGGCCGTTTGCGATGGCCTCGTGCACAAGGGAGGATCGGAAGGCTTCAACGAAGCCCTCACGCTGCAGGCCCTGCTCATCGCCTTCCATGGACGAGGAGACATCGACCGCGATGACGAGAGCAACATCGAGTTCCGCTTCGGGGGTTAGCGGCCCGGCCGCTAGAACTTCACTGGCCAGAAGAAAAAACGCGAGAGTACTCAGGAGCCTGTTCGCCATGACTACCTCCGCTCCCGGCCCTCGATCCACCGACCGCTGCCAAGGCTGCGCTTGTCAACGCGCCAATCGGGCATTTGATACGCGGGAGCCGTCACAAATTCTGCGCTGGCGGATGGGAGCGAGCAGACGCCGCGTTATTTTTCGCCAGTCGAGCGGTGAAAAAATCATAACCACTGCAAGGACTTACCTCTTAAAAGTCAAACGTAACAAAATCCACTCTCTATACGCAGAGCAGACAAGGATCGGGCTGTTCAGTAAGGTTTAATGACGTTACGCAAGGGGGCTATAACAATGAAACCGGACATGGACCTGATCGGCGCTCTCACCAGCTTCTCCGTCGGCACGCTCGACGGCCAGGACGCGATGATGGTGATTGAATTGGCCACCACGCCTGAGGAATACGAGCAGGGTATCCGGCGTCAGATGCCGGTGGCCATGACCCCCGAGCATGCCCGCGAACCCGGCGAAGCGCTCCTTCTGGCGGCTAAGGCGGCTCAGATGGGTGAGGCCCCCAGCTACGCGATGAACTGATCCACTGGCTTTTAAGTCATGCGGGACCTGCTATCGGCACGCTCGGTAGGATCCCATATCGAAGTGGAAATGATCGTGGTGAGCCTCGTTGTAAGCGGGGCTGAGCACAACATCGAAGAACCGGCAGGCTCCATCTCTCAAGGCGCGCAGGAAAGCCACCCGGCGCCCATCGCCTCCTGACCAATCGTCCTTCACCGTGATCTGCTGCCCGTTGGCGAGGACGAAGCCTGCAATATCGATGGCATTGGCGGTGGCATGCTCGCTGCGCCGACCACCAGCCCGATGATTGATGTTCCGGCAGGCATAAGTGCCGAAATGCACGACCCTCACGACCTCCTGTCCGAGATGCTCCCGCGCGGCCGGAAGCAGGACGTGCTGCTCGAACAGGGCCCAGGCGACCGTCAGCGGGCATGTGGCCGTGAAATTCGCGCTCAACCCGACCGAAGACCGGGACACCTCGACGGCGTTCGACAGCCCGCAGCCGTCCTGTGAGGCACGATCCGGCACGGTTCGGTGAGACACTGTTGACCCATCCAATACAATCAAGCACTGCCTGGGATCACGCTCGAGACGGGAGAGCTTCCAGCCGGTCAGCCAATTGACCTCGTCCGCAACCCTCAGGGGCGTGAAGGGATTGAGCCGGTTCGGAATATCGAGAACACCGCCTCGGACCAATCACAACGCGACTGCAGCCCCAAGCACGAGAGCAAGAGCCAGCCGGACAAGGATGACCCGCATGATGCTGGAGCGCGGCTTCTGTTGAGGCTGATCGTCATGCACCCTCCTGTTCTAGGGCTACCCCGTGCAGGATCCACCTGATTGCTAAAGCATCGGACCCAAAAGTGGACTTGCACTTTTGGGGCTTATCCGATGCTTCCTCTGTCGATGAGAGCATCGTTCCTGCGGACCCGGTGGGACGCACGATGCTTGGGTGCGCAGCGTTCCTCTACGACGCAGCAAACCATGCAGGTGATGCGCTGCAGGTGCGAGGCAACAAAAAAGCAAGGCAGTTTCCTGCCTTGCTTGTGTCGAGACCCGATATCCTCTGCGGTCGAAGGGGCATCCCTCCGACTCGGAAGATTCGCTCAGATGGAGTCCTTGAGGTCCTTGGCCGCGCGGAAGGCGATCTTCTTCGAAGCCTTGATCTTCACGGGCTCGCCGGTCTGCGGGTTGCGGCCCATGCGGGCGGCGCGCTTGCGCACCTGCAGGATGCCAAGGCCGCTCAGGCGGATCTTGTCGCCCTTCTTCAGGCTCTTGGCGATCATCTCGACCACCTGGTTCAACATCTCGTTGGCCTGGCGCTTCGGAACCTCGTGCATCTCGGACAGACGGTCGGCAATGTTGCGCAGCGTCAGGATCGGGGAAGCCGACGAGGCCGAAGCCTTCGCGGTCTTCTTCACGGATGCCTTCGAAGTCTTGCTCGCAGCCTTGGTCGCAGCCGCCTTGCCGGCAGCCTTGGCGGGCGCCTTTGCGGTCTTCGACGTTGCCTTTGCTGCAGCCTTCGGCGCCGCAGCCTTCTTGGCCGGGGCCTTCTTGGAAACCTTGGTTGCAGTCTTGGCCATCAGGAACTCCTTGTTTTCGACGGTGAATGCATAAGACAGCAGTTCCTCATTAGCGCGTTCAGCGAGGAATTAAAGTGGCAAAGTTGGTTTTACGCACAATAGTCGAGGGATACTTGCCCATATCTCGTCAAGAGGCGCCCGATTGCTGCCTTGCATTCATAGAACCCGCGCCGTTGCACCGCCGATCGCGTTCGCCGTCGATAAGCGCAGCAGAAGTCAGGTCTCATCGGAGAATCAGCTCCGTATGCTTGGCCCATCGAAGCAAGTCCGAGCGACCGCCATTGTTCGGCGGCCCGGGCGAATGATAGCAATATTCAGATCGACAAAGAGCCTCGTCCCATCATATTCCCTAGCGGGATAGAACAACGCCACGGTGAGAACATGACACGGGTCGCCTGCATTGGGGAATGCATGATCGAGCTTCGCGAGGAGGCTGATGGCAGGCTCTCCCGAAGCTTCGGCGGAGACACCCTCAACACGGCCGTCTATCTCGCCCGCCTCGGCTCACAGGTCGATTACGTCACGGCCCTGGGGGACGACAGCTGGAGCGACGAGCTCATCGCAGCCTGGGAGGCGGAGGGCGTGGGCACAAAACGCGTGCTGCGCCTGGCGGGCCGCCTGCCCGGTCTCTACATCATCCAGACCGACACCAAGGGCGAACGCCGGTTCTCGTACTGGCGCGACACAGCCGCTGCCCGCCTGCTCTTCCAGGCTCCTGAAGCCCACACGATCATCGCCTCTCTCGCCGATGACGACCTCGTCTATTTCTCGGGCATCTCGCTCTCGCTTTACGGAGATGAAGGACGCGGGCGCCTGTTCGATGCGTTGCGCGCGGTACGCTCAGCCGGCAAGCGCGTGGCCTTCGATACCAATTTCCGCCCGCGGGGCTGGCCCGATCGGGAGATCGCCCGAATGGCCTTCCGGCAAGCCTTCGCATGTGCCGATATCATTCTGGCGTCCACGGAAGATCTCGAGCTCCTGTTTGAAAGCACCGGCACGGATGAAGTGCTGGCCTTCGCAGATCGGGCGGAAATCGTCCTCAAACATCCGGACCTGACGTGCCGGGTTATGCTGCAGGGCAAGGAGATCGTCGTTCCGGGCACGCCTGCGGACGACGTCGTCGACACGACTGCGGCCGGCGACAGCTTCGCGGCCGCCTATCTGCACACGCGCCTTCTGGGCAAGGACCCTGAGGCCGCGGCCCGTGCAGGCCATCGTCTCGCGGGACAGGTGGTGCGCTATCGCGGCGCGATCATTCCTCGCGATGCGATGCCCCAGCCCTAAGCCGCCTGCATGAATACATCGCTCAAGGAGTTCCTCGGATGACCCAAGATCTGTCAGCTCTCGCTGAATCCCGCGACCGGCAGCTTGCCGATCTGCTCCGCTCCGGTCCCGTCGTTCCGGTTATCACGCTGGAACGTGTGGAGGATGCGGTTCCTCTCGCACGCGCCCTCGTGGCGGGCGGGCTGCGCCTTCTCGAGATCACCCTGCGCACACCGGCAGCAGTCGATGCGGCAGCCGCCATCATCCGGGACGTGCCGGACGCCATCGTGGGCATCGGCACGGTGCTGACGCCAAAGGACCTGGAGCGGGCCCAGGCGCTCGGCGCCCGCTACGCCCTGAGCCCCGGCGCCACGCCGGACCTGCTCGATGCGGCGTCTCGAAGCGAGATGCCGTTCATTCCCGGCATTGCCACGGCGTCCGAGCTGATGATGGCGCTGGCTCACGGCTTCCAGACCGTCAAGTTCTTCCCTGCCGTTGCAGCGGGAGGCATTCCCGCCCTGAAGGCTCTCGCAGGACCGTTCCCACAGGCACGCTTCTGCCCCACGGGCGGCATCGACGAGAAGAACGCCAAGGACTGGCTTGCCTTGCCGAATGTGGTGGCGGTCGGCGGCTCATGGATCTGCTCAACCACCGACATTCGCGCACAGGCCTGGGATGAGATCACCGCAAAGGCGCAAAGAGCAGTAGCTTCAGCGAAGGCCTGAGGACCTTCCTCGCATTTGGTAGGATTGTCAGGCCCCTCCCCCGTGGCGATACTTCCGCGTAATGGGGAGGACCAGACGTGGCTCCGAGCATCTACGACACCGATCTCGACAAAAACCCGGCGAACTACCAGCCGCTGACGCCCCTCAGCTTCCTGGAGCGTGCGGCCGGCGTGCATCCGGACAGGATCGCCGTCATTCACGGACCGTTGCGGCGTAGTTATCGAGACCTCTATGCGCGCGCACGACGGCTCGCATCGGCCCTGACCCAGCGCGGCATCGGGCGCGGCGACACGGTGTCGGTGATGCTGCCGAACACCCCGGCCATGCTCGAATGCCACTACGGCGTGCCGATGGCCGGCGCGGTGCTCAATACCCTCAACACACGCTTGGACGCAAAGATCATCGCGTTCTCCCTGGAGCACAGCGAAGCCAAGGTTCTGATCACGGACAGGGAGTTCTCCGGCACGGTCAAAGCCGCTCTCGCGTTGAGCGCGAACAAGCCCCTCGTCATCGACTATGACGATCCGGAGTTCGCCGGCCCGGGCGAACGCCTCGGGACTATGGAGTACGGGGATCTGGTGAGCGAGGGAAATCTGGACTTCGCCTGGAGCCCACCACAGGACGAGTGGGACGCGATCACCCTCAACTACACCTCAGGCACAACCGGCGACCCGAAAGGCGTGGTCTATCACCATCGCGGCGCCTATCTGCTCGCCATGGGCAACATCATCACGGGCGGCATGGGCCAGCACCCGGTCTATCTCTGGACCCTGCCCATGTTCCACTGCAACGGCTGGTGCTTCCCGTGGTCGCTCTCCATCGTTGCAGGCACCCATGTGTGCCTGCGCGCAGTGCGGGCCAAGCCCGTGTACGATGCGCTCGCAGACCACAAGGTCACCCATCTGTGCGGTGCGCCCATCGTTATGTCGACGCTGCTCAATGCGCCTGAGGCCGAGAAGCGGCCGGTGCCGCATACGGTGAAGTTCATGACCGCGGCGGCTCCCCCGCCGGAAGCGGTGCTCGCCGCCATGAAGAGCGCAGGCTTCGACGTCACCCATGTCTATGGCCTGACGGAAGTCTACGGCCCTGCCGTCGTCAACGAGTGGCACCAGGACTGGGACGATCTCGACTCGGGCCAATACGCGGCGAAGAAGGCGCGCCAGGGCGTGCGCTATCCGGTGCTGGAATCCCTCGACGTGCTCGATCCCGAAACCCTGCAGCCCGTGCCGGCGGACGGTCAGACCCTCGGCGAAGTGATGTTCCGCGGCAACGTGGTGATGAAGGGCTATCTCAAGAACCCGAGCGGCACGGCCACGGCCTTCGAGGGCGGCTGGTTCCATTCCGGCGACCTTGGCGTGAAATACCCGGACGGCTATGTGCAGTTGAAGGACCGCTCGAAGGACATCATCATCTCGGGCGGCGAGAACATCTCGTCCATCGAGGTGGAGGATGCGCTCTACAAGCACCCGGCCATTCAGGCTGCCGCCGTCGTGGCGATGCCCGACGACAAATGGGGCGAGACGCCCTGCGCCTTCGTGGAAGTGAAGCCGGACCAGTCCGTCTCGGCCGAGGACATCATCGCCTGGTGCCGGCAGAATCTGGCATCCTACAAGTGCCCGCGAACGGTGATCTTCACCGAGCTGCCCAAGACCTCGACGGGCAAGATCCAGAAGTTCCAACTGCGCGAGATGGCGCGGGCCTACAAGGCCGCAAGCTGAGGGTTAGCGCCCCTTCCACACGGGCTTGCGCTTCTCGATGAAGGCATCGATGCCCTCTGCGGCGTCCTCGGCCATCATGTTGCAGGCCATGACATTACCTGCATAGGCATAAGCCTCCTCCAGGCCCATGGAGCGCTGGCGGCTGAACATGGCCTTGCCGGTGCGGATGGCGACCGGGCTCTTCGCGCAGATGCTCGCCGTCAAGTCAGCGACCGCCTCATCGAGTTCCGCATCCGGCGCCGTGCGGCTAACGAGCCCGAAGGACAATGCCTCGGTGGATGAAATGAAGCGGCCCGTCACCAGCATGTCGAAGGCATGCTTGGGCGAAACGTTGCGCGAGAGCGCCACCGCCGGCGTGGAGCAGAACAGCCCCACATTGATGCCGGAAACCGCAAATGTCGCGCTCTCGGCAGCAACGGCGAGATCGCAGGAGGCCACCAGTTGGCAGCCGGCGGCGGTGGCCATGCCGTGCACGCGGGCGATCACGGGAACCGGCAGGTTCACGATGGCCTGCATCACCCGGCTGCACTGGGCGAACAGCGCATCGTAGTAGTCCTGGCGTGGATTGGCCCGCATCTGCTTGAGGTCGTGGCCGGCACAGAAGGCTTTTCCTGACGCGGCAATGACCACGCAGCGGACCGCCTCGTCCTGCCCCAAGTTGTCGAGCGCCTCCTGCAGGGCCGTCAGCATCTCTTCGGACAGGGCATTGAACTGGGCCGGGCGGTTAAGGGTGAGCGTGACCACCCCTGCCTGCTCCTCGCGCAGCAGGATGCTCTCCTCGGACAAGGCCTGCTGGGCGCTCATGGCTGCTCTCCTTTGAATCCGAACCCGTTGTTTGAGGAATCCAACCCGAATAAGCTCGAACTTGCAAGAAGCCCGTGGAGGAGCGCCACCTCCGTGCAGGCCGAGGATGGAAGAGGTGCCCCCGTGACCAAGCCGATCAGCCGTTTTCCCGTTCCCGAGATCGCCGATCTGCCGGAGGATATCCGCTCGCGCATCCTGGCCGTTCAGGAGAAATCCGGCTTTGTGCCGAACGTGTTTCTGGTCCTCGCCCGCCGGCCCGACGAGTTCCGCGCCTTCTTCGCCTATCACGACGCGCTCATGGACAAGCCCGGCAACCTCACCAAGGCTGAGCGCGAGATGATCGTGGTGGCGACCAGCAACGCGAACCAGTGCCAGTATTGCGTCATCGCCCACGGGGCCATCCTGCGCATCCGGGCCAAGAACCCGCTGATCGCCGATCAGGTCGCCGTCAATTACCGCAAGGCCGACATCACGCCCCGACAGAAGGCCATGCTGGATTTCGCCATGAAGGTGGCGCTGGAGGCTCATACTGTCGGTGACGCGGACATTGCGGTCCTGAGCGCCCACGGCTTCGGTGAGCAAGACGTGTGGGACATCGCGGCGATTGCCGCATTCTTCGCCATGTCGAACCGACTCGCCAATGTCAGCAACATGCGGCCGAACGACGAGTTCTACATGCTCGGCCGCGTGGAGAAGCAGGCTTAAGGGAGCAGCACCTTCCCCGGATTGAGCCGGTTGTCGGGATCGAGCGCCCGCTTGATCCTGCGAGCCAGCTCCATCTCCGTGGACGCGCGGTAGCGGGCGAGTTCACCGACGCGGTACTGGCCGATGCCGTGCTCCGCCGAGATGGAGCCGCCGAAGGCCGCCACAACGTCATGCACGATGCGGTTCACGGCACCTGCATCGTGATCCGCTCCGACGAGCACGTTGTAGTGAATATTGCCGTCGCCCAGGTGCCCGAAGGCGTTCACGCGGGTTCCGGGCGCCCCGGCCGCCAGCGCCTCTCCGGCCTCAGAAAGAAAGCGCGGCACCTCCGTGAGCGGCACCGAGACGTCGTGCTTCACGCTCTTGCCCTCCCGCGCCTCCGACTCCGTGACATGCTCGCGCAGGGCCCAGAGCTGGGCCGCCTGCGCGCCCGACTCGGCGATCACGCCGTCGAGCGCGATCTCCTGCTCGAAAGCAGCGCCGAGCATGGTCTCGGCGGCTTCGCGCAGGCCTGCGAGGCTGGAGGCGGCCTCGATCAGCACGAACCACTCCCCCTCGGCGATCGGAGCCTTCAAGCCGGCATGCTTGGCCACGAGCTGCATGGAGGTGGCGGAGATCAGCTCGAAGGCGGAGATCTGGTCGCCCAACTCGTCCTGTGCCAGCGCCAGGAGCCTCAGGGCGGCAGCGGGATCGGCCACCGAGAGCAGCGCCGTGACAGAGTGTTTCGGCCGCGGCAGGAGCCTCAAGACCGCAGCCGTGACTATCCCCAGCGTGCCCTCGCTGCCGATGAAGAGCTGCTTCCAGTCATAGCCCGCATTGTCCTTGCGCAGCCGGCGCAGGCCGTTGGCGATGGTGCCGTCCGGCAGCACCACTTCGAGGCCGAGTACGAGGCTGCGGGTCATGCCGTAGCGCAGCACGTTCACGCCGCCCGCATTGGCCGCCACGACTCCGCCGATAGTGGCCGAGCCTTCCGCCGCCAGGCTGATCGGCAGGAGCCGGCCCGCCGAAGCGGCCGCATCCTGCGCCACCTTGAGAATGCACCCGGCCTCCGCCTCGACGGTCAGGCCGACAGGATCGACATAGCGGATGGCCGTCATGCGGTTCAAGGAGAGGACGACCTGAGTGCCGGACGCATCCGGCACCGCTCCGCCGGCCAGCCCCGTGTTGCCGCCCTGCGGCACGATGGCCGCTCCCGCCTCGCGGCAGATCTGCACGATCCCGGCCACCTGTTCGGTCGAGGACGGACGCACGACGCAGGCCGGCCTGCCAGGGAAGAGCTTGCGCCAGTCGACGGCATAGGGTTCGAGGTCAGAGCCGCCCGTAACGACGCCTGCCGGTCCCACAAGGCTCGTCAGGCGCTGCAGCAGATCCGTCGTCATCGCAAAACCTCTCGTGGCCGTCGAGTTTACGGCATGGATTACCGCTCCTGACCGATCAAGACGGGATCGTCAACGCGACATCCAAGAGAGGCAGGGAGAACGCAGCAGAGTTGCGTTCACTTCTTCCCGGATCCGGGCTCGGCCATCTTGCGGTGCTGCTCGGCCAGCATCCCGGCTGGGGTCACGGAAGCTAGGACGGTCGTGAACTTGTTCTTCCACCCGCTCACCACATCGCCGTCGCCGCGCATCATGGCATCGAAGCCGATCTTGGCCACATCGGCCGGATCGTCCTTCTTGTCCTGCCCGACCTTGGTGTCCTCCATGTCGGCGCGCTCGAAGAACTCGGTGTCGGTGGCCCCGGGCATGAGGCACGTCACCGTCACGCCCGTATCCTTCAGCTCGTTGCGGAGCGCGAACGAGAAGGAGTCGATGAAGGCCTTGGTGCCGTTGTAGACCGCCTGGAAGGAGCCCGGCATGAAGCCGGCGATGGAACCGGTGATGAGGATGCGCCCCTCACCGCGTGTTCGCATATCGCGCCCGACCTTCTGGATGAGATAGATCGTGCCGGTGATGTTGGTGTCGATCACATGGCGCACCTGGGCAAAGTCCTGATCCAGGAAGGCATGCCCAAGACCATGTCCAGCATTGGCCAGAAGAGCGCCAACGGGCCGGCCCTTCACAGCCGCGTAGAGCGTATCGACGCCCTCGATGGTGGCAAGATCGACTTCGACAGCATCGACGGAGGCCCCGAGAGCTTCGAAATCCTTTGCTGCGTCGTGAATGGCAGCCTGATCGGCCGCGATCAGCAGATCATATCCGTTCTCGGCGCACAGCTTGGCAAGCTCGTATCCGATTCCAACGGAAGCTCCGGTGACGATGGCGAGTGGTCTTGATGTATCCGGCATGGCGCTCTCTTTCGCAGGTGTGACGGCATTCAACCGGCCACTGCTGGAGAGGAGTGAACCCGGCGCATAAGCTTGAACTCCTGAAGGACGCGAGGGTTCAATGGCCTGCCGGGACTTGCAGACGGCGTCCGGTCGCGGAGCAGCCTCAGTCCACTCGAAGACCACTTCCGGAGCGAATACCACCCGGTTGCTTTCGCCCGGAGGGCAAGATACCTTCACCATAACAATAACGACAGATCAGACCCGGAGGGTCGGCAGTCGGGAGAAGCGCTCTTGGTTGGAGAGGTAACGGCGACGTTATGCGTCGCGGTGAGGGATGGCGCATATGGGCACGGCAGAGCCCTCGACGCGACCGAACGTGTCGCCGCGAAGAACTTTGCCGGATATGGAATGCCTGTACCTCCAACCCTTCCAGAGCAGACCGGCATCACTCCTCTGATTCTCGATAGTTTCTTTGCCGCTCGACTTCCAGGGAAGTGCCGATGACACTCGTTCTTGATGGCGCCTCCAAGAAGGTCGGAGCCTCCACGCACATCGAGAATGTCAATCTCACCCTGGAGCGCGGTTCCCTCAACGTGCTGCTTGGCGCGACATTGGCCGGCAAGACCTCGCTCATGCGGCTGATGGCGGGGCTCGATGCGCCGACGAGCGGTCGCGTCATGGTCGACGGTCAGGATGTGACGGGCTGGGCCGTGCAGCGGCGCAGCGTCGCGATGGTCTACCAGCAATTCATCAATTACCCCTCGCTCACGGTCTACGAGAACATCGCCTCGCCCCTGCGGGTCTCCGGCGTCGCCCAGAGCGAGGTCGATGCACGGGTGCGCGATGCCGCCAGGCTTCTGAAGCTCGAGCCCTATCTCGACCGCAAGCCGCTCAACCTCTCCGGCGGCCAGCAGCAGCGGACCGCCATCGCCAGGGCGCTGGTGAAACGTGCCGACCTCGTCCTCCTGGACGAGCCGCTGGCGAACCTCGATTACAAGCTGCGGGAGGAACTGCGCGAGGAGCTGCCGCGGGTGTTCGCGGCGTCGGGCGCCATCTTCGTCTATGCCACGACCGAGCCGTCGGAGGCCCTGCTTCTCGGCGGCAACACGGCCACCCTCTTTCAGGGCCGGGTGACCCAGTTCGGGCCGACGCCGCAGGTTTACCGCCAGCCTCACGATCTGGTCACGGCGCAGGTCTTCTCCGATCCCCCCCTCAACACCCTGAAAGCCCGCAAGGTGGATGGCAGCGCGACATTGAGCACCGGCGGACAGGTTCCTGCGGTTGGGCCTCTCGCCAGTGTTCCCGATGGCGAATACACGGTCGGATTCCGGGCCCATCATCTCACCCTCGAGCCTGTGGGCACGCACGAGATCACGATCGCCTCGACCGTGTCGGTGGCCGAGATCACAGGCTCGGAGAGCTACGTTCATCTCGATGCGAGCGACCACCGCTTCGTCGCTCTGGTGCCTGGCGTGAGGCGCCTGGAACCGAAAGCTCCGGTGACTGCCTATCTCGATCCCCGCCGCCTCTTCCTCTTCGATGCGGATGGCCGCTTGGCCGCAGCAGATCCGGCTCAGAAAGCAGCGTGAGAAAGACCCATGGCCCGCATCACGCTCGATCATCTCGCCCACGCCTATAAGGCCAATCCCCGCACGGCCGAGGATTACGCCCTCAAGGAGATCAACCACGTCTGGAGCCAGGGCGGCGCCTATGCCCTGCTGGGTCCTTCGGGCTGTGGCAAGACGACCCTGCTCAACATCATCTCCGGTCTCGTGCGTCCGACGCGCGGGCGCGTGCTCTTCGACGACCTCGACGTGACGGACCTGTCGACGGAGGCGCGCAACATCGCGCAGGTGTTCCAGTTTCCCGTGGTCTACGACACGATGACCGTGCGCGAGAACCTCGCCTTCCCGCTCAAGAACAGGAACGTGCCCCGCGACCGGACGGCTCGGCGGGTGGAGGAGATCGCAAGCCTCCTCGATCTCACCCGCGTGCTGGACCGCAAGGCCAGCAATCTCACGGCCGACATGAAGCAGAAGATCTCTCTCGGGCGCGGCCTCGTGCGTCCCGACGTGGCGGCGATCCTGTTCGACGAGCCCTTGACGGTCATCGACCCGCACCTGAAGTGGCAGCTGCGCTCCACCCTGAAGGAAATCCACAGCGCCCTCGACATCACCATGATCTACGTGACGCACGACCAGACCGAGGCGCTCACCTTCGCCGACAAGGTCGTGGTCATGCATGACGGCGCCGTGGTCCAGACCGGCACGCCCGAGGAGCTGTTCGAACGGCCCGCCCATACCTTCGTGGGTCATTTCATCGGCTCGCCGGGGATGAACATCCTGCCCTGCCGGGTCGAGGGAACCACGGCCTTTCTCGGCAGCACGACCATTCCTCTGCAGCGGGCCTATCGGACATTATCGGAGTCGGACCGTGTCGAACTCGGCATCCGCCCTGAATTCGTGCGCCTGCAGCCGAAGGGTGCGGGACTGCCCGTGCAGGTGAGGCGCATCGACGATATCGGGCGCGCCCGCATCGCCCGGGTCGAGATGAACGGGCGCCCCCTTGCAGCGAGCGTGCCGGACGGCATCTCCATCGAAGGAAGCGAGGCCGCACTCGCGATCGATCCTCGCCACGTACACATCTATGCGGATGGGCACCTGGTGCCGGGCGAAGCCACGGGAGGGCATGCCGCGTGACAAAGACGGTCAACAACAGGGCCTGGTTCTTCGTCCTGCCGGTCTTCGCCATCGTGGCGTTCTCGGCGGTTCTGCCGCTGATGACCGTCGTGAACTACTCGGTGCAGGACACCTTCGGCAACAACCAGTTCTTCTGGAACGGCATCGGCTGGTTCCAGGAACTGCTCGATCCGTCGAGCCAGCTCGGTGAGCAGTTCCTGTCGTCGCTCATGCGCACGCTCCTGTTCTCGTTCATCATTCTGCTGATCGAGGTGCCGCTCGGCATCGCGGTGGCGCTGGCCATGCCGCGCGAGGGCTGGACGGTGGCGCTCTGCCTCGTGCTGATGGCAATCCCGCTACTGATCCCGTGGAACGTGGTCGGCACGATCTGGCAGGTTTTCGCCCGCGGCGACATCGGCCTCCTCGGCTGGATCGTCAATCGCCTCGGCGTCGACTACAACTACACGGGCGACCCCGTCGATGCCTGGATCACCATCATCGTCATGGACGTGTGGCACTGGACGAGCCTCGTCGCCCTCCTCTGCTATGCGGGGCTCAAGTCGATTCCGGATGCCTACTACCAGGCCGCCCGCATCGACGGCGCTTCGCGCTGGGCGGTCTTCCGCACGATCCAGCTGCCGAAGATGCGGCGCGTGCTGCTGATCGCCGTGCTCCTGCGCTTCATGGACTCGTTCATGATCTATACGGAGCCCTTCGTGCTCACCGGCGGCGGACCTGGCAATGCCACCACCTTCCTGTCCATCGATCTGGTGAAGCTCGCCCTCGGCCAGTTCGATCTCGGCAAGGCGGCCGCCATGTCGCTGGTCTACAATCTCATCATCCTCGCCATCTGCTGGGTCTTCTATACGGTCATGACCAATGTGGATGCGCAGCGCGACAGGGTCGAAGCATGAGCGGTACCATCGCGGTCACCCCATCGAACGTGAAGACGGCCGCAAAGCCGGCCGCCGTCAATCGCGCCCTCTCGGGGCCTCGCGTGAGCGGCCGCGTGGTGGTGATGACCCTCTATCTCCTGTTCCTCATGCTGCCGATCTACTGGCTCGTGAACATGAGCCTGAAGACCAACATGGAGATCACCTCCGGTCTCACCCTCTGGCCGCGGGAGATCACCTTCGACAACTACGTCAGGATCTTCACGGACGAGAGCTGGTATTCCGGCTACATCAACTCGCTCACCTACGTGGTCATCAACACGGTGCTGTCGATCGCCTTCGCGCTGCCGGCGGCCTATGCGTTCTCGCGCTATCAGTTCCTCGGCGACAAGCACCTGTTCTTCTGGCTGCTCACCAACCGCATGGCGCCACCGGCGGTGTTCGCCCTGCCCTTCTTCAACCTCTATTCGGCCATCGGGCTCTTCGACACGCCCTGGGCCGTGGCCCTGGCGCATTGTCTCTTCAATGTGCCTCTGGCCGTCTGGATTCTCGAAGGCTTCATGTCGGGCGTGCCGCGGGAGATCGACGAGACTGCGGCCATCGACGGCTATTCCTTCCCGCGCTTCTTCATCAAGATCTTCATGCCGCTGATCGCGTCGGGCATCGGCGTCGCGGCGTTCTTCTGCTTCATGTTCTCATGGGTCGAGCTGCTGTTGGCACGCACCCTGACCTCCGTCACCGCCAAGCCCATCGCCGCCACGATGACCCGAACCGTCTCGGCCTCGGGCATGGACTGGGGCATGCTTGCCGCAGCGGGCGTGCTCACCATCCTGCCGGGCGCGCTCGTGATCTGGTTCGTCCGCAACTACATCGCCAAGGGCTTCGCCCTGGGGCGTGTTTAAGGAGGCCCCCATGCCCGATTTCGCCTGGATGGCCTGGACGTGGCAGACAGGGCTTTTCTTCGCCATGATCGCGAGCCTGCTTCTTCTGATGACCCTGCTGGCGATCTATCGTCCCGAGACAGAGCGTGTCGGGATCCTGCGCATTCCCACGACGCGCGGCGATCGCCTGTTCATCTCGCTTCTCGGCGCCGCCTTCATCCATCTCGGCTGGCTCGGCCTCGTCGGGCTGGACCTTTGGTGGGCGTCTGCTCTTTCGCTTCTCTATGCGGCATTCGTGTTCCGCTACGTGTGAGGAGGATCGAATTCAAAAGCCCTTCGGTTCAACCGGACGGAAGGGATAAGACCGGCGATCAAGCCGGCCAGGGGCTAATCTGGGAGGACAAGAATGAAGCTTACCCAAACTCACCGACGCTTGAAGCTTTTCGTCTCGACCAGCGTCGTCGCCATGGCGCTCGGCACCGGCGCCGCTTTTGCCGGGATGGAGGAAGCCCGCCGCTGGATCGACAGCGAGTTCCAGCCCTCGACGCTCTCGAAGGACGAGCAGCTGAAGGAGATGGAATGGTTCGTGAATGCGGCCAAGCCCTTCGCCGGCATGGAGATCAACGTGGTCTCGGAGACCATCACGACCCATGAATACGAGGCGCGCACCCTCGCCAAGGCGTTCTCGGAAATCACCGGCATCAAGCTCACCCACGACCTGATCCAGGAAGGCGACGTGGTGGAGAAGATCCAGACCCAGATGCAGTCCGGGCGCAACATCTATGACGCCTGGGTCAACGATTCCGACCTCATCGGCACCCACTTCCGCTACAAGCAGGCCGTCGCCCTCGACGACTGGATGGCGGGCGAAGGCAAGGACGTCACCTCGCCGACGCTGGATATCAACGACTTCATCGGCAAATCCTTCACGACCGCGCCGGATGGCAAGATGTACCAGCTGCCGGACCAGCAGTTCGCGAACGTGTACTGGTTCCGCTACGACTGGTTCCAGCGCCCGGACATCAAGGAGAAGTTCAAGGCCAAATACGGCTACGATCTCGGCGTGCCGGTGAACTGGTCGGCCTATGAGGACATTGCCGAGTTCTTCACCAATGACGTGAAGGAGATCGACGGCGTCAAGGTCTACGGCCACATGGACTACGGCAAGAAGGACCCGTCGCTCGGCTGGCGCTTCACCGATGCGTGGTTGTCCATGGCCGGCAACGGCGACAAGGGCATTCCGAACGGATTGCCCGTCGACGAATGGGGCATCCGCATGGAAGGCTGCCGTCCGGTCGGCTCCTCCATCGAGCGCGGCGGCGACACCAACGGACCTGCAGCCGTCTACTCGATCACGAAGTATCTCGACTGGCTGAAGAAGTATGCCCCTCCGCAGGCGGCGGGCATGACCTTCTCCGAGTCGGGTCCCGTGCCGGCTCAGGGCAACATTGCCCAGCAGATGTTCTGGTACACGGCATTCACGGCCGACATGGTGAAGCCGGGTCTTCCGGTGGTGAACGCGGACAACACGCCGAAATGGCGGATGGCTCCTTCACCGAAAGGCGCGTACTGGAAAGAGGGCATGAAGCTCGGCTACCAGGATGCGGGCTCGTGGACGCTGCTCAAGTCCACCCCCGTGGATCGCCGCAAGGCCGCTTGGCTCTATGCGCAGTTCGTGACCTCCAAGACGGTCTCCCTGAAGAAGAGCCATGTGGGCCTCACCTTCATCCGCGAGAGCGACATCTGGCATAAGTCCATGACAGATCGCGCCCCGCAGCTCGGCGGCCTCGTCGAGTTCTACCGCTCGCCCGCCCGCGTGCAGTGGACCCCGACGGGCAACAACATCCCGGACTATCCGAAGCTTGCCCAGCTCTGGTGGCAGAACATCGGCGATGCGGCCTCCGGATCGAAGACGCCGCAGCAGGCGATGGACTCGCTCGCAGCTGCCCAGGATGACGTGCTCACTCGTCTCGAGCGCGCCAATGTGCAGGGCGAGTGCGGCCCGAAGATGAACCCCAAGACCTCGGCCGAGGAGTGGTTCAAGAAGGCCGAAGCCGCCGGCACCATCGCACCCCAGCGCAAGCTGGCGAACGAGAAGCCGAAGGGCGAGACGGTGGATTACGACACGCTCATCAAGAGCTGGCCGGCCAATCCGCCGAAGCGCAGCTGATCGACCAGGGCCCCGCCTTTGCAGGCGGGGCCTTTCTCATTGCTCCTGAACCTAACGCCTACTCGCTTTCGAGCACGCGCTTCACCTTGTCGGTGAGGCTCCTGCGCGTGAACGGCTTGGTGATCAGGTTGACGCCCTCGTCGAGCCGCCCGTGATGGACGATGGCGTTGCGCGTGTAGCCCGTCGTGAAGAGCACCTTCAGCTCAGGTCGCAGCTTCCGGGCCTCGTCGGCGACCTTGCGGCCATTCAGCGGCCCCGCGAGCACCACGTCGGTAAACAGCAGATCGACCTCGGGATGGCTCCTCAACAGCGCCAGGCCGCTCGGCCCGTCCGCTGCCGCGAGGACCGTGTAGCCGGCTTCCTCAAGAGCCGAGACCGTGAACTCGCGCACCATGTCCTCATCCTCGACGACGAGGATGACTTCGCCATTGCCTTCCTGCAGAGGAGTCGGAGGCTGGAGAGCCTCTTCGCTCTTTTCCCGACTCTGACGCGTGAAGCGGGGGAAATAGAGCTTGACGGTCGTGCCTTCGCCCACCTCTGAGTAGATCACCGCATGGCCACCCGTCTGCCGCAG
This sequence comes from Microvirga sp. BSC39, assembly GCF_000739015.1. Taxonomy (GTDB): domain Bacteria; phylum Pseudomonadota; class Alphaproteobacteria; order Rhizobiales; family Beijerinckiaceae; genus Microvirga. Next base: position 348,817 of record NZ_JPUG01000062.1, read on the forward strand.
GAAGCCGTAGACCTGGCTCAAGCCCAGGCCGGTGCCCTTGCCGACGGGCTTCGTCGTGAAGAACGGTTCGAAGACGCGGTCCCGGATCTCGGGCGACATGCCTGCGCCCGTGTCGCAAACGGCAACCATGACATACTGACCGGCCTTGATCTCGCCACGCGCCACAGCGGGATAGGTCTCATCGAGATGGGTGTTGGCCGTCTCGATGGTGAGCTTGCCGCCCTCCGGCATGGCGTCGCGAGCGTTCACGCACAGGTTCAACACCGCGTTCTCCGCCTGGTTCGGATCGGCCTCCGTGCGCCAGAGGCCGCCGGCCAGAACCGTTTCGATGGAGATGGTCTCGCCGAGCGTCCGCCGGATCAGCTCCGACATGCCGGAGACGAGCTTGTTCAGGTCGACCATTTCGGGCTGGAGCGGCGACTGGCGCGAGAAGGCGAGCAGGCGGTGTGTCAGCGTCGCCGCGCGCTGCGCGCCCTCCATGGCATTCTGGATGTTGCGCATCAGGCGCACATCGCCTTGTCCGGCATCGAGCTTTCTATGGGCAATCTCGAGATGGCCCGTGATCACCGTGAGAAGATTGTTGAAGTCGTGAGCCACGCCCCCGGTGAGCTGCCCCACCACTTCCATCTTCTGCGACTGCCGCAGCTGCTCCTCCGTTTTGCGAAGGATCTCGGCCGCCTCTCTCTCCCCGGTGATGTCGCGGGCAATCGCATGGATGAATCTGCGATCGGGAACGGCGGTCCAGGACAGCCAGCGGTAGGAGCCGTCCTTATGCCGGTAGCGGTTGTCGAAGCGCAGGGTCGTCAGGCCCTCCGAGAGGCGGCCTGCCTCGGCCATGGTGTTGGCCTTGTCGTCAGGATGGACCAGGTCGAGGAACGAGGTTCCGATCAACTCCGCCTCGGTCCAGCCGAGGATCGCGCTCCAGGCCGGATTGACCGCGACGATCTCCCCGTCGAAGCGGGCGATCAGCATGATCTCTGCCGACAGGCGCCAGATCCGGTCGCGTTCCGCAATGGCGTCCTCGACACGCTGCTCCAGCGTTGTGTTGAGTTCCCGCAGTTCCGCCTCGGCCCGCTTCTGCCGGTCGATATCGAGGCAGGCCACAAGACCGCCTGTGATTCGGCCCGAGGCATCCCGAATTGGGGCGCCGATGATATGCACCCAAGTCTGCCGTCCGTCTCCGCGCTGGTAGAGAACTTCGAGCTCAGGCCTCTCTTCCCCGGCCTTGAGCACCCGTGAGAGAGGGTATTCCGCGGCCTCGACCATGCGGCCGTCAGCATGATAGCTGATCCACTCGTGGTATCCCTCGACGTCCTTGGAAGTTAGAACCGGATGCCCGAAGATGCGCTCGACCTGAGCATTGCCGTCTGTGATGCGGCCCGACGGCGCCTCTGCAACGATGATGCCGACCGGCACCGTGTCGAACACGGTCTTCAGCCGAGCCTCGCTCTCAGCCAGCCGCTCCTCCGCTCTCTTTCGCTCGGTGATGTCGCGCGTAACGGTGCCGTAGCGGATCGGACGCCCCGTCTGGGGATCATCGATGCGGAACACGTCATAGATGACGGAGATCCTCTCTCCGGTCTTGAAATGGCGGAATGTGAGCTCGCCGGACCACCGCCCTTTGTCGGCGACAGCCGGGATCACCTCCTCCCGGATGCGCTCATGCTCGGACGGATCGAAGTAATCCAGCATGCGGGAGCGGCGTACCTCGTCCTTATCGTCCAATCCGACAAGGTCCCGGCCCGCGTCATTGACGTAAAGGGCATTCAGATCCGTATCCGAGACACCGATGAAATCGAACGAGTTCTCCACCAGCGCGGCCAGCTCCCTGCTAAGGGCCTGGGCCCTGTCCCGCTCCTCCTCACGCTCGCGCAAGGCGGTCGACGCAGCAGCAAGAGCATCCCCGATCTCGTTGGCTTCCCGTAGGCCAGTAGCGAGCGCCGGCACCTGCTCCCCCTGACCGACGCGGCGAGCCACCTCCGCGAGCTGCCGCAGCGGACCGGCAATGCGCCGGGCAAACCAAAACGCCAAACCGATGGACAGGACGAGAACCACGGCGGCTGATCCGATGACGAGCCAGGTCATGCGGCGGAGGGGCGCCTCGATCAGAGCGGTCGGCACCCCGACGGCAACCCGCCATCCCGAAAGGGTCGAGCGGGTATAGCCTCCGAGAACCTCAGTGCCTTCGAGCGTCGTACCAAGCCATGTTCCGCCCTGACCCATCGTGTTGATCTTCAGGTCCGACGTCGCCTCATTGCCGACGAACCGCTCGTGCTGGCGCGAGCGGGCGATGATGCGGTCGTTCCGGTCGACGATCGCTGTCGTCCAATCCGGCAGCGTCGAGGAGGCAAGGATCTGCGACAGGCGAGCGGGATCGAGAGCAATGTTCAGGGCATAGGCGACTTTGCCGTCGCGCAAGACGGGAGCATCGATGAGGACGAGCCTCAGCCCGGTCGCGGCGCCAGTATAGAGATCGGACACCACAGGCTTGCCGGTATCGAAGACCTGCCGGTCCGTCGCCCGCACGACGGGGTCCGTGCTCACCGGCAAGGGTGCCCCGAAGGGCCGGCTGGTGTTGATGATCTGTTGGCCGGTGGCGTCCCGCATGGCCACGAAGGAGCCGCGCGTGCGAAGGAGAGCGCGCGCTTGAGCGTCGAAAGCGCCGAGATCGCCTCCGGCCTGAAGAGCCGGCGACGTGGACAGAGCCTCCAGGGCCGCCATCAGCCCATCCAGCTCGCGGTCGATGGCAGCGGACACCCGCTGGGACAGCTCCTGAGCCTCGGCCTGATGCCGCTGGCGCTCGGTGGCTGCGAACTGCCACAGGAGGGCGGCCGCAAACACCACGACCGGGATCAGAACGGCGGTGACGAGGAGAACGAGGCGTGCGCGGGTCGACAGGGCGCGTCGCCGGATGGCCGACGTGGGGTTCAAGCTGCAGCTCTTCGGCGATGGGTTTCAGGGGGTTATCTAGTGGCAAGTCCGGGAAACGTCCACCGCATGCTCTGCCAAATGCCCGCGGAGACCGGTCCCGGCCTCACCGGGTCAGGAATACGCACTGCGCAGATCAACCGTGCTTCTATTTCCGATGTGCCGGTAATTCTCCGCCAGCCAGCTCCGCGCAGCCCCCCTGCCCAGATCCCTGAGCGTCTCGAAGAACTCCCATTTGGCGCTCAGGCGCGAGGCGGCGGTGAATTCGTCGAGCTTTTCGCCACCGTGGATCCGGTGCATCAGCACCCTCTTGTAGTCCTGCGTCGAAAGCTTGCCCTCGTCGATCAGACGCGTGACGAAATCGACGGCCCGCAATTGCTGCAGCAGATTGGCGTTGAACGTGATCTCGGTGAGACGGTTCTGGATTTCCCGCGCGGTCTGCGGCGTCGCACGACGTTCGATCGGGTTGATCTGAACGAGCACGATATCGTCGGCTTGCGTCTCGTAGAAGAGCGGGAACAGCGCGGGATTGCCGGAATAGCCTCCATCCCAGTAGGGCTCGCCATCGATCTCGACGGCCTTGAAGATCATGGGCAGGCAGGCCGAGGCGAGAACGTGATCGACGGTCAGTTCGGGCCCGGTGAAGAGCCGGATCTTTCCGGACCAGACATTGGTCGCCGCAATGAAGAGCTTCGCATCCTGGCAGGCCCGCACCCGCTCGAAGTCGATCAGCTCGTTGAGCGCATCCCGCAGGGGATTGATATCGAGCGGGTTCAGATCGTAAGGGCTCGCCACCCGCGACCAGGCATCGAGCCAGAGATGCGTCGTTGCCCCGCCGATGCTCCAGAAGTTCAGCATGCGGTCAAACAGCGAGCGCTGCGCCGGAGACAGGCTGCCATCCAAGCTGACGCGCTGCCAGAACGTGCGAAGCTGCTCGCGTGCGCCGTCCCGTCCGCCTTCGAGCCAGCCTTCGAACAGGACCACCGCGTTCATGGACCCGGCGCTGGCGCCGGTGATCGCCTCGATGGCGAGGCGGCCATCCTCGAGCAAGTAGTCGAGAACGCCCCAGGTGAAGGCGCCGTGAGCCCCACCGCCCTGCAAGGCGAGCGAAACCGGCTTCTCGGCATGGGGGCTCCTCAGCCCGCCTACAGGCATGCTGGTCTTATCGGCTCGTCCGGTCATGGCAGGCTCCAGTCGTCCGGCAGCTTACCACGAGGAGCATTCCGGAATGCAATCCTGCCTTGGGGAGCACTGAGAAGCACGGGGCAGAACACTCAAACAGCCAATGAGAAAAGCAGCCCCTTGGCGCTCCAGGAGCTGCCAAGGAGGCTACTACGTACAATGTTTCGGAAAGCCACGCTGAGTGATAACTTCCAATGCCTTGGAGCATTTGCCTCTTATGGGAATGCTCCCTTATGGTCCCTCTCCAAACATAGGGGGAATCAATGGCAACACTTACATAGAATGGGTCGTATGGGTTCAATCTCAGAAACCATGATCTCAGCGATCTCTCATACGGCTACAGCTATACCCTCACATCGACTCTATTTTCGGTGAATTATGCAGCCAGCGGCTCCCATCGGGACGAGTTCCGCGGCACCGGCTTCACCTACGACGCCAACGGCATTCCTACAGGCGGCATCGTGAGGAGCTATGCGGCTTTCATGAGCGGAAAGAAGATCGCCTACATCGACGGCGCAAACATCACTGTCTCGAACCTAGCAGCGGCAGCTGAAACGTTCTCGACCGCTGATGATTTAATCGTTTGCAGGTCCATTCTTTCAGGGAGCGACAGGCTCACTACTTTCACCGTCTGATCCCATGAAGAACTTTTCTTGCAGCGTCTGTCGGAAAAGCGACAAAGCGGATGTTTTTGAAGGTGTCTGGCATAAAATGGCGCATGAAACTGCCAGAACAGTCAAATCTTGCCACTTCAAAGATCAAGCTGGCGGGTTTGGGTGAGGCAGCAATCGGTTAAATACTTGTCGTATGCTCTCATGACACTCACATGCTGCCTCTTCGAGGCCACGACGATTTAGGATCGCGATGGCTCCACGACGTTGACTGATCAAGCCTTGCGCTTGGAGTCTTCCGAGAACCGCACTCAGAGTGGATCGTTGCACAGAAAGCAGTTCGGCCAAGAACTCATGGGTGAGAGGAACAACCTCTTGGTTCACCCGATCCTGCATGTTCAGTATCCAGCCACAACACCGCTGTTCGACACTATGGGCGGCATTGCATGAGAGAATCTGGAACGTTCGGGCAAGCAGCGCCTCACCATATCGCATGATGATCTGGCGAATGCCGGGTCGCGCATTTCGGATCTCGTTTAGTCGCTCAAAGCGAATGCGTGATGCGGTCCCTGACACATGCACGATGTAGCGCCCGAAGGACTCGCGTGACACAAGCGCACTTAGTAGACCGAACATTCCCTCGCAGCCGAAGTTTGCCACTTCCACGCTGCGGCCATCTTTTAGAACATTGACTAGCGATACGATGGCGTCATGAGGAAAATAAGTATGGCCTACGAAGTCGCCGGTTTCATAGATCACCGTTCCTCTTCGTAAGGCGGCTATCTCCAAGTGAGGTTCGAGGTAGGCAAAATCGTCAGGATTAAGTCCGGCCAAAAGCCGATTAGACCTGTGGTTCTTCGCCTTCCGTGCCTGACTCATGTACGAGGACCATAGCCGTCTACTGAACTCGGTCCATTGATGAATAGGTTCTCGGGCTTGAGCGGCAACTTACCTCCTACTTAAGAGATAGCATTCCACTCTCACGAGTCTGTGAGTAGCATCAGCGGCGGCTCAAAAGGCTCATTCCATTGATGGGAAAACTGTCGCTAATCAGCGTGGCTAATGCCGGCAAACAATCAGCTAACTCTTTGATTTTGATAAGTGGTGGGCCCGGCAGGACTCGAACCTGCAACCAGACCGTTATGAGCGGCCGGCTCTAACCATTGAGCTACAGGCCCTTCCGGAGAAGGAGGATTGCCTTCTGCCCAAGAGGAATAAATTCCTGCTGGGCCGGTGCCGGAGCAGATCCGGCGCCCTCTCATGTTCCTGTAATACATCGCGCCCTCCGTCAAGCCGGTTCTGGCATCGCGGACCGCTCCCGGCTGTCGCATGGTCTCTTGCCGGACAGGCTCTTGATCCGGGCGGAATCCGACCATCTGTCTGGTCTCACAGCTGTTGGAGGAACAGATGGGCTTGCTTGTCGACGGGGTCTGGCAGGACCGGTGGTACGACACCAACAGCACGGGCGGTCGCTTCGTGCGGACGAACGCAGGCTTCCGCAACTGGGTGACCGCGGACGGGTCCCCTGGCCCGAGCGGCGAAGGCGGCTTCGCGGCCGAGAGCGGGCGCTATCACCTCTACGTGTCGCTGGCCTGCCCCTGGGCGCACCGCACCCTGATCATGCGCCGGCTCAAAGGCCTGGAGGCGATGATCGGCGTCTCCGTCGTGCATTGGCGGATGCTGGAACAGGGCTGGACCTTCGAGGACGGTCCCGGCGTCGTCCCGGACCCCATCCATGGCGCCCGCTACCTGCATCAGGTCTACACCGCCGCCAAGCCGGACTATTCAGGACGCGTGACGGTGCCGGTGCTCTGGGACAGGACGAACGGCACCATCGTGAGCAACGAATCCGCCGAGATCATCCGCATGATGAACGCGGCCTTCGACGGAATCGGGGCAAAAGCCGGCGACTATTACCCTGAGGACCTCCGGCCCGAGATCGACGAGCTCAACGCGCGCATCTACGATCATATCAACAACGGCGTCTACAAGGCGGGTTTCGCGACGCAGCAGCCTGCCTACGAAGAGGCCGTGCGCCCGCTCTTCGAGGCGCTCGATGCACTCGACGTGCGCCTGTCCTCACGCCGTTATCTCTGCGGCGACAGGCTCACCGAAGCGGACATCCGGCTGTTCACTACGCTGGTGCGTTTCGACCCGGTCTATGTCGGCCACTTCAAGTGCAACCTGCGCCGGATTTCGGACTACCCGAATCTGTCCGGTTACCTGCGCGACATCTACCAGACGGACGGCATCGGCGAGACGGTCAACATGGCTCACATCAAGGGACATTATTACGAGAGCCACAAGACCATCAATCCCACGGGCATCGTGCCGCTCGGGCCGGTCCTGGATCTCGATGCGCCGCATGACCGCGATCGGCTTCAGGGCCGGTAGACCTCGATCGCTTCTGCGAAGCCTTCCACCGCATGGGCTCCCAGAGGTGCAGGGTCTCCCCACAGGTGCTCCACGAAAGGCTTCGACATGAGCAGCGGCTCACCCAGCCGCTTGTTCAGTTCGGCAATGCGGCTGGCGAGGTTCACGTCGCGCCCGATCACGGTGAAGTCGAGGCGCTGGCCGGAGCCGACATTGCCATAGGCTGCATCGCCGTGATGCAGGGCGAAGCCCACGCTGATCGGCACGGGGAAGCGGCCCTCGCTGTTCGCCGCCTCGATGCGGCGAAGCGCATTGGTGGCGGCCGTGAGCGCCGATTGCGCCGCGCCGCCCGTGTCGTCGCCCTTGTCGCGCACGATGGCGAGCACGCCGTCGCCCAGATATTTCAGCACCTCGCCGCCTTCGTCCTCGATGGGCGGCACGAGGCAGTCGAAATAGGTGTTCAGCAGCTCGACCGCGCTCTCGGGGCTCAGCGTCGACGAGATATGCGTGTAGTCGCGCATGTCGGCGAAGAGGATGGCCGACCGGATGCGCGTCACCTGCCCGCGCTGGATGGCACCGGACAGGATCGCCTTGTGCGGGTCGTCGCCCACGTAGATGCGCAGCACCTGGTCGAGGCGATTGCTGGTTGCACGCAGCTCGGTGACGAGAGCGAAGGACGGCATGACCATGCGCAGGATCGTGAGCTCGCGCTGGCCGAACCCGCCCGGAGTTCTTGTGGCAAACGAGATTGCGTTCTCGGCCCCGTTGGTGAACAGGATCGGGACCGTCACGTATTGCCGGTAGCCGGCCTCCTTCAGCTCCGGAATGACCGCGAAGAGATCGTCGGGGGTCTCGTCCAGGTTCAGGATGAGCCATTCGCCGGTGCGGTTCACATAGGCGAAGGGGCTTGCCTGATAGATGGCCTCGCGCCGGTCCCCGTGCGGCAGGTAGCGCACGACCGTGCCCTCCTCCCGGGTCCAGAACCGGCCGATGCCCGCATATTCCGTATGGAGCGCCTCGATGGCCGAGACGGCCCGGTCGACCGGCAGGCCCATATCGATCAGCCGGTTGAGGAAGCCGGTCAGGACCTCGTTCGCATCCTCCATCCGGGCCGCGATGGTGACGAGCCAATCCCGCAGGGCCACGACGCGCGACAGGCTCTCCGTGTCGAGGTTCTTGGCCATGGTCAGGAGGTCGTCCGAGAAGGCTGTGGCGGGAGGAAGCGTCATAAGGCCAAGGTGTGGTGTCCCCGTGAAACCTTCAAGTCAGGGGAGGCATTCGCCCGGGAAAGCTGCTATGCGCCTCAATTGGGCAATCATTTTGACAAGGGGCGAAGCCCCATACAGAGCCGAACCATGGCAAGCATCGATACGCTTTTCGTCACCAAAGTCTACCGCGCCGAGCTGACCGGCTCCAAAGCCGAACAGCGCAACGCCGAGCTTGAGGCGGCTTCCCTGTCCATTGCCGAAGACGACGAGGCCGGGCAGCGCTGGTGCGCCAAGCACGGCTATCCGGGCTACACGTCCTATGCGTCCCTCAACGACCTGCCCTGGCGGGTCCCGGTTTTCGGCGACCTGCTGAAGGAGATCGACAAGCACGTGGCGGCCTTTGCCAAGGAGCTGGAATACGACCTCCAGGGCCGCAAGCTCGTCATGGACAGCCTCTGGATCAACATCCTGCCGCCGGGCGGCATTCACACCTCGCACATCCATCCGCACTCGGTGATCAGCGGCACCTATTACGTGACGATCCCCGAGGGGGCGAGCGCCCTCAAGCTCGAGGATCCGCGCCTCGGCTTCATGATGGCGGCCCCGCCGCGCAAGGCCAAGGCCAAGCCTGAGAACCGGCAGTTCGCCTATATGAAGCCTGCTCCCGGCACGGTGCTGCTGTGGGAGAGCTGGCTGCGCCACGAGGTGCCCCTCAACGAGGCGGAATCAGAGCGCATCAGCATCAGCTTCAACTATGCCTGGCAATAAGGGCGGCACCAGAAAAATAGACGCCTCGTTTCCGGCGACACGGGTCCGGTGACTGCGCTAGAACATCGTCATGCAACTGCTTCGCGACGACGACACTCTCTTTGCGGCCCTGCTCGCCCGCGATCCTTCCTATGAAGGTTTCGCCTATGTGGGCGTAAAGACCACGGGCATCTTCTGCCGCCTGACCTGCCCGGCCCGCAAGCCGAAGCGCACGAACGTCGTGTTCTTCGCCTGCCGGGATGCAGCCCAGGAGGCGGGCTTTCGCGCATGCCTGCGCTGCAAGCCTCTCGACATCAAGCCGCCTGCGAGCGAGGCGCTCCACAGCTTGAGAGAGCGGATCAAGGCGGAGCCCGACCGGCGGTGGAGCGCGGGCGACCTGAAGGCGCTGGGCTACGATCCCTCCACCGTGCGCCGCGCCTTCCAGCGCGAATACGGCGTCACCTTCGCGCAATATGCCCGGTCGCAGCGGCTGGGGCTCGCGGTCGGCACCTTGCAGCAGGGCGGCTCCGTGATGGATGCCCAGCTCGATGCCGGTTACGAATCCGGCAGCGGCTTTCGCGAAGCCATCAACAGGCTCATCGGTGACGCGCCGATCCGCATGGCTGCGCACCAGATCCTCACGGCGCAATGGCTCGACACGCCCATCGGGGCCATGCTCGTCGTGGTGGACGATGCGGGCGTTCACCTGTTGGAATTCGCCGAACGCAAAGCGCTCCCCAACGAAATCAAGCGGCTGCGCGAGCGGGTCGGGCCGATCCGGTTCGGACCTCATCCGATGCTCGACAGGCTGGCCGGCGAAGTCGAGCAATACTTCTCCGGGCAGCTGACGGCATTCACCGTACCGGTGGTTCAGAAGGGCACGCCCTTCGAGGCGAGCGTCTGGGATGCTTTGCGACAGATCCCGGCCGGCCAGACCCGCAGCTACGGCGCGCTCGCACACGCCATGGATCGCCCCAATGCGGTGAGGGCGGTGGCCAGGGCCAACGGTGCCAATCAGGTGGCGATCATCGTCCCCTGTCATCGCGTGATCGGCGCCGACGGGTCCATGACCGGCTATGGCGGAAAGATCTGGCGCAAGCAATGGCTGCTGAACCACGAGCAGCGCATGGCAGCATCACACTCGCAGCTTTGAGGTTACAGATGTCCGATCAAGTCACGAAGGCCCAGACGTTCAAGGCGCTCCACGTTCCCGGCAATCCGCTCGTCCTGTTCAATGTCTGGGATGCGGGCACCGCGAAAGCCGTGGCGGCCAGCGGCGCGAAGGCGCTCGCGACCGGCAGCTGGTCCGTCGCGGCGGCGCACGGCTTCGAGGATGGCGAGCAGATGCCCTTCGATCTGGCGCTGGCCAATCTGGAGCGCATCACGGCCGCCACCGATCTTCCGGTGACCATCGACCTGGAGAGCGGCTATGGGGCCGACCCCGAGGAAGTTGGGGCAAGCGTCGCCCGCGCGGTGCAGGCCGGCGCCATCGGCTGCAATCTCGAGGACAGCGCGCGTGAGACCCGGCCTTTGCGCGCGATCTCCGAACAGGCTGCACGGCTTAAAGGTGCGAGGAGCGCGGTCGACAGGCTGGGCGTCCCCGCCTTTCTCAACGCGCGCACCGACGTGTTTCTCGTTGCCCCAGCCGATGCCCATGAAGGCCTCATTGCGGAGGCACTCGAACGCGGACGTGCCTATGCCAATGCCGGCGCGAACGGCTTCTTCGTCCCGGGCCTCGTCAACGAGGCATTGATCGCCCGCATCGTCGAGGGCTCGCCTCTGCCGGTGAATGTGATGTTCAACGCAGCCATGCCGCCGGCTGCGAGGCTCGCAGAGCTAGGCGTCGCCCGCATCAGCCATGGGCCGGGTCCCTACCGGACAATGATGAAGGCGCTCGAAAACGCCGCCAGAGCCGCCCTGCTCTGACGGCTGCCTCCGTCAGGCGCGAGCCTTCTCGATCTTCGGCAGGAAGTAGGCGAGCAATCCGATGGCCGGCAGGAACGAGCACACCTTGTAGACGGTCTCGATGCTCGTCGCGTCCGCGAGATATCCCAGGGCCGCAGCACCCAGTCCCCCCATGCCGAAGGACAGGCCGAAGAACAGGCCGGCGATCATGCCGACGCGACCGGGCACAAGCTCGGTCGCATAGACCAGGATGGCCGAGAAGGCGGAGGCGAGCACAACGCCGATGATGACGCTCAGCACCGCCGTCCAGAACAGGCCCGCATAGGGCAGCAGGAGCGTGAAGGGCAGCACGCCAAGGATGGAAATCCAGATCACGTAGCGGCGGCCGATCCTGTCGCCGACCGGGCCTCCGAGCAGCGTACCGGCCGCCACTGCGCCGAGGAAGATGAACAGGTAGACCTGCGCATCCTGCACCGACACCTGGAACTTTGAGATCAGGTAGAAGGTGTAATAGCTGGTGAGCCCGGCCATGTAGAAGTTCTTCGAGAAGACCAGCAGCATCAGGATCGTGATCGACACGGCGACGCGCCTGCGCGACACGGGTGATGTCTTCTGCGCCGCTTTCGGCTTCGTCCTCAACTCCACGAGCCTGTCCCGGTACCAGCGCCCGACCGCAAACAGGATCAGCATGGCGAGCAGCGCCACGGCCGAGAACCAGGCAATGCTGCCCTGCCCGAATGGCACGACGATGAAGGCCGCCAGCAACGGCCCCAGCGCCGTTCCCGCATTCCCTCCGACCTGAAACACCGACTGCGCGAGCCCATGCCGGCCGCCCGAGGCCATGCGGGCGACGCGGGAGGATTCGGGATGGAACACCGAGGAGCCCATGCCGACGAGCGCTGCGCCCATAAGCAGCATCGGATAGGAATGGGCCTGCGAGAGCGTCAGCAGGCCGATGAGGGTGAAGCCCATGCCGACCACGAGGGAGAAGGGCTGCGGCCTGCGGTCCGTGAACGTGCCGACCAGCGGCTGCAGCAGGGATGCGCTCATCTGGAAGGTGAGCGTCAGCAGGCCGATCTGGCCGAAGTCGAGGCGGTAATTGTCCTTCAGGATCGGGTAGATCGCCGGAAGCAGCGACTGAATCAGGTCGTTCAGCAGGTGGGACACGCTGATGGCGGCCAGGATGGGGACCGCGACCCTCTCCGCCGAGGTCTGGACAGGTGCAGCGGTCATGACAGGCGATTTGGTGTCCATCGAGGGTTCTTTTGTTATGGCATCAGGCCCGGAGCTTACCTCCAGGGGCGTTTCCGGTCCTTCTATAGCCTAGAACAGGATGTCGATCCCCTTCCCGTCGTGCAATCCAGGGCTACGGCGCAGGCGGGGCAGAGTTCCTGCTCCTGCTGGCCAGAGACCGAACTGCAACATAATATCAATAAGGTCACAACTTCTTCCCATTTCGACCCTAGGGCTGAGAAACCAAGCAATAAGCCCGGCAACCGGGCAGATCGATTTGAAACAAGGGGAATTTCATGTCTCAGGCTACGTCCTATGAGCAATTGATGCTCGAACTGGTGAACCGGGAGCGCGCGAAAACCGGCGCCCAGCCGCTCACCTTCAACGGAAATCTCAACGATTCGGCCGACGCACACAGCAATTGGATGATCTCGGCCGATGTCTTCTCCCATACGGGCCTGGCCAGCTCGTCCCCGCACCAGCGGATGATCAACGCGGGCTACAGCTTCACCGGATCCTATGCCTCGGGCGAGAACATCGCCTGGGCGAGCCTCCAGGGCCCGACAGGGCTGCAGGATGAGGTGGAATACCTGCACACGAACCTGATGAACAGCCCGGGTCACAAGGCCAATATCCTCAACGGCAACTATCAGGAAATCGGCATCGGGTTTCAGACCGGGGGCTATCTGACCTGGGACGCGGCTTTCGTCACCCAGAACTTCGCCCGCTCGGGTACCAAGGCCTTCCTGACCGGCGTCACCATGGACGACAAGGACGGCGACCGGTTCTACGACATCGACGAAGGGCTCGGGGGCATCACGGTAACGGCCGTGAGTTCGACCGGGGCCAAGTACACGACCACGACGGGGAGCGCGGGCGGCTACAACCTGGCCCTGGCGGCGGGCGCCTATACGGTCACGTTCTCCGGGGGCGGCTATGCTCCCGTCACCAAGCAGGTGACCATCGGAACGGCGAACGTGAAGCTCGACCTCATCGATCCGACAGGCGGCACAACAACCAGCAGCACTCCGATCATCGGCACGGCGACGGCCAACAGCCTCTCCGGCACGGCGGCGGCCAACACGATCAAGGGCCTGGGCGGCAACGACAAGCTCTACGGCAAAGCCGGCAACGACAAGCTTTACGGCGGCACCGGCAGCGACGGGCTTGTGGGCGACACCGGCAATGACCGCCTCTACGGCGAGAGCGGCAAGGACAGGCTCAACGGGAGCAGCGGCAACGACATCCTCACCGGCGGCTCCGGTGCGGACAGCTTCCGCTTCACCGGCAAGTGGGGCGCCGACAAGATTACGGACTTCACGAACGGCGTCGACCGCATTGACCTGCGCGGCAACGGCTTGAGCTTCCGTGAGCTCAGCATCGCCCAAGGCCATGGCGACAGCGATGGCAGAGCGGACGATGTGATCATCAAGGCCAACGGCCAGTCGATCGCGCTGCTCAACGTGAAGGCTTCGCTGATCGGCGCCTCGGACTTCCTGTTCTGATTTCACCTCCAGCGGCAAAGAAAAAGGCGGGCTTTCGGCCCGCCTTTTTTTACTGATCGGCTGTCGTGACTTACTCTGCCGCGACGAGAACCGTCTCCCGGGCAGGCGCGCGCGTCTCGACGGCACCGTCATAGACGGCCTGATCGAGAATGCCCTCCTCCTTGGCCACGAGCACGGGCACGAGAACCTGGCCGGTGACGTTGGTCATGGTGCGCATCATGTCGACCACGCGGTCGATGGCGATGATGTAGCCGATGCCTTCCAGCGGCAGGCCTGCGGTGCTCAAGGTGAGCGTCAGCATCACGATGGAGGTGCCGGGCACGCCGGCGGTGCCGAGCGAACCGAGCACGGCCGTGAGGCCGATGAGCACGTACTGCGTCACCGTGAGATCGAGCCCGAAATACTGCGCGATGAAGATCGACGCGATGGCCGGGTAGATGGCCCCGCAACCGTCCATCTTCACGTTGGCGCCGAGCGGCACCGCGAAGCTCGCATAGCTCTGCGGCACGCCGAGCTTCTCGACCGCAACGCGCAGGGACATCGGCAGGGTGGCGAGGCTCGACGAGGTGGCGAAAGCCATCTGCATAGCCGGCAGCGCACCGCGGAAGAAGCGGCCCACCTTCAGGCCATGCAGCTTCAGGAGACCGCCATAGACCACGATGATGTGGAACAGGCAGGCGAGATACATGGCGGCGATGAACTTGCCGAGGGGCAGCAGCGACGACAGGCCGTAGCGCCCGACCACCCAGGCGATGAGCCCGAAGGTGCCGATGGGCGTAAGCTGCAGCACCCAGCGGGTGATGCGGAAGATGAGCGTTGCACCCTGATCGACCAGATTGCGAATGCCAACGGTCTTCTCGCCCAGCGACACGAGTGCGGCGCCGACGATGCCGGAGAAGAAGAGCACCTGCAGCACGTTGGTGTCGGCCATAGCCTTGATCGGGTTCGTCGGCACGATGCCGATCAGCACCTCGAGCGGGGTCGGTATGGTGCGCGGCTTCACCTCGCCGAGCGGCAGATTCGACAGGCCGAGGCCCGGGTCGATCAGGTGGCCGAACGCGATGCCGACCAGCACGGCAATCGCCGAGGTGGCGACGAACCAGAACAGGGTGCGCAGGCCTAAGCGCGCCACGTTGCCGGCTTCGGCGAGCTTGGCCACGCTGGACGTGATGGTGAAGAACACGAGCGGGATGACGATCATCCGCACGAGGTTCAGGTAGATGTCGCCCAGCGGCTTGAACCAGACGGCCGCCTGCTCGCCGGCGAGGACACCTGCTAAGATGCCGAGGGCAAAGCCCACCGCGACCCGCTGCCAGAGCGGACGGGTAAACCACGATTGCAGCATGTGAATTGCCTTATATTTACGAACGTGAGTTGTATTAATACCCGGGCGGGCGCAACGCAAATGTCGCAGGCGCAGGGCTGAGGCTGGCCACGTGCATGGATAGGCAAGACTCACAATGGTGTGTGGCGGGTTGCGGGCCAGGAACGCGGGTCCATCTCGGGTCTTGTCGGACGGTAACAGGATATCCGAAGTGACCATGCCCTCTTGTTTTCCTCGCGGCTTCCGACACGCTGGATTGTCGCTCCTGATCCTCGTTACCGGCAGCATCGGTGCGGGCGCCCAACCGGCCTCCCCTGCGCCTGTCGCTCCCGACAGCCGGCTGATCGAGGAGACGGTCGAGCGGGCCAAGGACCTGCCCAACCTCCGCTCGCTCATCGTCACCCACAACGGCACCGTCTTGACGGAGCAGGCGCTCGGCGGCACGAGGCTGGACCGTCCCACGAACATCAAATCCGCGTCCAAGACCATCATGTCGGCCCTCGTCGGCATCGCGATCGAGCGCGGGGTCCTGCAGGGCGTGGACCAGCCGGTGGCATCGATCCTCGACCAGAGCATACCGTCGGATGCCGACCCGCGCGTGAGGCAGATCACCGTCGGGCATCTGCTCTCCATGCAGGCCGGGCTGGAGCGAACCTCAGGCCGCAACTACGGCGCCTGGATCAGCAGCGGCAACTGGGTGCGGGACGCCCTCTCACGGCCGTTCGTGGATGAGCCCGGCGGGCGCATGCTCTACTCGACCGGCAGCACGCATCTGCTCTCCGCGACGCTCACACGCGCCTCGAAGCGCAGCACCCTGGAGCTTGCCCGCGACTGGCTCGGCGAGCCGCTGGACATCACCGTTGCGCCCTGGACCCGCGATCCGCAGGGCATCTATCTCGGCGGCAACGAGATGGCGCTCTCGCCCCGCGCTCTTCACCGCTTCGGAGAAATGTATCGCCAGGGCGGCACCATCGACGGCAAGCGCGTGGTGTCGGAGAACTGGATCAGGGAATCATGGACGCCGCGCACGTCATCGCCCTTCACCGGTGACCGTTATGGCTATGGCTGGTTCATGCGCGACATGGGCGGGCATACGGCCCATTACGCCTGGGGCTTCGGCGGGCAGATGCTCTACGTGATTCCGACCCTCGGACTGACGGTCACCATGACATCCGACCCGACCGAGCCGTCACGGGAGGACAACTATATCGGCCAGCTCCACGCGCTCGTCGCCGACGGCATCGTCCCGGCGCTTCTGCCGAAACAGGAGGACACGACCGGAAGCATCGGATCGGGCGCGCAGCCGTCGTCCGGGGCGCCGCTCTAGTGTTTGTCTTACGTGGAGCGGCAGACGGGGGCGCGGCTCACATCCGTTCGCCGGGCAATTGGCTGGCCTGCTTCACCCAGGCGGCGAACTGCGCTTCATCGAACGTGTCGTTCTCGTGGATGTGGAAATAGCGCACCTCCTTCTGCTTGGACGTCTCAGGAGGGACAGGATCCAGCGACGTGCCCCGGAAGAAAGCCACCTTGATGTACTTCGCGAAGCAATGAAGGCTCAGGAACCACCCCTGGCCTTCGAGGCCGTAGAACGGCGAGTTCCATTTGACGGCCTTATGCACGCCGGGGACGGTGCGCTCGATTAGCGCGTCGATGCGGCGCCCGATATCGCTTTTCCAGCCTGGCATAGCAGCAATATAAGCCTGCACAGGCGCATCGCCGTAGCCCATCGCGATCTGCGGGTTGCCGCCCGACAGCAGAGTTGGTGAAGGGGTCTGCCCAGTGGATAGCCCGGTCTGAAGCGTCTTCGTAGCCATCACCGGCGTTTTGGAGCGCCTTTTGAGTGCAGGATCGGTCATCGGCTCACCCCGTTGGCGATGTGCGGGCGCTCTTCATCTCAATGAAAAGGCGGGCTTGAGAGCCCGCCTTCATAATGTCAGTCAGTTCTGACTTACTAGTTATCCAGGAAGCTCCGCAGCTTCCGGCTCCGTGAAGGGTGCTTCAGCTTGCGCAGGGCCTTCGCCTCAATCTGACGGATACGCTCGCGGGTCACGGAGAACTGCTGGCCGACCTCCTCGAGGGTGTGGTCGGTGTTCATGCCGATGCCGAAGCGCATGCGCAGCACGCGCTCCTCGCGCGGCGTGAGCGAGGCGAGCACACGGGTCGTGGTCTCGCGCAGGTTCGACTGGATCGCCGCGTCGATGGGCAGGATCGCGTTCTTGTCCTCGATGAAGTCGCCGAGGTGCGAATCCTCCTCGTCGCCGATGGGCGTCTCGAGGGAGATTGGCTCCTTAGCGATCTTGAGGACCTTGCGCACCTTCTCCAGGGGCATGGCAAGCTTCTCGGCCAGCTCCTCCGGGGTCGGCTCGCGACCGATCTCGTGCAGCATCTGGCGCGAGGTGCGGACGATCTTGTTGATCGTCTCGATCATGTGCACCGGGATGCGGATCGTGCGGGCCTGGTCGGCGATCGAACGGGTGATCGCCTGCCGGATCCACCAGGTGGCATAGGTCGAGAACTTGTAGCCGCGCCGGTACTCGAACTTGTCGACCGCCTTCATGAGGCCGATGTTGCCCTCCTGGATCAGGTCCAGGAACTGCAGGCCGCGGTTCGTGTACTTCTTGGCAATCGAGATCACGAGGCGCAGGTTCGCCTCGATCATTTCCTTCTTCGCCTGACGGGCCTCGCGCTCGCCCTTCTGCACCATCATGACGATGCGGCGGAACTCCTGGATCTCCAGGCCGGTCTCGCTCGCCAGATTGTGGATGTTCTCGCGCAAGTCGTGGATGCCGTCCTTCGCCTTGGCGACGAAGTCCTTCCAGCCCTTGCCGCCGAGCTTGGACACGCGCAGCACCCACTTCGGGTCGAGCTCCCAGCCCTGGTAGTGCTTGAGGAACTCCTCGCGGGCGACGCCGTGGCTCTCGGCCAGACGCATCAGGCGGCCCTCATGGGAGATGAGGCGCTTGTTGATGTCGTAGAGCTGCTCGACCAGGGCCTCGATGCGGTTGTTGTTCAGCGACAGCGACTTCACCGACGCGACGATATCCGCCTTGAGCTCCTTGTACTTACGCTCCTGAGCAGGGGTCAGCTGCTTGTTCTGCATGCGCTGTTCCACATGCTCGACCTGCAGGCGGCGCAGCTTCTTGTAGTTGTCGGCGATCGAGTCGAAGGTCTCGAGGACGCGCGGCTTCAGCTCGGCCTCCATGGCCGAGAGCGACACGTTGTTCTCCATGTCGTCGTCGTCGAGGTCGCCTTCTGGCGGGGTCATCCCCTCCTCGGTCTCGGGCGTCTCTTCCTCCGCCTCGCCGCCTTCGCCCAGGGCGTCCACCTTGGGCGCGCCCTTGCCGTCGGGGCCGGCATAGGTGGCCTCGAGGTCGATGATGTCGCGCAGCAGCACCCGGCCTTCGACGAGCTCGTCGCGCCAGATGATGATGGCCTGGAAGGTCAGCGGGCTCTCGCAGAGGCCTGCGATCATGGCCTCGCGGCCGGCCTCGATGCGCTTGGCGATCGCGATTTCGCCCTCGCGGGAGAGAAGCTCCACCGAGCCCATCTCGCGCAGGTACATGCGCACCGGATCGTCCGTGCGGTCGGTCGGCTCCTTGGCCGTGGTCTCGCGGACGGCAACGGCGCGGGTCTGCGAGGCCTCGACGAGGTCGCCGCTCTCGGCCTCCTCCTCCTCAGCTTCAGGCTTCTCGCCCTCTTCCGCTTCTTCGGACTCGACGACGTTGATGCCCATCTCGGAAAGCTGGCCGAGCACGTCCTCGATCTGCTCCGAGTTGAACTCCTCGGGAGGCAGGACCTCGTTCAGCTCGTCATAAGTGACATAGCCGCGCTTCTTCGCGAGCTTGATCATCCGCTTGACAGCGGCATCGCTCAGGTCGAGCAGAGGCCCATCGGTCTGCTGCTCGGTGGTCGTGGTATCGCCTTCGTCGCCGCCGGTTGTCTTCGTTGCCATGCTTTGCTCAACTCCAGCGCCCCGCCTGTCCCCCCTACAGGACCTGCGCTGCGCGAAAGGGCGGCCAGCCTTGAAGGCTCCGCCACCCGAAATTCATTCCCGATTATAAACAGTGAGTCGCTGACTAACCGTTAACCATCTCCTGCTCAAACTGTGGCAGCCGCCCGACCTGCCGCATTTTTGAAATCCTGACCATCAGTGACCCCCGGGGATCCCTGCATCGTCCATGTCGGCCTCGGCACCCTCGACGGAAGACAGCTGGTTCTGGACCTCCCGCAACCAGGCGAGATTGGTCTCATTATCATCTTCGGCGAGTGCGCGCTCGGCTGCTCGAAGTTCGCTATGTAACGTGCGGGCGCGGCGATGCAAGGTGATGGCTTGCCTCAATGCGTCCTCAAGACGCAAGGGGTCCGCGTGAGGATCGAGCATCCATCGGTCGCCGGGACGGACCAGAGCCGTCAGCCTGTCAGCCTCGGCCGTCAGACCGGCCCGTTCGAGGCGGGCCCTCATGACGGTCAGGTCGGCAGGTTCGCCGCTCGCCGCTCCATCGAGCAGGAGACTGCGCACCATTTGGGTAGAGCGCCGTTCAAGTTCAAGATCTGCAAGGGTTTCCGCATGATTTTGAAGGAGTTCCGGGTGGATCAGGAAGGTGCAGAGGATCATCGCCTCCCGGGGAGACTCGGCCGTTCCGCCGGCGAAGAGCGCATTGCGGGCCAGCATCGGCGAGACGCTCAGGCGGGAGCTCGGCGTCATGGGCTGGGGCTTCTGGAAGTCCCGCCGTGGGCCGCCGCCCTGGCGGTTGAAACGGTTCGGCCGGGTGTCGGGACTCAAAGCCGCCAGGCGGCTTTCGACCTCCTCCCGGTAGTACTTCTTCAGGGTTTCGTCGCGAATCAGAGCAAGTGATTCGCGAAGCCGACGCTCCAGGGCCGCCCGCCGCTCCGGAGTATCGAGGGGACCCGCCTCAAACTCCCGGGTCCAGAGCACGTCCACCAGGGGCCGGGCCGCGCCCAGCACCCGCTCCACGGCGGCAGGCCCGCCGCCGCGGGCGAGGTCGTCCGGGTCCTGCCCCTCGGGCAGCATGGCAAAGCGCAGGGACTTTCCCGGCATCAGGTTCGGCAGCGCCACGTCGAGGGCCCGGTAGGCCGCCCGCTGGCCGGCCTTGTCGCCGTCGAAGCAGAGGATGGGCTCTTCCGCGAGGCGCCACAGCAGGGTGAGCTGGTCCTCCGTGAGCGCCGTGCCCAGGGGCGCCACCGCATGGGGAAAGCCCGCGACATTGAGCGAGATCACGTCCACATAGCCTTCCACCGCGATCACGGTGCCCCGGTCATGGGCGGGCTGGCGGGCGAGGTGGTAGTTGTAGAGGAGACGCCCCTTGTTGAAGAGCGGCGTGTCCGGGGAGTTCAGGTACTTGGCCGGCACGTCGGCGCTCATGGCGCGCCCGCCGAAGGCGATCACCCGGCCACGCAGGTCGCAGATCGGGAACATCACCCGGTCGCGGAAGCGGTCGTAGGGGACCTTCACGTCCTCGCCGGCAATCAGGAGCCCCGCCTCCACCATCATGTCGATGGACACACCCTTGCCGGCAAGATGGTCGCGCAGGGCGAACCGCTCGGGCGGCGCATAGCCGATGCGGAACCGTGTCTGCGTATCCCGGCTTAAGGAACGGCCGGCCAGATAGTCCCGCGCCTTGGCCCCGATCCGATCCTGCAACGAGGCTTCGAAGAACGCCGCAGCCAGTTCCATGACGTCGTAGAGGCTCTTGCGCTTGACCTCCTCCTGCCGGTCCTCTTGGGACAGCTTGGGCAGGGGCACCCCGGCCTCTCCGGCGAGCCGCTCGACGGCCTCGGGGAAGGACAGCCCCTCGGTCTCCATCAGGAAGGTGAAGATGTCTCCGTGCTTGCCGGAGGAGAAGCAGTGGTAGAACTGCTTCTGGTCGTTCACGTAGAAGCTCGGCGTCTTCTCCGCGTTGAAGGGCGACAGCCCCTTCCACTCCCGCCCGGCCTTCTTGAGACGCACGCGCTTGCCCACGACCGCCGAGGTCGGCAGCCGGGTGCGGATTTCTTCGAGAATCTGGGGCGGGTATCGCACGAGGCGTGAGTCTCCAAACCTGCTTCATAACCTAGGGCGGTGACGGAGAAGCAAGAAAGCGAACAGCCAAGCTTTTCTGTGCCCATAATCCACAGGCGAGACCTTCTTCCCTAACAAACCCAAGCCGATGAACCGATTGGTGCGGAAGTTTTAACAAGCCTGTGCCAGCCTGAATGCATTGCGAGAAAAACAACAAAGTTATTTTGGAGCAAGGGGCAATGCCCGCTGTTACGACAATCGGTTCCACTGGCGATACTTACATCGACGGCCTTCTTGGAAATCTGAAATGGGCCACTGGGAATTTCAGCTATAGCTTCCCGACGGATGCCTCTCTCTACGGCACATTCTACGGCGAGGGGGAAACCGCCAGCTTTGGCGTCCTCAACCCGCTTCAGCAGGCGACCGCCCGGATGGCCCTGGCGATGGTCGCTTCGGTGGCGAACCTCACCTTCACGGAGGTCACCGAGACGGCAGCCCTCCATGCCGACCTGCGCTTCGGCCTTTCCGACCTGCCCAATACCGCCTGGGCCTATTACCCGAGCACGGCCTCCGAAGGCGGCGACGCCTGGTTCAACAAGTCGAGCAGCGCCTACAGCAAGCCCGTGAAGGGCAACTACGCCTTCCTGACCTTCATCCATGAAATCGGCCATGCCCTCGGGCTGGAGCATCCTCATGAGGCCGGCATGCCGGCGGACCGCGACTCCATGGAGTACACGGTCATGAGCTATCGCTCCCATATCGGCGCCTCGACCACGCGCGGCTACGTCAACGAGACCTGGGGCTACGCCCAGTCGCTGATGATGCTCGACATCGCCGCCCTGCAGCATCTCTACGGCGCCAACTACGCCGCCAACAGCGCCGGCACGGTCTATGCCTGGAGCGCGACGACCGGCGAGATGTTCATCGACGGCGTCGGCCAGGGAGCTCCCGGAGGCAACAGGATCCTGCTGACGATCTGGGACGGCGGCGGCAACGACACGTACGACTTCTCGAACTACGGCACCAACCTGAAGGTCGTTCTGCGCCCCGGAGGCTGGACCACCACGGCCGCGGGCCAGCTCGCCAAGCTCCGCTACGACGGTTCGCGGCTGGCTGCGGGCAACATCGCAAACGCCCTGCTCCATCAGGGCGATACGCGTTCCCTCATCGAGAATGCCGTGGGCGGAAAAGGCGCGGATACGATTGTCGGCAACCAGGCGGCGAACACGCTCAAGGGCAATGCCGGAAACGACAGGCTCACCGGCGCTGAGGGCAACGACCTGCTGGATGGAGGCGCCGGAAGCGATACGGCTGTCTTCGGAAGCCGCCGCTCGGATTACGGCGTCACCCTCCTGGCCGACGGATCGCTGCAGGTTGCAGACCTGCGCACAGGCGCACCGGACGGCACGGACACCATCTGGAACATCGAGATGTTCCAGTTCAGCGACCGAACCTACTCCCTCGCGGAACTGATCCCGGTCGCCCAGCCGGTGGCGACTGAACCTCCCGTCACGGACGAGCCGGCGGCGACCGATGAACCACCGGTCCCGGAGGATCCCCTGGCCAAGCAGGACCTCGTGCTCACCGGCACCGGGGCCGCCGACAGCCTCGATGGCGCAGAGGGCAACGATCAGATCAACGGCCTCGCCGGGAACGATGCCATTTACGGCCTGGACGGCGACGACATCCTGATCGGCGGATCGGGCCGCGACATCCTCGACGGCGGCACAGGCACGGACACCGCCAGCTATGCGACGGCCCGGGCAGGGGTTGCGGCCGACCTGATGGCCGCGTCGAGAAACACGAGGGATGCATTCGGAGACCGCTATGCGAGCATTGAGAACCTGACCGGCAGCGCCTATGCCGACGTGCTGAAGGGCAACGACGGCGTGAACGCTATCATCGGCGGCTCCGGGTCGGACGCGCTCTACGGCCGTGGCGGTTCCGACCGGCTCGAAGGCGCCGACGGCAACGACTATCTCGAGGGAGGTCTCGGAGCCGATGCTCTGTACGGTCATAGCGGGCGCGACACCCTGTATGGTGGTGCGGGAAGCGACGTGCTGGCCGGCGGGTCAGGAGCAGACCTGTTCGTGTTCAAGGCGCGTGGTGAAACCGCATCGGGCGCGCAGGATATCATCGAGGACTTCGTGTCCGGCACGGACAGGATTCATCTGCGCAGCATCGATGCCAACACGAAGGTTTCCGGCAATCAGGCGTTCTCGTTCATCGGCGGCAGTGCCTTCACCGGCAAGGCCGGGCAATTGAACTTCCGCGACGGCGTGCTGTCCGGGGACGTCAACGGCGACGAAATGGCCGATTTTCAGATCGCCCTCCCCACTGTCTTGTCACTGAAATCGACGGATTTCTATCTTTGACGGGAGAGCGCCTTGGGCGAGTGGATCGATTTCGAACGATGGAAGGAATGCCCGCAGCTCGAGCGGCCCGGTTACGCCTTCGAAGTCAGGAATGCCGAGGGACAAAGCCTCTTCACGGCGTGCGACGTCTCTCTGAAGCTGCCGTCCAGCTGGACATCCGCTCCCGTGCAGTTCCGGCTCGTGGAGGCTCCCAAGCCCCGGCATTCAACCCCGATCCCGAGGCCTCGATCCTGAGCGGGTGAAAGCCGGATCGGGATCTAGGCCATGCCGTCCGGCAGCGGAGCCTTGACCGTGCAGACGACGCCCGTGGGCACATAGGCGAGGCTCACATCGCCTGCGAGTTCCTGCGCGAGGCTGCGTTCGATCAGTCGTGTGCCGAACCCCCTGCGCTCCGGCAATGCGACGGGTGGGCCTCCGCGCTCCTGCCAGCACAGGGTCAGCTGCCTCTGTTGACCCGGCATGACCGACCACGAGATCGCCACCTGCCCCTCCGGCACCGACAAGGCCCCATACTTCGCCGCATTGGTCGCAAGCTCATGGACGGCCATGGACAGGGCGAGCGCCATGCTCGGCGTCAACCGGACACGCGGCCCATCGATGTCGCAGCGCCCGCTGGACTGGCGGCAATAGGGTTCGATCACCTCGCCGACGATGTCGCGCAACTCGGCCCCCTCCCAGTTGTCGCGGGTAAGGATGTCATGCGCCCGTGCCAGAGCGAACAGGCGATCCTGAAAGGCCGTGACGCTCGGGCCGGTTGCTGTATCCGTGTGCCGGAAACTCTGGAGAGCGATCGACTGAACCGTGGCGAGCGTGTTCTTCACCCGGTGGTTCAGCTCGTTGATCAGCAGGCGCTGACGCTCCTCCCACAGCTTGCGCTCGGTAATGTCGAACGCAACGCCGGTTGCTTTGACGTAAACGACACCTTCTTCCCCATGCGTGACCTCCAGGTCTGCCCTGAGAAGCAGCCAATGCCGTGAACCGTCCGGCCAAATGACTTCGAGCTCTTCTTCGGCATAGTTCTCATGCCGTCCGAGCGCAGCCGCGACTGCTGCCCGGAGCCGGTCCTGAGCCCCCGGCGCATAGCGAGCCCTGATCTCCTCGATGGTGGGAGATGCATCCTCGGGAAAGCCAAGAAGACGATTGAGTTCAGGGGAGGTCCTTACGGAATTAGTCCGCGTGTCGTTTTCCCACACGGCCATCCGGCCGGCATCGAGTGCGAGCCGAAGTCGGGACTCGCTCTGGCGCAGGGCGGCTTCGGCCTCCCGACGGGCCGTGAGGTCGATGCTCACCGCTACGATCGAATGTGGTTGCTGCGCCTCGCTGCGGATAAGGTTCACCGTGTTGCCGACCCACACCTCGGAACCGTCAGGCCGGATGTAGCGCTTCTCGATCTGAAACGGCTCACCCGCATCAATGGCGGATCGGAGGAGACGGAGGTTCTCGGGCAGGTCGTCGGGATGGGTGATTTCCTGCATGCGCCGGCCGCTCAGGAGTTCTTCTCGCGTGTAGCCTGTAATGTCGCAGAAGCGGTCATTCACGCGAAGGAAGCGTCCGGTCAGATCCACCTCGGCGAAGCCAGCAGCGGTTTGGTCAAAAATAGCAGCAAAGTGAGCCTCACTGTCGCGCAGCGCAGCCTCGCGCCGCTTGCGCTCGGTGAGATCGCGAGCCAGGCCGATGCGCACCTTCTGGCCCCGCCAGGTGCTGGGCCGCCCCACAAACTCGGCCGGAAAGACGGAGCCGTCCTTGCGGATCGCCTCGATCTCGTAGGGCTCTTCGTCCTCCAGAGCCCCCTTCTCCCGAAGAAGGGCTGCGCTCCTGGGGCTCACGAAGGCCGTGCTGGGCAGTCCGATCACCTCGGAGATGTCGCCGTAGCCGAAAACCCGGGCATAGGCAGGATTGCAGTCGAGTATGACCTCGCCGTTGTGGATGACCACGCCCTCCCGCGTCTCCTCCGAGAAGAGCCGGTAGCGGGCCTCGCTCTCGCTGAACGCTGCCTCGGTCTCGACCTGCCGGGTGACATCGAACCCTTGGGCGAAGATGCCTGTCACTCGAGCTTGATCGTCCACCACCGGCTGATAGACGAAGTCCATGTACCGCGTTTCCGCAGGGGCATTCGGCTGTCGCTGCAACGTGACGGGCATCCGCCGCCCGATGAACGGCTCCCCCGTGTCGTAGACCTTGTCGAGCAAAGCGACAGTGCCCTGCTGCTCAAGCTCAGGCAGCACATCGCGCACCCGCTTGCCGACCACCTCGTGTCGGCCGACGAGATCCAGATAGGCCGTGTTGGCAAACTCGAACACGTGATCGGGCCCGCTGAGGATGGCGATCATCCCAGGCGCCTGCTGAAAGAAGAAGCGCAGACGGTCCGTCGGGGCATTCCCCGGAGCCCGCGTGGGAGCGTCCGGCTTACCGTGCATCGCTCTCACCGGTGGCATGTTCTGCGTGCTCTGGACGGCTTCTCCAGAAACCTTGCGGCATGGTCAGATGGCGGATGGCCCGCACGTCTCGCGCATGCCTATCCCGGCCTCGCCCCATCCTGGTGGCGGCGGGCAGGATCGGTCGGCGGGTCAGGGAGGCTGCGATGATTGGCTGCGAGGACATCGGAAAAAGATTAGAAGAGCTCAAATCTGCCTAGCAGCAAAGCCGGAGCTTGAACATCAGACGTTGGTGCCGGTCGCTGCGGCGCTTCGCCCCGATTCGAAGGGGGCTACAGATTGAGAATGGGCAGGACCTTGGCGCTGCCATGCGCCTGGAGATCGAGATCGTAGGCCAGGACCTCCTCTTCCGTGAGTTCGCGCAGGGTTTCGGCGGAGGCCTGCGGACCTGCTGCCTGTACGGCAACCAGCTCGGCATCGCGCTCGTCCCGGGCGACAACCACCAAAGGGGCCGTCTTGGGTTCCTGGCCGTCCGGCTGCGGCACCGTGACGGTCACGCCAAATCCCTTGTTCATCCGCGCGCTCCTGCAGCTTGGCCTTAACGGCTCATCATCCAAATTCTGACATCAACCTCCTCGATAGACGGCCGATCCCCAAGGCAGGTTCCAGCCGAGTGCCACTCAGCTCCTGGGAGAGCCGGCCGATGACAGTTCAGTTCAACGAGAGGAGAACTCCCGTAATGCCCATCACTTCCCGCCTTCCCGCGACCGTGATCGCCTCGGTGCTGGCGCTCAGCCCCCTGCCGGTTCTGGCACAGACCTCAGGACAGGCCCCGAAGCCGAAGCAGCCTGCACAAAAAGAGCAACCCGCGCCCAAGAACCAGCAGGCCCAGCCTCCGGCTGCCGCGCCCGTGGTGGTCGCCCTCAAGGCATCGCCCGCCCAGCCGGAATGGACGAAGGTCTGCGCCAAGGATGAGCGCGCCAACACGGATATCTGCTACACCACGCGGGATTTCGTCACCGATAAGGGGCAGCGCGTCCTCGCCGTGGCTCTCTATGACGTGAAGGCCAAGAATGCGCCGAAGACCTTGCGGATCCTGATGCCGCTCGGCCTGCTCGTGCCGCCCGGAATCCGCATCGCCGCGGAGAAGAGCCAACCGGTGGCCGGCCGCTATTCCACCTGTGTCCCCCATGGCTGCTTCGCCGAAGCGGCCGTGAAGGACGATCTCGTTGCCAACCTCAAGAAAGGCGCAGGCCTGACCGTCAGCGCCCGGAACCAGGCCGGCAAGGAAGTGACCTTCGCGATCCCGATGGACGGTTTCGGCAAAGCCTTCGACGGACCGCCGGTCGACCCGCAGGTCCTGGCCGAGCAGCAGAAGAAGATCCAGGAGGAGCTTCAGAAGCAGGCGGAAGAGCGACGCGGCGGCCGGACAGGCAATTTTGGCAGTCCCGGGCAGGCCCCGGAGGCCAATGCTGGAGTTCCAGGAGCCAAGAACTAGCGCCAGCTCGCTGTTTTCATCCTCTCGCGCCAGCTCGAGCTTAGCCCAGGGCTGTCGGTAGTGGAATGGACTATTCCCGTGCCCATTCCGTCGCGAGGACGATGTGGGTCGTGGCGGTGGCGACACCCGGCACGGATGCGACCATGTCCCGGATCCGGTTGAGGGTGGCGTTGGAATCGCACGCCACGCTCACCATCAGGTCGATGGAGCCTGTCAGGGAGTGACAGGCGACGACCTCCGGGATCCCGGCAAGGCGGGGGACCACCTGCTTGCAGCGGAAGCCCGGCTCGAAGGTGACGGCGATCATGGCGCGCACGGCAGGATCCTGGGCCGAGGCCAGTTCAACCGTATAGGCCTTGATGACGCCATCCCGCTCCAGGCGGCGCATCCGCTCTTGGGTGGCGCTGCGCGACAGGCCTACGCTGCGGGCAAGGCCCACAAGGCTTTCCCGGGCGTTCCTGCGCAGAGCCGCGATCAGGATCTTGTCTTTTTCGTCCAGCGCCATGCCCCGATTGCCGCTCTATCCGTCTTGCGGCCGACACTTAGCCGGTCGACCAGTCATCTTGTCTAGTGAAACCGGCAGCACAAGGCGCGAAGACAATGGGGAACAAGGAGGTGCCCCATGAACTTCGCCCAGACCGTTCTTCTACCCGTCGACATGCAGCAGGCCTTCGACGGCCCTTCCTGGCCACGCCGCTGGAACGGCGCCGTCGACCGCAACGGTCAGGCGATCCTCGACGCCTGGCGCTCCAGAGGGCTGCCGGTCATCCATGTGAAGCATGATTCCATCGATCCCGGCTCGACCCTGAGGCTGGGCCAGCCCGGCAATGCCTTCCGCCCGGGCTTCGAGCCGCGCGACGGCGAGCCCATTGTGTCGAAAAGCGTCAATTCCGCCTTCATCGGCACCGATCTCGACCTGCGCCTGAAGCGGCTCGGCGTCCGCAAGGTTGTGGTCTTCGGTATCACCACGGACATGTGCGTGTCGACGACAGTGCGCACGGGAGCCAATCTCGGCTACGAGATGATCCTCGTGGAGGATGCCTGCGACTGCTTCGACCTGCCCGACGGGCAAGGCGGCACGATCCCGGCCCGGACGAGTCATCAGGCTCACGTGGCGACGTTGCGCTTCGAGTTCGCCAGGGTGCTCACCACGCAGGAGATCGTCGAAGCACTCGGGAATGCGGCAGCCGCCGCTGCCTAACCCCCTATCCTCGTCATGGTCGGGCTTGTCCCGGCCATCCAGGTTCTAATCGGGTTTAAGTCGTCATCCCCGGAACAAGTCCGGGGATGACGACGAAAGGGTTTAGAGGCTTCACCCCTTCGGTAGCATATCCTTCACAAGGCCGCTCGCCTTGGCGAAGTCCATGCGGCCGGCATACTTGGCACGCAGCACGCCCACGACCTTGCCCATGTCCTTCATGGAGGCGGCACCGGTCTCGGCGATGGCGGCCTCGATGGCGGCCTTCGTCTCGGCCTCGTCCATCTGCTGCGGCAGGTAGGAGGTGATCACCGCCACCTCGTCCTTCTCCTGCTGGGCCAGCTCCGTGCGGCCGCCCTGCTCGTACATGGTGATCGATTCCTGGCGCTGCTTCACCATCTTCTGCAGGAGAGCCAGGATCTCCTCGTCGGAGAGCGGCTCCTTGCCGGCCCCACGTGCCTCGATGTCCTTGTCCTTGAGGGCGGCCTGAATCAACCGGATGGCACCGAGCTTGCCCTTTTCTCCGGCCTTCATGGCCTCCTTCATGTCGGCGGTGAAACGTTCGCGCAGCATCGATATCTCCTTGGTTTTTAAGTCGCTTGAGCGTTGACTGACGGCGGCCGGCCCCTTAAGTCACGCAGGACAGTTCAAGGGCGGCCCGGATGTGGCCCGCTCAAGCATGGCCCATTGGCCCCGGACTTAAAGAGATCATGACGATGCTGCAAGACAAAGACACGGCGGGTGGCTGGGCAGAGCCGCGCGCGACGGCCGTTCTCGTGCTCCAGGACGGCACGGTTCTCGAGGGCTTCGGCATCGGCGCCGTCGGCGAAGCGACCGGCGAGGTCTGCTTCAACACGGCGATGACCGGCTACCAGGAAATCCTGACGGACCCGTCCTATGCCGGCCAGATCATCACCTTCACCTTCCCGCATATCGGCAACGTGGGCACCAACGAGGAAGACATCGAGAGCGTCAACGCCGCCTCGTCCTCGGGCGTGCGCGGCGTCGTGCTGGCGGCCTCGATCACCGAGCCGTCGAACTGGCGCGCCTCCCGCGATCTCGACGCCTGGCTGAAGGCCCGCAGCATCGTGGGCCTCACCGGAATCGACACCCGGGCGCTGACGGCCCTGATCCGCGACCGGGGCATGCCCGTTGCTGTGATTGCCCACGACCCGGAGGGTCGCTTCGACATCGAGGCCCTGAAGGCCAAGGCGGCTGCCCTCCCGTCCATGGACGGCCAGGACCTCGTGCCGCTGGTGACCAGCGGCCAGCGCTTCGACTGGGACGAGACCACCTGGAACCGGGGCGAAGGCTACGGCCACCAGGACGGCTCGCATAAGCACCACGTGGTGGCCATCGATTACGGCGTGAAGCGCAACATCCTGCGGCTGCTGGCCCAGGCCGGCTGCAAGGTCACGGTGGTGCCCGCCACCGCCACGGCCGAGGACGTGCTGGCGCTCAAGCCCGACGGCGTGTTCCTCTCCAACGGACCGGGCGATCCGGCCGCCACCGGCGAATACGCCGTTCCGGTCATTCGCAAGGTGCTGGACGAGAAGATTCCGACCTTCGGCATCTGCCTCGGCCACCAGATGCTGAGCCTCGCGGTGGGCGCCAAGACCAAGAAGATGCATCAGGGCCACCATGGGGCGAACCATCCGGTGAAGGACAGGACCACCGGCAAGGTGGAGATCACCTCCATGAACCACGGCTTCGCGGTGGATCCGGAGACCCTGCCGACGAACGCCGTGGAGACCCATGTCTCCCTCTTCGACGGCTCCAATTGCGGCATCTCGCTCACCGACCGCCCGGCCTTCTCGGTGCAGTACCACCCGGAGGCCTCGCCCGGTCCGCAGGACAGCCACTACCTGTTCGATCGCTTCGTGCAGCTGATGGACGAGAAGAAGATTCAGGGCTGAAAGCTCAAGCATTTCAGGGCTGGCGCCGCGACAAACGAGTGGGTTGCGCCAGCCACCCAAATCACGGTAACCGATCATTAACCATAAAACGAAAATGATCTCGGGCCTTGATTTGGGGGTATTTCAACCATGAATTTCGATGACGATTCCGGCGAATTCAGCCGGCTGCACAACCTGTTCACGTTCCACCTCGGCATTGCCGTGTCGCTGTCCTGGCTGACGTCGCTCTATGCCGCCTTCTATGCTCCGTGGGTGCGCAACATCCGCCCGCTGATCGACCCCTCCAATGTAGGCCCGGTCGAGAGCACGTGGTCCTACCTCTTCATCTTCCCGGTGGTGCTCACCACGGCCTGGCTGATCTCGATCTTCGGCCAGAACCTCTTTGCGCAGTTCCGCATCTTCAAGAACCAGATCGTCGAGTTCGCGTTCGCCGCCCTGGTGGCCTTCGGCATGTTCTACCTGTCCATCGACCGCGCCGTCGCGGCGATGCTGATCGGCATGTAAGGTTCGCTGGCGCATCGTGCGGAAAAGTGGATCCGGTTTTCCGGTCCACACGATGCGCTCTTCAAGAATGGCGCATCGGATCGATCCCGAAAGTGCAAGACCACTTTTGGCCCGATGCTTCCGGTTTCCAACGGCCCCGCTCGATCTTTCGCCTGCCCAGAGCGTTCCCTCCCCGAATTGAAGGGAGAGACTTATGGCGCAGGCGAAAGGTTATGGCGATCCTCACGGCTACAACGCACCGCTCGGAACCGACACTTACGTCTTCCGCAGCAACGGCATCGTGCCGAACTCGTCGCTGCCGCTGATCGTCCGCCGCGGGGCGATCCCGCCGTCTCAGGACGATCCGACCAAGGCGTTCAAGGCGACCTTCGCCAAGAACGGCTGGACGAATGCCTGGCTCGACAGCATTCACGACTATCACCACTACCACCCCAACACCCATGAGGTGCTCGGCATCGTGTCGGGTTCGGGCCAGATCCGCTTCGGCGGTGAGGACGGCGATCTCGTCTCCGTCACCATGGGCGATGTGGTTGTCGTTCCGGCCGGAGTCGCGCATGCGCTCATCAACGCCAGCGACGACTTCGCCGTCGTCGGCGCCTATCCGAACGGATCCGATTACGATACCGTCCGCGACGATCCCAAGGCGCTGGCCTCCTCGCAGCAGCGCATTGCCCAGGTTCCGCTGCCGGATTCGGATCCCGTCGATGGGGCCAACGGGCCGCTCACGAAGCTGTGGACCTGACCACAAAAAAGCCCCCTGCCCGATGAGCAGGAGGCCTTCGCCCCTACGGCGTCGATAGATCTTCTTATTAAACGGACAGCGTAACCTGCACGTTGCCGCGGATGGCGTGCGAGTACGGGCACACCACATCGGCCTTGTGCAGCAAGTCTGTCGCCTGGTCCTGGGACAGCCCCGGCAGGTTGACCTTCAACTCGACCACCAGCCCGAATCCCTGGCCATCGTCACGCTTGCCGATGCCGACGGACGCCTCGACCGAGGTCTCCGCCGGGAGCGCGACCTTGTTCTGCGAGGCCACGAACTTCAGGGCCCCGAGGAAGCAGGCGGAATAGCCGGCTGCGAAGAGCTGCTCCGGATTGGTCCCCTCGCCGCCACCGCCGCCGAGCTCCTTCGGCGTGGAGAGGCGAACCTCCAGCTTTCCGTCGTTGGAAGCGGCGACGCCTTCGCGTCCGCCCTGGGCTGAAGCATGGGCTGTGTAGAGAGGGGTCATCGGAAAGCTCCTTGGGTTGTCACACCTGACCGTCAGGCTGCCAAACTGCACGCTTACAATTCAATCGCGTACAATCTATAAAGACCCATAGACCCGAATTAAATTGCGCGCAACCTATTTCTTTTGTAAGATGGTTGCAGGTGGAGATGACGATGACGGCAAACCCCAGTCCCTTGGCGCTCAGCAACCAGCTGTGCTTCGCCTTCTATTCCGTCTCACACGCGTTCAGCCGCGCCTACCGCCAGTTCCTGGACCCGCTCGGCCTCACCTATCCGCAATACGTGGTTCTGCTGGTGCTCTGGGAGCAGGACGGCCTCACCGTGAAGGAGATCGGGGACCGGCTCTTTCTCGACTCCGGCACCCTGACCCCGCTGCTGAAGCGGCTCGAAAGCGCAGGCCACATCCGCCGGGCACGAGACAAGAAGGACGAGCGGCAGGTCCGCATTTCCCTTACCAAGACCGGCCGTGCCTTGCGTGAGAAAGCCGAGGAGATCCCGCGGCAGGTGGGCTGCGTGCTGGGCCTGCCCGTCGATGAGCTCCGCGCACTCACCGAGCAGGTTGCGAAACTGCGCAGCAGGCTGCATGACTCGGCCTCGCCCTCACTGAAATCCTGAACCGAGCAGGGAAAGCTTTATCGATGAACTGGCGCGACTACTGGAACCAGGACACGCCGATCTACACGGGCGAGCGGCACAAGCTGCTCCATTACCGGCTGATCGCCAACGACATCGTCGGTCTCATCCCCTCCCCCGATGCGGCGGTGCTCGATTACGGCTGCGGCGAAGCGCTGTTTGCCGACAAGATCGCGGCGAAATGCGCCCGCCTGACGTTGAGCGATGCGGCGCCGCTGGTGCGCGAACGCCTGAACGAGCGGTTCAAGGGCAACGGACGGATCACGGTTCTGTCGACGGACGATGTCGCCGATCTGCCGGACGCCTCCTTCGATCTGATTGTCGTGAACTCGCTGGTCCAGTATCTCTCCCTGGACGAGTTCCGCGCCCTTCTGAAGCTTGCCCACGACAAGCTGAAGGCGGACGGCAGGCTGGTCCTCGGCGATATCATCCCGCCCGACATCAGCCCCGTCACCGATGCAAAAGCACTGCTCTCCTTCGCCTGGCAGGGCGGCTTCCTGCGCTCCGCGCTGACAGGCCTCGCCCGCACGGCCTT
Source organism: Microvirga sp. BSC39 (assembly GCF_000739015.1). Lineage (GTDB taxonomy): Bacteria > Pseudomonadota > Alphaproteobacteria > Rhizobiales > Beijerinckiaceae > Microvirga. Next base: position 382,114 of record NZ_JPUG01000062.1, read on the forward strand.
CTCCGAATACCGCAAGATCCGCGAGGAAGTCGGGCTCGCGCAGTACAGCGAGGAAGAGATCGTCGATCTCCTGGAGGATGCCGGTTTCAGGCCTGAGCGCTCGCTACGCAATCTCGGGCACAATCAGGCCCGGATGACCTTCGTGGGACGGCCCGTTCAGGCTCGCGAGATCGAGGACGATCTGACGGAGCGCTGATCGCTCGCCAGCGACAGGCCGAAGACGACGAGACCCGCAACGGCAAGAACTGCGCCGACCCATCCGGTCGACTCGAAACCGTAACCGGCCGCGATGGCGAGGCCGCCGAGCCAGGCGCCAAGCGCATTGGCGATGTTGAAGGCGGAGTGATTGAGCGCCGCCGCAAGCGTCTGCGCGTCCGCCGCCACATCCATGAGCCGGGTCTGAAGCGCGGGACCAATGGCGACGCTGCAGCCGACGAGGAAGACGCAGGCGGAGAGCAGGTAGGGATTCTCGGCGGTGAGCCAGAGCACCGTCATCACCACCACGCTGCCGGCGAGCGTGCCGCCGATGGTCGCCATCAGGTTCTTGTCGGCAAGCCAACCGCCCACGAGATTGCCCGCGATCATGCCGGAGCCGAACAGGGCCATCATGACTGGAACGGCGCTCTCGGGCATTCCGGCCACCTCGGTGGCTGTCGATGCGATGTAGGAGAAGACGGAAAACAGGCCGCCGAACCCCACGGCCCCGATGCCGAGGGTGAACCAGACCTGCTTGCGCCTGAAGGCGCCGAGCTCCCGCATGGGGCTTGCGCCCTCCTGCACCTTGTCCTTGGGCAGGAACAGCCAGATCAGCAGCACCGTCAGCGCGCCCATGACGCCGACAGCCCCGAAGGCGATGCGCCAGCTGACGGCCTGCCCGAAGTAGGTCGCCACCGGGGTGCCGAGCAGGGTCGCCACGGTGAGGCCCAGCATGACACGGGCGACAGCCTGGGTGCGCTTGTTGGGCGGCACCAGGGATGCGGCCACCAATGCCGCTACGCCGAAATAAGCTCCATGCGGCAGACCCGTGAGGAAGCGCAGAAGCACGAAGGATTCGAAGCTCGGCGCAACGGCGCTCACCCCATTGCCGACGGCGAAGACCGCCATCAGGAGAAGCAGCAGCGTCTGGCGCGCCAGCTTTGCCGCCAGCACGGCAATGATGGGAGCGCCCACCACGACCCCAAGCGCATAGGCGCTGATCGCGTATCCGGCCTCGGGGGTGGTGACATTGAACTCCTGGGCCACGTTCGGCAGCAGGCCCATGATGGCGAATTCGCCGGTGCCGATGCCGAAGCTGCCCACGGCGAGCGCCAGCTCGATCAGGGCCACCGCAAGACGGGAGCGGGGCACGGCGGGAGCCTTGTCCTTCACAGCAGGACAGACTTCCTCGGCAATGGCCATGTCGGACATGAGGCTTCCAGAGTTTCCGCGATGGGGTAATCGAATCCGATGCGGGACGGATCCCGCATTGTCGTGACGTTCATATTGCACCGCGAAAAGATTTGCGGGACCCGCCCGGATGCAGCCCTGGGCTGCGCTGCAGGCCTGGAACCACGGCTCTGCTCACTGGAAGCGCCCTGATCCTAGGCAAATGTCCAGATCTTGTGCGCCATGAAGCTCCACACCATCACGACACCCGTGGTGATGATCTGCGAGGGCAGATAGGGCCCTTCGAGCCAGACCGTGAAGGCGTGCATCAGGAACCAGGTCACGAGGAAGCCTACGAAGGCCACCACGGCGAAGCGCCAGGTCGCCTCCCGGTGCGGCCGCTCGCTGCCATAGGTGTGCCGGCGGTTGAGGACGTAGGACACCAGCCCTCCTGCCACATAACCGGCCAGGGTCGCCGAAACCGGATGAAGGCTCGCGCCTTCCACGAGGCCGATCAGGAGCCCGTAATGGACGACAGCCGCGACGAGGCCCACGCCGAAGAAGGCGGTGAACTGGCGAGCGAGGCGATGGAAGGGACGGGAGGCGGTCACGAGGCTTCGATAGCGGCTTCTGCCCCGGCCGTCACTTCATTCCCTGCAGAAGCCCGGCGATCCGGCGCGATACGAAGCGCGGCATGAACTTGGCCCCGATGGCGCCGGCCCGGTTCTTGGCGCCCGGGATGACGATGGCCCGGCCTGCCTCGTAGCCCGCGAGTCCGACGCGGGCGACCTCCGCCGAGGTCATGGCGCCCGCCTTGAACAGCCGGGAATCCTTGAGGCCCGCCGTGTCCGAGAACTCGCTCTCGGTGGGGCCTGGGCAGAGGGCCGTCACGGTCACCCCGTGGGGCTTGGCCTCGTCGTGCAGGGCCTCGGAGAGGGACAGGACGAAGGCCTTCGTCGCGTAATAGACCGCCATGTAGGGCCCGGCCTGAAACGCCGCGATGGAGGCCACGTTCAGGATTCCGCCCCGCCGGCGCTCGATCATGCCCGGCAGCATCAGGCGGGTCAGGGAGGCCAGGGCCGTGACGTTGAGGTCGATCATGGCGAGCTGCTTCTCGTGCGGAAGAGACGCGAAGTATCCGCGCAACCCGAATCCGGCGTTGTTGACCAGGGTATGGACCGCGATGCCCCGCTCTCGCAGCATCTCGGCCAAGTCCTGAGGCGCCTCCCGGTCCTCGAGGTCGAGGGCCATCACCTCGACCGGAACCCCATGGGCCTGGCGGATCTCGTCCGCCAGCGCCTCCAGCCGCTCGTGCCGCCGGGCGGTCAGGACCAGCGCGTACCCCCTGGCCGCGAAAACGCGAGCCAGTTCCGCGCCGATTCCACTGGAGGCTCCCGTTATGACGGTCCAGCGCGGTTCTCCTGCCATGGCCATGTTTTCCCAGCTCCCTTGCCGACTCGGTCCCAGCGGATCGTACCGCATGGGCATTCGCTGTCTAAATCACGGCTAGCGCATCATGCGGAGAAGTGGATCCGGTTCTCCGCACCCGATGATGCGCCAGTCAAGAGTTGGAGCATCAGATTGGATCCCAAAAGTAGACCCACTTTTGGGTCCGATGCTCTAAGGCCTTTGAATTTGCCCAAGGTCCGTGTAAGAGCCTCCCTCAACCTATAATCCGATCACATCCCGGCTGCGCTTGAAGCTCCGTAGCTTTACGGCCGCGCGGCTGGACACGCCTGGGTGGCCCAATGCCGAAGCGGACAGACATCTCCTCCATTCTCATCATCGGCGCCGGTCCGATCATCATCGGCCAGGCCGTGGAGTTCGATTATTCGGGCACCCAGGCCGTGAAGGCCCTGAAGGAGGAAGGCTACCGCATCATCCTGGTGAATTCGAACCCCGCCACGATCATGACGGACCCGGATCTCGCGCACGCAACTTACGTGGAGCCGATCACGCCCGAGATCGTCGCCAAGATCATCGAGAAGGAGCGCCCGGACGCAATCCTGCCCACCATGGGCGGCCAGACGGCGCTGAACTGCGCCCTGTCGCTCAAGAAGATGGGCGTGCTCGACAAGTTCAACGTGGAGATGATCGGCGCCACGGCCGAGGCCATCGACAAGGCCGAGGATCGCCAGCTCTTCCGCGAGGCCATGACCAAGATCGGCCTCGACACGCCGAAATCCCGCCTCGCCAATGCCTCGGCGCTGAAGAAGGCCGACCGCGACGCCTATCTCGCCGAGCTCGCCCGCATGGAGGCGCTCGACATCCATCCCGGCGACAAGAAGCGCATGATCGCAGCCTACAAGCTGAAGTGGGACGCGGGCGAGAACGAGCGGCGCAAGCGCTACCAGGAACACGCCCTGGGCGAGGCCCTGCTGGCATTGGCCGAAGTGGGCCTGCCGGCCATCATCCGCCCGTCCTTTACCATGGGCGGCACCGGCGGCGGCATCGCCTACAACCGCGAGGAATTCCTCAGCATCGTGGAAGGCGGCCTGGACGCTTCGCCCACCAACGAGGTGCTGATCGAGGAGAGCGTGCTCGGCTGGAAGGAGTACGAGATGGAGGTCGTCCGCGACAAGGCGGACAACTGCATCATCATCTGCTCCATCGAGAACTTCGACCCGATGGGCGTGCACACGGGCGACTCGATCACAGTCGCTCCGGCGCTGACGCTCACCGACAAGGAATACCAGATCATGCGCGACGCATCGCTTGCGGTGCTGCGCGAGATCGGCGTCGAGACCGGCGGCTCCAACGTGCAGTTCGCGATCAACCCGGAGAACGGGCGCATGATCGTGATCGAGATGAACCCGCGCGTGTCGCGCTCGTCCGCTCTCGCGTCGAAGGCTACGGGCTTCCCCATCGCCAAGGTCGCGGCGAAGCTCGCTGTCGGCTACACGCTGGACGAGATCGCCAACGACATCACCGGCGGCGCGACGCCGGCCTCCTTCGAGCCGACCATCGACTACGTGGTCACCAAGATCCCGCGCTTCGCCTTCGAGAAGTTCCCGGGCGCCTCGACCACCCTCACCACGGCCATGAAGTCCGTGGGCGAGGCCATGGCCATCGGCCGCTCCTTCCCGGAATCGCTCCAGAAGGCGCTGCGGTCGCTGGAGACCGGCCTCACCGGCCTCGACGAGATCGAGATCGAGGGCATGGGCAAGGGCGACGACAAGAACGCCATCAAGGCGGCCATCGGCACCCCGACTCCGGACCGGATCCTGAAGGTCGCCCAGGCCCTGCGCCTCGGCGTCAGCCATGAGGAGGTTCATGCCTCCTGCAAGATCGATCCCTGGTTCCTGGAGCAGCTCCAGGACATCATCGACATGGAAGCCAAGGTGAAGGCCCACGGCCTGCCGCAGACGCCCGGCGCATTCCGCCAGATAAAGGCGCTCGGCTTCTCGGATGCCCGACTCGCCGTGCTCACCGGCAAGACCGAGGCCGAGGTGCGGACCTTGCGCCGCTCGCTGTCCGTGCGTCCGGTGTTCAAGCGCATCGACACCTGCGCGGCGGAGTTCGCCTCGCCCACTGCCTACATGTACTCATCCTATACCGCCCCGTTCGCCGGCACCCCTGCGGACGAGTCCAATCCGTCGGACGCCAAGAAGGTGATTATCCTCGGCGGCGGTCCGAACCGGATCGGCCAGGGCATCGAGTTCGATTATTGCTGCTGTCATGCCTGCTTCGCGCTGAAAGACGCGGGCTATGAGACCATCATGATCAACTGCAACCCGGAGACGGTCTCGACCGACTACGACACCTCCGACCGGCTCTATTTCGAGCCGCTGACGCAGGAGGACGTGCTGGAGATCATCGAGACCGAGCGCTCCAAGGGCACCCTCCACGGCGTGATCGTGCAGTTCGGCGGCCAGACGCCGCTCAAGCTCGCCCACGCGCTCGAAGAGGCAGGCGTGCCGATCCTCGGCACCTCGCCGGATGCCATCGACCTCGCCGAGGATCGCGACCGGTTCAAGCGCCTGCTCGACAAGCTGCACCTGAAGCAGCCCAAGAACGGCATCGCCTATTCGGTGGAGCAGGCCCGCCTGATCGCCGCCGAACTCGGCCTGCCCTTCGTGGTGCGCCCGTCTTACGTGCTCGGCGGCCGGGCCATGGCGATCATCCGCGACGAGGCGCAGTTCGAGGATTACCTGCTCGGCACCCTGCCTAGCCTGATCCCGTCCGACGTGAAGGCCCGCTACCCCAACGACAAGACCGGCCAGATCAACACGGTGCTGGGCAAGAACCCGCTGCTCTTCGACCGCTACCTTTCGGACGCCATCGAGGTGGACGTGGACTGCCTCTGCGACGGCAAGGACAGCTTCATCGCCGGCATCATGGAGCACATCGAGGAGGCGGGCATCCATTCGGGCGACTCCGCCTGCTCGCTGCCGCCGCGCTCCCTGTCGCCCGAGACCATCGCCGAGCTGGAGCGCCAGACGAAGGCGCTGGCGCTTGCCCTCGAGGTCGGCGGCCTGATGAACGTGCAATACGCCATCAAGGACGGCACGATCTACGTGCTGGAGGTGAACCCCCGCGCCTCGCGCACGGTGCCCTTCGTGGCCAAGGTCATCGGCGAGCCCGTGGCCAAGATCGCGGCCCGCATCATGGCCGGCGAGAGCCTCAGCCATTTCGGCCTCACCCCGAAGGAGCTGCCGCATATCGCCGTGAAGGAGGCCGTGTTCCCCTTCAACCGCTTCCCGGGCGTCGACGTGCTGCTCGGGCCCGAGATGCGCTCCACCGGCGAGGTCATCGGTCTCGACCGGGGCTTCGGGGTGGCGTTTGCCAAGAGCCAGCTCGGCGCCGGAAGCCAGCTGCCCAAGACCGGCACCCTGTTCGTGTCGATCCGCGACTCGGACAAGCCGCGCATTCTCCCGGCGGTGAAGATGCTGGAGGAGGCCGGGTTCCAGATCGTGGCCACGGCCGGCACCCAGCGCTATCTCGAGGAGCAGGGCGTCAAGGCGCGGCGGATCAACAAGGTGCTGGAGGGCCGCCCCCACGTGGTCGACGCCATGAAGAACGGCGACATTCAGCTCGTCTTCAATACCACTGAAGGAGCCGGCGCCCTGTCGGATTCCCGCTCGCTACGGCAAGCTGCCCTCTTGCATAAGATACCTTACTACACCACTCTTGCAGGAGCGGTCGCCGCAGCCGAGGGCATCAAGGCATACCTCAGCGGCGATCTCGAAGTGCGGGCGCTTCAGGAATACTTTGCCTGAGGCATCCGGCCTCATAATGGAACTGCGAAGCTTTTTGTAAGTTTTCGTTGACATGCGAGGGCGCTGGAAACAGCGGCCTCGTACCTCTTTTTGGACGAGACAAACGATGGACAAGGTCCCTCTGACGATCAAGGGTTTTGCGGCGCTCGAGGAAGAGCTCAAGCACCGGCAGCAGGTGGAACGCCCCCGGATCATCCAGGCGATCGCGGAAGCCCGCGCGCTTGGCGACCTGTCGGAAAACGCCGAATACCACGCCGCCAAGGAAGCCCAATCCCTCAACGAAGGACGCGTCCTTGAGCTGGAGAGCCTGATCTCCCGCGCCGAGGTCATCGACATCACGAAGCTCTCGGGCGACCGGATCAAATTCGGCGCGACGGTGAAGCTCGTCGACGAGGACACCGAGGAAGAGAAAACCTATCAGATCGTGGGCGAGCCCGAAGCCGACGTGCGCTCGGGCCGTGTCTCGGTTGCCTCCCCCATCGCCCGCGCCCTGATGGGCAAGACCATCGGCGACACGGTGGAGGTCTCGACCCCCGGCGGCGGCAAGTCCTACGAGGTTGTCGGCGTCCAGTTCGGCGCCTGATGCGAAGAAGGGGGCTTCAACAGTGAGAAATCCGATGATGTCCCCTCTCTCCCGCCGCTCCATTCTGAAAGCCCTCGCCTGTGCCGGCCTCGCCGGCGCAGGCTTTGCCATGCCGGCTCAGGCGCAGAGCTTCCCTCAAGGATTCTCGTCTTTTGCCGTGGATGTGAGCGTCCTGAAGGCCAAGGGCCTCGGGCCTTACGCCGATTTCGTGGGTTCCGTCGCTCTCGACGAGCTGCGGCGCTCCTTTGCCGACCGCACTGATCCGCGTGCCCCCCGGCTCGTGGTGCGGCTGACCAGCGTCACACTCACGGCCTTTCCCGGCGGGGGCGGCGGCTTCCGCTGGCGCGGGGGTGGAGGCGGAGGACATGACGCGGTCGAGGGCGAGGCCCTGGCCGTCGGCCGCCGTGGCGAGATCTTCGCACGCCACCCGATGCTGGCCGTCCTCGACGCCCATGCGAGCACCGTCAACCCCAACGAGCAGGGCCGCACCGTCGCCGTGACGCAGCATTGGGTTCGCTGGCTCAGGCGGCAGATCTAAGTCTCGGCCGATTTAGCCTTCGACGGCCGCCACATCCTCGATCGGCACCAGCGGCTCGTCCTTGACCAGGTCGAGGGTCAGGGCCGTGCGGACGTTGCGCACGTTCGGCAGGCTGGTGAGTTCGGAGACCAGCCCCTGGAACGAGGCGAGGTTCGGGGCCACGCATTTCATGATGAAGTCGATGTCGCCCGAGAGCGTCCAGCACTCGCGGACCATGGCCCAGTCCTTCACCCGCTGCTCGAACTCCCTGAGCTCCTTCTTGCCCTGGACGTCGAGCTGCACCATGGCGAAGCAGACGATCTCGAAGCCTAAGTTCTTCGGGTCGAGGATCGCCCGGTAGGCCTTAATGATGCCGGCGCTCTCCAGGGCCCGCACGCGGCGCAGGCATGGGGGAGCCGACAGCCCGACCCGGCGGGCGAGTTCCACATTGGTGATGCTGCCGTCGGCCTGCAGTTCTTTCAGAATGGCCCAGTCGATGGAATCGAGGCGTCCGCGCACGGTAACTCCGTAGGCATGATCCGGGCGGGCGATATCGGCCAAGCGCTTGAATCATGCAGTATCAGGTCAAAAAATCTCGTCTTGGCTGACTAGACCGTATAAGGGATCCGCACAAGGAGGACGGGCGATTAAGTCGCAACGAACTCCATGAACTCCACAGGCTCATTGATCGAATGTTGCGCGACGAGACTGGCCTCATCACCTGGGTGCTAACGGACGGCAAGGCCGGGGACGAGATGCAGGCGTTGAGCGTGGCCGAGGCGCTGGGCGTGGCGCCGGAGGTTCGCAGGGTCAAGCCGAAGCCCCCCTTCACGTGGCTTATGCCCTGGGGACCTGTGGATCCGCGCGAACGGCCGGGCGCTCCCGGCAGCCCCCTCGCCCCGCCCTTCCCCGACCTTCTGATCGCCTCCGGCCGCCGGGCCGTGGCCTATCTGCGCCATGTGAAGCGGGTGTCCGGCGGGCGCACCTTCACGGTGTTCCTCAAGGATCCCCGCACCGGGCCACAGACCGCCGACTTCATCTGGTCGCCGAGCTACGACCACTTGAGGGGACCGAACGTCCTCACCACCCTCACCCCGCCCCACAGGGTCTCCGCGCAGCGGATCGAGGCCGCCCGTGCGCGACCCGATCCGCGCCTCGCCCTTCTGCCCTACCCTCGGGTGGCCGTCCTCGCCGGAGGGAACAGCCGGCATCACCGCTTCACGGAAGAGAACATCGCCCGCCTGGTGGAGCATCTGACGTCCGTCGCCGAGGCTGGAGCGGGGCTGATGGTCACGGCCTCCCGCCGCACCCCTACTGCCTTGCGGGACGCTTTGATTGCCATCACATCCAGGCATGGCGGCTTCTTCTGGGATGGGACCGGCGAGAACCCCTATGTGGACCTGCTGGCGCTGGCCGACTTCATCGTCGCGACGGCGGATTCCTTCAACATGATCGGCGAGGCCGCCGCGACGGGACGGCCGATCCTGGTTTTCGAGCCCTCCGGCGGCCACCCGAAACTGGATGTTTACATGAAAGGGCTTAAAAGCCATGGAGTTGTGCATCCCCTCAAAGGCCGTCTTGAAGGACAGCCCTACGAACCCTTAAATTCAACACCCAAGGTCGCGAAGGCGATCGCTGAAGGCTTCGGCCGCCACCGCCGCGCTCTCGGCCTGCCGGACATCGCCTTTCCACTGGAGACCCCCTGATGGCCCATTCTCACGCCAAGCTCATCATCATCGGCTCGGGGCCGGCCGGCTACACGGCGGCGATCTATGCGGCGCGCGCCCTGCTCGAACCCGTGATGATCTCCGGCTTCCAGCCCGGCGGGCAGCTCATGATCACCACGGACGTGGAGAACTACCCGGGCTTCGCCGACGTGATCCAGGGCCCCTGGCTCATGGAGCAGATGCGCCTGCAGGCCGAGCATGTGGGCACCAAGATGGTCTCCGATCACATCACCAAGGTAGACCTGAAGCAGCGCCCCTTCCGCCTTGAGGGCGATTCCGGCGACACCTACACCTGCGATGCGCTCATCGTCGCCACCGGCGCCCAGGCCAAGTGGCTGGGCCTGCCGTCGGAGGGCCAGTTCCAGGGCTTCGGCGTCTCCGCCTGCGCCACCTGCGACGGGTTCTTCTACCGAGGCAAGGAAGTGGTTGTCGTGGGCGGCGGCAATACCGCCGTCGAGGAGGCGCTGTACCTCGCGAACCTCGCGTCCAAAGTGACCCTCGTCCATCGCCGGGACAGCTTGCGCGCCGAGCGCATTCTGCAGGACCGCCTGTTCAAGCACCCCAAGATCGAGGTGATCTGGAACTCCGCCGTCGAGGAGATCTGCGGCTCGGAGAACCCCTCCTCGGTCACCCATCTGCGGCTGAAGAACCTCGTCTCGGGCGAGGCCTCGGACTTCAAGACCGACGGCGTGTTCATCGCCATCGGCCACAAGCCTTCGACGGAACTATTCGTGGGACAGCTCGACATGAAGTCCGGCGGTTATCTGGTGACGAAGCCGGGCTCGACGGACACCAATATCCCGGGCGTCTTCGCTGCCGGCGACGTGACGGATGACATCTACCGTCAGGCCGTCACGTCGGCAGGCATGGGCTGCATGGCGGCTCTCGATGCGGAGCGTTATCTGGCGGCCCTTGAGGCAACCCAGGAAGCCGCCGAATAGGATTTGTTAACAACTGGTTAGTCTTCAGGCCGATTTCCTGTTGCGTCGGGCTCGCGGCTCATAAGAGATAAAGGCTGCCTTGCGTCTGGAGCATGTGAGGCCTAGAGCATCGTGCGGAAAAGTGGATCCGGTTTTCCGCATCAACGATGCTCTTATCCAAAAAGGAAGCATCGGATCCGATCCCAAAAATGCAAATCCACTTTTGGGTCCGATGCTTGAGGGGAATGCCGTGGACTGGGACAAGATCCGGATTTTCTACACCGTCGCCGAAGCGGGCAGCTTCACGCGGGCCGGTGACGATCTGGGCCTGAGCCAGTCAGCCGTCAGCCGCCAGATCAGTGCGCTGGAGCGGGAGCTGAAGGCCCCGCTGTTCCACCGCCATGCGAGGGGCCTGATCCTCACCGAGCAGGGCGACCTGCTGTTCCGCGCCGCCCGCGACATGCGCATGCGGCTTGAGACCACCAAGGCGCGCCTCGTCGAGACCAGCGAGCGCCCCTCGGGCGAGTTGAAGGTGACGACCACGGTCGGCCTCGGGTCGATCTGGCTCGCGCAGCGCATCGCGGAATTTCTCGACCTCTACCCAGATGTCCGCGTCGAGCTGATCCTGTCCAACGAGGAGCTGGATCTCGCCATGCGCGAGGCGGACGTGGCCATCCGCCTGCGGCGCCCGGCTCAGCCCGACCTGATCCAGCGCCGCCTCTTCACGATCCACTTCCACGTCTATGCCTCGGCCGACTACATCAAGCGGTTCGGCGAGCCCAAGACCCTGGAGGATCTGGACGAGCACCGGATCGTGTCCTTCGGCGGCCACCAGCCGTCGTATCTGATGGCCGTGCACTGGCTTGCCACGGCCGGACGCGAAGGGCGCGAGCCGCGCCAGTATCATTACGTGGTCAACAACATCACGGCCCTGAAGCTTGCCGTCGAGACCGGCGCCGGCATCGCCGTGCTGCCGGATTATGCCGTGGTGGGCAACCCGGATCTGGTCCAGATCCTGCGCGACGTGGAGATGCCCTCCCTCGACAGCTATCTGGTCTATGCCGAGGAGATGCGCTCCGTCGCGCGCGTCCAGGCCTTCCGCGACTTCCTGATCTCCAAGGCTCAGCGCTGGACGTTCTAATGCATCGGATGAGGCCCAAAAGTGGCTTTGCACTTTTGGGCCTCATCCGATGCGTCTTCATAGATGAGAGCATCGTTCTTCGCGGAAAACCGGATCCACTTTTCGCTAGCGCAGCCCGCTGCGTCCGCACGATGCTCTAGGCCTGAACCCGAAGCCAAGCTCGATGGCTCGCCGGACTTTGTCACCCATGTGACGGAAGCCATGCGTTATTTGCAGCCCTTTCATGAGGCATGCTGCATTGCAAAGAGGCAGGATGCAGTCGATATGAGCGGTGGCTGATTTCAACGCGGCAGTGCTTTCTTCCTCCCGGCGCTGCCGTGTCGGCCGTTCCCTCTGGAAGGTTTTGACTTCTTTGTCGGACCTCTACTTTTGCCGGGCCTTTGGCCCGGCTTTTTTCTTTTTAAGGTCTAGAGCAGCGCATCGGTTCGGGCGGAAAACCGGCCTCCACCTTTCCTCACGATGCGCTGGTCGACGTCAGCTCCAGCGGACGTGAGACTGCTCCGCCTCCTCCTTGAGCGCACGGCGCAGGACCTTGCCTACGTTCGTCTTCGGCAACGTGTCGCGGAACTCGATCCGGCGGGGCACCTTGTAGCCGGTCAGAGCCTCGCGGCAGAACTGGCGCAGCTCATCGGCCGTGAGGTTCGGATCCTTGCGGACCACGTAGGCCACCACCGCCTCACCCGATTGCTCGTCCGGCAGGCCGATCACGGCCGATTCCATCACACCCGGATGATTGGCGAGCACATCCTCGACCTCGTTCGGATAGACGTTGAAGCCCGACACGAGGACCATATCCTTCATGCGGTCCACGATCTTGATCTGACCGTCGGGCAGGATGACCGCCACGTCTCCGGTGCGGAACCATCCGTCCGCCGTCATGACCTTCGCGGTCTCGTCCGGCCTCTGCCAGTAGCCCGCCATAACCTGCGGACCCTTCACGCACAATTCGCCGCGCTCCCCATCGGGAAGGACGTTGCCGTCGCCATCGCGGATGGTCACATCCGTTGACGGCAGGGGATATCCGATCGTGCCGGTGAAGTCCGCGATGTCGAGCCGGTTGGCGCACACGACCGGCGACGTCTCCGAGAGACCGTATCCTTCGACGATGGGTTGCCCGGTGATGTCCTTCCACTTCTTGGCCACGGCCTCCTGGGTGGCCATGCCGCCCGAGACGGCAAAGACCATCTGGGAGAAATCCACCTTCTCGATCCCCGGCGCATGCGCCAGGGCATTGTAGAGGGTGTTGAGGCCGGACATGAGCGTGATGCGGCTCTTCTGCAGCGTTTTGACGAAGCCCGGGATGTCGCGCGGGTTGGCGATCAGCAGCTGGCAGCCGCCGATCTTCGCCATCAGGAGCCCGCAGACCGTGAGGGCGAAGATGTGGTAGAGCGGCAGCGCGGTGACCATGAGATGATCCTCGCGCGTCCCGAAGAAGGGCAGCATCCAGGCTTCGCATTGCAGCACGTTGGCCACCACGTTGCGGTGGAGGAGCGTCGCCCCCTTCGGGACGCCGGTCGTGCCTCCCGTATACTGCAGGAAGGCCACGTCATCCGGCGAGACAGCGACCGGCTGCGGCTTTGTCCGCGCCCCCGCAGCGATCACGGCCTTGAAGGTCACCGCCTGCGGCAGGCTGAACGGCTTCACGGCCTTCTTCACGCGGCGCGACACGAGATTGATGATCGCGCCCTTCAGGCCGAGCAGATCGCCCGGCGTCACGACGACCACCCGATCCAGCTTGATCTGCGGCAGCGACTCCTCGACCGTCGTGCCGAAGTTTTCCAGCACGAACAGGAAGCGGGCACCGGAATCGTTGAGCTGGTAGGTCAGCTCGCGCTGGGTGTAGAGCGGGTTGACGTTCACCACCGTGCCGCCGGCCAGCAGGATCCCGAACAGGATGGCCGGGAAGGCCATGACGTTCGGCAGCATGATGGCGACCCGGTCGCCCTTCTTCAGCCCCTGACCTTGGAGCCAGGAGGCCACCGCGTCCGCGTCGCGCCCGATTGCGGCATAGGTCACGCGCTTGCCGAAGCTCTCGGCGGCCGGCCGGTTCGGGAACTTGGCGAGGGCATCGCGGAAGATGTCGTTGATCGTGCCGATCCTGGCCTCGTCGATCACGGGCGGAACGCTTGCGGGATAGGATTTGAGCCAGGGGCGGGCAGGAGAATGCTGAGCGCCTGCGGTGGCAGGCGCCGGGTTCGTGGCGTTCATTGTCGTCCTCCGCTTCGGGGCGAGGTTTGCTTCATGGGAGATGGCGTCTCCATCAAGCTTAACTTGGCGCGGAAGAGTCCTTTTGTCGATGGGAATAGTTTAGACCTGAACGATCTACAGAGATCGTTCAGGTCGAGAGAGCTCAATGGGCCTTCTGCAGCACCATGTCGGCGGGGCGTCCGCTGAGTTCGGCCATGTGGTCGAACCGGGTCGAGAAGGTCCCTACCCCGGCCGTCGCCGAGCGCAGCTCCACGATGAGGTCGCCGATCTCCGATTCCGGGATCGTCGCGCTCAGGACCTGCCACCCGGTCCATCCGGGCCGCTCGTCATAGCCGAGGATCTGCCCGCGCCGGCCGGTCACCAGGGCCGTGGCCTTGGACAGCGCCTCGGACGGGATCGTGATCTCCACCGACAGAACAGGCTCCAACAGCACGGGCTTGGCCTTCGGCAGAGCCTCCGCCAGGGCCAGTTTGGCGGCGGCCTGGAAGGCAGCATCGGAGGAATCCACCGTATGATACGAGCCGTCCGTCAGGCTCACCGCGAGATCCACCACGGGAAAGCCGAGGGGACCGCACTTGAGCGCGTCCCGCACCCCGGTCTCCACGGACGGGATGTACTGGCGCGGCACCACGCCGCCGGTGATCTGGTCCTGGAAGGCGAAGCCCTCGCCCCGGGGCAGCGGCTTGATTTCGATCATCACATCGCCGAACTGGCCATGGCCGCCGGTCTGCTTGCGATGGCGACCCCTTGCGGCTGCCGGCAGCTTGATCGTCTCGCAATAGGCTACCCTGGGCTTGGCGGTCTCGACGCCCACCTGGAAGCGCGAGGCGAGCTTTTCGACTGCCACCCGCAGGTGCATCTCCCCCTGGCCGTGAAGCCGGATCTCGCCCATTTCGGGTCGGGTTTCGATCACCAGCGACGGGTCCTCCTCGGTGATCTTGGCGAGCGCGCTCGAGAGGCGCACATCGTCCTTGCGGTCCTTGACCTTGAGGGCCACTGCGTAAACGGGCTCCGGCGGCGCAACGGACAGGATGGCCTCGGGCCTTGCCTTGCCGGTCGCAAAGCTGTCGCCCGTGGCGATACCCTCCAGCCGGCCGAAACCGACCGTATCGCCGGCCAGTGCCTCCGCCTTGCGTGTGGTGGTGGTGCCGATCATCGTCAGGAGGCTGCCGATCCGCGCCTCGCCGCCGCGGGAGCCCACCACCGTATCGCCCTCGTGGAAGGTGCCGCGCATCACGCGGGCGATGGAGAGCTTGCCGCCCTGGCCCTGGTGCAGGGTCTTCAGAGTCTGAGCCAGAGGCTGCCCTTCTTCGGAAAACCCGAGGCGTGCCCGGGTCTCGGCCAGGGTGGGCGCCTCGTGGCGCAGCGCCTTGAGGAGCCGGGTGATGCCGTTGCCGCGCTCGGCCGAGCCGATGAGCGCCGGCACCACGTGCCTCTCCCGCAGCTCCTTGGAAAGATCGTCGAAGATCTGGTCACGCGGCGGCTCGATCTCCGAGATCAGCTCCTCCATGAGCGCGTCGTCGTAGTCGGCCAGGCGCTCCAGCATGGCGAAGCGCGCCTCCTTCTCCCGCGGTAGCTCGCCCTCGGGCAGGTCCACCACTTCGCTCGGCGCGTGCTCGCGGTAGATGAAGGCGCGTTCAAGCGCCAGGTCGATGAAGCCGATGGCGATGCCGTCCTTCCAGAGCGGGATCTGGCGCAGGAGCAGCGGCGTGCGCGAGGCCTGCTGCAGCAGCGCAAGCGTGTCGCGGATGCGCTGGGTGGCCGCATCGATCTTGTTGATGAACAGGAAGCGTGGAATGTCGGCTTCCTCGAGCTCCCGCAGGATGACTTCGAGGGCCGGGACCTTACGCTCATCCGCCTCGCACACGACGATGGCCGCGTCGCAGACCGGCGTGATGTTGCGCATTTCGTGCAGGAATTCCGTGGAGCCGGGGCAATCGACGAAGGTCAGGTTCTCGCCCAGGAAATTCACCGTGGCCACATTGGGCTCGATGCTCATGGCATGGGCGCGGGCCTCGGCGCTCGCATCGCCCACGCTGTCCTTCGTTGCCACGCGGCCTGCCCGCGAGATGGTTCCGGTCCGCTCCAGGATGGCCTCAAGGAGTGTGGTCTTGCCGCTCTGAAACGGGCCGACGATCGCGATGCATCGTGGGCCCGCAGCTGGTCTGCCGTTGGGTGCCATAGGATTTCATCCTCCCTGCCCCCGCTGTTGGCGCGCTCTTGTTCAGGACGCGTTGAGGATGATGCTCTGCCTGTGATGCTGAGTTGGCAAGAGGTTTTGTGGGATGATCCTGGAGGCGAGAAGAGCCGATGCCCGTTGGCTCCATCGGGTCAGTGAGCCGGAGCAGCGTCCTGATGCTCACCCCTTCGCACCACGCGCATGGCCGTGATGGTCACGGGGCCTGCGCGCAGAAGGTTCATGGCCGAGACGATCATCTCGGCGAGGCGCTCAGGGTTGATGCTGTCGCCCTCGATGTCGAGCAGGAAGTCCTTCGCCTCCACATAGCCGCCGTTGGTGAAGTCGACGCGGGCGTCGAACTTCACGCGGTGCGTGGAGGCGGGATTGGCCCGGTAGGGCTGTGCCGCGGGATCCGGGTTGAATGTCCGCGGCAGGATCATCAGCGCAACGATCCGCAGAAGCGCTGGATGCGATTGCAGGCATCCTCAAGCGCCGCATTGGACGTGGCGTAGGAGATGCGGAAGTTCGGGCCCAGCCCGAAGGACGAGCCGTGCACGGCGGCGACGCCCTCGGCTTCCAGCAACTCGGACACGAAGTCCTCGTCCGTCTCCAGCACCTTGCCCGAGGGCGCGGTCTTGCCGATGGCCTCGGCGCAGGACGGATAGACGTAGAACGCGCCTTCCGGCATCGGGCACTTCAGACCCTTCGCCTGGTTGAGCATGGAGACCACGAGGTCGCGGCGCTCTTCGAAAGCCTTCTTGAATCGCGGCAGGTGATCCTGCGGCCCATCGAGCGCCTCGACGGCTGCCCATTGCGAGATCGCGCTCGTGCCCGATGTCTGCTGGCCCTGCACGAAATCCATGGCCTTGATGAGATGCTCAGGACCGCCCGCATAGCCGATGCGCCAGCCGGTCATGGCATAGGCCTTCGACACGCCGTTCATGGTGAGCGTGCGCTCGTAGAGATTGGGCTCCACCTGCGCGGGAGTCACGAACTCGAAATCGCCGTAGGTCAGGTGCTCGTACATGTCGTCGGTGAGCACCCACACATGCGGATGGCGCATCAGCACGTCGGTGATCGCCTTCATCTCGGCGCGCGAATACGCAGCACCCGTCGGGTTCGACGGCGAGTTGAGGATGATCCACTTCGTCTTCGGCGTGATGGCACGCTCGAGCGGCTCGGGCTGGAGCTTGAAATTGTGCTCCATGGTGCAATCCACGAACACGGGCTTGCCGCCGCACAGCACCACCATCTCAGGATAGGACACCCAGTAGGGTGCGGGAATGATGACCTCGTCGCCCGGGTTCAGGGTGGCGAGCAGTGCGTTGTAGATCACGTGCTTGCCGCCGGTGGACACGATGGTCTGCGAGGGCTTGTAGTCGAGGCCGTTCTCGCGCTTGAACTTGCGGGAGATCGCCTCGCGAAGCGGCACGATGCCGGACACGGGCGTGTACTTGGTCTCGCCCCGGCGGATGGCCGCGATGGCCGCTTCCTTGATGTTGTCGGGCGTGTCGAAATCCGGCTCGCCGACGGAGAGGCTGATCACGTCCCGCCCCTGGGCTTTCAGATCCCGCGCCTTCTGCGTGATGACGATGGTGGCAGACGGCTTGATGCGGGAAAGGGCGTCAGACAAAAAGCCCATGGGAATCCTCCGAGGGGGGCGTTAAAAAGGGACCGTGACGGCGGCGGACCGTAAAGCGGTCAAGCCGTCCAAGCAAGCAAAACAGCCAGGAAAAACAACCCTTCCCAGACGGGATTTCGAGGAGACGCCTTTTCCGATGACCCAATCCGTCACCCGCCGCCTTGCGCTCGGCCTTTTCGCCGGCGCCGCCCTCTTCGCCACCGCAGCCTCCGCGCAGGACTTCCCCACCCGCGTCGTCAAGATGGTGGTGCCCTATCCGGCCGGCGGACCCACCGACGTCATCGCCCGCATCGTCGCGGAGGAGATGGGCAAGGAGCTCGGCCAGAACGTGCTGGTGGAGAACCTCGCCGGCGCCTCGGGCGCGGTCGGCACCCGGTCGGTCGCCAAGGCGGAGCCCGACGGCTACACCATCGTGTTCGGCAACAACCAGACCCACGGGAACAACATGTTCCTGCTGAAGGAGCCGGGCTACGACGCCGTGAAGGACTTCGCGCCGCTCGCCGGCGCCGGCGCCTTCGAGCATGTGTTCGTGGTCAAGAACGACCTGCCCGTGAAGACGGTCCCCGAGCTGGTGGAACTCGCCAAGAAGGATCCGGGCAAGCTGAATTACGGCTCGACCGGCGTGGGCTCAGGCTCGCATCTGGCCACCGAGCTGTTCATGACCCGCACGGGCACCAAGATGACCCATGTGCCCTTCCGGGGCGCGGCTCCCCTGGTGACCGAGCTCATGGCCGGCCGCATCGACGTGTCGAACTCGACCCTGCCCAGCGTGCTCTCGCAGTTCCAGGCCGGGCAGATGCGCGCCATCGGCATCGCCAGCCCGCAGCGCAACCCGCAGGCGCCGGACGTGCCCACCCTGCGCGAGCAGGGCATCACCAACGCCGACGCGGAATCCTGGGCCGCCTTCTTCGCCCCGGTGAACACGCCCAAGCCCATCCTCGACAAGCTGTCGGGCACGATCATCGCGATCCTCAACAAGCCCGACGTGAAGGAGCGGATCACCAAGATCGGCTTCACCCTGAACGTGCGCGATCCGGAAGCCTTCAGGCCGTATCTCGAAAAGGAGATCCAGACCTGGGCCGAGATCATCAAGACCGCCGGCATCAAGGCTGAGTGAGGCTTTCACCGACGTCATCCCGGACGGCGAGAGCCGATCCGGGATCGCGAGCAGGATGAGGAATTATTATCGTCATACGATCCCGGGTTCTGCTCCGCAGCCCCGGGATGACAGCCGAAAGAGACCGGCATGCAACGCCACCAAGGCCGCCTGATCGACCACATCCACCTGCGCGTCTCCGACCTCGAAGCGAGCCGGCGCTTTTATCGCGCGGTCCTGCAGGCCATCGGGCGCGACTTCACATCCGAGAGCCCGGAGCATTTTGCCTGCGACGAATTGTGGGTCGACAAGGCAGTGGGCCCGGTCTCACGGGTCCATCTCGCGTTTCAGGCCAAGGACCGTGAAAGCGTTCATGCCTTTCACGCGGCTGCCCTCAGCGCTGGCGGGCGCGACAACGGCGGCCCCGGAGAGCGCTCCTATCACCCCGGCTACTACGCGGCCTTTGCCTTCGACCCCGACGGTCACAACATCGAAGCCGTCTTTCACGGCCCCACGGAACGCTCCGCCTAAGTCCGTCGTTGTGCGTCGGAGGGAGGCCTGATGGCTTGCCACAATGGTTAACAATTAGTTAACAAAGACTTAGCCAAGAGTCCGTAAGCAGCACTTTCGCCGCACCTTGGAACTTTCTTGAATCAAACAAGTTTTCCTCCTGTGATCGTCCTTCGGTTGCTAGGGGAAGAACCGATGAAAACCTTCCAAGCCAAAAACACCTGCCACGTGTCGTCCCGCGCCCAGCGTCTCGACCGGCGTCAGGAAAGCCGCTGCTCCCTCGCCCTGATCATGCTGATGGGCCTGGCGACGCTCTCCGTCATGGCAACTACACAGACGCTCTCCGCCCAGGACACGAAAACCATCCACGTCCATTCTCCGCGATAACGCGTGAGTGAACGACGGCACGGTTGACGCCCTGCTGCAAGAGTTTAGCTCTCCGGCATCGGATCGACGGAGAGATGTATGCTTAAGCTTCGTATTGCCCTGGCCTGCGTCCTGACCCTCGGCGCCCTCCCCCCCGCCCTGGCCCAGGACACCCAGCGCTTCCGCACCGATAAGGTGGAGGTGATCGTCGAGACGGTCGCCCGCGATCTCCAGAACCCATGGGGCCTCGCCTTCCTGCCCGACAACCGCATGCTCGTGACCGAGCGCGCCGGACGCCTGCGCATCGTCGAGGCCAACGGCTCTCTGTCGGAGCCGATCGAAGGCCTCCCGCGGATCGCCGTGCGCGGACAGGCCGGGCTTCTCGACGTGGCCCTCGACCCCAGCTTCGCCCAGAACCGGCTCGTTTACCTGAGCTTTGCCGAGGATCGCGGCGAGGGACGGGCCGGCACGAGCGTGGCGCGCGCCCGCCTCAGCGACAACGGACGAGCGCTGGAATCCCTGAACGTCATCTTCCGCCAGGAGCCCTCTCACACCGGCAACAATCACTGGGGCTCGCGCCTGGTGTTCGACCGGGATGGCAACCTCTTCGTGACGCTCGGAGACCGCTTCGACCTGCGCAATCAGGCTCAGAACCCGGCCAACCACATCGGCAAGATCGTCCATATCAAGCCTGACGGCTCCGCTGCCCCGGGCAACCCGTTCCTGAACCGCGAGGATGCGCGGCCGGAGATCTGGTCCATCGGTCACCGCAACCTGCAATCGGCGGCCCTCCACCCGACCACGGGTGAGCTTTGGACCGTCGAGCACGGCGCGCGCGGCGGCGACGAGGTGAACATTCCGCAGAAGGGCAAGAACTACGGCTGGCCCGTCATCTCCTACGGGGTCGACTACTCGGGCGCGAAGATCGGCGAGGGCACCAAGAAGACGGGCCTGGAGCAGCCGGTCTATTACTGGGACCCGTCCATCGCCCCGTCCGGCATGGCGTTCTACACGGGCGACAAGTTCCCGGCCTGGCGCGGCAGCGTTCTGGTCGGGGCGCTTGCCGGCAAGCTCGTCTCGCGGCTGGAGACCAACGGCAACCGGGTGACGGGCGAGGAGCGCATGCTGCAGCAGCTCGGCGAGCGCATCCGCGACGTGCGCCAGGGACCGGACGGTTTCGTCTACCTGCTGACGGATTCCCGCAACGGCCGCATCCTGCGCATGAAGCCAGCCACCTGAGGCCGGCGCTTGGGCCCCTAGCGCAGGGCCTTGGGAATAACGAGTTTCAGGCCAGACCATGTCTCGTCGACGGCGCAGACTTTCACGTCGACGAGGCCCTGCGCAAGCGCTGCGGCCCGGATCACGTCCTCCGTCACGTCGGTCGGGACCTTGGAGCTCTTCTTCGGCCAGGAGATCCAGATCATGCCATTGCGCATGATCCGGCCTCGCAGAAACTCGAGCGCGTGATCGAGCCCATTGCTCTGCACCGTGAACAGGTGAATCACGTCGAGCGGGGCCGGCAGGTCTTCGGTGAGTGAGGGCTTCACCGCCCGCTCCTCAAAGACGGCACTGTCCGCCAGCCATAGGAGGTTCTCGGGCAGCCCGATAAAGGCCGCCTTCTGCCCATCTTTCAGTCCGAGCTTCTTCGGAAGCGGCGTGCCGGAATATCCTGCGCTCATGCGGATCTCACCGCCCCTGGAAGATGAACGCAGCCCCTCCGGCGATCAGGCAGAAGCCGATCAGGTGGTTCCAGCCGAGCGGCTCCTTCAGGTAGAGCACCGAGAAGCCCGCAAAGACCACCAGGGTGATGACCTCCTGCATGGTCTTCAGCTCGGCGGCCGAATAGACGGCGGAACCGATCCGGTTGGCCGGTACGGCAAACCAGTATTCGACGAAGGCGATGCCCCAGCTGGCCATCACGGCGATCCACAGAGGCGAGGTCTTGAACTTCAGATGCCCATACCACGCGAAGGTCATGAACACGTTCGAGGCGATCAGCAGCAGGATGGGGGCGGTGTGCGGGCTCATCGGACTTTCGGGGAATGGCTAGGAGGGAGGCGGGCTCTGCCCTATGCTTCTCAGCTGGGCTGTCAAGCGGACGGTTGAGAACAGGCGGAACATGCGCAAGAAGGCTGTGGCAATCGGACTCGTGAGCGTTGGCCTCGGCTATGGCTTGTGGCGCGGCTGGGAAACGGGATTGGAGCGGACGTGGCAGGGCCTGTTCGGCTCGCCCGACCTGGGGCCCGTGGAGTTCGCCACCCTCAAGCGCCGCTCCACGCCCAACGATGCCCTGATCTGCTCAGCCGACATCTGCCCTCAGGCACAGCCCGATGCGGAGTCCCCGGTCTTTCCCGTCCCCAAGGATCGCCTCCGCGGCATCGTCTCCGACGTCGTCCTGGCAGAGCCCGGCACGCGTCTTCTCGACAGAGGCCAGGAGCAGGACCGCTACCTCGTGCGCACGCGGCTGATGCGCTATCCCGATACCGTGGTCGTGCAGGTGTTCGACCGGGGCCAGGATGCATCGACCCTCGCTCTTTATTCGCGCAGCCAGATCGGCCGCTCGGATTTCGGCGTCAACAGGCGGCGGATCGAGCGCTGGGTTGCCCGCATCGGCGCGCTGGCCGCACGGCAGCAATCCTAACGATTATACAAACGCTGCAACACCTGAGAGCCGCCGGCGATCTGCGGATTGGATGGGTCGAAGCCCTCCCGCCTCTCCCGCTGCGTGACGAGGCCGCGCGCCGTCTCGAAAGCCGCATCCAGGCGCGGCTCACGCCTGAGGGCCTTGTTGAAGAAGGCATCGCCGAAATAGGTCCAGGTCGCCCCGTCCTGGCAGCCGAAGGACGGCTTGTCGGCCGCAGCGGCCGTGATGACGAGGGTGCGCTCATCGGCGAGCGCTTTGGCGAAAACGCCCGAGTAGCAGGCCGAGACGATCACCACCCGGTGCTGCGCCCTGGTTCTCTCGAGCAAGCCCCTCACGTCGCCCGGCGTGACGAGACGGGTATCGCGTCCGGCCACGAGGCCGATGCCCTCCGGGGCCCCGTGGGAGGTCAGGACGAGCACCACGATGTCCTCGGCGGGATCGAGCGTCCGGCCCGCGGCCTCGGCGGCGGCCAGCAGGGTCTGCGGCGTCGCGCCGGCCCGGCGCTTGGTGTTGAAGCGGACGATGGAGCGCCCTTTCGCGCCGAGCTGCTGCTCGAGAATGCGGGCCGCGCCCTTGGCCTCGCTCTCGAACACGCTCTGCGGCCCCCAGAGACCGAAGGACAGGACATAGACGTCGGTCTGCCCTGGACGCTGCGGGGCCAGCTGGAGGGGATCGGCCCGGCGGGCACTCTGCCCCGGGGAGTCGTGTACGGGAACGGCGGCAAGGAGCAGCCCTGCCAGCCACAAAGCAAGAAATCGGCGCATGTCGTTTCCCCAGCCTCGTCCACCTTACGCGCAGAGCGCGTTCAACGCCAACACGGGCCTAGACCGAGCGGAGGCTGGGCTGAGGGATTCGGGGCCGTGCGAACCTGGGCTGAACCGAATGCCGTCTTCCGGGTTTCCCTGTCAGCCAGTGAACAGGACATCGTCCCAAGAGGGCTTCTCAAGAGGAATTCTATGGATATCGCGCTCGACAAGGTTTGCGAACTCATTCTCCGGGCCAGGGCCATCGACGTCAAAGAGGGCATCACCGATCCGGCCTCGGGCTCGAATCCCACCGACGACGGCAGCATCGACGCGCTGACCGCCTCGCCGGACGACGCGACCGAGGACGAGGTGCGCGACGTGATCGCCGGCCTCAACGACGACGAGCGCGCCGACCTGATCGCCCTGGTCTATATCGGCCGCGGCGACATGGAGCCCGAGGAATGGGGCGCCGCCGTGCGCCTTGCCCGGGAGCGCGACGAGGCAAGCTCCGCTTCGACCGCCGACTGGCTCATCGGCATCCCGAACCTCGCGGACCTGCTCGACGAAGGCCTCAACGCTATGGGCCGCAGCTGCGCCTGAGCGAGCGGGCGCGCCAACGATCGCTGGCGCGCCGCTGCCGGACTACATGGCTTTCGGCATCGCCGCGATGTCGCGCACGGTCCCGTCCACGCCCGCAATCGTCCCGACTTCCGATGTCTTGCCGGTCGCCAGGTCGACCTTGTAGAGCGACTTGCCGCTCATGAGCCAGCCTTCGTTGGTGGCATCGCTGGACACGATGTCGAAGGCCGCGGTGCCGGCTTCCATGCCCAGCATGCCGACCGAGTTCAGAACGCCGTCGTTGGGCGGCACCTGCCTGACAAGCACGCCGCTCGCCTCGATGTCGTAGAGCACCGTCTCCTTCGCGCCCTTCATGGAATTGGTGTAGGCGCCGGCCACAACTTTCGGCATCTTGCCCTTGTGCATGTCGGCGTCGGCAAACTTCAGCTGGCCGTCCTTGGTGACCTTGCCGTCATCCACATTGGCGCGCAGGTTCATGCCGTCCGAGCCGATGATCCGCAGCCGGTCCGCCACCGGGTTGAAATCGACCGTCGCCATGGTGCCGGGCGCGAGCATGGTGTCGAGCTTGGACTTCATGGAGGCCTTGCCCGTGGCCGGATCGATCGTCACCACGGTGCCATCCGCCACAACGCCATAGAGCATGCCGTCGGCTGGGCGCACATCGATGCCGACAAGCGCGCCGGAGAGGCCCGAGACCTTCATCGAACGCTCGACCTTCTTGCCCGCCACATCCACGATGGCGATCATGTCGTCTCCCACAAGCGCCGCCACGCTCTGCGCGTGAGCCGCGCCTGCCACGAGTGACGACCCGATGAGAGCCGCGGCCAAGGGTGTGAACTTCATGATAATCCTCCGGCTGAAACCGCCGGTCCTGAGCGACCGACATTGCGCATACCCGCCGGGATCCTCTATGGATGCAGGGGACGTGAATATTTCTCGGACCGCCTGCATCCAACGGCAGGGTCCGGGTGTATCTTAGCCAAGTGGAAACGGAGTTCTCGCGTGAAGGCTGCGCTGGGGGAGATGGCCTCCCCGGCCTTGGACCTGAACCACGCCCTCGGCCAATGCGCCCTGGGCGATCGTCTGGCCTTGCGCGCGAT
This sequence comes from Microvirga sp. BSC39, assembly GCF_000739015.1. Classification (GTDB taxonomy): domain Bacteria; phylum Pseudomonadota; class Alphaproteobacteria; order Rhizobiales; family Beijerinckiaceae; genus Microvirga. The sequence goes on from NZ_JPUG01000062.1 coordinate 406,656, forward strand.
CTATGACAACGAGGCGCCGCGGATGCTGGGAGTCGCCATGCGCCTCCTGCGGCGACGGGCCTTGGCCGAGGAAGCCGTGCACGACACCTTTCTCCAGGTCTGGCGCAAGGCGGACAGCTTCGATCCGGCCCGGGGCGATGCCCGCTCCTGGCTCTATGCGATCCTGCGCAACCGGGCGCTCAACATCCTGCGCGGTGAGACCCGCACCGATCTGGTCGAGGATTTCGAGCCCATGGGGCTCGCGAGCGACGAGGAGAATGCCGAAACCGTCATGATGCGCCTGTCCGATACGGGAAGCCTCAAGCGCTGCCTGGAGCGTCTGGAGCCCTCGCGCCGCCAGGCCATCACGCTCGCCTATATCCACGGCCTCAGCCACGGCGAGCTCGCCGGCCGCCTCGGCGTGCCGCTCGGCACGATCAAGTCCTGGATCCGCCGGTCCCTGATCTCGCTGCGGGAGTGCATGGCATGACCCGCGACGATCAGGATCGCCTCGCCGCCGAGCATGTCCTCGGGCTCCTCGAGGGCGAGGAGCGCGGACTGGCCGAGCGTCTCATGACGTCCGACGCAGCCTTCCAGGCTCTCGTCCAGCAATGGCGCACCCGCTTCACGGAATGGGACAACACGGCTGCCGACGTCGCCCCGAGCGATGCCCTGTGGCGGCGGATCGAGTCCGGCCTCGAACCTCAACCTGCTGTAGCTGCCGCAAGGCCTGCGGCACCCGTGCGACGGGCGACGTCGCCAGGCCTGCTGCAGGGCCTCTGGAACAGCCTCGTGTTCTGGCGCGGCTTCGGCATGGCCGGCGCGCTGGCCGGGCTCCTGCTCGCCTTGGGCGTGGGCTACTTTGCCGACAAAGCCACCCGCCAGCCCACCCTCGTGGCGGTTCTCATGAGCGAGACCAACCAGCCGGGCGCCGTGCTGCGCACCTTCGCGGACGGGCGCCTCGAGCTCACGCCGCTCGGCGACATGGAGATTCCGCACAATCACTCCATTCAGGTCTGGACCTTCCCGGATCCGAACGGGGCGCCGGTCTCCGTGGGCGTCGTGCAAACGGCCAGGACGGTGCTGCTCGACCCGAGAAACCTGCCCCAGCCGCACTCGAATCAACTGTTCGCGATCTCGGTCGAGCCGCTCACCGGCTCTCCCACGGGCCTGCCCACGGGACCTGTGGTGATGAAGGGCACGGCGTCCACGGCACTGTGACGGCGCCCTATTTGTGACACGGATCGCGCCAATACTTTCGGATAATCCTGAAGGAGGATGCCATGGCTCCGCGCCACCCGCCCGAGAGTTCAGATGACGATGAGCAGATCAAGCATCTGCAGGCCCTCCACAAAGCTCTTCAAGAGAGCACGGCCGTCGATAAGCTGCCCGTTGCTGAGATCAAGCAGGATGCACCGCACCTCGCGACGGCAGAAGAGGTCGAGATCGACCGCATGGAGGCCTACCTGAGGGGTCCGACGGCGTTCACCGCCTGACCCACAACTTTTCTCTCTTCACGAAAACGCGACCCCGCATCCAATCGCATCCATGCGGGGTATCCGCCCTGAAGGTTGAGCCTTCGGTCTCCGGCAACAGGCCGGGATCCTTAATCCAACCAATTCAGGGACCAGATCCATGAACATTCGCATTGCCTGCATGACGGCCGCCATCGCACTTGCGGCTCCCGCTCTCACGCTGTCCGTGACGGCGCAGGAGCAGACCAAGACGGTCGGCGGCGCCCCGATGTATGCGTCGAAGAACATCGTCGAGAATGCCGTCAACTCGAAGGATCACACGACCCTCGTGGCTGCCGTGAAGGCTGCGGGCCTCGTCGAGACCCTGCAGGGCAAGGGTCCGTTCACGGTGTTCGCACCGACCAACGCCGCCTTCACCAAGCTGCCCGCCGGCACGGTCGACACCCTGCTGAAGCCCGAGAACAAGTCCCAGCTCACCGGCGTGCTCACCTATCACGTGGTGGCCGGCAAGATGACCGCGCAGGATCTCGCAGCAAAGGTGAAGGAAGGCGGCGGCAAGGCCATGCTGAAGACCGTGCAGGGCGAGATGCTCACCGTCACGCCGTCCGGCAACACGCTCACCATTACCGACAAGAAGGGCGGCAAGTCCACCGTCAGCATTGCCGACGTGATGCAATCGAACGGCGTCATCCACGTGGTCGACACCGTTCTGCTGCCGGGCTGATCCCTCCACATCCCGGCACGGGCGGAGCGAAAGCTCCGCCCGGTTTCCCCAGTGGTCACACACTTCAGCAGCCCTTCGGGGCTGCTTCTTTTTGCAGCCTTGCGACAAACGAAAAAGGCCGCTCAACGAGCGGCCTTTCGCACCCAGCAAGGGTTTTTGGATTTACAGCTTTCCGAGCTTGAGGAACTGCGTCTCGCCGGAAGAATCGTCCACGCCGTCGTTGTCGGTGACGATGTAGGCATCGCCCGCGGCATCGATGGCGAAGCCTTCCACCTTGTCGAGCACATAGCCCTTCGCGGCCTTCATGTCGGGAAGGAGATCGCGCACCAGCGTCTTCTGCACGAGCGGTACTTCGCCGCCGAGCGCCCGGGGCTTCATGTCGGCCATGGAGACCGCATAGAGCTTCTTCACCTTCGCCTTCTCGGCGATCTGGTTGTCGCGCTCGATGATGATGACGCGATCGCCCGCAGCGGTGATTTCGGAAAGGCCGATCCACCCTGCTTCCGCGGTGTCGAGCGGATAGCGCACGGCGCTCCAGCTCTTGTCCGCAGGCTTGTATGCGAGGAGCTTCACGGCGTTCTTGCCGTCGTCGGCCCATTCGCGCTGCACCGCGAGCCACACGGTCTCGTCGGCCCCGGAACCGGTGACGGTCACGCCCTCGAAGCCGTAGTTCTTCGCGCCCTTCTCGAGCTCCGCCGGCACGGCGATCTCCTCCTGGATCGCACCCATGGCATCGACCTTGATGAGACGGTTGGTGAGGCCCTTCTCCGGATTGCCCTCGGAAGCGAGCCAGAAGCCGTCGCCCGCTACAGCAATGCCTTCGAGATCGAGCTTCTCGGCCGCAGCGCCGTTGCGCGTGACGAGCGCTTCACCCGTGATCGTCGCGGGCTTCTTCGTGGCATCGATGGTCAGAATGCGCGGCGCTCCGCTATAGACGCTATCCGTCACCGCGTAGAGCTTGCCGGCCTGCGACTTGTCGGCCGCCAAGCCCGAGAGCGCGCCCCAGGCGATCGGCAGGCCGTCGGCGTTCTTCGCCGAGCGGATCGTCGGATAGGCCGGGGCGGCGCGCTCGGCGCGCTGATAGATCATCACGTGGGGAGCAACACCGCCGTCTCCGTGCAGATCGGTCTCGCTCGTGGCGACGAACAGATTGCGTCCGGGGATCGCGAGCAGCCCCTCCGGGCCGATGCCCGTGGGCAGAACCTGCACCAGTTCGGGCGCAGCACCCGTGTCGCGATACACGCCCACCACCGAGGCGCGCTCGGCACCGACGAAGATCAAGGTGTCGTTTCCGAAGCGGCCGGTCTCGACGCCTTCGATCTCAACGCCCTTCTTGTTGCGCTTGTCCGGATAGTGACCGAGCGCCACGATCTCGTGCTCCAGGCTCGCGCCGGATTCATACGCCACGCTGCCATCCCGGTTGAAGATGGTGAAGCCGCGCGATCCGCCCTTCCAGTCGCCCTCATTGGCGGTGACGAAGCGGTTCGCATCGATCCAGTGCACGGCATCCGGCTCGCGGGCGACCTTCTCCATCGTGCCCGTGAGCTCGATCCTGCCATCCCGTTTGGTGTCGATGGCTTTGAGGTCCACGGTTCCAGCGGAGAAATGCGCTTCGACCCTACCGGTCTTTCCATCGACCACGGCGATGTGGTTGTTCTCCTGGAAGGTCACGACCACTTTGCCCTCGTCGGACACGTCGACATATTCCGGCTCAGGGTCGTCGCCCGCCACCGTCGCCAGTCCCGTCAGACTCACCGTCTTGAGGGCTCCGCAATCGACCTGATCGCCATTGAGCGAGCCGACCACCAGCGAGCCCGCAGGCAGCTGCGGAAGCGCGCCATCGTTCAGCTTCTCGTCGCGCTCGTTCTCGATGGCGATGGCGATGACGCCCGCATGGGCCGCAACCGAGTCCGGCTGGCCCGGCAGGGTGCACTCCGCGGCGATCGTCCGGTCGGCGAGGTTGATCGTCACGAGCTTGCCGGTCGGATTGGTGAGGCTCTCGGACGTGTTGACCGCCACATGAACCTTCTGGCCCACGACCTTCACGGAGGTGGGTTCGCCGCTCAGGGCCAGCGATCCGCCGGCCTTCGGCTGGGCCGGATCGGTGATTTCGATGAAGCCGAGCGCCTTGCGCGGGCTGTCGGTGTAGATCAGCAGCTTGCCGTCTTCGCTCGCCGTGATGATCTCGGCCACGGTCGCGGCCTTCTGGTCTCCATCCTTCGGAAGGTTCGCCGTGATGGGGAAGCTGGCGATGCGGTCGAAATACTCGGCCGCGGAGGCGCTGAGCGCGGTGCCGGAGAGGAGCGCGGCGGCAAGCGAGCCGACGATGAAGGAGCGATGCATGGAATCCCCGCAGAACGGTCAAGGTTAGCCGGGTCCTCATGCGCCCGTCGTATGACAGGTGAATGACGTCGGGCGCCTCCGCCCAGGCGCGGTTTGCACCCAATCCGGTCCCAAGACGTTGTCGAAACTGGAGCGGCCGTGTAGCAGCTTACAACAGTCACGCTTGAACGTTTTCGACAGGAGCCCTCATGAGCATCGGCCTGATCGCGTTGCTGGACGACATCGCGGGCCTCGCGAAAGTCGCCGCCGCCTCGCTCGACGATGTGGGATTGCAGGCCGCCAAGGCGGGCGCGAAGGCCGCCGGCGTGGTGATCGACGATGCCGCCGTGACGCCGCGCTACGTGGTGGGCTTCGCGGCCGCCCGCGAACTGCCCATCGTCGGCAGGATTGCCCTTGGGTCGCTCAAGAACAAGCTCCTCTATCTGCTGCCCGCGGCCCTGCTGCTCAGCCTCTTCGCCCCCTGGGCCATCACGCCTCTGCTCATGATCGGCGGCGCCTACCTCTGCTACGAAGGCTCGGAGAAGGTGTTCGAGGCGCTGTTTCCCCACAAGGCGCACGAGCACGAGGCCGCCGTCAGCGAAGCCACCCAGACGGCGCAGAGCCTCGAAAACGAGAAGGTGGGCGGCGCGATCAAGACCGACTTCATCCTCTCGGCCGAGATCATGGCCATTACCCTGGCCAGCATCCCGGTGGGGTCGATCTGGATGCAGGCCGTGGTGCTGGCCGTCGTCGGCATCGGCATCACGATCGCGGTCTACGGCACCGTGGCGTTGATCGTGAAGGCCGACGATGCCGGCGTGGCCATGGCGGCCAGCAACCGACCCGTCTCCCGCCTCCTGGGACGGGCCAGGTCGGGTGTATCTCCCTCCGGCGCAGACCGGACCCTGGCCCCGCTGACCAAAGCCTTCGGCCGGGGATTGGTGAAGGGCATGCCGGTTCTGCTCAAGCTTCTCGCCATCGTGGGCACCGCCGCCATGGTGTGGGTCGGCGGCGGCATCATCGTCCATGGGCTGGAGGGCTACGGCTTCGCCGGACTGGGCCACGCCATTCACGATGCGGCGGTTGCGGCCGCCCATGCGGTGCCGGCGCTCGGCGGCTTCGTGGAGTGGCTCGTCTCAGCCGCTGGCTCCGGCCTCTTCGGACTGGTTCTCGGGGCTGTGCTGATTCCCTTCATCCATTTCATCGCCGTGCCGCTGATCAAGGCCCTGCGGGGCGGCAGCCGGAAGGCCGAGAAGCACACCGCCTAAGCCAATGGCAGGTCGCGGGTCATCGCCCGCTGACGGTCGATCAACTCGCCTTGCGGTAATAGCGATGACGGGAATCTGCTTTATCGGCTCTTTCCCGCCAAGCATCTGCGAGCTCACAGTTGTGCGGCGTACCTAACCCCTCGCGATGGATGCGCGCAAGCGCGAGCATCGCATCAGTGTTGCCCTTGTCCGCAGCCTTCTCGAACCAGCGGCGCGTCTCGACGTAATCGACCGGGCCCTCATGCCCCAGGAGCAGGAGACGGCCGATGATCACCATAGCGTCTTCATGTCCCTGCCGGGCCGCGAGGACGTACCAGTATCGCGCTCCCTGCCCGCTGATGCGCTTACCGCCGAGCGCCTTTTCGGCGAGTGCCATAGCCGAGGGCAAATCGCCAGCTTCAGCAGCTTTGGTCTTCCATTCGAGAGCAAGCTTCGGATCGGGCTCGACACCCCAACCCTGTTCGTAGACTTTTGCAAGAGCTGCCATCGAGGGTGCATGGCGTTGCGCAGCGGCTTTACTCCACCACTCAAAGGCCAGCTTGTCGCTGCTTTCCATTCCCTGCCCGTTCCTGGCCATCCAGCCGAGGCCATGCATCGCCGGCAGGCTGTTTCGCTCGGCGGCAAGAGTGAAATACTGACGCGCCTTATCGAAGTCACGAGGAAGGCCGTAGGCATACAAGTAGAGATAGCCAATGTTGAAGGCTGCCTGCGCATTGCCTTGATCGGATGCCTTGCGATACCACGATACCGCCGCCGCATCGTCGCGAAAGCCGCCTATTCCTTCCTTGCTGAAGAATCCGAGGGCATTCATTGCATAATCGTCACCAGCCTGCGCAGCCTTCTCATACCAGGAGCGGGCTGCTCCCAGATCGACGGGAACGCCCTCGCCATGTTCATAGAGCTGTGCGAGGTGACGCATGCCCCGTGCATTTCCGGCCTGCGCAGCCTTCTCGAACCAGAGCTTGGCCTGCGCAGCGTCCTTCGGTCCACCCTCTCCATCTCTCATCATAAGGCCTACTGAGAACATTCCCACAGGATGGTTGTCGTTCGCCACCTGAAGGTAGATCTCACGTGCTTTCTTCCAATCTTTCGGGCCGCCTGTTCCGGAATAATAATCGCCAGCAAGCCAGAGCTTTCCTTCCGCCGAACCGCCATCAGCCGCCTTCTGATACCACCGGCGCGCTGCCGCTTCGTCCTTTGGCACCCCCAATCCCTTGCGGTAGAGATTTCCGACAGAGACCATTGCCCCGGTGATTTTTTTCGCGGCAGCGATCTGATAATGCCCGTGCGCCTGTCGCGGATCGGCGGAGACTCCTTTTCCCTCCTCGAGAAGAAGCGCCATGCGGAAATGCGCGGAAGGATTCCCCTTGTCCGCAGCCCTGCGGTAGAAGTCCATGGCCCTCGCATGATCGGCTCCCTGTGCGCCCGCCCCGACCTCGTATAGATAACCGAGATAGACCAGGACGGAGTCGTCCTTTGGCTCCGGGATGCGCTCGTACCAGGCAAGAGCCGCGCCGCGATCACGTGAGACGCCGACGCCCTCCATGAAAGCGAAGGCAAGCTCCTTCATGGCGACCACATCGCCACCCAGCGCGGCAAGCTCGAAGTATCGAGTGGCTCGAACGGGATCAGCCTTTGTGTGATAACCGTTCCTTAGCATATAGGCGTAGCGGAGGTAGGCGATTGCCTTTCCACTCGCCGCACCTTTTTCATAGAGCCTTGCGGCGCGTTCCGGATCCTTCGGACCGCCGCGCCCCTGATCCAGCATCATGGCCAGATCGGACATGGCGAGCGTGTTGCCCTTTGCAGCAGATCGCTCCAGCCATACGCGTGCCTGCTTCGCGCTCATCGGCACATTGTCCCCGGACAGATAGACCTGCGCGAGGTTGTACATGGCGTAGTCCGAGCCGCCACCCGCCGCCCGGCGCCAGAGCTGAATCGCCTGCCGGACGTCTTTAGCCACACCCTTGCCTTGATGAAGATGCAACGCGATCTCGCTCAAGGCTTGGACCTCGCCGAGCGCTTCACTCTCCCTGAAATAGGCAAGCGCCTTTACATCATCATGAGGGACGCCCCATCCATCGCGATGGACCCATCCCAGTTCCAGAAGCGCTTGCCCGCTCCCTCTCCTCGCGGCCAGTTCTAACCAGGACCGATAGAGCCACGCATCGAAGCTCTGCTGCTTCGGCCTCCACTCACGGGCGATCTCGATCATAGCCCGGGCAGACCCCGCTTTGGCGGCCTCGACCTGCACAAGACGGCCTGCTGCCTGAGCAAGGTTTGCCGTCAGTTTGGACCAACCGTCCGAACCTGTGCCCGACGGCTTGACTTCCGGTTCATGCGCAAACCTGTCCTGCAGATCCATCAGCAGCAGAGTGGCTTCGGCACGCTTGTTTCCTGCCTTCGTCGCGCGGGTGAGATAGTCTCGTGCCACGGTGCGAACATCAGGCGTGTTGGAGGTTTGCAGCAGAATCTGTGCGTAAGCGGTCATGCCCGCTGAAATCCCATCGTCCGCCGCCTGAATCAGGAGAATGCGGGCCTTCTCGCGATGCTGCGGCCCCCCAACTCCGTCCCAGAGCATCTGTCCGAGATGGGCTCTTGCATGTTTGTCACCATGAGCCGCAGCCTTTTCATACCAGTGGCTCGCACCGGCATCGTCCTGAGGCCCGCCTTCGCCGCCGCGCATCATGCCCGCAAGCTGATACATGGCCGTGGCATCGCCCTTCTCGGCGGCCTTGAGGAACCATGCGCGTGCCCCGTATCTGTCGACCGGGCCGCCCTCTCCCCTGTACATGGAGAAAGCGAGGTTCCTCATGGCCGTGCGATTGCCGCCCACCGCAGCCAGCCCATAGAGCGCGCGGGCTCGGCGAGCGTCCTGCGGACCTCCCTGCCCCTTGTCTATCATGTAGGCGAGGTTGTTCGTTGCGCTCGCGTGCCCCTTGTCCGAAGCGCGCTCGTAAAGCCTTCGCGCCGTCTCGAAGTCGCGGTCGATGTTCTCGGCCAGCCAAGCCCGCCCATACATGCCGGCCGCCGATCCCATCGCAACGGCCTGATCGTACCACTTGAAGGCTTCCGGAAGGATCTGATCCTTCCCCCTGGCGCTCAGGAGATCGCCCAACCTGACCATGGCAGAGACATCGCCTTGCATCGCGGCACTCCGATAGTATTCAAGCGCCTTCCTCATATCCACCCGCACGCCGTTGCCGCGCTCGTAGAGGAGGCCAAGCCGGTATAGAGCGTTGCGGTCGAAAAGAGCGGCAGCGCGCTCGAAATGCTGCCGCGCCAAGGCAAAGTCCTGCGATCCGCCGCTGTCGTCGAGAGCGATGATGCCGAGCCCTCGCCATGCCGGAGCGTGTCCCTTCCTGGCCGCTTGTTCGAAATGCTCCTTCGCTTTCTGGACATCCTTCGCGCCATCCTGGCCGTTCAGATAAATGAAGCCCAGACTGACCAGGGCGGGCGCACTGCCGGCCCGTGCCGCATCTTCAAAAAACTCCTTTGCCAGGGCCGGGTTCTTCGGAGCGCCATCGCCAGCCGCATATTGCGAGGCGAACCCCAACAGGCCTACCACCGGCATGATCTTGGCTGCCCTCAGGTAGAGTTGGCGCGCCTCCTCGTGACTGGGTGCGGAGACATCGCCGAGATCGAGCATGAAGCCCAGGTTCAGCATGCCTGTCGGATCGCCGGCATTGGCGGCGCGCTCATAGAATCCTTTGGCGGCAATACGGTCTCGCGTGCCTGCGATGCCATGGGATGCCATTCACCCAAGCGTCGTCAGGCTATAGGCGTGGCCCCCATCCGCCGCCTTTAGGAGATTTTCCTTCGCGATAACATGCTCGCCGAGGTGAAGATTAGCGCGTCCGAGCGCATGCCGCAGACGCGGCATGTCGGGGCGGATCTCGACAGCTGCCTCGCAAATGATCTTGACGAGGGGGGCATCCAGAAGGCCTTCATAGACAGGATCGATGCCTGGCGGAACCGAGAGATCCCCAGGCATGGCAGCCAGCCTGTCACAGGCCGTCACCACCGGCTCCAGCCGGGAGGCCTCCTGTCCGGAAGCCGGGGCTCCCGCCAGCAGCGCGCCCCACAACAACAGATAACCCCCGACACGCATCCCCCAGCCCTTTGCCCTTTTCCGCTCAACCGCAGCTCCGATAAAAGCGTAAGGCGAGACAAAATTCAAAATGCCGCTAGGGAACGATGCAGGTTGTATCCGCGATGGGAGGAGCTTGGCGGGGCTGTCCTGCGTCACCCTCATGACGTCGGGAAGAGATCCCGAACCCTTTCAATTCTCGATCTTTCGTACCATATTCGTTCTATGGCCAAATCACCCAAGAAGCCCAAGCTTTCCACCGGGAAAGCCTCCAAGCCTGAGCTGAAGCCCCTGGCCCCTCACCTGGCCGATCTCCTCAATCCCGCGGTCAACCGGGAGCGCGAGGCGGCGGAGGGGTTTGCCGAGCGCGCGCAGGAAACCTTCATCCACGGGGACATCACCGACGTGGATCCGGCGCTGGCGAAGAAGCTTGGCCTGAAAGGTCCCGACGACGGGCCGGACGTGGCTGAGGAGCTGGGCGATCTCTCCTCCGGGTCCGGCTATTCCGCCACGGTCGATGCGCTCTCGCGGCTGCTCACCGAGGGCGATCCGCGCTTCAAGAACGGCACGCTCTGGGTGCCGCACCGCCCGCCCCGGCCCGAGAAGTCGGAAGGCGGCATTCCGTTCAAGATCAAGTCGGACTTCCAGCCTGCCGGCGACCAGCCCAACGCCATCCGCGAGCTGGTGGACGGCGTGCGCCGGCAGGAGCGCGACCAGGTTCTGCTCGGCGTCACCGGTTCCGGCAAGACCTTCACCATGGCCAAGGTGATCGAGGAGACGCAGCGCCCCGCCCTCATCCTCGCACCGAACAAGACGCTGGCCGCGCAGCTCTACGGCGAGTTCAAGTCGTTCTTCCCCGACAACGCGGTGGAGTATTTCGTCTCGTATTACGATTACTACCAGCCCGAGGCCTACGTGCCGCGCTCGGACACCTTCATCGAGAAGGAATCGTCCATCAACGAGCAGATCGACCGCATGCGCCACTCGGCGACCCGCGCGCTGCTCGAGCGCGACGACGTGATCATCGTGGCCTCCGTGTCGTGCATCTACGGTATCGGCTCGGTCGAGACCTATACGGCCATGACCTTCTCCGTGAAGGTGGGCGAGAAGATCGAGCAGCGCCAGCTCATCGCGGATCTCGTGGCCCTGCAGTACAAGCGCATTCAGAGCGACTTCGCCCGCGGCACATTTCGCGTGCGCGGCGATGTGATCGAGCTGTTTCCGGCCCACTTGGAGGACCGCGCCTGGCGCATCGGCCTGTTCGGCGACGAGATCGAGAGCATCGTCGAGTTCGATCCGCTGACAGGCAAGAAGACCAACGACCTGCAGTTCGTGAAGGTCTACGCCAACTCGCACTACGTGACGCCGCGTCCCACGTTGCAGCAGGCCGTGAAGGGCATTCAGGACGAGCTGCAGCACCGGTTGCAGGAGCTCGCCCGCATGGGCCGCCTGCTGGAGGCGCAGCGCCTGGAGCAGCGCACGCAGTTCGACCTCGAGATGATCGAGGCCACGGGCGTGTGCAACGGCATCGAGAACTATTCGCGCTATCTCACCGGCCGCAAGCCCGGCGAGCCGCCGCCGACCCTGTTCGAATACCTGCCCGACAACGCGCTGGTCTTCACCGACGAGAGCCACGTGACGGTGCCGCAGATCGGCGGCATGTATCGCGGCGACTTCCGGCGCAAGGCGACGCTCGCCGAATACGGCTTCCGCCTGCCGTCGTGCCTCGACAACCGCCCGCTTCGCTTCGAGGAATGGGACGCCATGCGCCCGCAATCGGTGCACGTGTCGGCCACCCCCGCCAAGTGGGAGATGGAGCAGACCGGCGGCGTGTTCGTCGAGCAGGTCATCCGCCCCACCGGCCTCGTCGACCCGGTGGTGGAAATCCGCCCGGCGCGCTCGCAGGTCGATGACCTCGTGCACGAGGTGAAGGAGTTGGCCGCCAACGGCTACCGCACGCTGGTGACCACGCTCACCAAGCGCATGGCCGAGGACCTGACCGAATACATGCACGAGAACGGCATCCGCGTGCGCTACATGCACTCGGACATCGACACGCTGGAGCGCATCGAGATCATCCGCGACCTGCGCCTCGGCGCTTTCGACGTGCTCATCGGCATCAACCTCCTGCGCGAGGGCCTCGACATTCCCGAATGCGCGCTGGTGGCCATTCTCGATGCGGACAAGGAGGGCTTCCTGCGCTCCGAAACGTCGCTGGTGCAGACCATCGGTCGCGCGGCGCGTAACGTCGAGGGCAAGGCGATCCTCTACGCGGACAAGATCACCGGCTCCATGGAGCGCGCGATCGCCGAGACCAACCGCCGCCGCGAGAAGCAGCTCGCCTACAACGCCGAGCACGGCATCACGCCGCAGAGCGTGAAGAAGAACATCGCGGACATCCTGGAGAGCGTCTACGAGCGCGACCACGTGTCGGTCGATACGGGGATGGCCGACCGCACGGTGGGGCACAACCTCAAGGCCGTCATCGCCGACATGGAAAAGCGCATGCGCGAGGCCGCGGCGAATCTGGAGTTCGAGGAAGCGGCTCGCCTGCGCGACGAGCTCAAGCGCCTGCAGGCCACCGAGCTTGCCATCAGTGACGACCCGATGGCGCGGCAAAGCGACGTGGAGAAGGAAGCGGGCCGGTATGGCGGCGCGCGCAAATACGGCCGCAGCGCCAACCTGCCGCCGAAGGGCCTGGCGCCCTCAGGGGAAGGCGCCAGCGCGGGCGACGAGGATTCGGACTCCTACGGCCCCCTCGGCAAGGGCCGCTCGGACGAGGGCACCCGGGTGCGCAAGCCCGGCCTCGACGAGATGGGCCCCGGCACGGACCGCGAGGTCCCGCTGAATTTCCGCGAGCGCCCCGCCGGGCGTTCGACGCAAGGGTTTGCGGGGCAGAAGCCGAAATACAAAGGCGGACGGAAGGGGCGGTAAGCCGCCCCTTGCTTGTGATTCAAACCTTACAGTCGATCTTGATGCTCAAGGAACGGGCAGCGGCGACGCGCTCCATCTCTTCTCGGCTCAGCTCGACCAGCGTGAAGGTCGGATCCTTCATCAGGCTCGACGGATTGGGCTGAAAGTTCTGCGTATCCTCGATCTCGACCGACGCGGTGCCGGAGACCTGGACCTGGTCCTCATTCATCATGGCCGTTCTCCCTCGACAGGCTCGTGCCGGGCCCGATCTGTGACATATTGTTACATATGTACATCCGGATCAACAAACCTGCCGTTGAATCGTCAAGGGCAGCACCGGGGCACCTCCAAGCACCCTGGCCTACCCCGGCACCCGGTCGAGAATCCCCATGACCACCGAGCCGATGCTGGCGATGAGGATGGCCGCGGTGGCGGCGGCTTTGGGGATGAGCAGGCCGGCGCGTCGGGCATCCGTGTACCAGCCGCCGACGATCGTGCGCCATTGCCAGTAGGGCGAGAAGGTCCAGGCTTGCGGATAGGGCCGCCGCTCGCGCCGGCAGATGTCCCACACGATCCGGTCGTTCACGCGATAGAACGCGAGCGACGCCGCTCCGAACAGCACGAACCAGACCAGACCCCTGACCATCCCGACGCTCCGGCTCTCGCCCGATGCATCATGGTGGATGAAGCCCGTGCCATCTTTGTGGCGGCTTCCGTCAGCGTCACGGCCGGACTCGTTCCAACCATCCACGTTCTCATCGGTATAAGACCTGGCTCCCGGACGAGCCCGGGGATGCCGCCTGAAAGATCATTCAACCAATTGGTTGACAGCCAATCCGGGCGCACTCATATTCAACCACATGGTTGAACAACACGCATCCCACCTCGACACCGTCTTCCACGCCCTGGGCGATGCCACCCGCCGGCGGATGCTGCGCGATCTCTCCGGAGGCGAGCGCACGGTCGGCCAGCTGGCGGAGCCCTTCGCGATCTCCCTGGCCGCCGCCTCGAAGCACATCAAGGTGCTGGAGCAGGCCGGGATGATCCGGCGCGAGGTGCGCGGCCGGACCCATCTGTGCCGCCTCGACCCCGGCCCGCTGGCGAGCGCCCACCAATGGCTCACCGCTTACGAACGCTTCTGGACCGATCGTCTGGACGCCCTCGACCGGCTCCTGCGCGAGGAGGATGCCGCAAATGCCCCTTAGCCCCCGAGAACCCCACGAGGAGACAGCCATGAATGACCTCTCGCCCACCAACCTTGCCCCCGATGCCTATGGCGTGCTGAGCGAGCCCGATACCCTGACGATCCAGCGCCTCCTGCCCGGCCCCGCGGAGCGGGTGTGGGACTATCTCACCCAGAGCGAGCTGCGCCGCCAGTGGCTGGCCGCGGGCGAGATGGCACTCGCCGTCGGTGCCCCCTTCGAGTTCGTGTGGCGCAACGAAGAGCTCACCTCCCCGCCCGGCACCCGCCCGGCGGGCTCGGCGGAGGAGCACCGGCTGGAATGCAGCATCACCGAGCTCGACCCGCCCAAAAAGCTCGCCATCACCTGGGGCTCCACCGGGGGCGTCACCTTCACCCTCGAGCCCATCGGCACCAAGACCCTGCTCACCGTCACCCATCGCCGGGTGCCCGAACGCTCGGCGTTGCTCAGCGTCAGCTCCGGCTGGCACACCCATCTCGACATCCTGGCCGCCCGCATAGCGGGCCAGGAGCCGCCGGAGCCCTTCTGGGACGAGGTCGCCCGCCTGAAGCCCGAATACGACCGGCGCTTTCCGGGCTGACACCACACCAGGACGTCCGAAAGCCCTCATCCCCTTGTGGGGATGGGGTGCCGGGCGGAGGGCCGCAAAGTCAGCGCGCCGTACCCGACGCAGAAAACGCGCGGCTCCTGGATCGTCTCTTCCCTCTCCCGTGTGGGAGAGGGGCAGGGGTGAGGGTGTGCGGCTTCACCAGCCCGGCGCCATCGCTTCCGCTGCACCCTGCCTCGCGTCGTGTCTTCTTCGGCACCGGCCTTCCCTCGCCCCAACCCTCTCCCGCACGGGAGAGGGAGACCCGCGCCTTGACGTTCGACGCCTCACCGGGCCGAACCCTGCCCCCTCCCGCCAGGAGGAGGGAAACGGCACGCCCCTGCCCGACCCGCCCACACTCCGCGACAGGGTGAAGCCCACGAGGAAGCCCGGCGACGCGGAGCCGATCCCGCCCTGGCGACAGGCCTCGTCCATGAGGTCGAAGGAGAGCGCTTCAGATCAGCCCCCGGCTCTGAGGGCCATCACGGCCGCAATCGCCCGCTGCGGCAGCTTGACGATAGTTGCGATGAGCGCCCCCAGCACGAGGGCCGACCCGCTGAGCCAAGCGGGAGCGGTCCTGCCGCAGGTCTCGCAAGCCTGTGATCGCGGGTGGACGATCCTGGTACGATCCAGGTCCGCTGAAACAAACCGCGCGTGACGAGCAGCTTGGCTCTCACCTTCCACACCATAGCATCGAGCCGGGCTGCACGACACGCCACCCTCGATTGTCTCCCCTCCCGGGGCCTTGACCGGCCCCGGGGCCGAGAACCTGTGCCCTTTCATTCATTCCTTCCCGTCCCCATTACCTCGAGAGATTCATCGTGATCCAGGACGACATTCCCCTCTGCATCATGCCCAATTTCGACGACACGCTGCGCCGCCTGTCGGACCTGCTCATGGCGTACAAGATCTGCCGCCGGCGCACCTGCCGGTGGCACGAGAGCTGCCAGGGCGGGTTCGGGCCGCCCTGCTACCTGCAGCAGCGCAACCTCTTCGCCGATGCGGTCCGCTACGAGCTGGACGAATACCGGAACTATTGGACCCCGCAGCGCCGCAGGGCGAAGACCCGGACGCCCTGGGGGCGTCGTAGCCGGGATGCGGCCGTGCACGAGGCCCGGGCGGAGGGCGGGCCGGTCTTGGGCGGCGGCGCACCCTCGGGGTGCCGGCCAGCCAACGAAAAGGGCGGCCCTGGAGCCGCCCTTGTCCGTATGCGTCGAGGCCATGCCTCCGTTGGGGCCGCTCCTCTGTTGGGGCTGGGCCTCCGGTGAGGCTGGGCCTCTCAGAACAGGAAGTCGTCCGCCGTGAGCGTGCCCTTGAAGCCCTGGAGCACGATGGTGCCGGTGCCGGTCTCCACCACCGTGGCGCCGCCCTTGATGGCGATCGTGAGCTGCTCGAAGGCAGTCACGCCCGTGTTGCGCAGGTCGAGGAGGTCGTCGGCCTGGTTGAAGTCGCGGATGCGGTCGCGGCCGAAGTTCATGTCGAAGGCGAAGGTGTCCTGGCCCTTGCCGCCGCGCAGGAAATCCGCCCCCGCGCCGCCGTTGATCACGTCGTTGCCGTCGCCGCCGAAGATCCTGTCGGAGCCGTCGCCGCCGAGCACCGTATCGTTGCCGGTGCCGCCCTGGAGATGATCCACCCCGGCGCCGCCGTCGATGCTGTCGTCGCCCGCGCCGGCGAAGACGATGTCGCGGCCCTGGCCCGCATCGACGGTGTCGTTGCCCGCCCCGCCGTAGATGCGGTCGTTGCCGTTATAGCCCTTGATGAGGTCCGTCCCCTTGCTGCCGCGCAGCAGGTCGGCCCCGCAGCCCCCGAAATACTTAGCCATTTCCAACCTTCGGTCTTTGATTTCAAACAGGATGTTCAACAATGAAGCGGAACGTTGTCCGCAGCCTCTTCGATATCACGTTCCGGTAGGCCAGTTAGGAATTTCGGCCCAGTGAGCTGTTTGGTCGCTGGACGCAAAAATGGCCGGGGAGCGCCCGGCCATGAGGTTCAGTCCGTGCTGTCCGGCGTCAGAGCCGTCCCATCAGCAGCAGGATGATCAGGATGACGAGGACGACGCCCAAGAGGCCGCTCGGGCCGTAGCCCCAGCCGCGGCTGTGCGGCCAGGCCGGCACGGCGCCGATGAGAAGCAGGATGACCAGAATGAGCAGGATGGTGCTGATGCCCATGGAAATTCTCCTTGGTGGCGCGCCTTGGAAACGGCCGCGCTTCATGGGTGGGAAACTTGGCCGTTGGGAAATGGTTCCCGCTTCTCCGAGCGTCGCTATTGCCTGTGGATGAGTTCCGAAGGGGTAGGTTCCGGGGCGGAACGATCACAAATGCCTGACGTTACCTCCTCGGCGATTGGGTGCCGCTTTCAGCGCGGTCCCAGCGGGAGGTCGCTAGTCCCGATTGTCCAGGACAACCTATGCAGAAGAAGAATCCGAACATCATGCGCAACGACGATACAGAAAACGTTCCTGGCCTTCACGGATCGTCCTCTCCGGCCCTGAGCCGCTCGGTGCAGGCTCAGATCGGCCAGCGGCTGCGTCAGTTCTACGAGACGCTGGCGCTGGGCGAGCAGCCGGTTCCGGACCGGTTCATCGAGATCATCAATCGGCTGGACGAGCGCAAGCCGGAGAAGCATCAGTCATGAGTATCAGTACCGATCTGCGCGATTCCATGCTCAAGGCGACGCCAAACCTACGAGCCTTCGCCATTTCGCTGACGAACAACGTGGACCGCGCCGACGACCTCGTTCAGGAAACCCTGATGCGGGCGATCGCCAATATCGAGCGCTTCCAGCCCGGCACCAACATGCAGGCCTGGCTCTTCACCATCCTGCGCAACCTGTTCCATTCCGAATACCGCAAGCGCCGCCGCGAGGTCGAGGATGCGGACGGCAAGTACGCCGCCACCCTCTCGGTCGCGCCCGACCAGATGCCCCATCTCGATTTCGAGGATCTGCAGAAGGCCCTGGCGCGCCTGCCCCACGACCAGCGCGAGGCGCTGCTGCTGGTGGGGGCCTCCGGGTTCTCCTACGAGCAGGCGGCGGAGATCTGCGGCTGCGCGGTGGGCACCATCAAGAGCCGCGTCAACCGGGCCCGCAACCGCCTCGCCGAGCTGATGCACCTCACCGACGTGGAGGAGGATCTCGGCCCGGACCGCGTCACCCTCTCGGTGATGCACGCGGTCGCCTGATCTGCCCTCAGGAAGCCTTCCATCAACAGGCGCACCTGTCGGAGCGCCTAACGATGCTCTTGCTTATCGAGGAAGCATCGGATCAATCCCAAAAGTGCAGATCTACTTTTGGGTCCGATGCTTTAGCGACGCCGGAACTGCTGGTTGCCGCGCTGCGGCGGACGCGGACCGGAAGAGGCACCCGAATCCTTGTGACGGAAGATGAGACGGCCCTTCTCGAGATCGTAGGGCGACATCTCGACAGTCACGCGGTCACCAGCCAGCGTCTTGATGCGGTTCTTCTTCATCTTGCCGGCCGTGTACGCGATGACCTCGTGCCCGTTGTCGAGCTGCACGCGGTAGCGGGCGTCGGGCAGAATTTCGGTCACAAGTCCTTCAAAGGTGATCAGTTCTTCCTTTGCCATGCAAAGCCTTTCCTCATAACAAAAAAGCCGCCCCTCACCCGGAACGGCTCAGATGCGAGAGAACGTGCCGTAGCACGTTCTCCGGCATGAAACCTTAGGCGTTCTGCAGGTTCACTGCAGAAGCGCGGCCGGTGCGCTGGTCGGTCTGAAGCTCATAGGAGATCTTCTGACCTTCGCGCAAGCCGCGCATGCCGGCGCGCTCAAGCGCCGTGGCGTGAACGAACACGTCCTTGCCGCCGTTGTCGGGCTGGATGAAACCATAACCCTTGGTTTCATTGTACCACTTCACGGTTCCCTGTTCCATGGGGAATTCCCTTTTCACTGTCGTTTGCACGTGGATGCGAGCTTAAAAGCCAGACACCCGTTAGTCGATAGATGGTAGAGTAAGGAACGTGCGCCCGGCAGTGCCAAAGCGGGAAGCCCAGTCGTCCGGCCAAATGTCGATGAAGATTAGGTAGGGTACGGATGGGGCAAATGCAAGGCAAAGCCCAGGGTTCCTTCCCCGGGAACTCCTCGCTGGATGCCTTGCCGGCCCGGCTTCTAGCGGCTGCCCCGTATGCCGGAGATCACGCCCTGCAGGGCCTCCTCCCCTGGAGGCGTGAAGCGGATCTCGGTCCCGTCGGCCTCGATCAGGCCCCGGCCCGTGAGCTCCTCCACGGCGGCCTCGCTCGCCTTGTGGCCGGCTCCGTCCTTCTGCACCACGCTGCGCACCATCTGGCCGCTCGACAGCTGGTGATAGGCCGCGAAGGCGAACACCGCCAGCGCCTCGTCGCTCAATCCGGACAGATCCGCCATCACCCACCTCGCTTGCCGTTGAAGATATCCACCCTCTCAATGCGAAGGCTCCCTGACCGTTCAAGCGGAGCGGCAAAAACAGGCGGCGCAAGGCTGCTTCAGCGGCCAGGAACAGACGTCCACGCCATACGTTGGTCGCGCGTGAGCGGGCTATCCAGGAGCCCGGACGAGAGCAAGGAGGAGCGCACTCATGGCCAACGATCGCAACCGCTACGGCAACCAGGATCCCGGCTGGCGCGACCGCGAGGATGACGGCTACATCGCCCGCCGCGGCTTCGGCAACCGCAGCGCCGGCTACGACCGCCGCTCGGGCGAGGGTGATAGTCGCGGCCGCGAACGCGACTTTGGGGATTCGGCCGGCTACGGCACCGGCGGTTCGGCCCTCGACTGGCACGACGTGGTCGGCGAGGAGCGCGGTCAGGGGCGTCCCTTGTTCGACACCGACCGTCGGCACGATCCGGACCGGTTCGGGCAGGACCGCTACGGGCGCGACCGCCAAGGATCGGAGAGCTTCGGCCGCGGCTCGCGCGACTACAACGAGGAGCGCGGCTTCTTCGAGCGGGCCGGCGACGAGGTGCGATCCTGGTTCGGGGATGATGACGCGGAGCGCCGCCGCGACCGTGACGTGCGCGAGACCGGCCAGCATCGCGGCCGTGGGCCGAAAGGCTATCAGCGCTCCGATGCCCGCATCCTCGAGGACGTGAACGACCGCCTCACCGAGGATCCGCACATCGACGCCTCCGAGATCGACGTGAGGGTCGAGAACCGCGAAGTCACCCTCACCGGAACGGTCAACAGCCGCTTCGAGAAGCGCCACGCCGAGGACATCGTCGAAGCCGTTTCCGGCGTCACCCATGTGCAGAACAACCTGCGCATCCAGCAGGCGGCGGATGCGGGCATCGCCGGCTCGATGATGTCCGGCGCAGGAGCCGCAGGCGCCGGCAGCACCGGGACTCCGGCAACCGGCACCGCGACCTCCAGCGGCCGCAGGTCCGGCGGGACTTCTGGCAGCGGCGTCTGACGCTTCTCCGACCCGAACACCGCCGATTTACCAGGATGTGCTTCTCCCCTTGGGGATGATGCGCATCCGTCGCAACAAGACCTTTACCTTTCCCCAACCGCGATGAGGCCCCATATGGGACGGAAAGGAAGAGGACATCGATGGCAGGCATTTCCGTCACGCTCGAAGGCGACAACATCCAGCTGGCGTTCCAGAAGGACGAACAATCCACCGCCGTGGTCATGGACCCCCATGCTGCGCGCTCGCTGGTGAGAGCCGTGAGCCAACTTCTCGCCGCCATCGGCGAGAGTGTCGGAGAGGAGGGCGAGGACATGCCGGAGGAGCTGGTCGACGTGACCTCCCAGACCATTGACATCGGCATGGACGAGCACGGGATGGCCGTGGTGGCCCTCCAGGCCGGTGCGATGCCGCCTTTCCTGCTTCGCCTGAAGGACGATGAGGCAAGGCACATCGCTCAAAGCCTGCTCGAGATCCTCAACAGCCCCCGCGACGCCCGTGTTTCGCACGGAGATCACTAGGCTTAACCAATCTTCCTCAAGGTCATGAGAAAAGCATTGATCCGAAGCCGGCCGCCTGACATAAGTTACTTTATAACTTTTCTTATGCCTGTTCCGATGCCGCAGCAGCATCCTCAGGCAGCCGGGATATTGTCATGGCGGATTGGTCAGCAGGCTATGTTGTCGATGTCGAGTATACGCACGGCTTCTATCAGGAGCTGACACCGAGCCTCCTCGGCTTTCTGTCGCTTCTGCAGGGGGTGCAGGCACCGGATCTCGGCTCGTCGTCGCTGTCCTATTGCGAGCTCGGATGCGGCCAGGGCTTCTCGACGAACCTCCTGGCGGCTGCCAATCCGCACATCCAGTTCCACGCCACCGACTTCAATCCCAGCCACGTCGTCGGCGCCAAGAGCCTCGCCCAGGCAGCGCAACTGAAGAATGTCCACTTCTACGACGACAGCTTCGCCGAGTTCGTGAACCGGAGCGAGCTGCCTGACTTCGACTTCATTACCCTGCACGGGATCTACAGCTGGATTTCCCCTGAGAACCGCCGGAGCATCGTCGAGTTCATCCGCCGGACGCTCAAGCCCGGCGGTCTTGTCTACATCTCCTACAACACCATGCCGGGCTGGGCCTCCATGATGCCGCTCCGGCGCCTGCTCCTGGAGCATACCGCAGCTCAAGGAGCGCAGCTCTCCCCCCAGTCGCGCGTCTCGGCCTTCCTGCAACTTGCCGATAAGCTCGGCAAACTGGATATGCGCTTTCTTGCCAGCCATCCGAAGCTGGAGAAGAAGATCGAGCGACTGAAGGGCCAGAATCAGAACTACATCTTTCACGAGTACTTCAACCAGGACTCCAACCCCTTCTACTTCACGGATCTCGCCGAGGAGCTCGCTGAGGCGAAGCTCACCTGGGTTGGCCCGGCCAATGCGTTGGACACTCTGGACGAGATCAATCTGACGAAAGAGCAGCGGGAATTCCTCGCTGGGATTGACGATATTCCCCTTCGTCAGATGACCCGCGATCACATCGTCGACCAGCAATTCCGTCGCGACATCTTCATCAAGGGTCCCGTCCGCCTCTCAGCCTATCAGACGCGGGAGAAGTGGCTCGACACACGCTTTGCTCTGACGATGAAGGGATCCAAGATCCCCCGCGAGATGCGCGGGATGCGAGTTGCGATCAAGCTGCAGGATGGCATCTACGATCCTCTCATTACCGTTCTTGAGCAAGGGCCGCGGACGCTGCGCGAGATCATGGCCGCGCCCACGCTCGCCGCATTCAACTTCAACAGGCTTGTCCAGGCTCTTACCATCTTGGTGGCCCAGGGCGCCTGCTCCCCTTGCCTGCCGGAGCGGGGCACCGCCGAGCGGAAGCTTCAGGTGGATTGCTTCAACAGGGCCGTCGCGGACCAGTCGCGCTTCGAGCGCAAGTTCAGCTATTTCGCCTCTCCCGTTACCGGCGGCGGCATCTCGGCTGACCGCATGGCTCAGCTCATGTGGTTGTCCCTGCAGGATAAGGAACCGGACATCACCCGCTTCGTCGGGCATGTTCTATCTGCTGCGGGTCAGCGCTTGATGCAGGACGGCAAGCCGCTCGAGGGTAAGGCCCATGAGGCGGAGCTTCAGCAGCGTGTCGCGGAGTTCGAGCAGAATACGCTCGGCGTGTGGACGGCCCTTGGCCTGAATACGTCCTCTTCTCAGGAATCCTCCAAGCCGACGAGACTGCGCGCCTGACGGGGCTTCACCTCTTCGGCATTAAGCTGAGCAGCTACGGAACTTCATGAATGCCATTCGGTTGTCGAACGCGGGGCATCATTGGCCGCGCTTCGGACAGGGCCTATGGCAGTTCACGACCCAGATCTCACCTCCGGCGCATATCCGTCTGTTCCTGTCATGGACGCCAAGGCGGAGCCGACCCTCAAATACCCGGAGTCGGAGGCCTTCTATGCAGAGGCTCTTAGGGAGCTGAACAATCTTGGTCTGCCCTTCCTGCTCGCCGGCACCTACGCGCTCTCGGCGTACACGGGCATCACGCGTCCGACCAAGGATCTCGACATCTTCTGCAAGGCCGGCGACTACACGCGCGTTCTCTCGCACTTCAAGAGCCTCGGCTACTCCATCGAGATCGAGGACGACCGCTGGCTTGGCAAGGTCTTCAAGGGCCAGTACTTCTTCGACGTGATCTTCGCATCGTCGAACGGCACGATGCCGATCGGGGATCCATGGTTCGAGCATGCGCGGCAGATCGAGGTGTTCGGCACTCCCGTGCGCATCGTCGGGCCGACCGAACTCGTCTGGTCCAAGTGCTTCATCCAGTTGCGCCACCGCTATGACGGCGCCGATGTGGCACACACGATCCTGAAGGCCCACGACCAGATCGACTGGCACGGGCTACTCGCATACATGGAAGTGCATTGGGAGGTGCTGCTCATGCACCTGCTCAACTTCCGCTGGATCTACCCGTCCGAACGCGACAAGGTCCCGGGCTGGGTGATGGACGAGCTCCTCGACAGGCTCTCCAAACAACGCGACCTTCCTCCGCCGCAGATGAAGGTTTGCCGCGGGCGGATGTTCTCCCGTGTCGACTACGAGATCGACGTGAAGGAGTGGGGATTTGCCGATGTAGGCGGCGAAGGTGAATGGCGGAATGAGTGACGTGGAGACAACCATGAAGGTCGCAGCCATGGGCGACCTTCACGTTCGTGAAGACAATGCCGAATCCTACCGCGATCTCTTCGGGGAAATCTCCCGGGAGGCGGATGTGCTGGTGCTTGCCGGCGACCTGACGGATCTCGGCAAGCCGAAGGAAGCGGAGCTTCTCGCGCACGACCTGAAGGCCTGCTCGATCCCCGTCGTCGGCGTGCTCGGCAACCACGATTACGAATGCGGCGCACACGAACAGGTGGCGCAGATCCTGCGCGATGCCGGCATGAAGTTGCTCGACGGCCAGTCGGTGGAGATCGACGGCGTCGGCTTCGTCGGCGTGAAGGGCTTTGCCGGAGGCTTCGGGCGGCGGATGCTCGGCTATTTCGGTGAGCCGGCCATGAAGCAGTTCGTCAACGAGACCATGAACGAAACCCTGCGGCTGGAAAACGCCATGCGGCAGGTGCGGGCCAAGCGCTCCATGGTCATTCTGCATTATGCCCCGGTCACCGACACGATCGAGAGCGAGCCGCTGGAGATCTATCCTTTCCTGGGCTCGTCGCGTCTGGCGGAGACCATCGATCGATTCAAGGTCAATGCCATCGTGCACGGCCATGCCCATCGCGGCCGCTTCGAGGGCCGCACGCCCGGCGGGCAGCGGGTCTACAACGTGGCCAAGCACATCGAGAAGCCGACGGGCAAGCCCTACGCCATTCTCGAGATCTGAGTGGGCTTATCATAGCCCGCTCACGGCGATCATCTCCGCTCAATAGCGCGTGCCGGGATCCGTCGGGTTGCCGGGCAGGTAATCAGGCTCGGACCCAGGACCTTTCGGATCGTTGATTCCCGGATCGTTGACGGGATAGGGCGTGCGCGGTCCTGTCGGGCCGATATCCGGCTGTTCATCAGGAATGGTTCCTGGCGGCACCTCGCTCGGAATGTTCCCGCCGGGCAGCGGCTCGTTCGTGGGGCTTCCCGGATTGACCATCGTTGACTCCTCACTTTGCAAACCCGTGATTGGGTCAACAAGTCCGCGTGAGCAGGGTTCCGATTGCGGTCTTCGCGCGGAACCCCTCCCCGCCTCGCCCGTTCCAGAAGCAGTTCCCGAAAACGATGGAGAAGCGACATGCCTGACATCAAGCAGGCCAGGATCCTCATCATGGCGACGGACGGCTTCGAGCAGTCTGAGCTCATGGTGCCGCAGGAGAAGCTGACGGATGCCGGCGCGACGGTCGAGGTCGCAGCCCCGAAGTCGCGCATGAAATCGGGCAAGATCTACGGATGGGACGAAAACGACTGGGGCAAGACCGTATCCGTCGACAAGGACATCGAGGATGTGACCCCGGCGGATTACGACGCCCTCGTGCTGCCCGGCGGACAGATCAATCCCGACAAGCTGCGTGCGGAGCCGAAGGCGATCGAAATCATCCGGGCCTTCTATTCCTCAGGCAAGACCGTCGCGGCGATCTGCCATGCGCCCTGGCTCCTCATTGAGGCCGGCATCATCAAAGGCAGGAAATGCACGTCCTATCACTCGATCAAGACGGACGTGATCAATGCCGGCGGGCAGTGGCGCGACGAGACGGTCGTGACCGATCACGGCCTCATCACCAGCCGCAATCCCGGCGATCTTGATGCCTTCGTGAACAAGATCATCGAAGAGGTGCGCGAGGGCTCGCATGCGGGTCGCCGTCAGGCCGCAGAGTAAACACCCGCTCTCCGATACAAACAGAAAAGCGGCCGGTGAGAACCGGCCGCTTTCGTATTCGTCTGGAGAGTGGCCTTAGGCCTGCTGGATCGCCGAGATCTTCCAGGCTCCACCCTGATCGCGGCGGAAGGTCCAGAGCTCGGTCGCCTCTTCGACCTTGTTCGGATCGCCCTCCACCACACGGCCGCTGGCGCGGTCCACCATGACGTCGGTGATGCCGAAGCGCATGGCAACGGTGGCGTAGTCCGTCGTGCCCTCGCGCCAGGCCTCGGACAGGTCGCCCTGGTTGAGGCGCACGTTGGAGAGCTTGTTCACGACGCCACGGGCGGTGTTGTCGTTCAGCTCCTCCTGGATGTAGCCGGCCATCTCAGGGGTCGCGAGCGTCCACAGCTTGGCGACATCCTCGCGGGAATAGGCATCCTGCATCTCGACGAGGCCGCGCTCGAAATCCGCGAAATCGCGCTCGCCGATGCCGATCTCATCCCGCACGCCCGGACGAGGCTGCGGCTGCTGGGCTCTGCCGCCGAGGCCGCCCATCGCGCCGCCAAGACCTGCACCCAGGCCGCCGAGACCACCACCGAGACCACCGCCCATAGGCTGTCCACCCGTCGGGGGCACGCTGCCACCCATGGAGCGGGCATAGCCCTGGCCTTGGCCGGCATAAGACGGCTCCTGACGGCGGCGGAACCACTTCATGGCAAACGACACCAGCAGGACCACGAGGCCGATCTGGAGCAGAAGGCCAAAGATCGAGGCCAGTCCGCCGAGACCGCCGAAGAAGCCGTTGCCGAACAGGAGGCCGAGCAGGCCTGCGCCGAACAGGCCCGCCATGAGGCCCGTGCCGAAGCCGAAGCGGCGCGGCTGCGCCACGTTGGGCGCCGGGGTGCCCGGGCGGGTCACGTTGGGACCCTGGTTCGGGACCTGCGAGCGCTGGATTGGGGCTGCGGCATCAGGCGCCGTCCGCGTAGCCGGCGGCGGCGTATAGGTGCGCGCGCCACGCGAGCCGAAGCTGCCCCCGCCCCGTCCGACGCGAGCCTCGGCCGCGCTTCCGGCGAAGATCAGACCGGCCGCCAGGACCATCATGATCCGGCTGCGGCGAGAAGCTAAATTCATCATCGTCTTTGTTTCATCCCTTCGGGGCATGACGCTCCCTGGAGATAATGTGGTGATGCCCAAGGGGTTGCGGAAGAGTTGACCGTTCGATTTCGGCGCCCTTCCACACCAGTTGTCATTCCGGGGCCTCGCAGCGGAGCCCGACCCGAAGGGCCGCGCCAAAGGCGTGGAAATCCATAACCACGACATTTCAAGAGGGGGCGAGCGGCGTCGCGCCTCTTCCTGCGCCGTTAGCGGTTATGGATCCCCGCTTTCGCTGGGATGACAATGGCAGCGCAACAGCCTCAGTGACTCTGTTTCTGCTTCAGCTGATCGATCCGCTTCGAGGCCTCAGCCTTGTCGAGTTTCGGGTCGAAAGCCTTCGGATCATGCGCCTGTTCCGACAGGGTCTTGAGGTAGGATGCTTGGGCGCCGGTCATCGGTTCGTCGCCCGTCACCCACTCGTCCGGATCCTTGATCTGGTTGTCGGATGGATCAGGATTGGTCTTCGGATTAACTGCCTCTGCGGAAGCCTTATGGTTAGCGGAAGCACCGGAATTCACTTTGCCGTGCGAAGACATGCAGGACTCCTATTGTTCTAGTTTTGTTCTATAACGAGAACACGCCTGCAGGGCCTTGGTTCCTCAGAGAAAGCCGGATTACCTCCGGAGACTCATCCCCGTTATCCACAGATTCGGCCCTCGACACGCTGCCAAGCTTATGTTCTTGCTTTGTTCATGGATGTGAGAGGGATGGACGGCGATGCGCAAACCGACAGGTCTGGAGCGGCTCTACGTCGACTTCGATTCCTTCTTCGCCAGCGCCGAGCAGCACCTTCAGCCTCATCTGCGCGGCCGGCCTGTCGGGGTCATCCCGGTCGATTCGGAGCATACGGGGCTCATCGCCGTCAGCCGCGAGGCCAAGGCTAGAGGCCTCAAGCGTGGCACGTTCGTGCGGGATGCGCGCCGTCAATGCCCCGGCCTTGTCCTCGTGACGGCCCGGCATGAGGCCTATGTGGAGCTGCACCGGCAGATCCTGGAGGCCATCGAGACAGTCATCCCCGTCAAGGCCGTCTGCTCCATCGACGAGATGGTCTGTGCGCTCATGCCCTCGGAATGGCCGCAGGCACTCGCAATCGGACAGCGGGTGAAGGATGCGATCGCCGCCAGGATTGGCCCTACCCTCACCTGCTCGGTGGGCCTTGGGCCCAATGACCTGCTGGCCAAAATCGCCGCTGAGATGAAGAAGCCGGATGGCCTCATGGCGCTTCATCCCGACGATCTGCCGGGCCCCCTGCTCTCCCTCGACCTCACGGACATCCCCGGCATCGCCAGAGGCAATGCGGCACGGCTTGCCCGCGCAGGAGTCAGCGACATGGCTGCCCTCTGGCAGCGCCAGCCCAAGGAACTGCGCCGGCTCTGGGGCAGCGTCGAAGGCGAACGGATGTGGATGGCGCTGCACGGCTACACTGTCGAGCGGCCAGAAACCTGCCGCCGCATGTTCGGCCACGGCCGGGTTCTTCCCGCCGACTGGCGCTCCCTGACCGGCGCCTATGCGGCTGCCCGCGCGCTGCTTGCCAAGGCCTCGGCCCGGATGCGCCGCGCCGGCTTTGCAGCGAAGGCGCTGGCGGTCTGGCTGACGGACAGGAACAGCGCGGGCTGGTATGGGGAGGAGCATTTCCGGGCCACCTGGGACGACCCGTCCCTGCTGGCGTCCTTGAGCCGCCTGTTCCACCATGCCGAGCGGGAGGAGATGCGCCGCAGCCGCAGCGTTCATGTGGCGCTGCACGATCTGGTGCCGCTCAGCGACATCGAGGACGACCTGTTCGATGATGCGCCGGAGACGCAGCTCAAGCGACGCATGGAGTACCTGTCGGCCATTGCCGACCAGCTCAATGTCAGCCACCGAAAGACGCTGCTGCACTGGGGGCCCTGGGTGACGATTCCCGGAGGTTATGCAGGCGCCAAGATCGCCTTCAACCGCATTCCCGATGCGGAGGACTTTTAAGCTGCGAAAGGCATGTTGAGCATAGAGCACGCCTTAGGCCATGATGGCGTATCACCCGGTTTCTGGAGGCTGCTCAATGGCCAAGCGCGCAATCATTCCGCCTGACTTCAGAGCGGCGGCGGATCAATTGAAAATGTCTCCCGGCATTGTCTCCGGCGACCACGTTTTTCTGACCGGCGTCACCGGGAGCGACGCGCATGGGCAGATGCCCGATGATGCGGAAACACAGATCAGAAACGCTTTCGAAAAGATCGGATCCGTGCTGCGGGCAGGCAGGCTGACGTTCCGATCAATCGTGGAAATGACGAGTTATCATGTCGGCCTGCGGGAGCACTTCGACCTCTTCAATGCAATCCGCCTCGAATACCTGGGCGAACCCTACCCGGCCTGGACGGCGGTTGAAGTCGCAGGCCTCAGGCGTGAAGGAGCGATCGTCGAGATCCGTGTCATTGCTCACAACGGTTCAATTGACTGAAGCCGCCTGAAACGTCGATGCCCGGCACAGGGCCGGGCATGACAGAGATAGTCTATCAGGTGAGATCCCTTAAGCAGCCTTGCTCTTGGGCTGCACCTCGGCCGAGTAGTCGTCCATGAGCACCTTGGTCATGTTGCCGGGCTGGTACTTGTGCGGGCCGATCTCGGACACGGGCGTGACTTCGGCCGCCGTGCCGGTGATGAAGCATTCGTTGAAGCTCGGGAGCTCGTCCGGCATGATCCGGCGCTCGGCAACCTCGAAGCCGCGACGCTTGGCGAGGTCGATCACCGTGCGGCGGGTGATGCCGTCGAGGAAGCAGTCGGCAATCGGCGTGTGGACGATGCCGTCGCGGATAAAGAACACGTT
Source organism: Microvirga sp. BSC39 (assembly GCF_000739015.1). Taxonomy (GTDB): domain Bacteria; phylum Pseudomonadota; class Alphaproteobacteria; order Rhizobiales; family Beijerinckiaceae; genus Microvirga. Next base: position 435,405 of record NZ_JPUG01000062.1, read on the forward strand.
GGCGCCCGTGCATTCCGCCACACGGCCCTGCCAGTCGAGCATGAGCGCATCTGCATACCCTTTGCGCTCAGCCTTGTGCTTGGAGATGGTGCAGATCATGTAGAGGCCCGCGGCCTTGGCCGCCGACGGGGCCGTCGCCGGGTCGGGACGGCGGTATTCCGCCATGTCGATGCGGATGCCCTTCATCTTCTCGGTCGGATCGAAATAGCTCGGCCATTCCCAGGCCGCGATGGCGAGATGGATCTTGTTGGCCTGAGCGGCCACACCCATCATCTCCGAGCCGCGCCAGGCGACGGGACGCAGATAGGCATCCTTCATGCCACTCTTTTCAAGAACGAGGCGCTTGGCCGCGTCGATCTCGGCGACGCTGTAGGGGATTTCGAAATCGAGGATCTCGGCCGATTTCTTCAGGCGCTCCGAATGCTCCGTCGATTTGAAGATCTCGCCGCCATAGGCGCGCTCGCCTTCGAACACGGATGAACCATAATGGAGGCCATGCGAGAGAACGTGAAGCTGGGCGTCCTTCCAGGGTACAAGCTGCCCGTCGTACCAGATCCATCCATCACGTTGATCGAAGGGGGTCGCGGACATTGTCACTCTCCTTGAAGGCCGACCTTGTGGCTACCAGGGTCGGGTAATTTCCGGTGCGCTCCCAGCCAATTTCAATTGCATTCATTTCGCGGAAGCGGCTTGACGAGTAACAATCGTCCTGAGATATGTCAACAAGGCTGACATAAAATTTGGGAACAGGATGGTGCCTGACGCTCTTCCAGCTATGAAGTCTCATCACCCCGGCAAGGACATCCTCGCCGAGACCCCGGCCTATGACCTGATCGAACTGTTCTTCTTCGCCTACCGCGACTTCGTCAGCGATCCAGACCGGATCCTCGACGAATACGGCTTCGGGCGCGCGCACCACCGGGTCCTGCACTTCGTAAGCCGCAACCCGGGTCTCACCATCGCCGAGCTCCTCGACATCCTGCGCATCACCAAGCAGAGCCTGAACCGGGTTCTGAAGGAGCTGATCGAAAAGGATTTCATCGAGAGCCGGATGGGCACCGCCGACCGGCGCCAGCGCCTCCTCTATGCCACGCCTCAAGGCCGGGAGCTGGCCCTGAAGCTTGCAAAGCTCCAGACCCGCCGCATCATGCGCGCTCTGTCCGGCATGGAGCCGGAGGCCAAGGACCTGGTCAGCCGCTATCTCCTCAGCCTGATCGATCCGGACAGCAGCGCTCATGTGAAGCACCTCGTATTCGGGTCCGAGGAAACCTGATAAAGCAGGGTCCGCGACAGTGAAGTGTTAGACCCGATGGATGCACGCATCGACATTCCCGACCACGCCCCGCACGTCCTCGTGGTGGACGACGACCGGCGCCTGCGTGACCTGCTGACCCGGTTTCTCAGCGAAAACGGCTATCGGGTGACGGCGGCGGCCAGCGCCGCGGAGGCGCGGGCCAAGGCGGACAATTTCGTCTTCGACGCCCTCGTCCTCGACGTGATGATGCCGGGCGAAACCGGCTTCGACTATGCCCGCTCCTTACGGGAGCATTCGCAGGTGCCGATCCTGATGCTCACCGCCCGCTCCGACACCTCTGATCGGGTGACGGGCCTTGAGATCGGCGCGGACGACTACCTGTCGAAGCCCTTCGAGCCCCGCGAGTTGCTCCTGCGGCTCGGCAATATCCTCAAGCGCGCGGTGCCTGTACCGGGTGCTGCCAACGGCGACACGCCCGAGGTGATCCATTTCGGCCCCTTCTCCTACCGCTTCGACCGGGGCGAGTTGCGGCGAGGCGACGAGATGGTGCGCATCACCGAGCGCGAGCGCGAGATCCTGACCATTCTCGGCAGCCATGCGGGCGACAACGTGCCCCGCGAGGCGCTGTCCGGAACCGGGATCGCCGCCAACGAGCGCACGGTGGACGTCCAGATCAATCGCCTGCGGCGCAAGATCGAGACCGACCCGGCCAACCCGATCTTTCTGCAGACCGTGCGCGGCATCGGCTACCGGCTCGTGATCGACCGATGAAGATCGGCGCGACCCTGAACTATTCGCCCCTCGACCACGCCGCGCGCTGGTTCGGGCGTTTTCTGCCGAAGGGTCTCTATGCACGCGCGCTCATCATCATCATCGCGCCGGTCATCCTGCTGCAATCCGTGGTGGCGTACGTGTTCATGGAGCGCCATTACGAACTTGTGACGCGCCGTTTGTCCTCGGCCGTGACGGCCGATATCGCGGCGCTCATCGACATCTATGAGAGCTATCCGCAGGACAGGAACACCAACATCCTCTCGCGCATCGCCTCCGAGCGCCTGCAGCTCGATGTGGACATCCTGCGCAACACCGATCTGCCGCCGCCAGGGCCGAAACCGTTCTTCGATATTCTCGACGAGACCCTTTCCAACGAGTTGCGCCGCCAGGTCGACCGCCCCTACTGGGTCGATACGGTCGGGCGCTCGAGCTATGTGGAAGTGCGCATCAAGCTCGATCAGAACGACGTGATGCGCGTCCTGGCTCGGCGCAGCCAAGCCTATGCTTCCAATTCGCACATCTTTCTCGTGTGGATGGGTGGTTCGTCCTTCGTGCTGCTCGGCATCGCCATCTTGTTCCTGCGCAACCAGATCAGGCCGATCCTCAGGCTCGCAGAAGCGGCGGAGGCTCTCGGCAAGGGACGCGAGATCGACTTCCGCCCTCGCGGCGCGCGCGAGGTGCGCCAGGCCGGCCACGCCTTCCTCGAAATGAAGCGGCGCATCGAGCGCAACATGGAACAGCGCACGACGATGCTCAACGGCGTGAGTCACGACCTGCGCACCATCCTCACGCGCTTCAAGCTGTCGCTCGTGTTTCTGGACCAGACTCCCGAAGTGGAAGACCTCAAGCGCGACGTGGACGAGATGAGCCGCATGCTGGAAGGCTATCTCGCCTTTGCGCGTGGCGACGGCGGCGACGGGGGCGAGCAGGCCGTCGAAACAGACCTGAGGCAGCTGCTCGAAGAGGTGCAGTCGGATGCGGAGCGGCAGGGGCATGTGACGGAACTGGACATCATCGGAGACCCGATCATCACGGTGCGCCCCGATGCGTTCCGGCGCCTGCTGTTCAATCTGGTCGGCAACGCGGCGCGGCATGGCGACCGGATCGAGATCACGGCCAATCATGAAACACGCTGGCTCGTGCTGCATGTGGACGACGATGGACCAGGCATCCCACCTCCGATGCGCGAAGAGGTCTTCAAGCCCTTCGTGCGCTTGGACGAAGCGCGCAATCAGGACGAGGGCGGCTCAGGTCTGGGCCTCGCCATCGCCCGCGATGTCGCACGCTCCCATGGCGGCGACATCGTGCTCGGCGACAGCCCACTCGGGGGCCTGCGCGCGACGGTGCGCTTGCCGGCCTGATCAGTAGAGCCTGCCGCCCACTGGCACGTCACGGTCCGGGCGGATCAGCATCACGTCGCCGTTGGCATCGGGCACGCCGAGCGTCAGCACCTCCGACAGGAAAGGCCCAATCTGACGCGGCGGGAAATTCACCACCGCGAGCACGAGCGTTCCGACGAGATCCTCCGGCGTGTGGTTGACGGTGATCTGCGCCGATGAGCGTTTCGTGCCGATCTCCGGCCCGAAATCGACCGTGAGCTTGAAGGCGGGTTTGCGCGCCTGCGGAAAGGGATCCACGGCAAGGATGCGTCCGACACGGATGTCGACCTTCAGGAAATCGTCGAAGGTAATCTCCGGTGAGACCGAGTGCCCCTGGTCCATGTGCCCCTCTCGGCCCTGTCAGATCGCCGCTGCGGGATTCTCAGCATCGCCATTGTCGTCCGCAGTGCGGCGGCGTTCCGAGCGGGACGTGCGGCGCCCCTGCATGAAAGCGCGGCCGACCGCGCGCAGCGGGGCGCTCAGGCGGCGCAGATCCTCGGCGCCTTCCAGGATGCGCTCCCCGCGCCGCAATTCGCGGTCGAGACGCGCCATGGTCCTGGCCTGTGCCGGGTCGTCATCCTCAAGCCACGTGCGCATGGTGTTGGCATAGACCAGCACCGCGCCCTGAAGCTTCAACGTGCCGAGCGGCCCTTCCGTGTTGATGCCGGCAGCCGCCAGCATGAAGCGCTGGGAATTGAGCGCCACCTGGTTCAGCGCCGCGAGCGACACGGGATCGTATTGCAGGTCCTGCGAGATCCGGCGCAGCGCGTCCTTATAGGGCTGCATCGCATCGAAGCGGCGCATCAGCACGTCGAAGATGCGCTCGCGTGCAGGCTCGCCGGCAAGGTCGTCCGTTGTTCCCTCGAGCACCTGCTTGTCGATCATGCGGGATAGCCCGCCGAGCACGGCACCCTTTGAGGGAAAGAGATCGCGGAACTCCGCGAGCGAGACATTGGCGGCCTTCGCGATATCGGTGATCTCGATCTCGTGCCAGGAGCGCCGGGCGGCGAGATCCATGAGAGCTTCGATGATTGCCTTGCGCTTGTCCATCGGAGCTGTGGAAGCCTGTGCCGTCACGATCAACCTCCTGAAGATATGCCGTTCAGCCTAATCTAGGGATGCACCGCAGCAATCCCAAGGCTCACCCGGCGAGTTCCTCGGCGCGCCGCTTGGCCGCGGCGACCGCTTCGCGCATGAGCGCCTTCATCCCTCTCGGATCACGCATGAGCACTTCGAGCGCCGCCGCCGTCGTGCCGCCGGGCGAGGTGACGTTCTGGCGAAGCGTCGCGGGGGGCAGATCGCTCTGGAACAGGAGTTCGCCCGCCCCGGTGACCGTGGCGCGCGCGAGGCGCTCGGCAAGTTCCTGCGGGAGGCCGGCCGCGGCGCCTGCCTCGGCGAGACATTCCACGAGATGGAACACATAGGCCGGTCCCGAACCCGACAGCGCCGTGACGGCGTCGATCAGGTCTTCCGTCGGCAGCCATTCGACGATGCCGTTGCTGCTCAAGAGCGCATCGGCCATGAGGCGCTGCTCCTCGCTCACCTGATCGTTGACGGCTGCACCCGTGGCGCCGCGGCCGATGCTGGCGGGCAGGTTCGGCATGGCACGCACGATGGCGCCGGCGGCCGGGAGCCTGGAGCGCAGGTCGCCAATGGTCTTGCCGGCGAGGATCGAGATGATGAGGGTCTGGGGTCCGAGGCAGGCATTCACCGAAGCCGCCGCGTCATCCAGCATCTGCGGCTTGGTGGCGAGCACCAGAACGTCGGGGGCGGCAGGCTCTGCAGGGTTTAGGGCCATCCCCTGCTCCCGGCACAGCCAGGTCATCTCCTCGGACGGGTGAGGATCGACGACTGTGACGCCCTGCGGCCGCATGCCGACCTTAAGCCAACCCTCCAGCATCGAGCCGCCCATTTTGCCAGCGCCAACGAGGATGAGGGACGAAGGGAGGCAGGGAGCGTTCACGGACATAAGCTAACCTGAAGGAAGAGATGTGGAATACCGCTATCTATCCCTGCCGATTAGGCCCTGTCGAGGCAGGTTCAGGCCTCACCTTCCGTTTCGAACAGCACGCTGTCGAGGGCTTCACGGGCCGACTTGCCGGCCCAGATCACGAACTGGAAAGCCTGGAAATAGCGCTCGCAGGCTTCCACCGCGACCCGCAGCATGGTCTCGCACTGACCGTCCGTCGGATCGGCGCCACCGGCGAGCAGGAGGGCATGGCGGAACATCACCACGTTTTCGGTGCTCCACAGGTCGAAATGCCCCACCCAGAGCTGTTCGTTGACGGCGGAGATGAGCTGGAGAACATCCTGCCGGCGACGCTCGGGAACCTTCAGGTCGAAGGCGCAGGCCATGTGCAGAGCCTCGACATCCTCGATCCAGGTGAAGGCGACGTCGTAATCGGCCCAGCGACCGGCGACGGAGACAGACATCTCATCCGCCTCGGCACGATCGAAGATCCAATGACGCAGGGCAGCCAGACGCTCGACCACGTCGAGGGGATGCTCCGCGCGGTCGATTTCAAGATGAATCTGCGACATGTCGATCCGATCAACTCAATCGCCCGAACATGGTAAACACATCCGGGCCATACCATTGCGTCAATCCGGGCACTGCTCGGAAGAAGACCTCGAAATACCTTCGGTATTCGGAGTTCCTGCCGCAGCGGCCTCGAATCAGCTCATGAACGACAGTCTTAGATTTCGGCCCCTGTCACAATGCGCCGGTTTCACCTGTCCACAACAGGAGCCCCGCGCCGAATGCAGGCCGGCATTTCACCCTGTTCAGGGTGCAGCAGAGCTCGTGCTGGCGGAAGGGGAGAGCTTCGCCTCGAGCTCCTTCAGCCGAGCCTCGAGCCGCTCGTTGTCCTCACGAGCCGCGATCACCATCTCGCGCAGGACCTCGACCTCTTCGCGGGTGGCGACGTCCATGTCCTTGATCAGGCGCTCGAACTGGCTGCGGACCACGCTCTCGACTTCGCGCCGGACGCCCTGGGCTGCGCCAGCGGCATCGGTGGCAAAGCGGGCGAGTTCATCGAAGATCCGGTTGGGCGATTGGGTCATGGGTCAATCCACAGCGTTCGGTGGGCTCATCGGCCCTGGAACGCCACACATGGGCGCATTCGCCTTAAACTGCAACAGGGTTGACGATCCTCGCCTGACGGGTCCAATGGCAGCCCGTTCGATCAAGGCCCGCTCATGCCGCTCTCCTTTCCGCTCATCGACCCGATCGCCATCTCCATCGGCCCCATTGCGATCCGCTGGTACGCGCTCGCCTATGTGGTCGGCCTCCTGGGCGGCTGGTTCTATGCCAAGCGCCTGGCCGCGAAGGCCGATCTCTGGGGCGGGCTGAAGCAGCCCAAGCCCATCGATGTGGACGACCTCATCGTGTGGGTGGCGCTCGGCGTCGTGCTGGGCGGCCGGGTCGGCTACGTGCTGTTCTACAACCTGGGCTCCTATCTCTCGCAGCCCCTGGAGATCTTCGCTGTCTGGCGAGGCGGCATGTCCTTCCACGGCGGTTTCCTGGGCGCGGTGCTCGCCATCGTGCTGTTTGCCCGCTCGCGCGGGCTCAACCCGCTGGCCATGCTCGACATGGCCGCCGTGGTGACGCCCATCGGGCTGTTCTTCGGCCGCATCGCCAACTTCATCAACGGCGAATTGTGGGGAAGGCCCGCACCGGACTTTCCCTATGCGGTGGTCTTCCCCCATGCGGGTCCGGTGCCGCGCCATCCGAGCCAGCTCTATGAGGCTTTCGGCGAGGGCCTCATCCTGTTCATCGTCATGGCGTTCGCGGCCCGGCGCTTCGGCTTCCGCAGGCCGGGGCTCCTCGGCGGCATCTTCGTGCTGGGTTATGCGCTGGCCCGCATCGTGTGCGAGTTCTTCCGCGAGCCGGACGAGCAGCTCGGCTTCCTGTTCGGCTCCTCAGTGCAGGCTCTAGGCGGCGGCATCACCATGGGCATGCTGCTCTCGATTCCCATGGCGCTCGTGGGCGCCGGCGCCATCGTGCTGGCGTCGCGCGGCCTTACGCGGCCCCGGCAGGCGGTCGAGGCCGCGTGAGGCCGCTGAAGGAGACCTTGCGCGAGACGATCGCCCTGGAGGGGCCGATCTCGGTCGAGCGCTACATGAACCTGTGTCTCCGGCACTATTACGCCACCCGCGACCCGCTGGGCGCCGCCGGCGACTTCACTACGGCGCCGGAGATCAGCCAGATGTTCGGCGAGTTGATCGGCCTGTGGATGCTGGAGGTCTGGAACGGCATGGGCCGCCCTGCCCCGTGCCGCCTCGTGGAGCTCGGGCCTGGACGCGGCACCCTGATGGGGGATCTCCTGCGGGCGACACGGCTCCTGCCCGACTTCAAGGCGGCGGCCACCGTTCACCTCGTGGAGACGAGCCCCTCGTTGAGGCAGCGCCAGCAGGCCTCCCTCGCCTCCTCCGGATTCGAGGTTGAATGGCACGACAGAATCGAGGACGTGCCTGCGGGCCCCACGCTTCTCGTGGCCAACGAGTTCTTCGACGCGCTCCCGGTGCGCCAGTTCGCTGCCACCGACCGAGGCTGGTGCGAGCGGCTGGTGGGCCTCGACGGCGAGCGCCTTATCTTCGGCCTGCGCCCGGAGTCGGAACCCACCCTCGGCAAGCCGCTGCGCCTGAGCGACATCCTTGAATGGCCTGCCGCCTCGATTGACATCACGGGCACCCTCGCCGGCAGGCTCGCCCGCGACGGCGGGGCCGCCCTCATCCTTGACTACGGCTACTGGGGCCCGGCCTTCGGCGACACCTTGCAGGCCCTGAAGAGCCATCGGCCCGTCGATCCGCTGGAGGAGCCGGGCGAGGCCGACCTCACCACCCATGTGGACTTCCACCGCCTCGCCCAAGCCGCCGCGACGCAAGGCGCCCGGGTTCACGGCATCGTCACCCAGGGCGATTTTCTTCAAGCGCTCGGGATCGAGGCTCGCGCCGACGCCCTGAAGGCTCGCGCCACGCCGGCCCAGGCGGCCGATATCGACCGGGCCCTCGCGCGCCTCACGGAGCGCGGACCGACCGGCATGGGAGAGCTGTTTAAGGTTTTGGCCGTTACACAGGAAGCCATCCAGGCCGTGCCGGGGTTGCCCGCCCTGCCCTCCTCTTCGTAGGATCGCCCCATGTTCATCCAAGCCCCTGCCCTTTCCTCCCAGCCCAATATCCGCCATGCCTTCTTCACGCGGGAAGGCGGCGTCTCGAACGGGATCTATGCCTCGCTCAACGGCGGTGTCGGCTCCTCCGACGATCCGGAAAAGGTGCAGGCAAACCGCCGGCGCATGGCCGAGGCGCTCAGCGTCGCGCCCGAAGCACTCATCAGCATCTATCAGGTCCACTCGCCCGACGCGGTGATCGTGGAGGGTCCGTGGCAGGGCGAGCGCCCCAAGGCCGACGCCATGGTGACCACTGTGCCGGGCTTGGCGCTCGGCATCACCACGGCGGATTGCGGGCCGGTTCTGTTTGCCGACGCTGAGGCCCGTGTGATCGGAGCAGCCCATGCAGGCTGGCGCGGGGCCGTGACGGGCGTTCTGGAATCCACCGTCGAGGCGATGGAGCGGCTGGGCGCGAAGCGAGACAACATCGTCGCGGTGCTCGGGCCCACGATCAGCCAGAAGGCCTACGAGGTCGGCCCCGACTTCATCCAGCGCTTCATGACGGAAGCACCGGGCCACGAGCGCTTTCTGAAGGAGGCGGAGAAGCCGGGACATGCTATGTTCGACCTCCCCGGCTTTATCGGTGCCCGCCTCGAAGCGGCAGGAATCGGCGCTTTCACGGATCTCGGGCTCTGCACCTATTCCGACGAGGAGCGGTTCTTCAGCTATCGCCGCACCACCCACCGGCAGGAGCCGGATTACGGTCGCCTGATCTCGGCGATCGCGCTCACTCCCTGATGCCGGCGACGTCCGGCGTCTCCCAGGCGAGATGCTGGCCGCCATCGACGGCGATCATCTGGCCCGTGACGCTGCGGGCCTCAGCGAGATAGAGCACCGCATCGGCGATCTCGTCCGGCGTTCCACCATGCCCCAGCAGCACGGCGCTGCTCTGCTTGGCGAAATCATCGTCGCCCTGGCGCACGTTCGACAGGGTCGGTCCGGGTCCGATGGCGTTCACCCGGATCCGGGGCGCCAGGGCCTGGGCCATGGTCTGGGTGGCGGTGAAGAGAGCGGCTTTTGTGAGCGTGTAGGAGAAGAACTGCGGCGTCAGCTTCCAGACCCGCTGGTCGACGATGTTGACGATGCAGCCCCGGCCTTCGGCGGGCAGTTGGTGTGCGAAGTCGCGGGCGAGGAAGGCAGGAGCCCGCAGATTGACGGCGAAATGCCGGTCCCACCGTTCCTGCGACAGGGTCTCGACTTCATCGGGCTCAAATTCGGAAGCATTGTTGACGAGAAGAGTCAGAGGGCCCAGCGCCCGGACGGCCTCCGGCACAAGGCGCTCGACCGCATCGCCCTCAGCCAGATCGCCTTGCACGACGACCGCCCTCCCACCGGCCGCTCTGATCCGCGCAGCCATGCGCTCAGCCTCGTCTGTCGAGCGGCGGCAGTGGATGGCCACCGCATAATCCTCATCGGCAAGACGCTCGACAATGCCGCGCCCGATGCGTTGGGCTCCACCCGTGACGAGAGCTGCTTTTTTCATGATGAAGCCTCTTGAAATTTAATTACATAGCGTCAGTTATCTGTCTTCGCCAAGAAAATGACATTTTTTCCCTGCTGCGTCGAACTAACGGCCAAGCTGTGCGTTATAGGCCTAGCGATGTCGCAAGGGGTTCATCTGCGTATTGCCGCCACAATCCTGCCACAGCACTTCTTGGCCGCTGTGGTTGTGAGGTCACAGCCCTCGCGAGGTTGTCGCTCTATAAATGGGGAGTGCCCGGCCTGAACCGACGACAAGTGGGTCCGGCTGGCATGACATCGATTAGGAAAGAGAAACCATGAAGAAGATTCTTCTCGCCAGCGTCGCCCTCTTCGGCTTCGCCGGGGCTGCCTCCGCTGCGGACCTGCCCATGCGCGCTGCTCCGCCGGCTCCGATCATTGCCGCTGCTCCGATCTTCACCTGGACCGGCTTCTACGTCGGTGTGAACGCTGGCTACGGCTGGTCGGACGACGACTTCGACTCCGTTGCCCTGGCTGACGACGACAACGACGGCGGCTTCGTCGGCGGCGCCCAGGTTGGCTACAACTACCAGATCGGCTCGTTCGTGGTCGGTCTCGAAGGCGACATCCAGTACGCCGACTTCGGCCGTGAGGGTGCCTTCGTGGTGGGCGGCACCACCTACGACATCGACAACAGCGACTGGTTCGGCACGGTGCGTGCTCGCGCCGGTGTGGCCTTCGACCGCGCTCTGATCTACGCCACCGGCGGTTTCGCCTTCGCTGACGAGGCCAACGGCTGGACCGTGGGTGGTGGTGTGGAGTACGCCTTCACCAACAACCTGTCGGCCAAGATCGAAGGTCTGTACGTCAACCTCGACAACGACGACGACTTCCCGGGCTTCGACGGCGAGACCGACTTCGGTGTGGTGCGCGCTGGTCTGAACTTCCGCTTCGGCACCTACTAAGATCCGTCTCTTCTACAGAGACAGAAAAGGCCCGGGTCAACACCCGGGCCTTTTTCGTTG
>NZ_JPUG01000063.1 GCF_000739015.1 Microvirga sp. BSC39
GTCGGAGCGAGGATGTCGGGTTCCGGGCTCATGATCCGCCTCCTGTGCGGCGGCCAGAGACTGGCGGATGAGGCTGCCGATCAGCACCACCAGGCGTCGGCGCCGGTCGGGCGGCAGGTCCTGCCAGTGGAGGGGTGTCGCTCGCGGGGTCATGGCGTGTGGCCACCCATAAGGCCAAGGCGCGCAGCGCCTGATGGCCCAGTCGTGGTGTCAATGGAACCTCACGTTCAGCGGTTCCACGTTGGTCCGATCTCAATCGGGTTCAGATCCGGACTGTAGGGTGGCAGGAACAGGAACCAGGCGCCCTTTTGCTTGAGAAACTGCGCGGCTTTCTCGCTTTTGTGCGCGGGCAGGTTGTCGAGGATCACCACGTCGCCCTGCGACAGGGTTGGAGCAAGCTGGGTCTCCACATAGGTCTCAAAGATCCGCCGGGTCATGGGCCCGTCGATCACCCAGGGGGCACTCAGCCCATAGCAGCGCAGGCCCGCGATGAAGGTTTGGGTCAGCCAATGGCCGAAGGGCGCCTTGGCATACAGGCGCTGCCCCTTGGGACAGCGGCCGCGCAGGCGCGTCATCTTGGTGGAGGTGCCGGTCTCATCCAGAAACACGAGCCGGTGCGGCTCCTGACGCATGCGGGGCTGACGCTTCGTGCGCCAGTGCTCGCGGGCTTGGCGCACGTCGGAGCGTCCTTGTTCGCTGGCCCGCAGCGTTTTTTTTGAAGCTATAGCCCTGGCGGATGAACCAGTGTGAGATTGACGCGGGCGTGACCGTCGTGCCGAGGGCTGCCAGTTCTGCGGCGAGCTGCGGCATGGTGATGTCGTCCTTTTCGGTCACGCGGCGGAGCAGGAAGTCGCGGTGCGGGTCGAGCTTGGAGTAGCGCCAGCCGCCCTCCGGTTTGGCGGCCAGGCTGCCGGTGGTCCGATACGCCGCCATCAGCCGCACCACGAAGGCGACGGAGACCTCGAAGTGCCGAGCAGCCTCATGGCAGGAATGGCCCGCCTCGACAAAGCGCGCCACTCGGCGGCGCAGATCCAGCGAGGAGGACTTGGTCATCGCTCATCTCCTCCCAAGAGGGCCAGGATGAGTGAATCACGAAGCCGTCACGCCGCATAGCCCCAACGACTCCGTCGGAACTGCCGCTGCTCTAGCGAGATGCAGCTTCTGTGGTCAATCTGTCCTCATCAACATCTGCTCGCCTTAGGGCCATCATCCCTGCCATTGTGGCGGGATGACACAAGGTGGAGTCATGTTCCTTCAGAAGCGATCGGCCTTTATGGTCCTGAGACCAACAGGTGCGGATCGGAAGTAGTCCAGATTCTTGTGCTATAGCGTCTGCACGGACCTGCTGCAGGTTGGATGCGCGATGCCGGATCGCCAATTCGAGTATACTGCAAGACAAGTGTCTAGCCTTTCTCGTCACGAACTTAGGCCTATGAGACCGACTTGCGAGAAGCAAGTGCACTAGCCAACAGAATGGAGATCGCAGTCAGCTCTTGATCCAAACGGCCGGCTTTGGCCTTTGCCTCCGCTGGCCATCCTGATTGATCGTCGCCGAAGCGGTGGCAGAAATCATCAAATGCGTCTTCTAGCTCGCGCTGTCGTTTCATAAGTTTCTGAGACTCTGGAGTAGGGTTCCGGTCAGCGGCCCTGGTATCATTGTGCTGCTTCTCTATAGAGCATTCGTGCCTTGGAGGCTGCATTTCATCCTGGCTAGGCAAGCAATTGCCTGCTTCAGCCTGCTCCGTCGCCTCGAACTGGATCGCCTTTTGTTGGGCAACAGTCACGTGCTGGCGATGCTCAAATCCAAATGCCGACGGTCCAAACGTCTCGTTGGGAAGTTTGTCAGAAGTGGCTGCTTCGATCACAATAGGTGTATTAACAGCTGGAACTGACAAAAGCCTTACACGGTCGGTGCCACTTGCAAGAGCATCAGATGCCCAGGTGCCCTGATGCGGCAACTTAACCCTGTTGTCTGATGACGACAGTGTCGTTTGCTCAACTGGCGCCTCACTCTTGCGGGGTTGATCATGTGAAATATCTGGATGCTGCGAGCTGATTCCCGCCATCTGAGCGTCCGAATTACCGCTGGAATCTCGTTTCCTACGCCTTTGCGGTGGCTTGATCTGATGCTCAGTGGCCAACGCGATCACCAGGTCGGCTTCATCAATCAGTACCTGCTTCGCTGCAATAGCCTTCTCGGTTTCCTGCCGCTTTCTTTCACGAATCGTCTCGATCTGCTGAAGCAGTTTCTCCTTGTGCTTCTGCGCACGGGCGAGGGCCAAGCCCGGACGCTCGCTGCCCCATGGATATTTTGTTTCGAACTTGCGTTTCCTGCTCATATACCGACGCCTCTGCGATTTCACCCGGAGCAAGACACGGCATAAAAAGGCACGAGGTGCCAACGGTGAGAGCTCGCAAAGGTGTAACTTTCCCGTTCGTTATAGCTGCGAACGGTAAGTATGGAAACGGAAATAAATTGCAGAAAAGAGATTTTTGACGAAACCTATTCGGGCCCGAGCGGGTAGTGCTGATGGCGAGCTGCCGGCAACAGGTTGGAAATGGAAATGCTCTTTGCGTGAGATTGTTTGTGCGGCAATCTCCGTAGCATAACTTACAGCCTCGCAACTTTGAGGTTGTGCTGAATCTTGCATCCCCTGTTAGCTTGGAGGAAATCGAATTGTGATCAAACTCACTGCCGATCCGACGCGAAGGCATACCACCGGCAATCTGATCGCCTTTTGGTATCCAGATGCTTCCATCTAGCACGTCTCGGCAAGCCTTGAGCACAGTTGCTGCTCCGCCACGGTCCATTCTGCGTGGTCTGTAGGCCAGGTGCTCCCATCGCCTGACACTGCCAATCAGCAACGCGATCCGGTTCGCATGGGGAAGAGTCTGGTGAGCCATACAGGGTAGTTTGTCCGTCAGGACGGTTGATGAGTTTGCCCAAGCTCAGGTGGTGGGGAATAACAACCGGGCAGAATGAAACTGGACCGAAACACTCCTTTATTCCAAAAAGTCCTGTCAATTCAGACTACGCCGACTTGTTCCAACTCCATGGTCCCACCTGACGGCCAGCCATGGTGTCAGTTATCCTGCCGGTGATTGTTCAACTCACCTCGTCAGGCCGTGAGTTATTCGTAAGAACAATCTGCCCAGGTGGCATCAACAGCGGCAAACAATAGCCCGGCTCCAATAGCATCGGTGGGTTCACCTTGGACCATTCCAATTCGGTAATCCAGCCGACCGGCTTGTCTCGAAACTGTCCACATGGGCAGCGACGACAGGTTCGCAGAAACTGAAGGGATGGCAGCATAGCAGGTTAGATGGGAAGAATGGCAGGTGGAGCAATCTTCCCTATATTCCCAGTGTCACTAATGGCTCTCATCGTCGAAAGCTCCCGGTTCGCGCCAGCGCTGGTCTGACTCCGCGCGTTGCAGGTAAAGCCCGTCTGTTGAGCGTTCTGAAAGCGCCGTGGGTTCTCTCATCGGCCTGAGTACACACCGTGTTCCCGACGCTCAGCGCATCTCATACCCGCGGGCTTGCCGCCGCGATCCTGCCTGAGCGTATTCATGTCAGTTTGTGCTGCCGGAATATCTTTCCACGACAGACAAGGAAGCCCTCTCCCTGTGTGCGCGTCCTCAAACCTGAGAGAAATGGACTGCAGGCCGGCAGCGCCAGAACAGGCCAACACGAGCCTTTACCAACTAGGTAGGGGCCATAGGCCCCGTTCAATATCCCGTCTGACCCTACGTCGCCGACGGTCAGAGCCTGCGGCGGTTGGATACCTCTGAGGCCCATAGACTCCATACAGGGGGCAGAGGAGGTTTAGGGGCAGGATAGGTTATAGGAGGGGCCCAATACCTCAAACGTGCCGCACCTCCGGATGCAGCATGTTTGGCTCGTTCCACATTGGGCTTTGCGAGGCTGGCCAGGAGTGCTTTGGCCTCACGCCAAACCGTACGATCCAGGCGGATCTTGGCCGGGTAGGAACGAGGCTCAGGGATGCTGGATCCAGCCCCGCCTCGTAATCCGGGCGCGAGGAACGCGTCCATCATGAATGTTATCGGAGCGCTGGTCGTCGGGAAATGCTCCGAGTGCGAGCGGACGACGTGCGTGCCTCTGCTCCTGATGGGTCTTACGTCTATGATCCGCAACTCGTGCCGATCACGCATGGTGGAGTTCATGCATGTCCCGTGCGCTCTACCCTCCGAAGTGTGCGCAGGTCAGTCGAGAGGGCTGCCGGAATCAATTCATCGAACGTAAGATTTAGCCCCAGTCTTTAAGTGACAGGTGAACCGGATATCTGGGCGAAGGAGAAGTCACACGCTCCAGACGCACCAAGTTTAAAATTCTGACATATTCATTTTAATTCGCATTTCGCGTATAGTTTGTCATTCCACGAGATTACGCAAATCACGTCATGACTGAAGAACACGCGCTTGAGATTGCCTGTCGGGAACTCGCACAAGAATTGGCAATATCAGGACGGATCGCCGAGGCGGAACGTCGGGCTCGCGAAAGCCTCAAGCGGCGAAGCTCCTCGTCTCGGGAACTCGCTGCCCTGATTGAGGCCTTCAACACCCCAGGACTGCGGTCAGTCCGGGATTTCCAATTGTCGGCCCCGTTCAAAACAGCACCAAGGCCAAAAGCACCTGGCTCAGGCGCGGTTACGTTTCACTTTTCGGTAACACACGTCTCAAAAACAAATCACACGGTCGCCGCCTATGCCCGCCGCTCACCGTCTGGAAATGCGGCCCATTATGGGAGCTATATCGAGCGGGAAGGAGCTGCCGAGACCTTCATCGATCTGGAGTCTCCTGCATTCGCTACGGGCCATAAGGACTTGAGCAACGGAGGTTTTCGATTCCGAGAGGAAAGTGGCACGGCTCCAGGCAGATACGAGGAGGAGGGCGCAGTTGTTGTGTCCTCGTTCGGAAATCTCGGCGACACACGAGAGGAGCGCCTTGAGTTCTGGCGCAAGCTCGACAATGCTGAGCGCAGCCCACGAAACCATGGCTTCACCATCGATCCCTTCCGAGGTGCCGACTTCTGGGACACGGTCAAACGGTATGCTGACACCGGACACAGCATACCTGAGCATCTTGGCAAGGCGATGGACCATTGCCGCGATCGCGTGGACCCGTACAAGGTGCGGCTAGCAGACTCTGAGGCCATCGCCCTTCTCAAGTTTGCTCATACGATGGGAGACTTCCAGGCCACTGGTGCGATCAAGGTCTCCCCCGGACGGGGTGGACGGGTCCAGACCCGTATTATCGCGGAACTCCCTCACGAGATTACGGCGGCCCAGCGTCTGAAGCTGGCAAGGGAATATTGTGAGGCCTTCGAGGAGCAGGGATTACGCTACTGGGCGGTGATCCACGCTCCCGACAAACACAATGACCGCAGAAACTTCCACCTTCATATTGTTTTGAGCGAACGGCCGGCCAGGCGGCTCTTTGATCCCGACACGATAACGTCTGATTGGGATTTCGACATTGTCGAAGAGTATCTCTCCAAGTGCCGCCATAAGCGGACTCGCCGGCGGTTCATGCAACCGCGCATCCGGTCGATGAACAGTAGAGAATGGGTGAAGTCGGAAAGACAGCGATATTGCACTATTCTCAACAGTGCCCTTGAGAAGGCCGGCAGCCCAAAGCGATATGACTCCCGTTCCTACAAGGATATGGGTGTTCCTCAGAAGGCCAGAAAGCGCATCGATCCTAAGATTTATGCCAAGGAACGCAAAGGACAACGGACCAAACAGGGGCTCGACGCCGCGCGTCAGCAATGGTCTGCCGCTATAGGCGAACTTCATGAGCAGAGCATCAAGGCCGCTACCCACGTCGATCAAACCAGCAGCAAAAACCGGGGATTTCTCAATCTTCTCTATTCCGCAGGTCATCCGGACACAGGCGTGATCCGGAACTTGGCCCGCAGGACCACGGATCTCCACAGCCTGCTCTTGTCGGCTGCGCTCGCCGAGATTGCTGCCAACTTTGTGGCTGACAAGATGGTCTCCCGAGCACGGCTGAAGGCGCCCTCTGACCGTACGAGGGTCGACAAGCTCCTGATCGAGGTCGCATCCGAAATCCGGGCAACAGAGGTGAAACGGTTCCGAACTCTGGCTGAAAAGGTCTGGGCTGAGTGCGATGAAACAGTTTCGAAGATTGCTCGGATCCGCAATGAATACGTCAGGACATTTCAGGAGAACATGTTCAGAGAAATGGTGAGCCGGGTCGCCTCACCCGTCCCAATGCAGCGTCATCAGCCCAAGCCTGTCAAGACGTGGGAAGTGGAGCGAGCTGAGCTGATGGCTGAGATGGAAGCTCTGGCCGCCAAGTGGCTCCCGAAATACACGCCTCTGTTTGGCCCGTCACCGGAGCCAGAAGCAATCGGAACTCCTAAGCCCACGACTTCGCGAGGTGCTGAACGCCCTTCGTTGAGGGCCATCTTCGGATCCAAGCCAGCCAGGAGGGAACCTCCTAGTCCGCGGGAGCCGAGGAGTTCACCCCCGCAGAGTTCACCTCCGCCTACGGCAGATCGATTGAAGCTTGCTTCTACGGAAAAGCCGTCTGATTCAACCAAGACCATGTCTGCCCAGCCTTCCTCCGTCCTGAAGCCGTTGACGGGTAACGAGAGATCTCACGACCTCCCGAAGAAATCGCAGCAACTAACGAGGCCGGTGAGTGAAACAATTGGCAGTAAGCTGAACCGGAGTGGATTGGAACGGTCTCCTTTGGAGGAGCTGAAACAACTGAACAAACCAAAGGTGCCTGTTGTGCCACAGACAGAGGATAAGCCTCACGCTCCTCCTCTGATGCCCGGAGGTGCGCCCCTTATCGTGATCGATGAGGAAGAGGCGAGAGAGCGGAAGAAACGCGACAGGGAAGATCTGACCGCGACTGCCAACAAGGAACAACCGGCTGCGCCATCGTCAGTAGATAAAGATCGTCAGCTTTCCGCCATGGACATAAAGCGAATGAGAATGAAGATGATATTGAGAGAAAAGGGGAGGGGTAGGTAGCCTGCGGCCAAGAAGGGGATTTAGCCGCCTCTATGACGATGTTTCAGGACCCACGGGAGGATCTGGTTACTCCTGAAGTCTTACGACCCGTACTCTCTTGCGGCACCGTCCGTTCTGAGCTCTGAGCCGAGTCGCTCTGCCTTCCTGACGTCATGGTTCTCTTAGTCTTGAGACCCTTCGCAAGGATAACAGGACCAGCTTTGACTTGTGACGGGCGGACCTTTCCCCGTGGAGACGGAATCGCATCAGCAGGCTCTTGCCCGATCAGGCGCGTCAGGTTCTCGACTTGGCGGGTGAGGGCTGACTGATCTTGAGCTAACCGCTCTTGCATGGTGATCAGATGCTGGAGGAGATTGGAAAGGTCAGGTGTAAGTCCTGAGGGGAGTTGCTGTGGCGAGACAGCATCGAAGTGGGTCGGGGAGCGCGGCTGATCCTCGTCTACAGCATCAGATGATTTACCTTCCTTGAGCCTGTCCAGAAAGCCAGTCCACCCACCTGGAATGGTGGCATCCAGACGGGACCCAATGAAAGTCAGAAACGGGATGTTCAGCCTCTCGGCAATCTGCTCGAGCACCAGTACAGTCACGTTCGAGGTCATGCGGATCAGGCTGTCCAGGTGCCGGTCGCTGAGGCCTGTGCGCTTGCCGAGTTCCGCCAACGAGAGACGCTCCAGACGCCGGATCAGGTCGAGATTGGCGCTGACGTTCTGCAGCGTCACGCTATTGGTAAGGTCATCCTCGCTGAAGGACTTGCGGGTCATGCCGAGGGTTCTCCTGGTCATCGTCCTGATGGTGGAAGTGGGTAAATCACGGAAGTCGCCGCCGCGGAAGTGGCTTCATATCAGTTCGAACGTCATGGTTTCCTGGTTTTGAGAGCTTGTGTCCACAGGCTCGCACCATCGGCGCATGTATGCTCAACTCTAATCGGCGGCGTCCGACCCTGCCAGGAGCGTCTGGCCGAAGTGCGTTTGCGCCAAATCATATCCTCGGGCCATCTTACAGGTTGTGGAACTTCACCCGAAACTCGGGGTCGCTGAGAATGCGGGCAGCTTTGGCGAGCCGCAATGCGTCAGCACCCGCGCGATGCGGATGGGGATAGAGTTGCTCAATCCAGGTCAGCAGGGATGCCGCCTCCGCCGGGTCGAGCCCGGCCTCCTGGGCCAACCCTCCATAAAGCCTCTCGACATCGCCTACCGCCCAACTCTTCTGTCGGCCGGCCGCGGCATACAGGCGGCCGAGCCACCAGTCATCATGCCGAGGAGCATCCGACACGACGAGGCGCCCGCGTGTGAGGCCGTCCAGTCGGGTGCAGGCCGCCTCGACCGAGATACCCTCTGCCTCGAGCATGGCTGGCGTGATGCCGTGAATGGCCGCTGATTGCGCTGACCAGCCGCTGGTGAAATCCCATATTTCGGACGGCCTAACGAGGAAACTCTCGGGATCTACCTCGTCGTCGAGCACCCAGCCGATCTCGATCGGAAACGAGGCGGAGCTCAGGCCCGACGCCTCGACGTCGATGAATAGCACTTCAAAGCCGCGGAAGGTCAGTCGCATGAGATCTCCAACTCAACTGAGCAGGAGCGGGCGATCAGACGGAGCATGACGAACCCAGCAGGGCCTGCACATGATCAAGCACCCTCTGCGGTCCACCCGCCGTTTGCAGGATGTCAATCGGGCGCTCGTCAAAGGCGGTGTTGTGGCTCCTCACCCAACTCTCGACTGCTTCCGCATCCCCACCGAGGTCCTGGTTAAGGGCGCGGCTCAGGCGGATGACGGGAGCGGCGCGCTCGAGCGTCAGCCAATCCTGGATCACAGGCGTCTGGCTCTCCCTACCCTGCTCGACCCCTGAGGCGGACAGGCCCAGGATCGTTGCAAGTACCGGATCGGGAAGACTGAGGTGAGCGGCGGCCCGCAGGGTAGCCTTGGACACCAGGACAGCATCCTCCGGGCCCAGCGGCTGGTGCAATTCTCCTGACCGGGCGCGAGCCCGCTGGCGTTTGTAGTGCCACTCGTTGAGAAGTACTGCGGCCCAAGCCATGCAGCAGACGATCCCCGGCAGGATGACCGTGGCAAACCAGAACTCAAAGCTCATGACCTCTGCCTTATCAGCAGGTGTGGGCATGCTGTGGGAATGCAGGAGGCTATGGGGGCCATCACACGTCAGCTTTGGGAGGAGGGGAGGTGTTGAGCAGGTCCTGCACGAGGACAAGGAGGGCGCGCTCGTCGAGGGAGCCCAGAGACCAGGGATCCTGAGACAGGTCGAAACCGCGGCTTGCCACCAGAACCCTGGCCTTGGCGATCAGAACCGCCACCGAGCTGGCGGGCTGACGGAGAATGGCATCCGCAGCCTCTGCGGCAGCCTGTTGATGCTCCACATTCTCCTGATAGGCTGCCGTCAGCCCGATCTCATCAGCCGCCAGCGAGAGCTCGTGATGATGGCGGTGAAGGGCCGTGACGATCGCCTGCACCCGCGGCCAGAGATGCGGTGAGGCTTTCGCGATCTCGTACAAGGCTGGAATGTCGCGGACGGTGTAGTAGAAGCCGACCTCATTTTCGTGGCACAGGTCAAAGATGGCATCGGCTCGGGTGGTCAGGAGAACACCTGGCAGAGGCGGTTTTTTCTGCGACCAGATCTGTTCCAGCTGGTTCAGACGCGTGGCCGAGACAAGGGCATCGGCCAGCACAGCCTCAAAGGTAGCTTCGAGCTGCACGAGCGAGAGGTTCTCCGAGGCAGCCGGCCGTGAGACATGCGTCGGCCCCTCACGATCCATGTCACTCATGGTGTGTTGCTCCAATAAACGGAAATCGGTAGTCGTAGAAGAGTACCGTTGAGAGAAGATGCTGTCAACGCTTTTCGTTTATTTTTGATGGAAATCGTGTGTTGACCATGATTACTAAGGAGCAATCCCGTGCTGCAAGAGGGCTTCTGGATTGGTCACAAGATCAGCTCGGTCAAAAAGCCAACCTCAGCGAAAGCACCATTCGTGATTTCGAGAAGGGGCGCAGAATTCCTTCTGTCAATAATCTTGCGGCTATAGCACGGGCGTTTGAAGCTTCCGGCATTATCTTCATTGCGGAGAACGGGGAGGGGCCGGGTGTCCGGCTCAAGAAGCAGAAGCCGGATGAAGGCACGCGTCCGCAGCAACTGACCTCCGAGAACGACACCTGAAACCCGCTACCATACTGGCCAGAGGCATCTTCTCCGGTAGCGTGGATCGGCAAGACCGACAGCAGGACAGGGAGCATGCCTCACCACAGTCCGATCACCGAATGCTGACGTGCCATGACTGATCCGCACCCGAACTCAATCGAACCTGAACGGCCTGACGAGACACTCGCGCTCAAGTATCTCGGCTACACCATTAGGCTGCAGCCGACACCACTGGAGTGGATAGCGGTTGTCACCCGACCCAATCAGCGGCCTGGCATTGTCCTGGCGGCAGATCGCGCGGCGGCCCTGATCAAGGCGCGGGACTGGATCGCAGTTCAGACCAAGTCACAGGACTAGCTCAGGACCAGACGTCTGGACGACGATGCCAGAGAGGAATACACGAAGTCTGTGCTCGTTGCGACGATCAGGTCTTAGGGCTGCGACGTCCCGCAGTCAGTCGAAGGGAGCCGTCGGCGCCGGCGATCTTGGACTGAGCGAAGTTGAGGTTGCCGAGCTTCCAGGACTGGAGGACCACAGAGGTGCTCCCGACTGCCTTTGGCTTTACGCCCCCCTCAGCCACACGCTCAATGGTCAGGGTCTTGCCGCTCCAGTCCAGCAGGAGACGGTCATCTGGGCCGAAGCCAGCTTGGTCCCACAGATCCCGCGGCAGGCGGATGGAGGTGTAGAACCGGTCCGAACGCTTGGCGTCGGGTATCGACTTCACCACAATGGCCGCGGAGCCGGTGTGACGGACTTGAGCCTCGGTCTTCGCCGGGCGCAGGCCCGCCCTTGAGCGCTCTTTTGCTTGGGACGCCTTCCGAGGTTCTGGATCTGAGCTGAGTTCTGGATCCTGCCGTTCGACAGGTTCAGCCTCTCGCGTAAGCGGCTCTTCTGCCTTGAGCGGCTCTGGCTCAGGAGGAGATTCGCTCGGGATGGGCTGGATCGCGCTGACAACCTCCCGCAGGCCGCCGACAATCCCGTCAGCCGATTGGACCATCAGGGGTGCTAGCCGCGCGATGGCCTCGATCTGCTGACCGCCGAGAGCCACCAGCTTGCCAATCTGCTCCGCCATGCCTTCTATGGTCGAGCGCAGGCTCTTCAGCTCTGCGGCCATGCCCGTCAGGGCCTGTTCCACCTCGCGTGGCAGGGTGGGGGTTGATCCAGTCTGCGCGGGCGTCTCCGGAGTAGAGGGGCGAGGGAACTGCACCGGCTTGGGGCGGAAGACTTCCGCAGCGAGCGCTTCAGGCTTGCCCAAGTGGCGGGCCAGGATATCAGCCGTATCCCGGGGCCGCTTGTCCGCCGGGGCGCTCGGGCGGCCTGAAGGGCTGGCAGCCGCTGGCGACCTCTGGGGGCCTGCGTCGTTGGACGGCCGAGACTGCCGCTCCTCCCGAGGTTTCGACAGGCAAGCCGCGCACAGATCATAGGCCCGGTCGCGTCCGAGAAGCCATCCACGCTCCTTGAAGTAGCCTTTGACGAGATCATCGTTGGCAGGCCTGCTGGCCTCGTAGATGTCTGTCTTGGAGCACGTGGAGCATCGGGCGGTGAAACGGTACTTGGAAGGAGCTCCACCGGTACGGGTGATCTGCGACTCGAACTGACGTGCGATGCCCGGCATCTGGCGTGTCCTATGTTAATCGCGAGGGGCTTTCCGGCTGAGAACGAGTCTCATGGCCGAGTGTCGGCTTTGACAGGAAAGCTGCTGAAAGAATGCGAGAACAAATAATGCCCTGCTGGAGATATTCCAAGACCTCTCACGAGCGAGCAACCATTGGTGGCAAAGGGAGGCCATTCTGGACCCTTCCGCTCCACGGGTGGCGCCATCTCTCCGAATAGAGGTGAGCTTGCCTGACATTCCAGGTGGGTAACAGCTCATTAACCATACTTGCCCATTGTTCTCTCGTGCTCTGAGGCGGTCACAGAGCCGTTTCCCACAAGGCAAGCAGATGATGTTCAAGATCCTCACCGATGCAGTCGATGAGAAGCTCGCGTTGATTGCACCCGTCTTAAGAAAGATCGAGCAGGATGGTCAGAGTGCTGATCTGCGCGACCTCGGCTCTCATCTCATCCGTGCTCTACGCCTGTTCGAGCGCAACCCCTGCATTGAGGCAGCTGCGGACGATCTGTATCCGGCAGCGGCGGCGCTGGTTGGAGAGAACATGAAGCTCGCGCAGCCCAGTGCAAGAGGGCGGCGCCTTCTCGACGATGCTCATCGACGCTTTTGCAGCCGGCTTGAGGCGGCCGCGGATCGTCTTAAACCTTATGAGTACCTGGTTGTCCCGGATTTCTCCATTCGCCAGGCGGCCTGACGAGACAGGCTCTGCCGCTCGCAGCTGTTCCTTCCGGGTTCATCTCGTGTGCAGGGGGAAGTGAGATCAAGCCAGGGTGTCAGCGGCTTTTTCGAGCAGAGCCTGAAACGAAGGCTGGTTCTTCTGCCCAACCACAACAGCGTAAAGTCGGAGACTGGAAGCTGTTGCTTCATCCTGCTCACCTCGGGCGAGCTTGGCCGCCGCTCGGTCCAGCAATTCAGCCCAATCTTTCTCACCCCGGCCCAGCAACACCGCTGACCACAGGCCCAATTCACCGGAGAGCATCTTGTGGTCAGGCATGGGTGCCCTCGCTCGCATGTGCGGCCTCGACGGAGGACCACCACGACAAATCCAAGAACGCCTCGGCTGAGTGAACCGGGCGGGGTTCTCAGCCGAGGTGTGTGCGGTGCCGGTTGCAATACCGCCGGACGACTTTGGCAGAGTGTTGGTAAAGATCTCGTTCCTGGTACTGTTTTCGGTCAAGCGGCATCGGATGTTTGCCAGCAGCACTCAGCAGGGTAGAGGCTGATGATGCGCCGAGCTATTGAACAGCAGAGACAATGTGGCTTCGCAGAGCCTCAAGCGTTGCTGGTTCGAGCTTTCCCGTGACAGGCAGCCCTTTGGCACGCTCGAAGGCTTCGACCGCTTTGCTGGTACTCGGGCCAAACACACCATCCGCCTCAAGGCTGCCGTAGCCGAATTCGACGAGCGCTTCCTGTGCGGTACGGATCTGCTCTTTCGACGGTGGAGTTTCTGATGTCGAGCCTGTCGTAGAAATGTCGATCCTAGTAATCGGCCGGTCAGATGGTCCTGTGAGTTGAAGCCGCGCCTGCTCGATGGCTTGGCTTACGCTGGCACGCAGAGCATCCAGATCCTGGAGCTCCTGCATCGCGGCTTCGATCTTCTGCTGTGTAGCATTTAAGTCCTTCCCTGCTTGCAGCGCCTGCGCCTTGTCGTGCGCGAGCTGGTCGCGCTCGGCCGTGACTGCCTGGATCTGCTGATGAAGTTGCGCAATTTCAGTTTGAGCAGATTGCTCTTCAGTCCCAGAGACCAGCACCGAGTAGGCAAACAGCCCCAAGCCGATGATGGTTGCAGCCAGGAGGCCTATCCTAGCAGCCTCGAATGGTAGTCCTACCTGATTTCTCGTGTCACTCATGATCGTACCCACAACCAAACAACTGGAGCGCTTGAGCACTCATGTGCTTATGGAAGATCCAGAATGGGTCCGAGGTGTGACATGAGTGGGGCTGGCACGGGTCAGCTATCCGCATGGTTAACCAATCGTAATCACCGATAGCCGATGAAGCCATCATCCTTCCTGAGCTTGGAGCCGGGCTTGCCAGGTTCGATCTGATCGACAGGGGCGGAAAGATGCCCATCTTCCGGTCATGCGATTCACCAGCTTTCGATAGGCCGTTTGAGCTGGCCTGCATCAATCTAATCCCATGGTCGAACAGGATCTCAGGAGGGGGATTCACTTTTCAGGGGACGTATTTTCCGCTCCAGCCGAATGTCCCAAATCAGCCCTGCGCCGTTCATGGCAATGCGTTCTCGTCGAGATGGTCAGTCTTGGAGGCAACGAAGACATCCGTCGTGCTGACCATGACGTCGTTCGGCCCCGAACCCTTCCGGTATCACGCGCGGTTGCGTTACACGCTCAGACACTCTGCCATGCAGATGTATGTCAGCGTGACCAATCTCAGCCGCTTTCGCCTCCCATACGGTATTGGCTTCCACCCTTGGCTGCCCCGCACGCCTGATACATTGCTCAAGGCATCGGCTGTTTCGATGTGGCTTCCTAATGAGGCGATGCTGCCGAAGCAGCGTGTCCCCGTTTCCATGTATCCTGAGTGGAACTTCGAGGGTGGTGCAAGGCTGCCACGCGGGTTCATCTCAAGATGGTTCGACGGCTGGGCTGGTGAAGCAACCATCGCGTGGCCAAGCAGAAATGTCACACTGCGGTGTCAGGCAAGTTCTGAGCTTGCACGTTTCATCCTTTACTCACCTTCGGAGGACGCAGGATTTTTCTGCTTCGAGCCTGTTAGCCATGCTGTTGATGCGCACAATCTGCCTCCAAACCCGGAGTTTCATGGACTTCGCATATTGGCGCCGGGTGCTGTGATGGCGGCAAGCTGCACGTTTACGGTAGAGCGGTACCAAGCAACTGATTGTCCGTTATCTTGAGCAAATAGGGTATCTGACCCTTGGCGTCAGATGGGGGCTGTCACGGAAACGTTTGGTCAGTGACGCCCAGCTAAGAACGGCAGCATGACCAAATCTGAGCGTCCTAGGTAATACAATCTTTGGAGAACAAGCTCCGCTACCCTACCTCTTGGAAACCGGGTCGGCTACACTTTGATGTGGTGGATCAAGAGCAGGCTTCGTGAGCAATTCACGCCAGTGGTAAAAATGACCTTCAGAGAGATCATTCGTGACTCAGTACAGGCACAACTTCCGACCGTGTTGGCGGATACGGAAGCGGCTGATGACGTCATGTACACTGGTCTATACGATTGAGAGAAAGAAAGCGGGTCAAGACTGACACACTGGACGAGATCTAGGATATGCCGATGTCTCCAGGCGACGGCTCAAATCTACAGCACGTCCTGAGGCCGCGTCCCAACCGGGTCCGCTCGCTTCGTTTGGTTGGCTTTCTCTCATGATCGGTCGATCCACATGGCTCCATTATTCGGACGGGAGAGGCAACCCAAATAGCGAAACGCCCCAGCCGGGGAGGGGGCGACCTCGGCTAGGGCGCTGTGGTGCCTGAGCGCACCACCTTGGGCAGATACGCAACGCGCCCAGATACTCACCGAGTGGACGGCCAAGGTTAATGTCTGGTTCCCACGGCTGAAGCTCTCCCCAAATGGCTCACTTGGTCGACTGCTGTTCAATCGACGTATGGAACGTCCTCTGGTAGCGGCTCAACTGGACTGGGATAGCGGTTGTGGCGAGGCGCTCGGCGCTCCCAAGGCTCTGCGGTTTCTATCTCACCTGTAGAGCCGCAAACGCGATCCCGTCTAACAACCTCTTCTCCGAAGCTGTCGATGCGCCGTCTGACAACGGTTCGGCACCTCTCGCTCTCGATACCACGGGACGGATCTGCGTAGAGGTTACGCTCATAGGTGCGCTCAGTCCCGCCATAGCGGTCATACTGATACTCGCTGTAGGAAACCTCGGTACCGGTCACGCACCCACCCAGCAATGTTGCCACGGCGATCACGGTAGCAGCGGGGATTACTCGTCTAGACCAGCTCAACATGGGAGCCTCCCTGTGTACGCAGGCGACACCAACAGGCATCCGCCCCATACTAATAGAGAGGGTCGTGCGGCACCCGTGAACCGTATCTGAACGGCCCAGCTATCATCACAGGTTCGGTAAACGAGCCTGTGGATGGGGACGCTCGCCTCAGTTGGCGTTCTCAGCCTGTAGCCGCTTCAACTGGCGTGGGGTCTGTGCCGGCTCCCGCAGAAGCCCTCACGGCTTCCCAGTTAGCCAACTGATCCACCCGCTCATTTTCCGGGTGCCCGGCATGACCCTTCACCCACTTCCACGTGATATTCCGGCCAGTCATCACAACATCCATCTGCTGCCATAGGTCTTGGTTCAGCACAGGCTTGCCGTCTGCCTTACGCCAGCCTTTGGCTTTCCAGCCCCGGAGCCATTCGGTCGCGCCCTTGATCACGTACTGGCTGTCACTGTGGATCACGATGGGCAGATCCTTGGAGACAGCTTCAAGGGCCTTGATGGCTGCTGTCATCTCCATCTTGTTGTTCGTCGTGGATCGATCTCGGCCAACGATAATCTGCTCTTCACCTGCAATGGTGATAACGGCAGCGTATCCGCCTGGGCCAGGGTTTCCCAGGCATGCGCCGTCGGTGAAAATAATGGCTTGGTTGGTCATATGGATTTCTCGATAGGTTCGTTGGGCAATTAATTGCCCCAGTGAGCAAACTGGAAGGGCATAGAGCAGGGGAGGGTTTAAGATCCCCTGACCGTATGCCGGCAATCCACAGGAGCGATCTCGCCAAACGACAAAGCCTGTCGGGAGGTGGGGCAGGATGACTGTCTTAGCGAGTTACAGTCTTGGGTGGTATCGTCGGATATAAAGGGTTGCCTGAGGGGACGTGATGGACGATCAGAGGAAGGAACTTCGCAAGCTCATCGCACAACTGCGGCCCGTTCAAGGGGTTCGTTCGACCACGCGCGAGTATCGCAACTTGGACGAACAGAATGATGCGAGAACGGTCTTAGAGGCAGCCGGCCTTCAGTTCACGAGCCTACGCCACAGGGGCGAAGGGAGAGACCCACCTGACTGTGAGGTGGAGATCGACGGTGTTCGTTGTGGGATTGAACTGACTGAGTTCGTCCACAGGCGGACGCTGGAGAAGTCCATCAAGGCCCACAAGGCTGATAGTCGTAATCGCTACTATCATGAGTGGACCCGAGAGGAATTCCTTAAGCAACTCCGAGAGGAGATTGCGAAGAAAGACCAGCCGAGGGATCTGAAAGACGGTCCTTGGCAGCGATATTTCCTTATCTTCTGGACGGGGGAGATGCATTTAGGAATCGAGGAGCTAACGGACTTCCTTGATGGTGTTGTATTTGAGTGCGAACTGATCACAGATGTACTCATGGGCTTGGACTACCACCCAGGCCGGGGATACCCAGCTATCCGTATTCCAGTGGTCAGGAAGTTGGCAGTCATCCGATGACTATGAGTCGTTAAGGCGAGGAGCTGTCTGGGTTGCTTTCAAGATGAGAGGCTGAACAGCAGTCCATCCGATTGGAATGCATGTCCGTGGGCAAGAATACTTTTGCACATCAAGCGTTCGCATGGCAGTTTTAGCTGGGCCATCTGTCAAGGTTGGTCTTCAACGATCAAGTTTGACCGACGTTGAGTGGTCAGTGGCTATTCAAGCGCTTCAGTGTCTCCAGGAGCCGCGTGCCAACCTCTATGGCTTGCTCTGCTGCGTCTGGATCAACGTCGAGGCTGTGTGAGGCCTGGTTCATCGCCTGCAGTGCGACCTCAAACTCACCCACGCCTTCCAGGGTGATCCCATCCCGCTCAACCTCCTGGAGCATAGGACCGATTCCTATGCTACCAATGCCTCGGCCGCGTGCTTGCAACAGCAAGCGCAACTCGCGCTCGATCTCAATCCGGAGCTTCACAGCCGACATTAAGGAGAATTCACGAGCCAACTCCTCGGCAGTCGGCAGGTTGCCTTGGAGCTGACTTGGAAGCGAGGGGGAGAGCCGATACTCAGCGACACCCATTGGTTTGGCGGAGTCGCGCAAGGCATACTCCACCACCACCGCATTCTTGCCCTTGCAGAGGATGATCCCAATGCTCGGTCCGTCAGTTTCGTGACGAAGCTGGTCGTCGACGGCTGAGAGATAGAAGTTCATCTTCCCAGCGAACTCCGGCTTGAACTCCTCGATCTTGAGTTCAAGAACAACAAAACAGCGCAGGCGCAGATGGTAGAAAAGCAGATCGAGGTAGTAGTCCTGGCCACCCACCTCGAGCGGATATTGGCTGCCGACGAACGCAAAGCCTTTGCCCAGTTCAAGGATGAGCAATCGGAGATGGTCCAGGAGGCTGCGCTCAAGTTCCCGCTCCGACATGTCTGGACCGAGTGCCAAGAAGTCGAAGCTGTAGGGATCCTTGACCAGCTCCCTAGCGAGCTCTGACTGGGGAGCGGGCAGGGTCCGCTCGAAGTTGGTAATGGCTTTGCCCTGGCGATGATACAGACCGCTTTCGATCTGGTGGACCAGGATGTTGCGGCTCCAGCCATGCTCAATGGCCTGACGGGCATACCAGAGACGCTCTGCCGGATCCTTCACGGCCTCGACCAAGCGAACATTGTGGCCCCACGGCAATCGTGCAACAACCTGTTGCACGATCTCCCGATCAGGATAGGCCTCGGCGAACGCCCGCATGTATTTGAGGTTTCGCCCCGAGAGGCCAGTCATCTCCGGGAATGCCCGCCGCAGATCTTCGCCGAGCCGATCGATCACGCGAGCGCCCCAGCCTTCTGTCGCCTGCCGGACAAGGATGTCACTGCCGATGCTCCAGTAGAGAAGGATCAGCTCCTGGTTGACCGCGATAGCAGACCGAAGGCGGGCGGCACGGATCCGCTCCTTCAGCTCACTCAGAAGTGCTGTGTATCCGTTGAGGTCCGGTGTGGGAGGTATACGCACCATGGCATGACTTTAGCAGGGGATGATGAGAATCGCTGTAGCCGAAAGCTGTTACTTTTTAGCCTCTGATCCAAGCTGATATTCAACGAGATAACATTTCGCATAATAAACGTTTTGACAAGAAGTCCGTAACCGGTGCTGTGGCAAAGTCTTCCTTCAGGAGGAGCTCATGCGCACCAATCACCGGCTGGCCCAGCTGTGGCTCGATGCCCTCGCGACGGAACTCGGCTCCGCAGCCGGTACCATCGACACCTACACCGATGACCTCAACTGCTATCTCGCCTGGCTTGGCGGGAGAAGCCTCCGATTGGACGATGTCAGCCTTGAGCACGTTCGAGATTACATCGCCGGTCTCGATCAGCGGGGCTATGCCGGATCGACCATCGCCCGCCGTATCACAGTCATACGCAACCTGCATCGGTTCCTGATCGCCGAGGAGCTCGGCTCCCGCGATCCCACGTCCACTATGCCGTCTATGAAGCGGCCCAGAAAGCTGCCCTTCGTCCTGTCGATTACCGAGACGGAAGGGCTTCTGGAGACTGCCCACAGGCTGGCGGCCGATCCTTCGGTCGGCCTTTATCGGCAGGCTGGCTATGCCCGACGGGCTGCTCTGTTCGAGACGCTCTATGCCTCCGGCATGCGCATCAGCGAGGCGCTATCACTGCCCTCCGATGCCGCTCGCCCTGGCACCCGGATGCTGATGGTCCGCGGCAAGGGCGACAAGCAGCGGCTCGTGCCGCTTCATGAGCGGGCCATCGAGGCCATCACCCACTGGCAGAAACTAGCGGCCGAGTATTCCGGGGGAAGGCCGACCCAGTGGCTGTTCCACTCCGTCCGCAACGGCACCAAGGCTCTGACGCGTCAAGCCGCCCTGCTCGAAATCAAGGAAGCTGCTGTGGCGGCTGGGCTGGCTAGCCCGGACCGGGTCTCCCCTCACGTCCTGCGGCATGCCTTTGCCACTCACATGCACTCAGGCGGCACTGACTTGCGCGTGCTACAGGAGCTTCTGGGGCATGCCGGCATCGAGACCACCCAGATCTACACCCACCTGGACACCTCCCGCCTCCACCAGATGGTCGGCGACCTCCATCCGCTGAATGAGGAGGAGCGCACCGACCAGTGGTCGTGATTGGCTTGTCGACATGGGACGACCAGAACGGAAATGTGTCCGGTTCAGCCAGCTGCCGCTTGGCCGGCGACGCGGCCGAGGCCAACAGCTGTCAAAAGACCGTTGCCGGACAGATAACCTTCCGCCCTGGAGCCTGACACTCCGCAGGCTGCGCCTCCGACGGCATACAGATTGGGCAGCAAAGACCCATCCTGGCGGACCACCTGAGCATTCCGGTCAACAACAAGGCCCCCTTGCGTATGGAACAGCGCGCCGGTGACCTTTACGCCGTGGAACGGTGGCCGCAACGGCGGCGATCCGGCGAAGCTCCGCCCGAAGCCGTCGGTCCGGTTCTTGTGCTTGAGCCCGTCGACCTCGTTCACGGTCATCTCCAGCCTGTCGTGGGGAACCCCCATCTGCCGCGCCAATTCCTCGATGGTCTCCGCAGCCAGCACTGCCCCGACCGCCTCCGCCTGTCGAAAGTCCTCGAACTGCCGGGCGATGCCGGCAATGCGCGCATCGAAGACCGTCCAGGCCAGCCCCTCAGGCTGCCGCAGCACGACGGCCGCCTGCTCTGAATAGCCATGGCTTTCGTCGGAGAAGCGCTCGCCGCGCAGGTTCACCTGGAAACCACCCTCGGTGATCGTCGCCCAGGTGATAAGGATGCCATGCGGATGTGCGACCGACCCGTGACCCTGATGGCCCGACAGGTGCCGCGTGGCGGCCCCCAGCGTCTGGCCCCAGAGCAGCGCGTCGCCCTGGTTGCCCTCGTGACCGAAATATAGCGCGGTGCCGAGTTCGGGAATGTGGCGCCGCACAAGATCCTTATTGCCGCCATACCCGTTGCAGGCGAGGATCAGCGCGCCGCACCCGATGCGCTCCTGCGAGCGGTCAGGGCGTTCGATGGCCACGCCAGCGATGCTGCCATCAGACCGCGCGAACAAGGACGTGACATGGGCGTCGCAGAGGATGTCGACGCCGGTCCCCGCGGCCGCCTCGCGCAGCCGGTCGATCAACTCGCCGCCGGACCGGC
Organism: Microvirga sp. BSC39; assembly: GCF_000739015.1. Taxonomy (GTDB): domain Bacteria; phylum Pseudomonadota; class Alphaproteobacteria; order Rhizobiales; family Beijerinckiaceae; genus Microvirga. The sequence continues at coordinate 20,824 of NZ_JPUG01000063.1, forward strand.
TCGGCAGCCCGTGCATGCGGCAGACGGAATGGCCTGGATAGCGGAAGTCCTCGATGAGCGAGAACGGCAAGCCATGCCGGTCGGCCAACCACTCGACCGCAGGTCCGACAGCCCCCGCTACCGTCTCGACCAGACCTGGATCTGGTTCGTCGTTCGCTTTGGCGAGGATGTCACGCCCGTACAGCGCAGGGCTGTCGGCGATGCCCGCCTGCCGCTGCCAGCGGGTGTCGGCGGCTGGGATCAGCCCGGCTGAGAGCGCGGTCGAGCCGCGGGGCACCGGGTCACGCTCAAGGACAAGCACGTCCCGCCCTGCCTCCCGCGCCGACAGGGCTGCGACGAGACCCGCAGCGCCAGCGCCGATGATGACGACCGCAATCTCTACGTCGAAGGCGACGCCCTCCGCAGAAAGTATACTCATGCGGCTTCGATCTCTCTCATGACCTCGGAGATGGAGGCGATGCGGCATACCGGTCGCAACGCATCGATGGCCGTGGCATGCACGGCGGGCGAGAAGGCTGCGCAGCCGTCCTCCAGGACGGTGGTTTCGAAATCACGCACATGCGCGTCGCGCACGGTCGATGCGACGCCACCATTCGTGACGATGCCGCAGACAAGCAGCCGTTCGATGCCGCATTTGCGCAGCACCCATTCAAGCCGCGTCATATAGAAGGCCGAATAGGCGATCTTCTCCACGCTCAGATCCGCTGGCTGCAGGACGTCGACAAGCTGATGCCCCCATGCGCCGGGCAGGAAGTCACCCTTCCTGAGGAAGGGCCGGAGCTGCTTGAGATGCGGCGAGATCAGCGGCTCGCCACCTTTTGCAGGTACCAGGGTAAACTGTGTCGAGACGACGTAGCCGCCCTTGGCGCGCAGCAGGTCGGTAAGCGGCTTCAACCGCTCCGGTAGAGCGGCAATTTCAGGCGCGCCCTGCCCCGCCCGGCCATAAGCCCCATCCGCATGGAGGAAATCGTTCTGGAGATCGACGACGACAAGCGCCGTGTGCCCCACCGGAATTGCAGCCTCGCTCATGCAGCGCGCTCCACGATGACGTTACCAAAATCATCGACCCGCGCCGTCAGATCAGGATCGATGACAGTGGTCGCGTCCGGCTGCTCGAGAATTGCCGGTCCGTGCACGACAACTCCGACCGGAAGGTCCAGGCGCGCATAGATTGCGGTGTCGTGCCAACCACCGTCAAACCACACCGGACGGCTGCCGAGCCTGGCCTTCTCGACGCTTGCCGAGGCGTCTGGCGCAAGGGCTGCGAGATCGAAATGAGGCCTGCGCCCCACTGCAGCCGTACGCAAATTGACGATCTTAGCCGGCACGCCCGGGAGCAGACGGCTGAACGATGCCTGATAGGCCCGCTCGAAGGCCTCTCGGACGGTCGACGGATTGACCCGTGTCGTCCCGTTCTCAACCGAAACGGGGAGCGGCACACTCACCGTGTGAGTCTGGCCTACATAATGCATGTCGAGCTCGAACAGGATGTCAATCCGCTCGACGGAGAGACCCGCCTCCTCGACGACTGCACGAGACGCTTCCGCCTCCTTGACCATCCGGTGATCGAGGGCCTCGGCGTCCAGATTGTCGAGGAGCAGATTGATCGTCTGCACTTGGTCGTGGCGGATGTCGGCGATAACGCAACCGAGCGCGGAGGTCACGCCCGGATAGCGCGGCACGAGCGCGGCCTTCAATCCCACGTCCTTGATCAGCGCTCCGACATGCAAGGCTCCGCCGCCCCCGAATGGCACCGCCGCGAACCGGCCCGGATCGTGCCCACGCTCGATCGACACGAGACGGATGGCACCGGCCATTTTGCCGTTCGCAACCCGCACGATCGCCTCGGCAGCTTGCATGGGATCAAGCCCCAGAGGCTCCGCCACATGCTTTGCGATGGCGGCCTTGGCCGCGTCGACATCAAGGCGCGCAAGCTTGCCGCCGATGGGGCGCTCCGCGTTGATGCGTCCCAGCACCACATTGGCGTCGGTGAGCGTCGGACGGGTGTTGCCCTGCCCATACGCCACCGGACCCGGGCGCGAGCCGGCGCTCTCAGGCCCGACCTGAAGCAGTCCGCCCGCGTCGACGTTAGCAATCGAGCCGCCGCCTGCACCGATGGTACTGATCTCGATCATCGGCGTGCGGATGACGAGACCAAAATCGATGGTCGTCTGGGCTGCGAGGGCGGTCTCGCCGTCGACCACGATCGACACATCGAACGAGGTTCCACCGAGATCGCCCGTGATCACATCCGGGAAGCCCGCCGCCTCCGCGATGGCCGCCGCGGCGATCACGCCGGCAGCGGGGCCGGACAGGGCCGTGCGCACCGGAAGGCGCCGGGCGGTTGCGGTCGACATGACGCCGCCATTCGACTGCACGATGTGGAAGCGTCCGGCAAATTTCTCCTGCGCGAGCGCATGATCGAGCTTGCCGAGATAGCTGCCGACTACGGGTTGAAGGTAGGCGTTGAGTGCCGTCGTCGAGGTGCGCTCGAACTCACGGATCTCAGGCAAGATCCGGGCTGAACACTCGACATTTTCGTTCGGCCAAACCTCCCGTGCTGTGGCCAGCGCCTTGAACTCGTTCGCAGGATTGGCATAGGCGTTGATGAACACGATGGCGAGAGCCTCCGCGCCGCGCGAAAGCAGCGTCCTGGCAACCTCCCTGATCTCTTCCGGATCGATCTCCTCACGGATGGCTCCGTCCGCCATGGTGCGCTCGCCGACTTCGAGGCGTAGGTCGCGGTCAACCACAGGCACGAAGTCGCCCCACAATCCCCAGGTATGGCGGCGATCGCGGCGACGCATCTCGAGCACGTCCCGGAACCCGCGCGTCGTGATGAGGCCAATGCGCGCGCCCTTGCGCTCAAGAAGCGCGTTGGTGCCTACGGTCGTGCCGTGCACGATGGAGCCGAGCTGCGCGAGGGGCCCGAACGTCTTCAGCCCCTCGAGGAAACCGATTGCCTCGTCTCCCCGATTGGACGGCACCTTCGCCGTACGGAACCGTGCTGCATCCTCGTCGTAGTAGAATAGATCCGTGAAGGTCCCGCCCACGTCCACCCCGACAATCTTCCCTACGATAGCGTTCATGCCGCCGCTCCCTTTCTCAGAGCGACGGTCGCGCTCTCGTCCACCTCACCATCGTCCTTGACGACAACACCGTAGTCGCGGGACGCTGTCTGGGCGCTGACATAGCCCAGCCGCACGTCGCGGGCGACGCGCTGCGGGTCGCGCCGGAGAGGATTGCCCCACCCGCCTCCGCCGGGCGATTCCAGACGGACGCGCTGACCGGCACGGATCTTTACATTCGCGACCTTGGACGCCATCGGTGGCGAGCGCTCACCCTGATCCGTCTGCCAGGAGAACTGGTTCAGGGACGCGGGCAGGCCACCTGACACTCCGAACGGCGCGAACCTGCCGCGCTCGCCTAGGAGGAAAACGTCCGCATCGGTCAGTGACTCAATCTCATAGATCGCGCCCACGCCGCCGCGATGGGTTCCCGCTCCGGCGGAATCCGGACGCAGAGCCCATTGGGTGAACATGACCGGATAGGCCGCTTCCAGAATCTCGGCAGGCGGGATCGTGGCAGTCGAGATCGGGTTGTTGGCGTGGCTCAGCCCATCGCTCTCTGGATTGCCGCCGAGGCCGCCGCCGAAGAACGAGAACATCACCCAGCGTGAACCGTCCTGGCGATAACCCGCAAGAGACAAGGCATTGATTGTGCCGAACGGGCCAGCTGTGGCACGGCTCGGATCTGCCTTCGCCAACGCGCCGAAAACGATGCCAATGACGCGCAGGATCGTCTCCGTGTATCCTCCAACGGGTTTCGGTGGCCTGACGCCAAGGAGGGTCGTGCTCGGAATCATGAAGGTGATTGGCCGCAGGCATCCAGCGTTGGCCGGCACGTCGGTGAAGACGTGCTTGAGGGCAACATAGCAGCAGGCGACCGCTGTCGAGTAGGCGATGTTGAGTGGTCCTGCACAAGGCGCAGATGAGCGCGAGAAGTCCAGCGTCATGGAATCGCCCGCGACGGTCAGGTCTAGCGCGATCGTGAGCCGCTCGTCGGTGATACCATCGTTGTCGAGATAGTCCTCGAAAGAGTAGGTACCGTTCGGAAGGGCGCTAATGGCCGCGCGCATCATCGCCTCCGCTCGATCCGAAAAGGCGTCGAAAGCGATCGCGACGATCGTGTCGCCATACTCGTTGAGAAGCTCAGTCAGGCGCCGCTCCCCTAGATCCAACGCGTTAAGCTGGCCATTGAGGTCGCCGTAATTCGATACCGGCACCCGGGTGTTGGCCGAAAGGATCGCCATGATGTCCTCGTTCATCACCCCGGCTCGAATGAGCTTCACGGGCGGAAAGCGCACGCCTTCCTGGAAGCTCTCGGTCGCCTGCGCATTGAAGCCGCCCGGCACGTTGCCGCCGATGTCGAGCCAATGGCCGACAGAGGCGAGCCAACAGTAGAGCTTCCCGTCCCGGAAGATTGGGCGCACGAGACGGAAGTCGTTCAGGTGCGTGCCGCCGTCATAGGGGTCGTTGAACAGGAAGGTGTCGCCAGGTTCCAGGCCTCCTTCCCGTTCGACCTTGTCGATCACGGCCTTCACGGCGAATGCCATGGCGCCGACGAAAATCGGCAGTCCTTTGGTGCCCTGCACAAGGGTGGCACCGGTAATTGGGTGATAAAGCCCATGGCAGGCGTCGCGGGCTTCCGCGATGATCGGGTTGAAGGCGGAGCGGTAGAGGGTCGCGTCCATCTCGTCCGCGATCTGCTCGAGGCGCCCTTTCAGAACGGCCAGAGTAACGGGATCGATGGCGCTCATTGGGCAGCCTCCTGGTCAAAGGACTCGTAGTGCTCGCCGAGCGCCAGCATCTCCGGGGTGCCGATGAGCTGATTCAGCGCCGTGAAATCGAACATGCGATCGCGGAAGGGCTCGTTGGTGCCGTGGGCGCGAAGTGACCTGTAATAGTCTTGGGCCGTGCGCGCGAGCGCGCGCACGATACCGCCCGGGAAGATCACAAGTCTGAAGCCGAGGTCTCCGAGATCTTGCGCGGAGGACAGAGGAGTCTCCCCGCCTTCAACCATGTTGGCGAGGAGTGGACGCACCGCACCGAGTGAGGATGTGACCGCCGCGAGTTGTTCGCGGGTCTTCGGCGCCTCCACGAAAAGCACGTCAGCCCCGGCTTCGGCATAGAGCCGCGCCCGCTCGATGGCTGCCTCGAAGCCTTCGACAGCGACCGCATCGGTGCGGGCGACGATGACGGTCTCCTCCGAGACCCGTGCATCCACAGCGGCCTTGATCTTTCCGGCCATCTCGGCAGCCGGGATGATCGACTTGTCCTGAAGGTGGCCGCAACGCTTGGGATAGCTCTGGTCCTCGAGCTGGATGGCGGTGGCGCCGGCGCGTTCGAAGATCCGGACCGTGCGCTGGACGTTGAGAGCATTTCCGTAGCCGTTGTCGGCATCCACCACGAGCGGTGTCGGCACCCGGTCGCGCACCAGCGCGATGGTGTCGGCCACTTCGCTCATGGAGACGAGGCCGATATCAGGCCGTCCCAGCCGCGTATAAGCAATCGCCGCGCCCGATAGATACAGGGCCTCAAAACCCGCCTCTGCGGCAAGCGATGCGGTCATCGGGTCGTATACGCCAGGCGCAACGACGACCTGGTTCTGCAGCAGTCGTTCTCTGAGATTCATCATGACCACCCGTGTTGGGGGGAGCGGGCAAGGAGGCCCGTCAGACCACGGATATCGGGAGCGCCTTCAATGGCATCGACTTCCGCAATGATATGCTCCACATGCGAGCTGCCCCAGACAGGCTCGGCCAGCTCTCGGAACTTAGCACGCACGTCATCGGGCGAATACGGGTCCTCCGTGTCGCCCTTATTGGTGAGCACCTCGGCCGACAATTGCCGGCCGTCGCTGAAGCGCACCCGAACCCGGGCAGGACGCAGGCCTGGCAGCATCGCTGTCAGGGTTGCATCCTCGCGCACGGTGACGCGACGCCCGAGATCGCGGGCGGTGGCATTCGCCTGCGCCTCTTCGCGGAAGGCCGGCACACTGGCGGCACCATTGACGATGAAGGTAGCAAGCGCGAACGGCAGCGAGAATTTGGCGGCAAGCATGTTCTTGGGCTCAGCCGAGTCGAGCTGCGCCGCCCACACGTAGGTGTCGACCTCGATCGCCTCGACTGCCATCGGATCGATCGAGCCGCCCACCTGACGGACAATCTCGCCGAGGGCGTCGAGGGCTCCGTGGGTGTAGCGGCAGGCAGCATGACGCTTGAAGTAATTGCGAGCGATCTCCCAGCGTTCGCCGAGATCCAACACCATCTCGTCCGGACGAAAGTTTTCGGCGATCACGGTGCCATAGACGGTGCCGACACCATCAGTCTCGCCAACGAACCCGGCGGTCTGCAGCTCCCATGCCACGAGGCCGAGCTGGTTCGAAAAACCCGCATAGGTATTGCGGACGGTGCCGCCCTCCAGCATCGTGCGCCGGCTCGTCGAGAGGCCAAAACTGGAGGCCAGATTGATGGTTTCAATGACCTGATCCGAGGTAGCACCTTCAAGCTTTGCAGCCGTCAGAGCAGCCCCGATGGTGCCCCAGGTGCCGTGCGGGTGCATCGTCACCCGCAGTTTAGACGCGATGCCAACACGGGACCCGATTTCGTAGCCGAGGGCAATAGCAAGAATAAGGTCCGGGCCCGAAACGGCGAGGCGTTCGCCTGCTGCCAAAGCTGCCGGAATAACGTGGATGCCGGGATGGCCGCGCGCATACTGATTGCCCTCGTCGAGCTCCAGCATCGTGCCCGCGGTGCCGTTGAGCAGGCTTGCGAGCAGCGCACTCATTCGGCGGCCTGTCCCGATCACAGGAACCTGACCATCACCCCCCTCGCGGCGCCCAAGTTGCGCGACGAAGTTGCGCATCTCAGGTTCTTGCATTCCAGCCGCAATGGCACCGATGCAGTCGAGGAGCACGAGTTTCGTGCGCTCGACCACAGCTGCTGGCAGATCAGCGAACCGAGCGTCGGCCGCGAACCTGCCCCATTGCTGGAGCCATTGAGGTTGTCCGGCCTGCAACAGGACGGATGCGGGAATGACGTTCTGCGTGACAATCGTCATTAGGTTTCCTCCGTCACATGCCCAGATAGGCGCGCTTAAGTTCAGGGTCGTTTCGGACCTGTTCGGCAGATCCGGACAAGGCGAAGACTCCGTTCTCCAGGATGTACGCACGCGAGGCGCACTCAAGCGATTGAACCACGTTCTGCTCCACGAGCAGGATCGGCAGCCCCTCACCGTTGAGCCTGCGGATCAGGGCGAACATCTCTTCGACGAGCAGCGGCGACAGGCCGAGGGATGGTTCATCAAGGATGAGGAGGCGCGGTTCCGCCATCATCCCGCGTCCGATTGCCAGCATCTGCTGCTCGCCGCCCGACAAGGTGCCTGCGGCTTGGCCGCTGCGCTCTCGCAGGCGCGGGAAGGTATCGAAGACCCGCTCCAGGTTGGCAGATCGCCGGTTGCGCCCTCTCCGATAGCTGCCGAGCTCAAGATTCTCCCGTACCGACATGTTCGGAAAGATCTTGCGGCCCTCCGGCACATGGATGAGGCCCGCCTTCACGATGTCCGCTGAGGAGGTTCCGCTGAGCGTTTTCCCGTCGAAGAGGATCTCGCCGTCGTTCGCCCGCAGGACGCCGGAGAGAACCTTGTTCAACGTTGTCTTGCCGACGCCGTTGGAGCCGAGCACTGCAACGATCTCACCCGCTCCGACCGAAAGGTCGAGCCCCCGCAGGACTTCCGTGCCGCCATAGCCTGCTCTCAGCGACCTGACCTCAAGCATGGACCTTCTCCCGCTTCAGGCGTTCGGCCGCGCCGGCACCAAGATAGGCTTCTATAACTGTCGCATCGTCGCAGACCTCGGCAGGCGGGCCCTCAGCAATGATCTGACCTTGCGCCAGCACATAGACTTGCTCACAGAGGTTCATGACCGCCTGCATCACGTGCTCGATCATCAGGATCGTGACACCCTCATCCCGGATCGCGCGGACCACCGGGATGATGTCGCGGATTTCGGAGGGATTGAGGCCGGCCAGCACTTCGTCGAGCAGCAGCAGCTTCGGCTCCGTCGCGAGAGCGCGGGCGAGTTCAAGCCGCTTGCGTCCAGCCACCGTTAGGCTCGAAGCCGATTTATCGAGTTCCGGACCGAGCCCAACGCGGCGGCCAACCTCTTCGGCGCGAGCCATGGCGTCGCTACGCTTCGCGTGACGCAGATGGGCGCCTACAGCGATGTTCTCGACGACGGAGAGGCCGGCGAAGGGCTGCACGATCTGGAATGTGCGGGCGATGCCACGCCGCGCGCGGATGTGCGGTTCGTCGCCGCTGATATCCTGGCTCTCGAACAACACACGCCCCTCGGTGGGTCTCTCGAAGCCTGAGATCAGCGTGAAAAGGGTCGTCTTGCCGGCGCCGTTGGGGCCGATAAGACCGGTGATTGAGCCAGCCGCCACCTTGAGAGACGCCTGGTTCACGGCGACGAGGCCGCCGAAGCGCTTGGTCGCGTTTTGCACCTCAAGCATGGCGAGCCGCTCCCGACGTTTGAACCGGCCGACGCAGGCGGCGCAGGAGACCGAGGATGCCATCTGGCGCAAAGGCAACTGCCACAACCAAAAGACCGCCGAACACCATGAGATCGATACCCGGGACACTGCCTGCCGCAAGTTTGGTGATCTCGCCCAAGCCGTGCAGGGCCACGGCGCCGACAAGCGGTCCGAAGACAGTCCCGAGTCCTCCAACGATCGGCGCGAGGATCGCCTCGACCGAAATCCAGGTGCCGTAGGCGATGTTGGCATCCACGTAGAGGAAGTACTGGGCATAAAGGCAGCCCGCAGCCGCCGTTACCGCGCCAGAGAGCGTGATGGCCCCGAGCTTCACCCGCAGTGTGTCGACGCCGAGAGCCTTGGCGGCCGCCTCGTTCTCCCGCACGGCTACGAGTTGAGCACCAAAGCGCGACCGTTCGATCCAGCGGGTAAGGACGAGGGTGGCACCGACGAGCGCTAGCGCAATCCAGAAGAAGGCGGCGCGGCTTTCGAACTGGAAATTCTCCGGCCGCACGTCGAGCTTGATCAGGACGCCCGCCGCGCCGCCGGTGAAGGCCGCCGCGTTAGCGAGGATTCGCAGTACCTCTGCAAAGGCGAGCGTCACAAGCGCAAAGTAGGATCCGCGCAGACCGGACCGGAAGCTCAGATAGCCAATCATCCAACCGACCGCTGCGCCGGCCACAGCGCCGATCGCAAAGGCAACCCAGGGATTGAACCCGAGGCGGACCTGAAGCAGCGCAGCCACGTAGGCGCCCGTTCCGAAAAAGGCCGCATGTCCGAAAGAGAACTGGCCGCCGAAGCCACCGAGAATGTTCCACCCTTGGGCCGCAAGCGCGATGATGAGGGTGAAGACGAGAAAGTTGAGGACCGTATTGGCCGTGACGAAGACCGGCACGAAGGCTAGGAGCGAGATCAGGACGAGAATCGGAACGATGTCGCGGAATGTCATGCCTTCGCTCCGAATAGTCCCGTCGGCCGCACGAGCAGCACCAGGATGAAGATGAGGAAGATGCCGATCTGACCCAGTGAATCGCCGAGGAAGAGACCGCAAAGGCTCTCGACAACGCCAATGAACAATCCGCCGAGGAGTGCGCCGGGGATCGACCCCATGCCCCCGAGCACCACGATCGTGAAGGCAACAAGCACGAAGGCTTGGCCGATGCGTGGATTGACGTAGAAGGTCGGCATGAGCAGGCACGCCGCCACAGCCAGGCAGGCGCAGCCGAGGCCGAAAGTGACCGCGTAGACGTGAGCAACGTCGATGCCGACAAGGCTGGCGCCGAGCTTCTCCTTGGCAACGGCACGTATGGCCTTGCCGGTATCAGTGCGCGAGAGAAGAAGCCACAGAAGCGCCGTGACCAGCACCGCGGCTCCGAACCCGATCAGGCGCGGCTTAGAGAGGAGAAGCGGACCGAGCTCCACAACTTGGAAGCCATAGTCGGTATTGAGCGTGCGGGTGTCTGAGCGGAACCCCGCGAGCAGGGCGTTCTCAATGGCGATCGAAAGACCCAGGGTCACAAGCAGGATGTTGCTGTCGCTGCCATGACTTGCCGGGCCGATTACGAAGCGCTGCACGGCGTAACCCAGCCCGAAGAAGAGCGGCGTCAGCGGCAGGATGGCGAGATAAGGATCAAGGCCGAAGGCTACGTACACAGCCCATACGGCGAACATTGCTGCGGTGAGCAGCGCGCCGTGCGCGAAATTGATGATGTGAAGGACGCCGTAAACCAGGGTGAGGCCGAGTGCGATAAGCGCATAGACCGCTCCCGTCATCAGACCATTCACGACGGCTTCCGCTATGATGGCGGGTGAATACATCGTACAAAAGTCTCCTCAGAGATCCTGGGGAGCGAACTGCACCCCAGGACCATTGCCTAGGATCAGCCGGTCACCGGGAAACGCGGCTTCGCGTCGGCAAAGGAGTCGGGGAAGATCACCTTAATCTCGCTGCCCTGCACCTGCGTATTGACCGGCGCAGCGCCCATGTTCTGCCCGTTGACGAACTTCGTCTCGCCGTAGGGCATGATGTGGTCCTTGAAAGTCGAGGTGTTCAGTGCCTCGATGATCTTCGCGCGATCCGCCGAACCGGCACGGTCGATGGCGTCGGCAAGGAGCTTCACGCAGGAATAGTTCAGCGGCACGTTGTAGGCGAAAACCTTGCCTTGAGCTTCGACCTGCTTCTTGAGCTCCAGGGCCTTGGGGTTGCGCGGATCGTACCAGTGATTGCAATCCATGATGCCGTTGGCTGCCTCTGTGAACTCCTTCACGAAGCGGTAGTTCGAGGCCGCACCGTTAAGGACGGCATAGACGCCCTTCGGCCGGATGCGCTGCTGTTGCATCGTGCGCGCGAGCAGCACGAACTCGCCATAATAGCTTGACGGGATCACGAGATCCGGATTGAGGGAGCGGATACGCAGGGCGACGTTCGACATGTCGCGCGCGGGCGTCGGATGCGCGATGGTCTCAAGGATCTCGAAGCCGCGCTTCGGCAGCTCCGTCTGCATGAGCTTGGCAAGACCAGATCCGAACAGGCCATCCTCGTGCACGAGGACCACGGTCTTTGCCGGCTTGCCGGCGCCGTCGTTCAGCTTGACGAGGTTATCGAGCGCAAATCCGGTCACGATGCCGAATCCGGGTGCGAAACGGAACGTGTTCTTGAGACCCCGCTGCACGATCGGGTCGCTGACGCCGACGTCGACAATGTAGGGGAGGTCGTAGCGGGCGGCAGCCTGAGTGGCCGCGAGGCAGATCGGGCTCGCGAAGCCGCCGACGATGGCCGCGACGCCATCGGCCTGCATCTTCTCGACCTCTTGGGTGCCTGCCTCCGGGTTCGAACGAGCATCGCCGAACACCATCTCAAGCTTGGCACCGCCGAGCCCTTTGAGGCCGCCGGAGTCGTTGATCTCCTTGATGGCCATTTCGGCGCCCATGCGGCCAAACTCGCCGTCTTGCGCGAGCGCACCGGTGACGGGCTGCAGGATGCCGATCTTTACGGACTGAGACTGGGCGCGCAGATAAGCCGGCATAGCGAGCACGGCCGCGGAAGCGGCACCTGCCCGAAGGATGGAACGGCGGGTTGGACGCATGATGTTCTTCATGTCGATGTTCTCCTCTGGTTGGACACCCGCATGGGGCGGGGCTTTGGCTTGAGGCTCTCCGGCCCCTTGATCTTGCGTTTGGAACTCTCCGGTCGTGCGATGACCGGCTTCGCCACGGGGTTCCACCGGCGGGCGCCGGCGGCGCCTGTTCGCACGAGATCCATGTGGAAGGAATAGCGATCCGGCCTGTAGAGAGCGTGGAGATGCTCGACGCCCTGACCCGATGGATCCCAGACGACGCGTGTGAGCGACAGGAGGGGCGAGCCAATCTCCAGCTCTAGAGCCTCCGCTATGTCAGGTCCGGCCAAGGTCGCACCGATGCTCTGGCTCGCCTCATCGACTACGATTCCAGAGCGCTCGAGGAGCCCGAGAAGCGGCATCGACGCGAGATCGGCCTCCGAATAGGTGACGCCGATGCGTTCCGGCACGTGTGTCACCAGATAGGAAAAGGGCGCGCCGTCAATGAGGCGGACACGGATTGAGCGTTGTGTCCGTTCACCCGGTTCGAGACCGAGCGATACGGCGACGCTCTCGGGTGGATTCACATAGGCAAAGGACAAAAGGCGCACGCCGGTTCGACGGCCCATCTCGACCAGATGGGACAAGACGTTCGACAGGTCCGCCACGATCGGCTGGACCGAGTTGCCTTCTCGCACAAACGTTCCCGAACCGGGGCGGCGGTCGATGAGGCCATCGCTCGCAAGCGTATCGAGCGCACGCCGCACCGTGACACGGGAGATCCCGTAATCGGCCGCAAGTGACAGCTCGCCCGGCAGCCGTGAGCCAGGCTCCAACTCTCCGTTGAGAATGCGCTCGCGCAGGAGAAGATATATGCGCCGCGCTTTGAGGGGTTCGACTGCGTCCGCCAAGTTTGCCCACTCCAGACTGCAACAGAGTTGACCGCTGCAAGGGACAGCTTCCTGTCTACATTATAAGACATTTCGCTTGCGTCAAGCCGCCCCTTTGGAAATACTGAGATTGGCTTCAACATGAGCCATGAGAGCACATTCGGGAGAGTGAGATGGCGCAGAGCCCCTCCGGTCCGCAGACCCTGTTTGACAAGCTTTGGGACAGTCATGCGATCGTGACGCGCGAAGATGAACAGACGCTGCTGTGGGTCGACCGGCACTTCGTGCACGAGGGCTCGTTCCATGCCTTCAACAAGCTGAAGGAGCGCAGCGCCAAGGTTTCCCGCCCCGATCTCACCTTCGGCATTGCGGACCATTATGTGCCGACGCGCAGATCCGGACGCAGCATCGATCCTGCGATCCAGAATATGCTGGATCAGCTTGAGCGCAACACGTCCGAGAACGGAGTGATGTTGTTTGGCCTCAACGATCCGCGCCAGGGGATCGTCCATGTGGTCGGACCCGAACAGGGCCTGACGCTCCCGGGCCTCCTCATGGTGTGTGGAGACAGTCACACCTCCACGCATGGCGCCTTCGGTGCATGGGGTTTCGGCATCGGGGCATCCGAAGTCGCGCACGTGCTGATGACACAGACGCTCTGGCAGCGCAAACCCAAGCGAATGCGCATTTCTGTCGATGGTACTTTGGCTCCAGGGATCGGCGCCAAGGACATCGCGCTCTCGATCATTGCACGTATCGGTGCCGACGGGGCGCAGGGGCATGCGGTGGAGTATGCGGGCTCTGCCATCCGCGCCCTCTCGATGGAGGGGCGGCTCACCCTCTGCAATCTATCGATCGAAGCGGGCGCCCGCTGCGGCATGGTGGCTCCCGACGAGACGACGATCAATTATCTCCGCGGCCGGCCATTCGCCCCCAAGGGAGAGTATTTCGAGCGTGCGGCCGAGGATTGGCTGCGACTGATGTCCGACGAGGATGCACAGTTCGACCGAGAGATCGTGCTCGATGCTTCCGAGATCGAGCCCGTCGTTACTTGGGGCGTCAGCCCCGAGGACGCGCTGCCGATCACGACAGCGGTGCCGGATCCTGAGTCGATCCCGGACTCGGGCAAGGCTGCACAAATCCGGGATGCGCTTGCCTACATGGACCTCAAACCGGGACAGAAGCTCACGGACGTCCGTATTGATCGCGTGTTCATTGGTTCGTGCACCAACAGCCGTATCGAGGATCTTCGTGCGGCCGCAAAGGTGCTGTCAGGCCGAAAGGCCAAGGTCCCCGGCCTCGTCTCGCCCGGATCGTCGCTGGTAAAGCAGCAGGCAGAAGCGGAAGGGCTCGACCAGATCTTCAGGGATGCCGGTCTCGAATGGGTCGAGTCGGGCTGCTCTATGTGCGTGGGCATGAACGGCGATATCGTGCAGCCGGGCGAACGGTGCGCTTCAACTACCAACCGGAACTTTAAGGGCCGTCAAGGACCCGGTGCGCGAACCCATCTCATGTCGCCCGCCATGGTCGCGGCAGCGGCCGTTACCGGACACCTCGCCGATGTTCGTCCCCTGATCGAGGAGCGCTCCTGATGCAGCCGTTTCAGTGTCTGACCGCCACGGCGTGTCCCCTGCCCTATGCCAACATCGATACGGACCAGCTAATCCCGGCCCGGTTCATGAAGCGCTCGCGCGCCGAGGGCTATGGGAGCTTTCTGCTCCATGACATGCGTTTCTCCAGCGATGGATCCGAAATCCCCGGTTTTCCCCTGAACCGCCCAGATTGGAGGAATGCGCAGATCGTTGTGGCGCGACGCAATTTCGGGGCGGGCTCCTCGCGCGAAGCGGCCGTCTACGCTCTGGTGGACTATGGAGTCCGGTGTGTGGTCGCCCCAAGCTTTGGCGACATCTTCGCATCGAATGCGGTCAACAATGGACTGCTTCCCGCTTGCGTGGGCGAACACGACGCGGAGTCTCTGATCCGGTTGCTTGAGGCCGATGCTCGGGAGATAACCGTTGACCTCCAGGCACAGAATATCACCACGAACGGCGTGTCAACTCCCTTTACGGTCGATCCGGTGTGGCGCATGAAACTGCTGAACGGCTGGGACGACATTGATCTGACCCTTAGCCAGGGTGAAGCAATCGCACAGTTCACGGCGAACGATGCAAAGAAGCGGCCGTGGGCCGTTCCGCGCACCGGCTAACCGGCCGGGCGAAAGAGTGATTGCGAACCGGGGCGTGTCTGTCGAGGTCTGATGAGGTGGACACCCCAGCGGTCTCGGTGTGCCAGAGCGGAGGTGTTGACCTCACCACTTGAGGGACGCGTCCATGGGAGGGGTTAGCACAATCAGACTGGATCTGGCGAAGAGCGTGTTCTCCAGCAGTCGGCGGACCTGCCGCGGGCTCAGCGCCAGCATACGGGCCGCCGAAACGGTCATCATGCGGCACTCGACAACCTTCGACAGAACCTCAATCCGCTGCAGGTCGCGCTCGCTCGTCGCAATCCGTCCGATCCGCCTTCTCCCGTATCAGTTAGAAGCGGGGAGTGTGACATTCCTACTTTGCAGGATTAGGACATTCTAACCTTGCGGCTACAAGCAAAGAGACCGGTAACAAACATTATGGAACTTAAAGCGATCCAAAGCTGTGCTGTAACGGGGTCGTGTCTGTGACTGATCGCTCCGGAGAGGCGCTACTCTGATCCGGCGCTCTAGGGGCACCATTGAATGACGGTCAGTCGCGTCTCAAGAACTCCAATCCAGCCGGAAGGTCGTGCTCCTGCCGTGCCGGTCGCATAGCCTTGATGGACGCTCTGGCTTTTGGTGGCGCCAAGTCAGCGATCCAGGCGGCTTTGCCATCGGGTGTCTCGAGCGGACATGCCGCTTCGACGTGGAGCATGGCCTCTTGCAGCCACTCGGCCTGCTGCGCCTCAGAGAACTGCGACAGGTATCGCCGATCTCGTTCATGAAAGGCGATGTCCAAGTTCCCGCCACCCTTGTCGATCACCTGGATCATGATCTGATCCAGGAGGCGTTCCTCAATCAGGTACCCGTTCATCTGGGCGGCTGCGACAGGACCGGTGACCGTGACCAACCTCTTCATGTCCTAACCCCTCTGAAAGGCTCAGGCGAGTGTAGGCGGCACCTTTGACGCAGCGGTACGCAATTGTGCGAACATCCTTAACTGCAAGACTGATGGAACTCGACAACGCAGCGGACCAAGAGAGTCTATGTCACCTGGCCGGCTTTGCCTCTGGGGAGTAGCGCTCCGCCCTCTTCACCTTTAGGGTTCAAAAGCACCGAGGCATCTGGCGGTGGAGCGCTGGCCCCCAAGTGTGGGCCGGAGCTCACATCAAATGTCTAGCTTTCATCACAGCCTAGCGATCGAGCCACTGAAATCATTAAATCGGCTGTCTAACACGAAGATGTTTGATAACACTGTGCCTGCTAACCACTGTTGCGCAAACCTGCCGCGATGCCGTTGATCGACAGGTGAATGCCCTGCACCACCTGCTCGTCCGCATCGCCCGACCGGTGCCGCTTCAGCAGCTCGATCTGCAAATGGTTCAGTGGATCGAGATAAGGGAAGCGGTTGCGGATGGACCGCGCGAGCAACGGGTTGCCGTCGAGCAGGGATTGCTGCTGCATGATGGCGAGCAGTTGCCTGATCGAATCTTCCCACTCCCGCCGCAGGCGCGGGAAGATGGCATTGCGCAGCGCCTCGTCTTCCACGAGGTTCGCGTAGCGCGACGCGATGGCGATGTTGCTCTTGGCCAGCACCATGTCCATGTTCGAGAGCAGCGCCTGGAAGAACGGCCACTCCCGGTACATTTCTTGGAGCAGAGCGAGGCCGGTATCGGGCCTTCTCTCCAGCCAGGCATTCACGGCCGAACCGAAGCCGTACCAGCCCGGCAGCATCAGGCGGCACTGCGCCCAGCCAAAGACCCAGGGGATGGCCCGCAGGTCCTCGATCCGTCGGGAGTTCGTACGTGAGGCAGGCCGGCTGCCGATGTTCAGATTGGCGATCTCGCCGATGACCGTGGACTCCCAGAAGTAGCGCTCGAACCCTTCCGTTTCGTAGACGAGGGCGCGGTAGGCCCTGAAGGCGCTGTTGGAGAGTTCCTCCATGGCCTTCAGGTATTCCTCACGCGGCGCGGGCTGGCCAGAGTGCAGCAGGGACGCTTCAAGCGTGGCAGCGGCCAGGATCTCCAGGTTGCGGCGGCCGAGATCGGGGTTCGAGTACTTGCCGGCGATCACTTCGCCCTGTTCCGTGATGCGGATGGCGCCCTGCACGGCACCACCCGGCTGTGCCAGGATCGCCTGATAGCTCGGGCCGCCGCCCCGGCCGACAGATCCGCCGCGGCCATGGAAGAGGCGAAGGGCCACGCCATGACGCTTGAAGATATCGACCAACTCGATCTCGGCCTTGTAGAGCTCCCAGCCGGAGGTGAGGAAGCCGCCATCCTTGTTGCTGTCGGAATAGCCGAGCATCACCTCCTGCGCCTGCCCGCGACTGCGCAGCAGACGCATGTAGTCAGGCATGGCAAAGAGCGCGTCCATGACATGGCTGCAATGGCGCAGATCGGCGATGGTCTCGAAGAGCGGGATGATGTTGACATGCATCTCGCCTTCGCGCGGGCGCAGAAGGCCTGCCTCCTTCAGGAGCAGGGCGACCTCCAGGATGTCGGACGGGTCGCTCGCCTTCGAGATCACATAATTCGGCACCGCCGCGCGGCCGTAGCGGCGATGCGCCTCGGCGGCTTCATGAACGATGGCGAGTTCCGAGGACGTCTCAGGCGAGTAGTCGAGATAGGGCGAAGTCAGAGGCCGCGGCGTCCTGAGCTCCTCCAGGAGCAACGCCACGCGCTGCTGCTCCGAGAGCGCCTCGTAACCCGTACCCGGCATTGCTTTCTCAAACAGCTCTGCCACGACGCGCTGATGCACGTCGGAATTCTGACGCATGTCGAGGCTTGCGAGATGAAAACCGAACACGTCGACGGCGCGACGCAGCTTGCGCAGACGCCCGCGCGACAGGGATCCGGATCCATTAGACAAGAGGGAGCGATGCAGGACCGACAGGTCACCGGCGAATTCTTCGACACTCAAGTAAGCCGGTGCATGGCCCACGGCATGACGGGCAATGTCGCCATGGCCGAGAGCGGCCGCCGTGGCGGCGAGGCGTGCGTACATGCCCGTGATCGCGCGGCGATAGGGCTCATTCTGGCGATGCAGCGACGGATCGGGCGAGGCCTTGGCAAGCTCCTGCACCTGCTCGGACACATTCACATAGCGGCCGTCCAGCGACAGCTCGGCCCCGAGGCAATGCAGCTCCTCCAGGTAGAAGCCGAGCGCATGCTTGCTCTGAAGCAGCAGGGCTTGGCGTAGGGCATCCGCCGTCACAAAAGGATTGCCGTCGCGGTCGCCGCCGATCCAGCTGCCCATGCGCAGGAACGATGGAAGCTCCACGGTCTCCCAGACGGGATCCATCGCCGCGAGCTGATCCTCCAGGGAGGCATAGACCCGCGGCAGCTCCTTGAAGAAGGTGTAGTCGTAGTAGGACAGGCTGTTATTGACCTCGTCGATGACCTTCAGGCGATCGCGGCGCAGGATGCTCGTCTGCCAGAGCGTCAGGATCGCGCGACGCAGGCTCTCCTGGCAGGTGGCCTCCTCTTCGGGCGTCAGATCCTGCCGGTCGCGCTGTGCCAGGATCTGCGAAATCTCCATCTCCCGGTCGATGGTGCTCTTGCGGCGCACCTCGGTCGGATGGGCTGTCAGAACAGGGCAGACCAGCGCAGACGCGAAGAAGGCCTGCAAGGCCGCTTGGCTGATGCCGGTTTCCTGCACGAGCTTGAGAGCCCGGGCCAGCGTGCCCTCCCGGGGAGCCGGCGCTGTCATGGCATGCGCACCCGCCATCGCATGAGCGCGCGAGCGCCGGACGTGGTGCTGATCCTCGGCGATGTTCGCCAGATGCGAGAAGTAGCTGTAGGCGCGGATGATCTGATTCGTGCGCCCGCGGGAGAGGCTGTTCAGGATCGTCTCGAGCTCGCGGCGAGCCATCTCGTCCTCATCACGGTGAAAGCGGATCGAGGTCTGGCGGATGCGCTCCACGATCTCGAAGGCCGCCTCTCCCTCCTGCTCGCGGATCGTATCGCCCAGCAGGCGGCCCAGGAGGCGGATGTCGTCACGAAGCGGAAAATCCTTCTCGGGCGTGACATCGGGATTGATCAGGGACACGGCTAACGTCCTTCTGCTAGTCTTCGTCTGCTGGCAAACCAGCCTCTCCCACAATGGGCGAAGGGCGTCATGCAAGTGGGCTCAAGGCGTGTGCCGATTATACACGTTTCTGAGCACCAACGGATGTAACATCCGGTCGGCGCCAGCGGCATTGCAGCACCAAGTGCTTTATATGGCTTGGACGAGCCGATCGATGCTGGCTTTGGCATCTCCGTAGAACATGCGGGTGTTCTCCTTGTAGAACAGCGGGTTCTCAATCCCGGAGTACCCGGTCCCCTGCCCGCGCTTCGAGACGAACACCTGCTTGGCCTTCCACACCTCCAGCACCGGCATGCCGGCAATTGGGCTGTTCGGATCCTCCTGGGCTGCCGGGTTGACGATGTCGTTCGAGCCGATGACGATCACCACGTCGGTCTCCGAGAAGTCCTCGTTGATCTCGTCCATCTCCAGCACGATGTCGTAGGGCACCCTCGCCTCCGCCAGCAGCACGTTCATGTGCCCCGGCAGGCGGCCGGCCACCGGATGGATGGCAAAGCGTACCTGCTTGCCCTTGGCCCGCAGGCGCCGTGTCAGCTCCGAAACCGATTGCTGCGCCTGCGCGACCGCCATGCCGTAGCCCGGCACGATCACGACGCTGTCCGCTTCCTCAAGCGCCGTGGCCACGCCATCGGCATCGATGGCGATCTGCTCGCCCGCGATTGCCATCACCGGACCGGTGGTCGTGCCGAACCCGCCGAGGATCACGCTGATGAAGCTGCGGTTCATGGCCTTGCACATGATGTAGCTCAGGATCGCACCCGAGGAGCCCACCAGCGCACCGGTGACGATCAGCAGGTCGTTGCCGAGGGTGAAGCCGATGGAAGCTGCCGCCCAGCCCGAGTAGGAGTTGAGCATCGAGACCACCACCGGCATGTCAGCCCCGCCGATGCCCATGATCAGGTGGTAGCCGATGAAGAACGCCAGCAGCGTCATCGCGACTAGGGCCCAAATGCCCGTCCCGTTGACGTACAGCACCAGCAGGACGAGCGAGAGCAGCGCCGCCCCGGCATTGAGCCCATGGCCGCCCGGCAGCTTCCTGGCCTTGCCATCGACCTTGCCGGCGAGCTTGCCGAAGGCGACGATGGAGCCAGTGAACGTCACGGCACCGATGAACACGCCGAGGAACACCTCGACCTTTAGGATTGCAATCTCCACGCCGGACTTATGCGCCAGCACCCCGGCAAAGCCGGTGAGCGCACTCCGCGAGGCCTCGTCCAGGGTGAGCACGCGGGTGAGCTCGAGATCGGCGTTGAAGCCGATGAACACGGCGGCCAGACCTACGAAGGAGTGCAGCGCCGCCACGAGCTGCGGCATCTCGGTCATTGCGACCTTCTTGGCCACATACCAGCCGATGGCAGAGCCGATCACCAGCATGGCGGCGATGACCGCATAGTTGCCCACACCGGGTCCGAACACGGTGGCGCCCACGGCGAGCGCCATGCCGGCAATGCCGTACCACACGGCCCGCTTGGCGCTCTCCTGGCCCGACAGGCCGCCGAGAGACAGGATGAACAGGACAGCGGCCGCCACGTAGGCAGCAGAGACAAGACCAAAGCTCATCGGACGATCCTCACGACTTCTGGAACATGGCCAGCATCCGGCGGGTGACCAGGAAGCCGCCGACGATGTTGATGGTGGCGATCAGGAAGGAGAGCGAGGCCAGGCTCACCACCAGCCAGTGGCTGGAGCCCACCTGCAAGAGTGCTCCCAGCACCACGATGCCCGAGATGGCGTTGGTCACCGCCATGAGCGGCGTGTGCAGGGAATGGCTGACGCTCCAGATCACCTGAAAGCCGACAAAGCAGGCCAGCGCGAAGACGATGAAGTGGGCCATGAAGCTGGCCGGCGCATAGGCCCCGACCAGCGCGAGCAGCAGGCCGCCCGCCACGAGCAGCCCCACCTGGGTGCGGGTCTGCGCCCTGAAGGCTGCCGCCTCCCCTGCCCGCTTCTCCTCAGGTGTCAGCTCCTTGGGCTTCTCCTTTGGCTTGGCGGCGGCAATCGCCTGCACCTTGGGAGGGGGTGGTGGATAGGTGATCGCACCTTCGTGCGTGACGGTGGCGCCGCGGATCACGTCATCGTCCATGTTGTGGTGGATGATCCCGTCCTTGTTCGGGGTCAGGTCGGTGAGGAAGTGGCGGACGTTGTTGGCGTAGAGCGTTGAGGCCTGGGCCGCCATGCGGCTGGGGAAGTCGGTATAGCCGACGATGGTGACGCCGTTCTCCGTCACCACCTTCTCGTCCGGCACGGTCAGGTCGCAGTTGCCGCCCCGTTCGGCGGCGAGATCCACGATCACCGAGCCCGGCTTCATCACCTGGACCATGTCGGCGGTCCACAGCTTCGGCGCCGGCCGGCCGGGGATCAGGGCCGTGGTGATGACGATGTCGATCTCGGGTGCAAGCTCGCGGAACCTGGCGAGCTGCTTCTCGCGGAACTCGGGACTTGAGGGCGCGGCATAGCCGCCGGTGGCAGCCCCGTCCTGTGTCTCCTCGAAGTCGAGGAAGACGAACTCGGCTCCCATGGACTCGATCTGCTCGGCCACCTCAGGCCGCACGTCGAAGGCATAGGTGATGGCGCCGAGCGACGTTGCCGTGCCGATGGCCGCCAGCCCGGCGACGCCGGCGCCGACGACCAGCACCTTGGCCGGCGGCACCTTGCCGGCGGCGGTGACCTGGCCGGTGAAGAAGCGGCCGAAGTGGTTGCCGGCTTCGATCACAGCACGGTAGCCGGCGATGTTGGCCATGGACGAGAGTGCGTCCATCTTCTGGGCGCGGGAGATGCGCGGCACCATGTCCATCGCAACAACTGTGGCACCCTGTGTTCTCGCCCGTTCCAGCAGATCGGTGTTCTGAGCTGGCCAGAAGAACGAGATCAGCGTCTGATCCTGGCGCAGAAGGCTGACCTCGCCCTCCGTCGGTGGACGCACTTTCGTGACCACGTCCGCCGCAGCGTAGAGGGCGGCTGCATCCGGCACGATGGTCACCCCGGCAGCGGCATAGGCCGCATCCGAAATCCCAGCAGCAGTTCCGGCCCTCGCCTCGACGAAGCATGTATGGCCCAGCTTCTGCAGCGCCACAGCCGAATCCGGCGTCAGCGCAACGCGTGCTTCACCTGGAAAAGCTTCCTTCGGTGCCCCGATCCTCATGGTCAATGTCCTGTTATGCGTCGTGTCAGGTGAAACTCAGATGGATCTTCATCGACCGGCTGCGATCGCTGGCTGCCTCGAAGGCTGCCACCGCATCGGCGATTGGGAAGGTCCCGCTCATCAGAGGCTTGAGATCCACCCGTCGCGTGTTGATGAGGTCGACCGCAAGCGCGAACTCCTCATGGAAGCGGAACGTGCCCCTCATCTCGATCTCCTTCGCCACAACCAGGTTCTGCGGGATCGATACATCGCCGCCGAGCCCGAGCTGAACCAGCACGGAGCGGGGTTTAAGCACCTCCAGGCCAGAGCGCACGGCGCTTTCATTGCCCGAAGCCTCAAACTGGACATCGAAGGTGCCTTTGTTGGCGGCATACGCCGACAGCGCCTCAGGCTCGCTCGCCACATTGATTGTCCGGTCGGCGCCCACAGCCCGTGCCTTCTCGAGCACGGCATCCATGACGTCGATGGCGACGATCTCCCGTGCCCCATGCGCCCGGGCGGCGATGATGGCAAGAGCTCCGATCGGGCCGCAGCCGGTGACCAAAACCCGCTTGCCCAGGAGCGACCCAGCCCGGTTGACCGCATGCAGTGTCACCGCCAGCGGTTCGGCAAAGGCTGCCTCGTTGATCGAGACATCCTCGGCCACCCTGTGGCATTGCCATTGCTCGGCCACCAGGCTCTGCCGGAACGCGCCCTGGATGTGCGGCATCGGCATGGCGCTGCCATAAAAGCGCATGTTCAGGCACTGGTTCTGCTGCCCCTTGAGGCAATACTCGCAGTGCTGGCAGGGCCGGCTTGGCGACACCGCCACCCGGTCTCCGATGGCAAGCCCCGAGACGCCCTCCCCCAGCGAGCGGATGGTGCCCGCCACTTCATGGCCGAGGATCATCGGCTCGCGGACCCGGACTGTCCCGAAGCCGCCGTGATGGTAGTAGTGCAGATCGGAGCCGCAAATGCCCCCAGCCTCGATGGCCACCTCGACCTGTCCCGGCCCGGGCGTTTCCGGCTCACGCTCCTCGATGCGCAGGTCCTTGGCGGCATGAATGACAACGGCTTTCATAGGGCAATCCTCAGATGACGGGCGTAAGAAGGGGCTGCCGGGCAAAATGCGCCGCAAGGTTGTCGCGCACGAGCTTGCCCATCGCCTGCCGGGTTTCCACGGTTCCGGAAGCGTGATGCGGCTGAAGGACGACGTTCTCCAGCTTCAGGAAGCGCTCGTCGATATTTGGCTCATTCCAGAATACGTCGAGACCCGCGCCTTTGATGATGTTGCGTTCAAGTGCGTCGAGCAGGGCTGCCTCATCGACGGCCGATCCACGTGAGATGTTGATCAGAATGCCATCGCGTCCCAAGGCACGTAAGACATCCGCATTGATGATCCCTTGAGTGCTGGTGCCCCCGGCCAGGGTCACGATGAGGAAATCGGACTGCTCGGCCAGAGTGATCAGATCGGGCACAAAGGTATACGGCAGATCGTCCCGCTGGTTGATGTCGACATAGGCGACTGGGCAGTCGAATGCGGCGAGACGCTTGGCAACCTCGACGCCAATGCGCCCCATGCCGACAACGCCGACTTTCTTGCCGTGAACCCGGGTAACCAGATGCATGTTCGCGCTGCGCCAGCGTCCGTCCCGGACATATTTGTCAGCGTGCGGGATCTGGCGGGCCACGGCGAGGAGCAGCCCGACCCCTATGTCGGCCACGTCGGCCGTCAGGACGTTGGGTGTATTGGTAATTTGGATCCCGTTTGCCTTCGCGTGGGAGAGGTTGATGGCATCGGTTCCGACACCATAGCAGGAGACGATCTCTAGGCGGGGTAGTGACTTCATGAGCTCAGCCGAGGCGCCGATCTCACCGCGTGTCGCAATGGCGCGAATGTTGCCGCCCACGTCGCTTAGAAAGGCCGCTCGGTCGGTTGCCTCCCAAAGCTTGTGAACCTTGTAGTTGCTTTCCAGGTCCTCAAGGTCCCAGGCCGGATAGGGACCCATCATCAGGATCTCGGGCTTAGTCATTGTGATCTCCTCCCAGGTCGGCTTTATGCAGCGCTGCGGTGTGTTATGCAGGGCCGCGTTTGTTCATCGGACAGGAGTCTGCTGCTCCGTCATAACGGTGAGCGTGGAGCGGCTGCCTGCCTCAAAGGCAGGTGGTGATGCCGCCATCAACGTAGAGCGTATGCCCATTCACGAATGAGGATGCCTCGCTCGAAAGGAAGACGGCCGCGCCGACCAGTTCCTCAACATTGCCCCATCGGGCTGCCGGCGTGCGCTTCTCAAGCCAGCTTGAGAATTCTGTGCTGTCGACAAGAGCTTGGTTGAGCGGCGTCTTGAAGTACCCGGGCGCAATGGCATTGATCTGTAGGCCGTGCTTGGCCCAGTCCGCACACATGCCCCGGGTCAGGTTCTTCACCGCCCCCTTGGTCGCTGTGTAAGGAGCGATTCCGGGCCGGGCAAGCTCACTTTGCACTGAGGCGATGTTGATGATCTTGCCCCGCCCCCGGGCGATCATATGCCGTGCGACCGCCTGCCCGACATAGAATACGCTGGAAATGTTGGTGGTCAGCAACTGCTCCCATCGGTCGGCTGGGAAGTCCTCGAGGGGCGTGCGGAACTGCATGCCCGCATTGTTGATCAGGATGTCGATTGGGCCCTCATCGCTCTCAATAGCCGCGATCCCATTATGGACGTCCTTGGCTGAGGTCACGTCGAACAGCGCCGATGAGACTTTATGCCCCGCAGCCGATAGTTCGGCTGAGGCCACCTCAATCTTGCTGGGGTCGCGTCCATTGAGGATTACCGCGGCACCGTGCTCTGCCAAACCTTTGGCCAGAGCCAGCCCGATCCCCTGAGACGAGCCTGTAATGAGGGCACGTTTGCCCCTTAGAGAAAACAGCGGAAAGTCCATGATGGCCTTGTCGACTCCAGTTAAGCGCGAGGATCTCTGAAGAGCGATTTATTGCTTGTCTCGACCATGCGATGGGTCGAATGTTTCGCAACGTTAGGTTCAGAACGGTAGTTCTGCAAAGACAACTACAGTCTGCATCCATAGCTTTTTCTTATGACGAGCGATTGTACAATGCCGGGAGGAGAGGCATACGCCTTCGGCTCCGGAAATGCGTGGTTACACAGTCAAGTTGTAGCTGTCTGCGCTAAGGGACATGCCCAGTATCACTTAGATCAAGCCCACGCACGATGGGTGATCGGGACCAGCGGGGCTCCCGATCATTTCCGCACCTTGAACGATGCCGCACCGCTCGCGATCGACTGATCCATTTCCGAACACGTTTCAGGGTGGCCGACCGAGGTTGCTGGAGTTACGTCAACGGCACGGATGCTAGGTCCTGGTAGGTCTTGAGCCAGTCGAGAGCAGCGGTGAGACAGAGTATGCCCATGAACGATGAGGCTGTCTTCTCGTAGCGGGTTGCAACAGCCCGCCACTCCTTCAACCTCGCCCAGAGCCGCTCGACAACATTGCGATTGTTGTAAATCCACTCGGGGCATGCCACCGGCGCCTCATTGGACTTGGCCGGGATCGCCGGTCTCGCACCGAGGCTCCAGATGTACTCGCGGAAGCTGTGACCGGAATAGCCACGATCGGCCACCACCCAGTTCGGCACGTCCGACAGGCTGTCGAGCAGCGGAATGGCGTCAGGCAGCTCGTGCGCCTGACCAGGCGCGATCCGAAACGCGATGGCGCGTCCGAGACCGTCGGCGATCACGCAAGCCTTGGTGCCATAGCCGCCACGCGATCGGCCAAGTGCTTCGCGATCGTCTCGTTGAGCTTGAGAGCCCCTTTTCGGCGCGCTCCGGCGGCTTTCTGATGCGCACGCACACTGGTGCCATCCAGGAATGTCATTCCAAGCTGGGTCCCACGTTCCTGCACCAGGTTTAGCAGACGCTCCCAGACACCCAGGCGAGCCCAGCGGATGAAGGTCTGAGCGGCCCGCCACCAAGGGCCCAGCTCAACGGGCACAGAGCGCCACTTGGCGCCATTCTGATGCCGCCAGAGGATCGCCTCCATCGTGCGACGCAGATCGTGCGGTGGGGTTTTGCCCTTCGGACGGCACTGTTCCACCAAAGGCTCCAGCATCGCCCATTGTGCGTCCGTCAGCTTGGCTCCTCCTCAAACAGGACGAGCAAAACGCCTCCAAGTGCAAAGGGTTCAAGTCATAACAGGCCGTAGTCGCTCGAACACTTCTTCCGGGACAGAGTACGAAATCTGCAATGGTCGAGCGCAGACATGGGCAAGAAGGCCTCTAGCACATCAACCCTGGCGCTGATGCAGAGGCGAACCTCAGGTCAACAGATGCTTCAACCTGTTACGCGCGGGTTCGTGTTCATTTGCCGTTAGATGGATGAAGGGCCATTACTACGCCAAGTCCACTCTCACCCTCAATTGCCTGTCAGTCCTGTCAGTACTGAGTCTCGCATGGGCTTACTGCCACAGGAAACCGACCACAAAGATCTATATCTCGCGACTAGGTCTCGCGACTAGGTGGCCGGCCGGATTGCTCACCGCGACCACCTAGTCGCATCGATCCTGACCGTGTTGGCTTCTTTCACGATCCAGCTATAGCGTCGTAATCAAGGAATCGGGTCGAACTTTAGCTGGGATAGTGGAGTCACCTTGTCGGTTCGGGTCATTTTGAATTCCGTGTTGGGTCCGAGCCACTTATCCCAGGCTGCGTTGATTTCGCCAGCATCATCCATTGCCTTAAGCGTTTCATTAACCTTTGCTAGCAGCGCGGGCTCGTCCTTCTTCATGCCGATACCCGTGGGCTGCAGCACCATAGGCTCTGGGATCATCTTCAGCTCAACACCTCGCGTCTTCGATTCATTAACAAGCTTCGTGATCGTCATGGTGTTTGCAACCATGCCGATCGCTTTGTTCTGTTGAACCGCCATGAAGGCGGAGCCTGTGTCCTGGAATGTTAGCGGTTCGGACCCATTCAACTTGATTGCAAGTTCAGATGTCGACCCTTTCGTCGAAGCGAGCCGCTTACCCTTAAAATCTGCCTTCGACGTTGACGGGTCACTCGCCTTTACGGCCAACATTTCTTTGGCAACATAGTAGGGATCGCTATATTGGATCTGCTCCGCGCGGCTCAGGGTGTAGGCGAGGTTTGCGATCGTCAGGTCGACGCGGCCAAGCTTCACTTCTGGCACCCGTGCTTCAACGGACAACGGCGTGATTTTCGCCTCGACGCCCCAGCGCTTCGCGATCCCTTTGCAGAGATCGACATCAAAGCCGACTAGCTCGCGTGTCTTCGGGTCAGGAGCGGAGAAAGGCGGAACGTCAGCGTACGTCCCGCAGCGAAGCTCCTTACGCGCCATGATGTCTGCAAGCTGGTCGGCGTTCGCGGGCGCCACAAATGCGATAGCAATTGCTGTGACAGCGAGGCCGAACTTCATAGAATTCAACGACATGGTCTATCTCCTCTGGTTATATTTTTGGATCTAGGTTTCAGTGGCGCAGATCGGAAAGGAAACGCTGCGCCCGAGGGTGCTGGGGCCGAGAGAAAAAGCTCTCGGGATCAGCCTCCTCAAGGATGCGGCCGCCGTCCATGAACCAGACACGATCCGCAACTTCCCGTGCAAAACCCATCTCGTGGGTGACGCACATCATCGTCATTCCGTCTGCTGCCAAGGCCTTCATTACGGCGAGGACCTCGCCAACCATCTCAGGGTCAAGGGCACTGGTGGGCTCGTCAAACAGCATCGCGGGAGGCTCCATGGCTAGCGCTCGAGCGATCGCAACCCGCTGTTGTTGACCGCCGGACAACTGGCCCGGATACGAGCCGGCCTTTGCTGCCAAACCGACGCGATCAAGGAGTTGCAATGCCTTCTCTCGAGCGACTTCCCGCTTGACGCCATTGACTGTGACTGGCGACAGCGCAACGTTCTCGAGCGCCGAGAGGTGCGGGAAGAGATTGAAGCTCTGGAACACGAAGCCAATGCGGCTCCTGAGATGATTAAGTTCCTTGCTGCGCATCTTGGCGTGCACGTCTTGGCCATCAAAAAGAATGGAACCAGATTGGATCTCTTCAAGCCTGTTGATAGTTCTGATCAATGTAGACTTCCCGGAGCCGGATGGTCCGCACACCACTACAACCTCGCTTCGTGCCACGTCGGCGTTGATGTCAACGAGCGCCTGAAAGGATCCGTAGTTTTTGTTGACATTCGAAAAGCGGATCATGGGTGGGCCTCCCGCGGGCAGACGATCAATGGTCATGGCTCGACCGTAAGTGTTTGGGGCTGTAATTCGACGGGTAACGTACCGCTCGTTGTCCCGGCACGTTTGCGCGCAATCCGTCGTTCCAGAACAGTAGCAGCATGGGACAATGTCCAGCATACGAGGTAGTACACAAGTGCCAAGATGAAGAAGACCTGAAAAGGCTTTGTGAGAAGTTGATTATTGATCTGGTTTGCAGCGAACGTGAGTTCTGGAACGTTGATCACGTACCCCAAAGTCGTCTCTTTGATCGTCGAGACGAATTGGCTCAGGATGCTCGGCATCATGTTGTAAAGAGCTTGCGGGAGGATAATGTACCACATGGCTCCAAGGTAGCTGTGGCCTAGCGCGCGCGCAGCATCCATCTGACCACGGCCGAGAGCCATAATCCCGGCTCGCACGACTTCACTCAGGAACGCTGCCTCATAGATAACTAGGGTTACGAGCATCGTCACGAACCCAGGTATATTCGCGCCGATGAGCACCGGGACCATGAAATAGACCCAGAGGATTAGCATCAGCAAAGGCACGCCCCGCGCAATGTAAACAAGGGCAGTCGACGGCCAGAGCAGGAATGGCGAGCGAGACATCCGGGCGAGCGCCAGCAAGACGCTGAGGGGGAAAGCCAGCGCAATACTCAACACCGACAGGATCAGGGTCGCTGCAAAACCGCCTAGCGGACCATTGGGATACTGCCCGATCAGCAGGAGAAGCCAGTTATCCTGAATAATAGAGAGGATGTCCCACAGCACTGGTCAGCGCTCCCCCTTCAGCACTGCTTGGCGGCTCAGTGCTGCTCCGGCAGACATGATCAACAGGGAGCAAATCAGGTATGCAATTGTCGCGATGAGGTAGACCTCGAACGTTCTGAAGCTCTGGTTTTCCACTTCCTTGACAGCGTGCGTGAGCTCGGCGACCCCGATCGCCATTGCAAGGCTGCTGTTCTTAAAAAGAGAGACGCTGTGATTGATCAGCGCGGGCAAGGCGTTGCGGAAGGCTTGCGGCATAAGTACGTAGCGCATCGTTCCAAAGAAGCTGTGGCCGAGCGCGCGGGCCGCCTCAGATTGTCCAGCCGGGACGGAGCGAATGCCAGAGCGCAGATCCTCGCTAAAGTAAGCGGCCTGGCAAAGCCCCAGCGCGATGACGGCGAAGATGGCCTCCGCGCCATGATCGGAAAGCCAGTATTGTAGTGCCTCGGGCAGTATGCTTGAGATACCGAAGTACCACAGCATGAGTTGCACCAGGGTCGGAACATTGCGGTGATAGGACACGTAGGCTGCGACAGCTCGATCAGCGAGGCGGCTAGGAGAGAGCCGGATGATCAGCAGCAGGACGGCGAGAGTCATGGCAAGAAGCCACGACCCGGCAGCAATCACCAAGGTCATCTCCAACCCGTGAAGAAGCATGCGCCCGAAGTCCGGGTTCATGAGGATCGCCGTGAGATCGAACCCGGTCATTGCCGCTAACCCGCCGTCACTTGTCGGTCGCCTTTTGTCGCGGGACGAGCCGTCTGGAGGCCGCCGAGCACCTGGAGAGTTGGCGTGATCTCCATGTGACCAACATTCATGGATACGGGCGCCGCAACGGCGAAGGCGATTGCCTCAGCAATGTCAGCTGCCTCCGGCAGTTCAAAACCTTCGATGAAGCGCTCCCGGATCTCGGGTGTGTCCCCATGAACATGCGCAAAGATGTCGGTGGCCACGCGCCCGGGACAGATCTCTGTGACGCGAACCCGGTGCCCGAAAGCGTCAATACGCAGCTGGCGGGACAGCATGCTGACCGCAGCTTTGGTCGCATGGTAGGTCGAGTTCCCGCCGAAATTGTAGGCTCCGGCGATCGACGAGATATTGATGACATGGCCGCGATCGCGCGCCACCATGCCGGGAACGATGAGCCGGCAGAGATGGAGCACGGCCCGTGTGTTCACATCGACGAGCAGGTCGATGTCCTCGGGATCCGCCTCGAGGAACTTCTTGGGACGGTCGACGCCCGCATTGTTGACCAAGATGTCGAACTGGACTGTCTCCGCGAGGCTTGCGAGCTTTTTGCGATCCACCACGTCGATGACATGTGCGATGCATCCGGTCCTTTCCGCAAGGCGTTCCAGCGGCTCTCGACTGCGGGCGATCGCATGGACCTCCAAGCCTTCGCGGCGGAACCGCTCGACCACGGCGGCGCCAATCCCCGAGGAAGCGCCAGTCACAAGAGCTGTCTTGTAGTCAGAGAAGGGCATGAGTGTCCTCGCTGGTTGATATAACTTAGGAGAAGTTAGCCAGCAGACGCCAAGACCGTTTGTGTTTGTGGCGATAAGCTGTTCTTATCTTGAGGCGTCTGAGCACGGCTACGCCATCTGGGACACGGGCACGACCCTCCCACCAGCCTGCTCGATTTCCATGCGGATTTTGCGAGCGAGCGATAAGGCGCCAGGCGTATCCCCATGCAGCAGGATGCTGTGAGGACGCATCGGCAGGTCCTCTCCGTCATAAGTTATAACAGTTCTCTGCTGTAGAACTTGTCGAACACGGTCTAGAACCTTGGCCTCGTCATGAATAACCGAGCTCGGCATCCGGCGCGGAACGAGAAGACCTAACTTGTCATAGGCCCGGTCTGCGAGAAAGGTGGTCGCGACGCGCAGTCCGCAGGACGCCGCCGCATTCTCAATAGCCTGGCTCGTTGAGGAAACGATGATCAGTTCAGGATTGAAGCGTGCGACTGCGGCAACAAGAGGTGCTGCGACGGTGGGATCTGCGGCCGCCATGTTCCCGAGGGCACCATGGAAGCTCATGTGGGTCATTCTGTGCCCCACCGCCCGCGCGATGCCCTCAAGCGCTCCAAGCTGATAAATCACCATTGCAGCCAACTCTTCCGAGTCGATCTGCATCGGCCGTCGTCCGAACCCTTGCATGTCGGGAAAGCCGACATGTGCCCCGATGTCGACCCCGCGTTCCAGGGCTGCCTTGACCGTTCTTTCCATAATCAGCGGATCGCCCGCGTGAAAACCGCAGGCGAGGTTCGCCGACGACAGCACATCCAACAGTGCATCGTCGTCACCGATACGCCACTGGCCGTAGCCTTCAGCAAGGTCTGCATTGAGATCGATTTGCATAGGTTGGCCCCTTAAGGCTTCAGTGCGACGAGCGGATCGCCATAGCCGACGAGCGAGCGGTCTGGCGCAATGATCGAGGCCACAATCCCGTCGCGCGGAGAGAGGACGGGTAAGAGAATGGGTCCGACCTGTAGAAGCCCCAGCGGCTGACCGGCCGCCACTGGCTCGTTCGGCTCTACCAGCGCCGCCTCTTGGACAGGGTGAGCATGCAGGAAAAGCCCCACACTCAGCGATAGGGCAACATCAGGTTGGCCTCTTGCCGGAACGGCTGCATCCCGCACAGAGCCCGCCGACCCAGCTCGCCTGCTTCTAGCCTTAACACTGCGCCTCAGGCAGATGCGATAATCCGGGCCTGTCAGCTCGTACGTCGCGATCCCCGCCTCGGAGATCCAGGCTGCAATTTGTGGAATGTCTGAGATCTTCATGAGCTCGCCTTCCGGGCTTTCGCAAGATCGAGACACCGCGCTACTTCGGACAGCCATCGAGAGACCTCGTCAAGGGCGTGCAGTGCCCCATCCCAGTCTGTCTCGATGAAGCGGATGGAGCTGCCGATCGGGGCCTGCCCGAGCCGCCAGAGATCCGCCTCGATGACGGTTCCGATCTTCGGATATCCGCCTGAGGGCTGGGCATCGCACATCTGCACGATCGGCTGGCCGCCGTGCGGCACCTGAATGACCCCGGGAACGATGCCATGCGAGCGCAGCTCCATGGGAGCAACGGGCTCAAGGACAGAACCGGACAGGCGATACCCGTAGCGGTCGCTCTGGGGCGTTACCTTCCACGGCTTCAGCCACAGATCGCTCTGGGACTCCGGTTTGAAGCAGTGGTATTCGGCGGCCGGCAGAACCCGGGCCGCTGGCAGGCCATCCACTATCAGCGGCAAAGCGAATGACGGCGGCACAATACTGGTTCCGTCCGACGCGCGGCGTGCGCCGTTGGGCTGGCCGAAAGGCAGCCTGTCTCCCTGCTGCAGCGCCCTCCCCTCAAGACCGCCGATGGCTCCACGCAACTGTGTGGACCGAGACCCCAGGACGATGGGAACATCGATGCCGCCTGCCACGCAGACGTAAGCACGAGATCCCCGCCAACGGGCAGATCTCGTCAGCCCAAGGCGCAGCACCGAGCCAGCTTTCGCTTGGATGCTCGACCAAGGAAGGATGACTTTGCCATCAATCGATGCTTCGCACGTTGCACCGGTCAATGCGATCTCGGCTTCACAATCAAACCGAGCTTCGAATGGAAAGACCTGAATCTCGATCGCAGCAGCATCCTCACTGTTGCCGAGCAGTAGGTTGCCGCAGGCGAGTGCAAGCCCGTCCATCGCGCCGGCGGTGCCGACACCCCATTTCAAAGCACCGAAACGCCCGCGATCCTGTATGGTCGTGAGCGCGCTTTTGGATAGGATTTCCATCATCGGACCACCTCGACGATGCGGAACCGAATACTGTCGCCTGGCTGCAGCAGGACGGGTGGATCGCGGGACGCGTCAAAGAACGTCGTTGATGTCGTGCCGATCGTATTCCAGCCACTGGGACCGGCCGAGGCCGATACGCCGGTCTGGGATCCTCCAATCGAGACCGCGCCGCCCGGAAGCTTCAGCACCGGCACCTTCCTGCGCGGTGTGGCGATGCGTGCGTCCATCCCGCCAAGATAGCAGTAGCCGGGATGGCTTCCGATCGCGTAAACGGGATAGAGCGGACTGGCATGAATCTCGGCAATTTCGTGCGGGCACAAGCCAGTATGGGCGACGACATCCGCCATGTGCGGCCCCCCTTCCCCTCCATAGACGACTGGCAGCTCAATCGTGCGCCCCTGTAGGATCATTGGTGTCGCTGCGTCCCAGGCGGAGTGCAGACGTGTCTCGAGCGGCGCAAGCGACCGCGGCGGCACCGAGAAGCTCACGAGGAGGTTGTTGACGCCGGGTACGGCTTCGCTCACTTCCGGCCAAGTATCCACCTCACGGGCAAGCGACCAAATCCGCCATTGTGTCGTCAGGCTGGTCTCGCCCGGTGCTTCGAAGAGAAGCGCTCTGGTGCCCAGCAGGCTGATTTGGGGCTCCTTCACCATCATGCGGAGGCCTCGGCTTTCAGCAATTGCTCAAGATAAT
This sequence comes from Microvirga sp. BSC39, assembly GCF_000739015.1. Lineage (GTDB taxonomy): Bacteria > Pseudomonadota > Alphaproteobacteria > Rhizobiales > Beijerinckiaceae > Microvirga. The sequence goes on from NZ_JPUG01000063.1 coordinate 54,220, forward strand.
GGATATCGAACCCGCCCTCGATGAAGCCTGGCTCGTCCAGAATCCTTCTGTGCAAGGCAAGGTTCGTGGCGACACCCTCGACCCTCATCTCGGACAGCGCCACCTTCAACCGCGCCATTGCCTCGTGCCGGGTCTGTCCATGAACAATGAGCTTGGCGATCATCGAGTCGTAGTAGGGCGGTACGGCCGCTCCCGCGGCGATGTGACTGTCGACTCGCACGCCAGGCCCACCCGGAACGTCGAACCGTGTGATCTGCCCCGGGGATGGTGCGAAGGTGGTGGGATCTTCGGCATTGATCCGGCATTCGAAAGCGTGACCGTGGCAGGAGATATCAGCTTGGCTAAGGGTGAGGGCCTCGCCGCGTGCAACCCTAATGCCTTCGGCCACGATATCGATTCCGGTGGTCGCTTCAGTCACTGGATGCTCGACCTGCACCCGCGTATTCATCTCGATGAAGAAGAATTCCTCTTGCTCGACCAGGAACTCGAAGGTGCCGACACCCTGATAGCCGATCCGCCGGCAGGCCTCGACACAGCGCTCGCCGATCCTGGCGACGAGGCCGCCCGGCAGGCCCGGAGCTGGGGCTTCCTCCAATACTTTCTGATGGCGGCGCTGGAGGGAGCAATCGCGACTGCCGAGCCAGAGTGCCGTGCCATAAGCGTCAGCCAGCACCTGGATCTCGACGTGGCGCGGATGCTCGAGAAACTTTTCGGCATAGATCTCTGGATTGCCGAAGGCGCGGCGCGCCTCCTCGCGAACAAGCGCAAACGCATCGGCAAGCTCCGAACGGGACCGGACGACTCGCATGCCGCGACCGCCTCCTCCGCCTGCCGCCTTGAGGATCAACGGAAGGCCGATCTCACCGGCGACCGATTGCAAAGCCTCCAGGTCGTCGGGCAGGGCTCCCTCTGAGCCGGGCACGCACGGCACGTTTGCCTCGCGCATGGCACGCTTGGCTGCAACCTTGTCGCCCATGGTGCGAATGCATGCCGGGCTCGGCCCGATGAACGTCAGACCTGATCGGGCGACGTCGTCGGCAAAGGCGGCATTCTCAGACAGGAACCCATATCCGGGATGAATGGCTTGTGCACCCGTCACCTCCGCAGCAAGCAAAATCGCGGCACCATCGAGATAGCTCTTCCCTGCCGGAGCGGGGCCGATACACACGGCGGTATCCGCGTATTTCACGTGGGGGGCATCTCGGTCGGCCTGCGAATAGACGGCGACCGTCCGCAACCCAAGCGTTCGGCAGGCCCGCTGGATCCGAAGGGCAATTTCGCCGCGATTGGCTATGAGAACATTGTCGAACATTGGCGCTCAAACGATCCGCAGGAGGGACTGGCCGGCGGCGACTTCGTCGCCGGTCGTGACGAACACAGCGTCGATCACGCCATCCCGTTCAGCCGTAACAGGATTGAACATTTTCATAGCTTCAACAGTACAGAGAGTGGTGCCGGTCGTGACGGCCTGGCCCACGGCCACGAAGGGCGGCGCATCCGGCGAAGGACCCAAATAGACAATCCCGGACAAGGGGGCGGTGACATCGTTCGTGGAGGCTGCGGATTTGACGGACGCCGGGGACTCGCGACGAGAGGAGTCCGGGCGAGTGTGCGTCACAGTCGGTGTTGACGCTGCCCCACTGGTTAAGGGCGCGGACCCCATGGCCCCCGTCTCGCGCGTCAGTCGCAGAGTCCAGCCATCCTTGCTGACCTCCACTTCAACAAGGTCGGATGCGCTCATCGCATCGATTAGTGCTTTGATCTCGTCGAGTGTCATGAGGATCACCGGTCCGTCACCGTGACGGGCCTATGTTCCTGACGCTAGCAGCCGCTCAAAAGGGAGGCCAAGACAGATTGTCTCTGTGCCCATAAGAGCAGCTTATGCTCTCTTGAGGACGCCTTCCTCTTGAGATGAGAGCATATTACCGGGCAGTTCCCGAACAAGTTCCAGCAGAATCAGCCTGATCGCGGCGGCTGGCTCGGACAGAGGAAGGTGGTCCGATTGGCAGAGTGCCAGGGGCACCTCAATGGCGGGATCAACAATCCGCGCATGCCACGCCGATGTGGACTCCACAACCTGCTTCGCCATTGAGCCGGGCAGGACCGTCACGCCCATTCCTGCCGCGATCACGGAAGCCAGCGTGCTCGCCGACTCGATCTCGGCGACGACGCGAGGGACAAGCCCTATACCAGCGCACGCCGCGTCCACGACTTTGCGGACCACATTATAAGGGCGAGGGAGGAAAAGATCCATTTCGCCGAGCCGTTCGAGAGGCACGGGATCCAACGGAGCCGGGATGCTGCTGGGGCCCACCAAGTAGAGGCTTTCGCGCAGAAGAGGCTGGAACGTGAGCCCGTGCACCGACTGCCCCCCGCCGTACAGCACGGCGAGATCCATTCTGCCGTTCATTACGAGTTCCGAGAGTGTGGTCCCATAGGTCTCGTTGAGGTAAAGCACGACCCCGGGATGACGGCTTCTTGTGGCCACCAGCAAAGGCATGGCGAGGCCAGCGGCAGCGGTGCCCGGTGCAAGGCCGACGGACACGGCGCCGGAAATACCCTCTCCGGCGGCCCTCATATCAACCCGCGCCTGATCGCATTGCCGAAGAATGAGCTGAGCGTGGCGATACAGGACCTTGCCTGCCTCCGTCGGCGTCACGCCCCGCGGCGTGCGAACCAGGAGCTGTTGGCGGACTTCGGACTCCAGTGTTGCCAATTGCTGGCTCAAAGCGGGCTGAGCCACGTGAAGGATATCTGCCGCCTGTGTCAGATTGCCGATATCGACAATCTTCACGAAGTACTGGAGGCGTTTGAGGTTCATGATCCGATCACCGCTCCCGGCACTGGACATGATCTGGGCTCCTCCCACTCGCGAGCCATAAGATTTTCCTATGTTGGCAGACTGAACTTGTCTTGGCTAGTCTCCGGGCGTCCCGTTAGCTGTCAGGGATCAATTAGAGATCCGTGAGCTGACAAATGACAAACAGCATTAGGAAACACCCCTCGGCTCCATCGGCCGATCCTGAGCTCATCGCAACCCTGAAACAGATCCCAGTCGCTCTTCTCAGTGACCAGCTGCAGCGCAACCGGGGCAGCACCGGGCTCCAACCCTATCATCACCCTGCCCCGCTGGCGGGCACTGCGGTGACGGTGCGGACGCGAGCTGGCGATAACTTGGCAATTCTGCGAGCTTTCGACATCTGCAGGCCCGGCGATGTGCTCGTGATCGACGCCGACGGGGATATCGCCAATGCGCTTGTCGGCGGGATCATGACATTCTATGCCGCAAGCGTGGGCGTGGCCGGGATGGTCCTCGATGGCGCCATCCGCGACGTTGCCGAGATCCGCGAGCGTCCTTTCCCCGTGTACGCCAGAGGCGTCAATCACCGAGGTCCGTACAAAGACGGTCCCGGGGCAATCAATGTCCCTGTATCTGTTGGCGGGATGGCAGTTTGCCCCGGCGACATCGTCGTCGGCGATCAGGATGGGCTTGTCGTGCTCTCTCGCGAGGAGGCGCCGACCGTTATCGAGAAGGCTTTTCTTCAGAAGCAGAAGGAAGAAGAGACCATGCAGGCTATCAGAGACGGCAGATGGGACCGCTCGTTTGTCGACGCGCTGGAAGCACGCAGCATCAACGTGTGATGCATCTGCTCGGATCGAGATGCACGAAGCCCGATCCAAGATACCGACGAGAGCGTCCGCGTGGCGGCTTACCCCATAGAGGCATGCGACGTGAATTTCCCCAATAGCTGACGCCGCAGGATTTTTTGCGAAGCAAGCGCTGGTAACAGCTGCCTTTGACTAAAGGCAGGATTAACAAGGACAATGACGATGCTTCAACTCGCAAGCCGTCTCCAAAATGTGAAGGTTTCTGCATCCGCAGCCATGACGGACAAAGCACGTGAGCTTCGCTCACAGGGCGTTCAGATCGTCAGCCTGTCATCGGGTGAGCCTGACTTCGCGACGCCGCAGCATGCAATTGAGGCAGCCCACCAGGCCGCACTAGCGGGCGACACCAAGTACCCCGCCCAACCAGGCACCGCAGCGTTGAGGGCTGCCGTTCAGCGCAAGTTCAAGCGGGAGAACAATCTGGATTACACGCTTGATGAGATCCTGGTCGCCAACGGGGGCAAGCAAATCATCTTCAACGCACTTCTCGCGACGTGCAACCCTGGCGATGAAGTTGTGATTCCCGCGCCCGGTTGGATTACGTATGCTGATATAGCACTCTTCGCCGAAGCGACGCCCATTGCTGTGCCCTGCCCTGAGAACAATCACTTCAAACTTCGGGCTGATGATCTTGATGCTGCGATTACGCCAAGCACCAAGTGGCTCATCCTGAACTTTCCTAATAACCCAACTGGTGCAGCCTGCACTCGCACTGAGATGCGAACCATCGCCGATGTGATGCTGAGACACCCCCATGTATGGATTCTAACCGACGATATTTACGAGCACCTTACCTATGATGGCTTCGAGTTCTGCACGATTGCAGAGATCGAGCCTAAACTTAAGAATCGCGTGCTGACTGTAAACGGAGCTTCAAAAGCCTATGCAATGACGGGGTGGCGCATCGGTTACTGCGGCGGCCCAAAAGAATTGATAGCTGCGATGAACAATGTTCATGGACAGGCAACGGGCGGAATTTGCACGCTAAGTCAGGCCGCAGCAGTTGCGGTCTTAGAAGGGCCCCAGGATCTTCTGAGGGAGCGCGCCGACGTCTACCGTGACAGGCGCGACTTGGTCGTTGAACTGCTCAACGATATCCCGGGTATCACCTGTCATAAGCCAGAGGGCGCATTCTATGTATTCCCGAACATCGCCGGCTGCATCGGCAAGACGACTGAGCGGGGGCGCCGTATTGAGTCCGACACGGACTTTGTCTCGGCACTCTTGGAAGAGCAGCATGTCGCCACGGTGCAGGGTAGCGCCTATGGCATGAGTCCCTACTTCAGGATCTCCTATGCCACGGACACAGAGACTTTGAAGGAAGGGTGCCGTCGCATCTCACGCTTCTGCGCAGCTTTACGCTGAGTTGAAGGCTTACCTGTGACAAGCCCGGATGAGCATCATTGCACCGGACAGGTTGTGCACGCAGTAGTTTGTGAGGCGAAGCGAAGGGCGGGTATCCGCCTGCCAAGCCGCGGTCTGCGTTTGGGCAGAGGCATCCTGCAATCAGGCTGAAATGCGGCCGCTCACAACGGGATGCAGGTCAACAGAACCTATCGGAGACGGAGAGTAGATCACCCCTGCTCCTCCTCTCCTGGCTAAGTTTCCCTGCCATGTAGAAGACCCAGCTACCCTCAAGGAGTTAACAGATGACAGCAATAACCGCCTCGGTTACGCCACTCGACCGGCTGTGGCCACGAACGGCAGGGAGCAATGCCCTGCGCACCGCTACTCTCATCCTCCTCGGAACCGGGTTGCTGGCCCTGTCTGCACACATCCAAGTCCCCTTCTGGCCTGTGAAGCTCTCCTTGCAAACTTTCGTGGTGCTCGTCATTGGCATTGCCTACGGCAGCCGTCTCGGCGGGGCGACGATCGTGGCTTATCTCATTGAGGGTGCGACTGGCTTGCCCGTGTTCCAGAGCGGTGCCGGCATAGCCTACATGATGGGTCCAACGGGAGGTTTCCTCCTCGGGTTTGTGCTTGCCGCGGTCGTGATCGGACATTTCACTGAGCGCAGCATGCTGAACCGATTTCCGACAGCCGTTGCAGCCCTCCTGATTGCAGAGGCAGCTATTTACATTCCCGGAGTAGCTTGGCTGGCGGTCCTCTTCGGTCCTGCAAAGAGCATTGCGTTCGGTCTCACACCCTTCCTGGCCGGTGAGGCTCTCAAGATAGGACTGGTCCTTGCCCTTGTTCCCGCTATTCGGCGGATGACTCAATAACTAAGGAGCCTCCCCAACTCGAGGAGATATCACCTCTTATGTGCTGACTAGAGCATCGGACAGGAAGGTGGATTTAAGAGGTTTCCGTCGGGGCTGCCGACGCGGTCGTCACCCGCTGACCGTCCTCGGCATCGGCCGCGGCTCCGGTCCCAGTGGCGGCATGACGCGTCATCTCGTCCTGAATCCATCTTGAAAGGCGCCGAACATCCTCACGCGCGCGGACATGCGGTGCGATCCAAAGATGCAGCTCGTGGGGTCCCGGGACGAACCCGACAGGAGCGACCAGATGACCTCGCTCGATCTGGTCCGCCACCAAGATGCGAGGTGCAACCGCGATGCCCAGGCCGTAGGAGGCGGCCTGGATCAGCAGATAGTGGTGCTCGTACGTCTCATGCGCCCGGAGGTTCAGGTGCGATCGGCCGATCATGGTCAGCCACTCGGACCAGGCGTCGGGGCGCGTCGCCGTGCCCAGGATGCGTGCCCGCGTGAGATCCTCCGGCTTGTGCAGTTCCAGACGCTCCGCGTAGTCAGGGTGGCAGATAGGACCGACGTCCTCGCGCAGCAGCGGCCTGACGATCACGTCCTCCGGTGCGTGGTACGTGCTTAGGCGGATCGCTAGGCTCACCTCCTCCCGGACGAAATCCACCGCGCCGTAGTTTATATTGAGGCGGACCTCGATCGCGGGATTGTCGCGCTTGAACGTCCGCAGCCGGGGAATGAGCCAGTTCATCGCGATGGTCGCGGAGCACGACAGGGTCAGCGGCCCCGGGGCAAGGCGCGCCACGCCTTGATGCATGAGCTCGAAGGCCTGTCCCAGATTGACGGCGAGCTGGGAACCCGCCGGCGTCGGCGCGACGGATTTCGGCAGCCGGAGCAGGAGCGGTAGGCCGAACTGGGCCTCCAGCTCCCGGATGTGCCGGCTAACGGCGCCATGCGTGACGCCGAGTTCGGCTGCCGCGGCCGACATGCTGCCCAACCGCACCGTCGTCTCGAAGGCACGAAGGGCATTCAAGGGCAGGCGGGGTAGCGGCATGGCACGGGTCTCGGCAATCCCTTGGTGTCAGGAAATCTCACACCATCCTGCGCCGATTTGCAATGTCGCCGGCCAGGCGCTGCATGTAGGGTTGCTCCAATCAAGAAAAAATCGACCTTATCAGACCGGGAGTTACGCCATGACGGAACGGTTGAAGGACAAGGTTGCCATTGTCTTTGGAGCCGGATCCGTTGGACCCGGCTGGGGCAACGGCAAGGCAACAGCCGCCCTGTTCGCCGCCAACGGCGCGCATGTGATCTGCGTCGACATCGACCAGGATGCCGCCGAGGAAACGGCGGGCATTATCACCCGCGAGGGCGGGCGCGCTTCGGCCCGCTCGTGTGACGTCACCGCCTCGGCCGCCGTTTCCAATCTCGTTGCTAACGTCGTGCGTGAGCACGGCCGCATCGACGTGCTCCACAACAATGTCGGCTATGCCACGATGGGCGGCCCAATCGAGCTCGACGAGGCCGCATGGCAGCGGACCTTCGACCTCAACGTCAAGAGCTGCTTCATCTCCTGCAAGCACGTGCTGCCGCACATGCTGGAGCGGAAATCCGGCGCGATCGTCAACGTCTCGTCGATCGCCGCAATCCGGTACACGGGCTATCCCTATACCGCCTACTACGCCGCCAAGGCGGCAGTGAACAACTTCACCATGGGACTGGCCCTGCAATACGCCAGGGACGGCATCCGCGTGAACGCGATCATGCCGGGCCTGATGAACACGCCGCTGATCTTCCAGCAGATTTCCGGGCAATACCCTGATGCCGATGCCATGGTGGCGGCCCGCGATGCCGCCTGCCCGACTGGCAAGATGGGTACGGCCTGGGACATCGCCAAGGCGGCACTGTTCCTGGCCTCGGATGATGCAGCCTACATCACGGGCGTCAGCCTCCCAGTTGATGGCGGGCTCAGTTGCCGCGCGGCCTGAGGCCCAACCGACGCCTCGCACCTCACCCCTTTTTCGTCAGGAACGACCATGCTGATCGATCGCTTCGAAGCTGACTACCTCCTCGAGACCCCGATCGCTCCCGAACGTGCGGCCGAGATCATCGCCGGCGAGCAGTCGAGCGGCACCTTTGTGGAGGTTCCCGGTGAGACGCCCGAACTCAAGGAGCGGTCGGCCGCCCGGGTGACCCGGCTCGTCGTCCTTGACGAGCCAGTCGCACAGCGCTCCCTCCCGTCGGCAGTCCCGCCGAAGCCCGGCGAGCGCATCACTCGGGCGCTCATTACCCTGTCATGGCCCTTGGCGACGATCGGCCCTTCCCTGCCGAACCTGGTCGCGACCGTGGCCGGCAACCTGTTCGAGCTGAAGGATGTCAGCGGCCTGCGCCTGCTCGACATCCGCCTGCCGGCCGCTTTCGGCGCAGCTTATGCCGGTCCCCGCTTCGGGGTCGACGGCACACGCCGGCTTGCGGACGTTCACGGCCGCCCCCTGATCGGCACCATCATCAAGCCCAGCGTTGGTCTCGACGCCGAGGCAACGGCCGCCATGGTCAAGGACCTCTGCGAGGCCGGGATCGACTTCATCAAGGACGACGAACTGCAATCGGACGGCCCCAACTGCCCGTTCGACGAGCGTGTGCGAGCCGTGATGCGCGTCATCAACGATCATGCGGACCGGACCGGCAAGAAGGCGATGTATGCCTTCAATCTCACCGGCGAGCTCGACCAGATGCGGCGCCGCCACGACCTTGTCCGGGATCTCGGCGGCACATGCATCATGGCGAGCCTCAACTCGGTAGGGCTCGTCGGCATGATCGAGCTCGGCCGCTTTTCGGAGTTGCCGATCCACGCGCACCGCAACGGCTGGGGCTACCTCTCCCGGCATCCGCTGCTCGGCTGGTCCTATGTCGCCTGGCAAAAGCTGTGGCGACTGGCCGGCGCGGACCACATGCACGTCAATGGACTGCAAAACAAGTTCTCCGAGGACGATGACAGCGTGATCGCCTCGGCCCGGGCCTGCCTGACGCCGATGTTCGACGACAAGCCATGCACGGTGATGCCGGTATTCTCCTCCGGCCAGTCGGCGCGGCAGGTTCCCGGGACGTACGCGGGCCTGAACTCCACCGACCTGATGGTGACGGCCGGCGGCGGCATCATGGCCCATCCGGACGGTCCCGCGGCCGGCGTGAGGGCCCTGCGGGAGGCATGGGACGCAACGATCGCCGGCATTCCGCTCGAGGAGCATGCACGGACGCATCCCGAGCTCGGTCGCGCCCTGGAGATGGCCGCATGAGCCCGCACCGACCTCTGCCGGAAGGACCCCTCGTGGGGTTCTACGGCGACGACTACACGGGGTCCTCGGCCGCGATGGAGGCGCTCGCCTTCGCCGGGCTGGACACCGTGCTGTTCCTTGCCCCTCCGACGCCGGAGCGCCTGAGGGCCTTCGGTGCCTACCGCGGCATCGGCATTGCCGGCGTCGCCCGTTCACGCAATCCCGACTGGATGGACCGGAACCTGCCGCCGGTCTTCGAGCTGCTGCGCTCGCTCAACGCTCCGGTCGTGCACTACAAGGTTTGCTCGACCTTCGATTCCGCCCCGCATATCGGCTCGATCGGGCGGGCCATCGACATCGCGGCCGGACTGTTCGACGGCTGGATCCCGATGATCGTAGGCGACCCGGGAATGGGCCGCTTCCAGAGCTTCGGGCACCTCTTCGCGCTGGCGCAGGGCAAGGGATACCGGCTCGACCGGCACCCGACGATGTCCAAGCACCCGGTCACCCCCATGGACGAGTCCGACCTCGGCCGTCACCTCGCGAAGCAGACGGACAAGGCCATTGGTCTCGTCGACTTCGTTGCCATGAAGCGAGGGCAAGCCGATGCACGCCTCGCCGATGCTCTCGCCTCCGGCGCGAGGGTCGTGTCCCTGGATGTGCTCGATGAGGAGACATTGATCGAGGCGGGCCGCCTCGTCTGGGAACGCGGTGCCGCACGGGTGTTTACTGTCGGCTCGCAGGGCCTCGAGGCTGCCCTGGCAGCCTACTGGCATGCCTCAGGGTTGCTGCCGGAGAAGACGCCCGCGTCACCCGTCGGAAGCGTTGACCGCATCGCCTGCGTGTCCGGTTCGGTCTCACCGGTCACGGCGAGCCAGATCGCCTATTCGATCATCCATGGCTTCAGCGGCATCCGCATCGACGCGGCCCGCGCGGTGGATGAAGCAGCGTGGGAGAGGGAGATCGCGTCGGTGACGCAAGAGGCTCTGCGCGTGATCTCCGATGGCAGCAACCCGCTCGTCTTCACCGCAACCGGTCCGGACGATCCGGCTGTGGCCGCCCTGCGGCAGGCGGTGGCGACCGCCGGCGTCTCGGCCGAGACCGTGAACGACCGGATCGGCTCCGGCCTCGGCCGCGTCCTCGACTCGGTGGTCCGCGAAGCCAAGCTGAGGCGGGCCGTCATCTCCGGTGGCGACACCTCGAGCCACGCAGCCTCGATGCTGGGGATCGATGCGCTCACGGCCGTCGCCCCCGTGGCACCAGGCTCCCCCCTGTGCCGCGCCCACTCTACCGATCCCACCCGGGACGGGTTGGAGATCGCGCTCAAGGGCGGTCAGGTCGGCGGGGACGATTTCTTCTGCGCCGTACGCGACGGGACATCACAACGAGCTTGAATGACGGGCACCGCCCGGGGAGGAGGAACGATGAGACTACAGGGAAAGATCGCGCTGGTGACGGGCGGAGCGCGCGGCATCGGCCTTGCCATCGCCAAGGCCTTCGTCGCGGAAGGCGCGATACCGGTCATCGCCGACATCAACGAGCAGGGTGCAGGGCAGGCCCTGGATGAACTCGGCGCCTCCGACGGGCTCGCCCTCGCCGTGAACGTGGCCGAGGCAGCCTCGGTTCATGGGATGGTGCAGGCCATCGTGGACCGTTACGGTCGGGTCGACATCCTCGTGAACAATGCCGGGATCGGCGGGAACACCCCGTTCCTCGACATCACGCCCGAGGAATGGAACCGGACGATCTCGATCAACCTGACCGGTGCCTTTTTCGTCGCGCAGGCCTGTGCCCGCGAAATGGTCAAGCACCGCAGCGGCAAGATCATCAACATCGCCTCGCTCTCCGGCCAGCGCGGCGGCCACGGCCGCGCCGCGTACGGCGCCGCCAAGGCGGGCCTCGAACTCCTGACCAAGGTCATGGCCGTGGAGCTTGCGGAGTCCTGCATCAACGTCAACAACATCGCGCCCGGCGCCATCGAGACCGAGATGGCGAAGTTTGCGCACGACCAGGCGACGCGCGCCGCCTACAACTACCTGATCCCCATGACGCGCTACGGAACGCCCGAGGAGATCGCCGACGCGGCCGTCTTCCTCAGCTCCGATGAGAGCCGGTACATCCACGGCCATACCCTGAATGTCGACGGAGGCTTCCGCGCCGCCGGCCTGATGTTCCGCGGAGACAAGGCCGCACCCTCAAGCTGATCAGACCCAATAACCAAGGCCCAACAGACAAAACCAGGAGGAAACCATGTCCATAAACATCACGCGCCGCAGCTTCGCCGCCCTCGTCGGGGGCACCGCCATCACCGCCGCGCTGCCGATCCGCTACGCCCACGCTGCCGAGTACACCTTCAAGATCGGCACCAACGTACCGGCCTCCCATCCGCTCAACGTCCACCTCAGCAAGGCCGCGGAGCAGGTGAAGACCGAGACGAACGGACAATTCGAGCTTCAGTTGTTCCCCAACAACCAGCTCGGCGCCGACTCGGACATGCTGTCCCAGCTTCGCTCCGGCGCGCTGGAGTGCTTCCTGAACTCCGGCGTGAACGTGCTATCGACCCTCGTCCCGGCAGCGGCGATCTCCGGTGTCGGCTTCGCCTTCAAGGACTACCCGGCCGTGTGGAACGCACTCGACGGGAAGCTCGGCGCAAATCTCCGTGGACAGGTCACCAAGAGCGGGATCGTGGTGCTCGACAAGGTCTGGGACAATGGCTTCCGGATGATCACGAACAGCGCCAAGCCGATCACACAGCCGGACGACCTGCGAGGCATGAAGATCCGCGTGCCCGTGAGCGCGCTATGGCTGTCCCTGTTCAAAGCGCTCGGAGCGGCGCCGACCGGAATGAACTTCGCGGAGGTCTACACCGCGCTTCAGACCAAGGTCGTCGATGGTCAGGAGAATCCTCCCGCGATCATCGCGGCCGCGAAGCTCAACGAGGTGCAGAAGTACGCCTCGGTCACCAACCACATGTGGGACGGCTGGTGGTTCCTGATGAACCGCCGCGCGTGGAGCCAGGTGCCGCCCAACTTGCAGGAGACCGTCGCGAAGATCCTCAACAATGCCTGCCTGGCCCAGCGCGAGGACGTCGCGCAGCAGAACATCAGCCTGCGCAAGGATCTGGCCGCCGCCGGGATGGTCTTCAACGACGTCGACCCGGCGCCCTTCCGCGCCAAGCTCTCGGAGGCCGGCTTCTACAAGGAGTGGCGTGGGAAGTTCGGTGAAGAGGCGTGGAGCCTGCTCGAGGAATCGGCCGGTAAGCTAGCCTGATCAATCGGCACCCGATGGGTCGGTTCGGGCAAAGGCTCGACCCGGACCAGATCCAACGAACACGGTAATCGAGCCGCAGCCAGCAACCGGGCTGCGGCCCCGGCGAAATGCGCTTCAGCACGAAGGAAGCAGCCTATGGTCGATGCCCTCACCCCAAACGTCACCACCCTTGCCTCGCATGCACCCACGTCGGCGGCCGGCGTGGACGAACCGGGTGTCTCCCACCGCTCGAGCCTCGGCATCCTGATGCGCCCGATCGAAGCGATCTCTGCGGTCCTCATTGTCGGGTTGATCGGCCTCGTGCTGGCCAGCGTGTTCTGGCGCTACGTCCTCGGTTCGCCGATCACGGCCGCGGACGAAATCGCCTCCTTCATGTTCCTCTGGATCGTGATGTTCGGCTCCGTGATCGCCATCGACCGGAATGAGCACATGCGGCTGGCCATCCTCGTGAATGCGGTGCGGCCGCGGGCGAGGCAGGTTCTGGAGGCGGTCGGCCTCGTGATCATGGCAGCATTCCTCGGCGCTCTCCTGCCCTCCGCAATCGAGCACACCTACTTCGAGGGTGACATCGTCTCGCCGGGCCTTGAGATTTCCATGGCGTGGCGCATTGCCGGCATCCCGCTTGGCATTGTCCTGATGCTGGTCGCGCTCGCGGTGAAGTTCCTGCGTGAGACGACCGTCAGGGACATGGTGATCAGCATTGCCGCCGTCGCGGCGGCCGTGGCCGTACTGTGGCTGATGACGCCCGTCTTTGCCCAGCTCGGCAAGGCGAACATCCTCGTGCTCCTGGTGGGCGTGATCGCAGTCTGTCTTGCGATCGGGGTACCGATCGGCTTCTGCTTCGGCTCGGGTGCACTCGCCTTCCTGCTCTTCTCGACGAAACTGCCTCTGACCGTGATCGTCGGACGTATGGACGAGGGCATGTCGAGCCTGATCCTGCTCTCGGTGCCGGTCTTCGTTCTCCTGGGATGCATCCTCGACATCACAGGCATGGGCAAGGCCATCGTCGACTTTCTCGGCTCCCTGCTGGGCCATGTGCGCGCCGGCATGTCCTACGTGATGCTCGGATCGCTCTATCTGGTATCGGGCATCTCGGGCTCGAAGGTGTCCGACATGGCGACGGTCGCCCCGGCACTGTTTCCCGAGATGAAGCGGCGTGGCAACAAGCCGGAGGAGATGGTGGCGCTTCTGGGTACGGGCGCCATCATGGCGGACACCGTCCCGCCTAGCATCGTCCTGATCGTGATCGGCTCCGTTGCCGGCATCTCCATCGCGGCCTTGTTCGCCAGCGGCTTCATCGTGGCGCTGTTCCTGCTGATCATCCTTGCGGTCGCGGCGCGCTGGAAGGCCCGGTCCGAAAACCTCCAAGGTGTCCGCCGCGCGCCGATGAAGCTCATCGGCAAGGCACTGGTGTTCGCCGCGCCCGCTCTCGTCCTGCCCTTCCTCGTGCGTGGCGCGGTGACCGAAGGCGTTGCGACGGCCACCGAGGTCTCCACCATCGCGGTGCTCTACGCGGGAATCGCCGGGATGCTGCTCTACGGCGGGATCAGGATCCGCGACATGTACCGCATGCTCATCGAGACCGCGGCCATGACAGGCGCGATCCTGCTCATCCTCGGGACGGCCTCGGCCGCCGCATGGGCGCTGACGCAGACCGGCTTCGCCATGTATCTCGCAGAGGTGATGAAAGGCCTCCCTGGGGGCTGGATCGTCTTCATGGTAGTCACGATCGTGACCTTCCTCGTGCTCGGCTGCCTGCTCGAGGGTCTACCGGCGATCGTGCTGCTGGCTCCGCTGATGTTCCCGATCGCGAAGGATCTGGGCATTCACAGCGTTCACTATGCGATGGTCGTGGTGGTCGCCATGAACATCGGATTGTTCGCGCCTCCCGTAGGCATCGGCCACTACATCGCCTGCTCGATCGGCAAGGTCGATCCCGACGCGGCGATGAAGACGGTATGGTTCTACTTGGGTGCGCTCGTCCTCGGGCTCGTGGCGATCGCTCTCGTGCCGGCCATCTCCATTGGCCTCCTCTGACAGGTCCGCCAGGAAGGTCAAGCGAACCATGCGCCGTCAACGCCATGCCAAGATCGTCGCCACCGTTGGTCCGGCGAGCGCCTCGCCGGACAAGCTGCGGGAGCTTTTCCTCGCTGGGGTCGACACCTTCCGGCTGAACTTCAGCCACGGCACCCATGAGGACCATGCCGCCGTCCACGCCGCCATCCGCGCGCTCGAGAAGGACGTCAGACGGCCCATCGGCATCCTCCAGGACCTGCAAGGACCGAAGATCAGGATCGGTACGCTCAAGGACGGAGCGTTGGCCCTGTCCGAGGGCGAGACGATCCGGTTCGTCCTTGAGGGCAAGGACGGCGACAGAACCTCGATCCCTCTGCCGCATCCGGAGATCTTCGAGGCGATCCTGCCGGGGCAGGACCTGCTCATCGACGATGGCCGAATTCGCGTCAGGGCGACGGGTTTCGGCACTGGCTCCATCGAGGCCAGGGTCGTGACGGGTGGAAGGATCAGCAACCGCAAGGGCGTCAACCTGCCGGGAACCATGCTGGACCTGTCACCCATCACGGCAAAGGATCGTGACGATCTCGCCTTCGGCCTTGAGCTCGGCGTCGATTGGGTTGCCCTGTCGTTCGTCCAACGGCCATCCGACATGATCGAGGCCCGAGCAATGATCGGCGAGCGGGCCGGCCTCTTGGCAAAGATCGAGAAACCCTCGGCGCTTGACCACATCGAGGACATCGTCCACCTGTCCGACGCGGTCATGGTCGCCCGCGGCGACCTTGGGGTTGAGATCCCGCCGGAGGAAGTGCCCGGTCGCCAGAAGGAGCTGGTGCGCCTGTGCCGTCTGGCGGTGAAGCCCGTGATCATCGCAACCCAGATGCTCGACTCCATGGTTGGCGCTCCGACGCCGACCCGGGCCGAGGCTTCCGACGTGGCGACGGCCATCTATGATGGGGCCGATGCCGTGATGCTGTCGGCCGAGTCCGCCGCGGGCCAGTACCCCGTCGAGGCGGTCGCCATGATGGACCGCATCATCAGCAAGACCGAGCAGGACAAGGCCTATCGGTCCATCGTCACGGCTCTCCGACCGGAGATCGAGGAGAGCCCACCCCATGCTGTTGCCAGCGCCGCGGCCGATCTCGCGCAAGCGATTCATGCTCCCTGCATCGTCGCGTACACCTCGAGCGGCACCACTGCGAGCCGCATCGCCCGGACCCGTCCCGATGTGGCGGTTCTGGCGGTTACTCCGGACGAGAACGTGGCACGGCGGCTGTGCCTTCTCTGGGGTGCCCACAGCGTCCACTCGCAGGACATCCGCACGTATGAGGAGATGGTGGAACAGGCCGAAGCACATGCACGGTCGCAGGGCTTGGCCCAATCCCCCGACTTCATTGTCGTTGTGGCCGGTGTGCCCTTCGGAACGGCTGGGACCACCAACAACCTCCGGGTCGTGCAATTGCGCTTGGACCAGAAGTGAGTGATCAGCGGCTCTCGTAGTGCGGCTAAAGTCCGGACGGGGTCAAACTAGGAAATCTGCTACCCGGCAGGAACGTCCGGTGTTCCTGCCTTGAACAGACATTCAGTCTACTTCCGGGATGTGCCAAAAGGAGACTTCCATCTGGATTGCCACGACTCGGTTCCTGGTCGAGAAGGCCCTAATCGTCGGATGACGTGGTCGTAGTGCTGGGTGAACTTAGACGCCTTCATGCCATTCCATCTACTTCCCCCAGCGGAGGACCATCAGATCCAAACGTTTAGCGATCTCGATGAGGCCCCTTCTGGTCTCCGGGTGCAGCTGTTGCAGCGGGTGGCGCACCGCCTCCGAGCGGATCACGCCGCCTTCCTTCATCAACACCTTGGCGGCCGAAAGCCCGCATTGCCGGTTCTCATAGTTGATCAGCGGCAGCCAGCGTTCGTAGGCTGCGGCTGCCCCCTCGCGGTCGCCGGCAAAGTAAGGGTCGATGATCTGGCGGATGCCGTCCGGATAGGCGCCGCCGGTCATGGCACCCGTGGCGCCCGCATCGAGGTCGGCCATCAGCGTGATGGCCTCTTCGCCATCCCACGGCCCCTCGATGGCGTCGCCTCCGAGTGCGATCAGATCGCGCAGCTTCCCGGCGGTGCCGGCCACCTCGATCTTGAAGTAGGACACATTGGCGATCTCCTGCGCCATGCGCGCGAGGAACGGTGCCGACATGGACGTGCCGGCCATGGGCGCATCCTGGATCATGATCGGGATGCTGATCGCGTCCGAGACTCGGCGGAAGAACTCGTAGATGCCAGGCTCCGACACCCGCAGGGTGGCCCCGAAGAAGGGCGGCATGATCATGACCATCGCCGCACCTGCATCCTGCGCCCTCCGGCTGCGCTCGGCGCAGATCTCGGTCGAGAAGTGGCTGGTGGTGACGATCACCGGTACGCGGCCCGCGATGTGCTCGAGCACGGTCGTCATCACGGCTTCGCGCTCCTCGTCGCGCAGCAGGAACTGCTCGGAGAAATTCGCCAGGATGCAGAGGCCGTCGGAGCCCGCATCGATCATGAAATCGATGGCGCGCTTCTGACCTTCCAAGTCAAGGCGGCCGCCGTCGTCGAAGATGGTTGGCGCCACCGGGAACACGCCACGATAGGGGCGGGTGGAGCTCCTGCCGGTTGCGGACATGATCTCTTCCTTCATGATGTTGATTCTCGTTGCCTAGTGGTTGTCGCGCGGAACAGGCGAGCCGGTGCGGCCCACAAGAAAGTCCAGATCGACACCTTTATCAGCCTGCAGAACATGTTCGACATAGAGCTTGGCCCAGCCGCGTGTCGCATGGGGCTCCGGCGGAACCCACGCAGCGCGCCTGCGCTCCATCTCCTGCGCCTCCACATGAAGATGCAGGCTGCGGGCCACCACATCAAGGGTGATCAGATCGCCGCTCTCGACCAGCGCCAACGGTCCGCCGGCAGCGGCTTCTGGCGCCACGTGCAGCACCACGGTTCCATAGGCGGTGCCCGACATGCGCGCATCCGAGATGCGGATCATATCGCGGACGCCCTTTCTCAGCAGCTTCTGCGGCAGGGGCATGTTGCCGACCTCGGCCATGCCCGGGTACCCTTTCGGACCGCAATTCTTGAGCACCATGATGCAGGTCTCGTCGATGTCGAGATCCTCGTCATCGATGCGGTGATGCAGGTCCTCGATCGTCTCGAACACGACTGCGCGGCCGGTGTGCCGCATCAGTTCGGGCGAAGCCGCCGACGGCTTGATGACGGCGCCGTTGGGTGCGAGATTTCCTTTGAGAATGGCAATGCCGGCCTCCGGCTTGAACGGCTCCTCGAAGGAGGTGATCACCTCCCGGTTCCAGCAGGGGGCGTCCTTGACGTTGTCCCAGATCGTCTTGCCGTTGACGGTCGGCGCGTCCTTGTGCAGCAGCCCGCGTTCGCCCAGCGTGCGCAGAACCACCGGCAGGCCGCCGGCATAGTAGAAGTCTTCCATCAGGAAGCGGCCCGACGGCATGAGATCGACGAGGCAATGGATGTCGCGCCCGAGCCGATCGAAGTCGTCGAGGGTGAGATCGATGCCGACCCGCCCGGCAATCGCCAGCAGATGCACCACGGCGTTGGTCGAGCCGCCGACGGCTGCGAGCGTGCGTATGGCGTTCTCGAAAGCTTGGCGGGTCATGACCTTCGAGAGCACGAGATCCTCGTGCACCATCTCGACGATGCGGCGTCCGGCCATGCGGGCAAGCTGGTTGCGCCGCGCATCGGACGCGGGAATGGCGGCATTCTCCGGCAGGCCGACCCCGAGCGCCTCGACCATGGACGCCATGGTGGAGCCGGTGCCCATGGTCATGCAGTGGCCGGCCGAGCGGTTCATGCCGCCCTCCGCCTCATGGAACTCCTCCAGCGTGACCTCCCCGGCGCGCAGCTGCTCGCTCATGGAGATGATGTTGGTGCCCGAGCCGATGATCTTGCCGCGATAGACGCCGCGCAGCTGCGGGCCGCCCGAGACCCCGATGGTGGGCAGGTCGGCGGAAGCTGCACCCATGAGCAGGGCAGGGGTGGTCTTGTCGCAACCCATGAGCAGCACGACGCCATCGAGCGGATGGGCGCGGATCGCCTCCTCCACGTCCATGGCGGCGAGGTTGCGAAACAGCATGGCGGTGGGGCGCATGGTCACCTCGCCGAGCGAGGAGACGGGAAACTCGAGCGGGAAGCCGCCGGCATCGAGCACGCCATACTTCACATGCTCGGCAATGGTGCGGAAATGGGCGTTGCAGGGGGTGAGCTCGGACCAGGTGTTGCAGATGCCGATCACCGGGCGGCCGTCGAACTGGTCCTGGGGGAAGCCGCTGTTCTTGAGGAAGGACCGGTAATAGAACCCCATCTTGTCCTGGCGCCCAAACCAAGCCTGGC
>NZ_JPUG01000064.1 GCF_000739015.1 Microvirga sp. BSC39
CCACACGCACCTTCGGTGCGTCGGGCTGGGCGAGCGCTTCGATGAGAGCCCGGTGAAGGATCGCACCGGGCCGGAGCGCCTTGTCGTCCGGGCCACCCGCCTGACGGCAGGTGACGCAGACGTGCAGGCAGATCTCCTCAGGAGATGAGGTCATCGATCTATAGCCGATCCGCTCAGGCGAAGGCCGGCAGGGCCAGGGCTGCGACGCCCGTGACGGCAACCGCAACGCCTGCGAGCCGCAGGGCGGGAGCGGCGAGCGCGCCGTTCATGAGCGAGCGGGCGGCGAAAGCCACGCCGGTGGTGAGCGCAGTCTGAACCGCCACGAGGCCGACGAGATAGGCGGCGAGCGGGGTGGATTCCGCGCCGATGATGGATTCGCCGAGCGCATAGCCGTGCACGGCGCCGCCGGCGGCGAACAGAACCGCAATCAACGCATAGGGCAGGGTGGTGCGGATGGTCGCCGCAAGGCCGATGGCCACGACGCTCAGCGCCACGAGGACCTCAGCGTAGGGCAGGCTGGCGCTCATCAGGTGCAGGCCGATGCCGGCCGCCATGGCGGCCATCCAGAAGGCCGGAAGGGTGAGTCCACGGGCGAAGCGCGAGGCGACGAGGCCTACGCCCACGAGGGCGGCGAGGTGATCGAGACCGATGACCGGATGGCCGAGGCCCGAGAGCAGGCCCTGCGTGAAGGTGGCCGGAATCATGCCGCCCATGGGGTGGTGGGCGAGGGCGGGCGTCGCGGCGGCAAGGCCGGCGAGCGTCAGGGCCAGGAGGCGGGTCTTGGGCAGAATCGTCATCGTTCTCTCCGTCGGGAGACTCGGGGTTTTCTGAGTCTGTTGAGCTTCCACGGACGGAACCGAATGACGGAGGGTCACTCGACTACGGTCACCGCCGGCACACCCCGTCCAGCAGACCCGATAGAAGCAAAGGCTGACGGCAGGTCTCCTGGCTCGCGGGTCGATGCTTTTCGCTGCCGCCTTCCCGGGGTTGGATCCCAGTGGCATTTGGAGCGTAGGCTCGCCGCTTACAGTTGCGGGGGCAGCCGCGGTGTCTCACCGCATTCCCTTTTCACCCCGTTGCCGGGGCACCGTCGGTTTCATGCTTATCCGGCCAGGGGGGATGTTTCAAGCCTGGGCATCCGGAATGACCGGCCTTGAAATCGGGCTTGAGCCTGTTCATGGTGCGGCCCTTCCACAGGAAAGCAGGCCGGGATGTCCCAGGACGAAGAGGCGCGCCACCGCGCCAAGATGATCAAGCGCAAGGAAGTGCAGGACCGGGAGGTCGCCTCGAAGACGGTCGAAAAGGGGCTCCTCATCGTCCATACGGGCCCCGGCAAGGGCAAGTCGACGGCGGCCTTCGGCCTCATGCTGCGAGCCCTCGGGCGCGGCTTCCAGGTCGGCGTGGTGCAGTTCATCAAGGGTGCCTGGGAGACCGGCGAGCGCATGGCCCTCGACCGGTTCAGCGATCAAGTCGAGTGGCACACCATGGGCGAGGGCTTCACATGGGAGACGCAGGACCGCACCCGCGACGTGGCGGCGGCGGAGCGCGCCTGGGCGAAGGTGAAGGAGCTGATGGCCCGCGAGGACATCCGCCTTCTCGTCCTGGACGAGCTCAACATCGCGCTGCGCTACGAGTACCTGGACTTGGCCGAGGTTGTCGAAACCCTGCGGCAGCGCCGGCCCGATCTCCACATCGTGGTCACCGGGCGCAACGCCAAGCCGGAACTGATCGAGGCCGCCGATCTCGTGACCGAGATGACCCTGGTGAAGCACCATTTCGCCGCCGGCGTGAAGGCGCAGGAAGGCGTGGAGTTCTAAATGCGCGCGCTCATGGTGCAGGGCACCGGCTCCAACGTGGGCAAGTCGCTCCTGGTGGCCGGCCTGTGCCGGGTCTTTGCGCGCAAGGGTTTGAGGGTCCGCCCCTTCAAGCCTCAGAACATGTCCAATAATGCGGCCGTCACCGCCGATGGCGGCGAGATCGGCCGCGCCCAGGCGCTGCAGGCGCGCGCGGCAGGTGTCGCTCCCAGCGTGCATATGAACCCGGTGCTCCTGAAGCCTCAGAGCGAGATCGGCTCGCAGGTGGTGGTGCAGGGGCGCGTGGTCGGAACCGCGAAGGCGCGGGAGTACCAGTCCTGGAAGCCGCGCCTCATGGAGGCGGTGCTCGACAGCTTCGGGCGGCTCTCGCAGGAGGCCGACCTCATGCTCGTGGAGGGGGCGGGCTCGGCGTCTGAAGTGAATCTCCGCGCCGGCGACATCGCCAATATGGGCTTTGCCCGCGCGGCCGATGTGCCCGTGGTTCTGGTGGGCGATATCGACCGCGGTGGCGTCATCGCCAGCCTCGTCGGCACCAAGGCAGTGCTCGATGAGGCCGATGCCGCGATGATCCGCGGCTTCATCGTCAACCGCTTCCGGGGCGATCCGGCCCTGTTCGACAGCGGCATGCAGTTTGTGGTCGAGCGTACCGGCTGGCCGGCCTTGGGCCTCGTGCCGCATTTTTCTGACGCCGCCCGCCTTCCGGCGGAGGACGGCCTGGGATTGCGGCGTGAGGGGCGCAAGGGCTCGGTCGTGATCGCCGTGCCGGTGACGCCCTGGATCTCCAACTTCGATGACCTCGATCCCCTGCGCGAGGAACCGGGCGTGGAGGTGGTTCTGGTCGAGGCCGGACAGCCTCTGCCGGTGGAAGCGGCGCTTGTGCTGCTGCCGGGCTCGAAGACCACCATCGACGACCTTCTCTTCATTCGCCAGCAGGGCTGGGACATCGACCTCAAGGCGCATGTGCGCCGGGGTGGACGAGTGCTCGGCCTGTGCGGCGGCTACCAGATGCTGGGGCAGCGAATTGAGGACCCATTCGGCATCGAAGGCGAGGCGGGCCGCTCCGTCGAGGGCTTGGGGCTTCTCGACGTCGCGACCACGCTGACAGCAGAAAAGCGGCTGGAGGCCGTGACAGGCACGACGATTCCCGACGGCACGCCGTTCTCCGGCTACGAGATGCATATCGGCGAGACATCAGGACCCGACGCATCGCGGCAGCCCTTCGCGCAGCTGGCGAATGGACACGCGGATGGAGCCGTCTCGGCCGACGGCTGCGTGGTGGGCACTTATGTGCACGGCCTTTTCGCGGACGACCGTCAGCGGGCGCGTTGGCTCAAGTTGTTGGGGGCCGAGACAAGCGATCTCGCCTACGAGGCGCTTGTCGACGACATCTTGAATCGCTTCGCCGATCATCTCGAGGCGCATCTCGATTGCGAGAGGCTCTTCGCGATCAGCGCACGATGAACCACGCCAGCAGCGCCAATCCCGCAGAGAGGCTGAAGAGCAGCGCACAGGCCGTGCGATAGAGCTTCAGCGCCAGATCGATGTCGTCGGCCGTTGCCTCCGCGCGCCCATCACCCATCCAGCGGTCCTCGACGCGCACGTCGCCATAGACGCGCGGTCCCGCAAGCCGCAGGCCCAGCGCTCCTGCCATCGCGGCCTCGGGCCAGCCGGCATTGGGCGAGCGGTGATGCGAGGCGTCGCGCCGGACGGCCTGCCACGCACCCGGCGCCGAGGCTCCCCGGTGCAGCGCGGCCGCCACGATGATGAGCAACGCCGTCAGGCGTGAGGCGGGCAGGTTCACGAGATCGTCGAACCGCGCCGCCGCCCAGCCGAAGGCCGCGTGCCGTGGTGTGCGGTGGCCGATCATGCTGTCGGCCGTGTTGGCTGCCTTGTAGAGCGCCGCGCCGGGGAGGCCGCCGAGGCCGAGCCAAAACGCGGGCGCCACGATGCCGTCCGAAAAGTTCTCCGCAAGGCTCTCGATGGCCGCGCGGGAAACGCCGGCCTCATCCAGGCTCTGCGGGTTGCGCCCGACGATCATCGAAACGGCTTGGCGTCCGCCTTCGATCCCGCCCTCGCGCAGCCCCTTCGACACGGCCGCCACATGCTCGTGGAGGCTCCGCTGGGCGATGAGGCTGCTGGCGAGGATCGCCAGGAGGAGAATGCCGACGAGACCAAGCGGCTGGAGGAGTGCAGTCGTCGCCCAAGTCACTAGTCCCGTCACGGTAAGAAGGACCAGCAGGGCCAGGATTCCAGCCGCGCGTCGCCAGCCGAAGGACGAGTCCTCCCGGTTCAGCCGTCCGTCCAGCATCTTGATCAGCCGTCCGATCCAGGTGACGGGATGGCCTATCGCCGTGTAAAGGCGGTTGGGATAGCCGACGGCGGCCTCGATTGCGAGGGCGAGGCTCAGGATCAGCAGGCTGTCGGAGAGGGCCATGGGTGAACGGGATGAGTGAGGCGCGGATCTGGCACGGGGGCGATCTGGACGAGGCCCGGCGGCTGTTTCCGCGGGCGCCCGAGCCGTGGATCGACCTGTCGACGGGGATCAACCCCATAGCCTATCCGGTGCCCCCCTTGCCAGCCTCCCTGTTCGAGCGGCTCCCATTGCCTGCCGAGCACCGGGATCTGGAAGCGGCCGCTGCCGAGGCCTATGGAGCGACCGATCCCGCGATGGTGGTTGCCGCGCCGGGAACGCAGGTTCTGATCAGCCTTCTCCCCCATCTGCGGCCGCGCTCCCGCGTGGCGGTTCTCGGGCCGACTTACGCGGAGCATGCCCATTCATGGCGCAAGGCCGGGCACGATGTCGCCGACGTCGCGACCGTGGATAGGCTCGACGGCACGGACGTTCTTGTAGTCGTCAATCCCAACAATCCCGACGGCAGGCTCCTCAAGCGCGAGACCCTGCTGCGCCTCGCCGAGGATCTTCGATCGCGCGGCGGCTGGCTCGTGGTGGACGAGGCTTTTGCCGATTTCGAGCCCGGCGAGAGCCTCGTGCCTGTGCTTCCGTCCAACGCGGTCGTCCTGCGTTCCTTCGGCAAGACCTACGGCCTGGCGGGGTTGAGGACCGGCTTTGCCCTGGCGCCGGAGCCGGTCGCCACGCGCTTGAGGTCGGCGCTCGGTCCCTGGGCCGTGTCGGGACCTGCGATGGAGACGGGCCGCAAGGCTCTGCGCGACCGGGAGTGGCTGGAAGCGGCACGGTCCGCCCGCGCCGCCGACGCAAGCCGCCTGGATGATCTTCTGCGGTCCGTTGCTGACGCGCCGTTGCGTGGCACGATCCTCTATCGCCTGCTGGAGAGCCCACGGGCCCCTGAACTCTTCCAGGTTTTAGGGGAGCATGGCATCTGGGTCAGGCGGTTTCAGTATAGTCCGCGCCTGTTGAGGTTCGGACTGCCCGGCACTGAAATGGAATGGCAGCGTCTCGAGACAGCATTGGCTCGCTTCTTCTAGGAAGTGCTTTCGATTTGTTCGTTATCAGCAAAAAAGAAAAGCCGCGCCCAGCTTAAACTGCTGGTTCGCGGCTTCTGCCGTGTCTGCCCCCACCGACACGAAAATCTTAGAAAGTATATATTTGGTGAACGTTGGTATAATCTTTCTGCTTCAATGAGAAAATCAATAAGCTGATTTGGGTGTCGAATGGAATAGTGGAAATTACGTAGACTGCGCCGGCCAAGCTCATACTTCGGTATGAAAAACTCACGCAGCAAGCTTATCCATTCGTCTCAACAGTCTTCAGGGGCAGGTCTTGAGCCCTTCAAACACACGGATTCTTGTCCCATAGGCACCCGGACCATGAACTTTGCATCTCAAAGCTACGCTTCAGAAGTCGATGCTTCCATCTTTGCAGCGCAAAGTGTCGCACCTGTCTGTTTCAGGAGGCTTTTAGACGGCCCGTCGGAGCGCCTCTAGAGGGAATGCTCACCTTCGTCGCCGAAGCTGGAACGGATCGTGCGGGCATCTCGATGATGGGATGCGTGGCAGGAGGAACCAGCCGATAGCGCCCGAGTTCAGCCCTCTGACATGATCCTGAAGGAGAGCTCATCATGAATACCCGAAGCTGGACGGCGCTCGCGCTTGTAGCCGTTGCCGTTGTCGTCGTCTTCTTCGCGCTTCGCGAAACGCACTCCGATCCGGAGAATGCGCCCGGCCGGGCTGCCAGCAAGGAGACGGTCAAGCAGATCCCCTCCAATCCGGATACGGTCGTCCCGCGCTGACGATGCGCAGCGCTGCCTCTACCGCCCCAGACGCTTCGCGTTGGCGCGGACCTTCTTGCGATATCCCTTGACGATCTTGTGAGCGGAGCCGCCGGCGGCAAGCACGGCTGCCGCCTCGGCGAAGGCCGTGATCTTCTCCGTCACCATGAGCAGGTTCTCGGTGGGCGACCCGCGGCCCATCGCGGCCTGTGACAGGCGGGTCCAGATCACAGTCTGGGCTTCGAAGGCCAGCATCGTGGTGTCGGTGGCAAGCTTCATCCAAGGTAAAAGCATCGAAACTCCTGAGGCGCTTCTCTCAATCGATAACATCGAGCGCCGGCATCTGATCCGCTCAAATCCGGAAAGTTGGGCCACATCCCTCCGGAGAGCGGGTTCGCTCGAAAGAGTGGGGGCGATTCAGAGTGAATTTCAGCGATGCACGCTGTCGTTTAACATGAGGACATATAATGAGGGACGTCCCCTCAGGTCCAGCGTTGCTGGGGGTTCGATTTGCCCCGCTATTATATCGACATCAGAAGTCACTTCGGCACCGATGAGGATCCGAGCGGCGTAGACCTGCCGGATATCGCAGCTGCCCAGTCTGAAGCCCTGAAGGTGCTCCAGGCTCTCCTGCGGAACTGGGCCGCGATGCCGCCGAACTACAGCGACGAAATTTTCATTGAAATCGTGGGCGAGGATCTTCGCCCGGTGCTGATCATTCCATGTTCCGACATCAAGGCCGTGAAGCGTTGAACGCAACCGGTGGTTTGTCGTGAGGCCCGAGCCAATTCCCTGGCGCAGTCGCCGGATGGGGACAGGGGGCATCGGACACGCCGATGGGTCGAGGCCCTGAGCCACCGCTCAGGGCCTTCGAAGTCTCAGCGCGATCAGTTGTTGCTGGCCCAACCTGACAGAGCGGTCTCCGGGAACCTGTCGGTAGGCACCGCAACCCGCACCGGGGCAGGAGGCTTTGCCCTCGTCATGCACACGCGCATATGGTCCCGGCGCGCTTCCTTGATGATCTCCCGGTAATCGAGGGGAGTCCGGTTGCGGGTTCGGTGGATCAGCCGGGTCTCCTTGTAGCACGCATCCCAGCGTGCTTTCCCTTCCGGGGTAGAGGCCCAACCTCCCCCCTGAGCGAAAGCGCTCGCGGAGATCAGGGTGGCTGCAGCAAAGACACACAAAGTCGAAAAACGCATATCGGTGCTCACGTTGTGAGTATCGGCTCACTTCATGAACGATAACCGCTTCAGGCCTTGAGCGTCGCATCGGAGGGGGCAGGGCAAAAGGGTATCTACTTTTGCGTCATCAGCCCGGCGGGAATAGGTGGAGCCTCGCGCTGCGCCCGGCGCAGTCCGGCTTCAGGGGAGCTGGCAGCAGATGAGGAACGCGGTCAGCGCAGCCACGAGAGCCGTCGCCATGAGGCCTCTGTCGATGGGATCATTGGGCACCGCCCTGCGGCCCAGCACTCGCCTCATCAGAACCCAGCTCTCGGTGAGATTAACATGGGTTGCTTACGTGTGGCAGGCCGAGCCGGTGTCAACCTCGTTCCGTTTAAGACTAAGGGCTGAGTTCCCGCGCTCCGAACCGGCGGGAGGGGCAATATGCGCTGCGCTGAGAGCTCAGGGCGCGGTCAGGCGGCATGATGCGGGTCTCGCCTTGGATCCGCCATTCCTCAGCCAAGGTGCTGACAGTTTATCAACCTAGACCACGAGGGCCGGCGCATCTTGCGGGTAACGCAGGCTCCTTGCCTTTCAAGCGGCATACCTTTGGAACTGCCCAAATGACCTATCGTTTACCTAATGTGAGGTATAGCGGTGGCTATGCGGCGCCGAGATCCGGTCCGACCGCACCACCGTATGTCACGAACGTCAGGTGAGGCAGTGATGGAGTTGGAGAAGATCAAAGAGGCTATCGCGGCTTCCACACGCGATGAGGAACTGGCCTCGGCGACACGCTACGAAGTCGAGGCTTACGCCAGGCTCTGGCCCTTCGTTTTCCTGGTCAACGACTGGGATGTCTGGAACGGGAGCAAGAGATCGCTCAACCTCCAGGTCGTGCGCTGGCTCGAGAGCGAGGGTGCCCCCTACGACTTTTTTCAGATCCGTACCGGCTTTGGCCTGATGGGGTTCAAGGATCAGGAAGCCGCCAAGGCGTTCGAGCGGCGGTGGTCGGGCCGGTCACAGGGGACGCCGGCCTCGAACGGGGACTGGAACCCGCATCCGCTGAAAAGCACCTTCGAACCTGTGCACGTCAATTAGGCAGGTCCCGGACGCCACGTTCCCGCCAAGCTCGGCAGTGGTGCCTTTCCGACTGGCCCCGGCCATCCCGTCGGAAACAGCAGCGGTGTCGCGGCCATGCATTCAAGGGTGGGTTCGAACCTGCACGAGAGGGTACGGCGCTAGACGCCTGAAGAGCGGAGTGGCTGGGGGACCTGGATTCGAACCAAGACTAACGGAGTCAGAGTCCGGTTTTATCCTTTTGGTTTCAATCATTTGACCTCCTGAACTCTGTCTAAGTCTACCCTGAAGCATTGAGAAATTCGCCCTCTTGTCTAAGCTTCTTGCGCTTTCCTTCGGGCGTGTTGATCAAGCTTTTTGACGACCCCGCGCAGCTTCGGCTCAAGGTCTGCCTCGCGGGAATAATGACCTGCCATGCCCTCAGTCTCCTGACCCAACATGTCGGCAATCGTCCGGGTGTCGAAGCCAAGCTGACGCATCCGGGTCGCGGCCGTGTGCCGGAGCCCGTGAAAGGTTAGTCCGTCCGCGACCTTGCCGGCTTCTTCCAGCTTGCGGATGATCTTGAAGAACGAGGAGCGGAAGCCGTCCTCGGTCCAGGGCAGGCCACGCGTGTTAACGAAGAGCGTCGTTGCTGTGTGCTTCGGCAGGGCATCCAAAGCCTCAACAATCGCCTCGGGCGCCTGCACCACCACTTTCTTCCCGCTCTTGGCTGAGATGCGGCTGAGCTGGCCAGTCTTCCGGTTGAAAGAACTGCGAGGGGCCGAGAGTATTTCCCCCTGCCGATAGCCGAGAATGCCACCCAAGAGCACCGGCGCCAGGATATGAGGAGGGCAGGCCGCCCTAACCACGTCCCATTCCTCGGGAGCCCATGGCCGGTTGGCGCGAGGCTCACCCTTAGGCTTGCGGATCTTCTTGACCTCGCGAACCGGGTTTGTGTCAGCCAACTCTCGCTCGAGTGCGACCGCGAAGACCACCGACACCACACTCAGCACATAGTTGGCAAACCGGCGCCCCTTTTTCAGCTTGGCCTTATCCCGCAGCCCCGCCACGAACCCGCGCGTCCACTGTGTCAGCGGCATCGCATGGAGAGGCTTCGTCCAGTCCAGGACCGCCTGATAGTCTTCCCTAGTGCGGGGAGCGAGATCCAGGAACCTCGGGCTGGATCGGTAGGCAGCTACAGCAGCGCCCCACGTCCCGCCCTTTTCTTCCACCGGCTTTGCCTTGGCTCGGGCGGCGTCGAGCGCCTCAAACCATTCCCGCGAGTAGAGCGCATGCGGCGGCGTTAACCGGGTGCCAGTCTTTCTGTCATAGGCATAAGCGATGCCGTTCGACACGTAGCACTTAACGCCGGGAACCTTAGGTCGCTTCATTGTCGAGCTCATCCAGCCAGTTCTTGCCACTGGAATCATGGTCGCCGCTGTCGAGCCTGTCGATCCACTCGTCCAGATCGCGCACGTCGTATCGGAGACCTTGCTTGCCGGGCCTGATGCGCTTTGGCTTTACCGGGGGAGGCGAGGAGCCCAGCCCGCAATAGGCAGCGGCTTCGGCTCTGGTTAGTAGGCGTTTGGATGGGGGCTTTACCTGTGCCTGTCCCATAACTTCCTCAATCATCCATGACCGTAGGGAAAGCGCCGACTATTTCGTTATGAGCGCTCAGTTTGTTAAGCTTCAGAGGTTTAAACCAACAAGGGTTGAACCGATCCGTCCGGGAAGATGAGATTGAGAGGAATATCCGCCGTTGGCTCGTCGCCGTCCCAACCGTCCGGCCAAGTGCCGAGGTCAATCAGCTCGCGAATGCGCGCCTCCTCTTCTGCATTGAGGATGTCGATGCGTGGTCGGCCGAGCCGCTCAGCCGCCTCATTGCAAGCAGCCTGGATCTCCAACACACGGCTCAGGCCCATCAACCGCGCTTCAAATGTCAGAGGTCCCATCCGCTGAGGGTTCTTGCCGATCGAGCCATCCTTCAGCACTTCGACACCAGCCTTGCGCAGGCGGTGACGCGGCTCACGCAGCTCCCGGTAAAGCGGCTTCAGACCAAGAAGGGGCGATAGATAAGCCCAATCTGGGTTGAGCAGGATTGTCTCCAGTGCCTTCTCCTGGCTCGCCAGTGGGCATCCGATGCAGCCCGTGCGGGCGTTGATCTCCTCGGCCTCGTCTCCGCCATAGGCGTCAGCAATCACGCGGGTGGCCCAGCCCCCGTAGTCCTCGGAGGGCGCATAGATTTTCAGCCAGTCCCAGACGTTGCACACCCGCCAGTGCAGCAGCGGAGCCAGGGTAGCGATGCGGCCGCGAATGCCCTTCGCCTCAGGTAGGATCTTCTGATACCAGCCCTGGCCGCACTCGGCTCCATCTTTGCCGCAGCTCATCTCGATCCGGCGATCACGGATGGCACTTTCACCCTGGCGCACGCCTGTGATCATCAGGACAGTTTCGTTCTCTGGCAACTCGAGTTCAGCCAGCCGGCGCTCAACAGCCGCCGCCATGGGATCGACCTTGATCTGCCGAGTGCACCACCTCAGCGTGTTGTTGTTCGGAGGCGGCACACCACGACCGAGGATGTAGACGAGAAAGCGCTTGTCGAGTGGAGCACGTACGATCTCAGTGCGGATCCAGTTACCCCGGCGCTTCAGTCCTTCCATGACCTCCGTCGCAGCAGCTGCGAGCGGCGGCAGCTCCTGGCGCGTGTCCGCATAAAATACTGATAGCGTTTTGGGCCGAGGGAGGCGTCCGACCTCGATCAGGTGGACGATCAGCGTCAGAGTAGCCGAGGAGTCCTTGCCGCCTGACCATGCCACGGCCCAATGATCATGCTGGGGACCATAGGCCAGTAGAGACTGGAGCGTCAGGTCCACGGCATCATCATAGACGAGCCGCTGACTGTTCTGGAAAAGATCATGTTGTGGGCGCTTGTTCACGATCGCACCTCAAGAGTAGAACCACCGTGCTCGACCGCAGGAACGCGAGACGAGACTGCCGCAGCCGGCACAGTGGAAGGGGTGAAACTCATTTGGCTCTCCGGATGACTTCGCCCGTTCGGCGGTCTACGAGATCCCCGTTGATCTTCTGCTTAAAGCGGCTGTCCCGGCTCGTTGGGAACTTGCTCGGCTTCCGGATGCCTACGTGGCGCATCTTGATCCGTTTCGCCTTTGCGATCCGCGCCAGGTCACCGTCTTTGCCATGCGTCTTGGCATCGGCGCAGGCCTTGTGGGCGGGCCCGCGATTGTCGAGCTCGTTCGTTCCGCCCATGGCAAGCGGGCGGATATGCTCATCGATCCAGGCTTCCCCGGCTTGGATCTTGCGCTCGCAGATGCAGCAGCATCCGTGCCAAGACTCGAATAGCTTCAGGCGCTGGGTGGGCGTGAGGGCTTTGCGAGGGGTGGATCCGACATCCTCGCTCATGCTGCCCTCGATGCGTTGCGTGTCAGTGTCTCAGGCGAGACACCGATCACTGCCGAGACCGTCTCAAGCACAGCCTGCTTGCTCGCCTGGAACTCTTCTTTGCCCATGGCCCTGCGGGATTGGCTCTTGGGCTTCCGCACGACCACGAGCGGGCCTTGCACGACGGCTACCGAATACTCTTCCATGGCAGCGATAAAGCGAGCGACCCGGACGGCAGCCGCATTGCTCCCCGCATCGACCGCCTGCTCGTGGTAGTAGCCAGCATCGATCAGCGCCCGCTTGCGCAGATGCTCCGGTGTCGGGAACTGGCTGGCCAGGTGGTCAGGCAACTGGGCCCAAGCCTCAGCCACGAAGGCGAACTCATGGTTATGCGTGGCGGTAGAGCGGTCGTGCCACTCAGCAAGGCGGTATTTCTCCCCGACCACAAAGGCCCGGTCACACTCCGCCTGGAAGCGACGGTGCGGAACCATCGCCTCGCCATTCCACTGGAAGAGGATTGGCGCCGAGGTCATGCCGCCGCCCTTTGGTCATAGAGGGTAGTCAGTTCGACAACCTTCTGCGCGAGCTCGGCCAGGAACCCGGCCACATCTGCCTCAAGGCTTGCGATCAAGGCATCGTCCCGGTGAACGCGCTTCACGAAGAGGCGCATATGCTCGGGCATGCGCGGGTCATATGAAACGAAGTCGCACCACTGGCGGCCGGTGCACGCCATCTGCCACATCATCTGCGTGACGTACTTGCCCGGCACAGTCTGACTGAGCAGCGTGTCGATATGGGTCGCCGTGTTGGGACACTTGATCTCGACAAGTCCCTCCTCGCCAACCAGGCCGTCAGGACTTGCGCCCGTCATCGCGATAGTGGGATGGGGCACGAAGCCGACCTGAACGACCTCCGCGTCCACGCGAAACTCATAAGCCACGCGGGCGTCAGGCTCCTGCTCAGTGCCCCATTTCATGGCCGAATTGGTGAAGCGCTCGGCCGGCTCACCAGTGAGACGCTCTGCGATCAGTTCTGCCATATAGTTGGCCCGTGAGGCGCCATAGCCGGTCTTGGTCTTGGCGACCACATCTGCCACGCGGGAGGCTGTGACCTTGCCAACGCGGACTGCCAGCCATTCGTCAGATCCTTGAACGATCTCGCTCATTGCTTGCCCTTCTTCGCATTGAGGGCGTCGATGGCTCGCTGGTAATCCTTGGCCGGGATTTCAGAGATGCTCTGGACCTTCAGGTACTGGAGGAACCTCTTCTCGTTCGCCCCGACTGCCTCGATCAGGTCGCGAATAGCCAAAACCTGCTCTTCGGAGATGCTGAGGGGCGCACCCGCTGCTTTCCCATCGTCATCCTCGCCGCGGCTGGTGATGTTGAGGAGGGCGCCGGCTGTGTACCGCTTGCCGTAAGAGATCGACGAGCCGACCGCCTGGACTGAGTTCTTGCTACCGCTGCTGTCGATCGGCAGGTGCATGGTCGTCTCTTCGCTGTGACCCTCCCGATGTGAGAGGACGCCTGTCACGGTGATACGGCCGTCGTCCTGACCGGTGCGGAAGCTCAGAGCGAAGCCATGCTTGGACAGAACCGGCTTGATGGCGTCGTTGATGTCTTCCCAGAGCGCATAGGTGCTCTGGACGTTGCCGCTCCGATCCTTGATGCCGCCTCGCTCGGCGATAACCGGCAGTTCCGGCTGCATGCGGGCCAGGTCGGCAGAGTAAGCAGACTTGGCATTCCGCTCCATGATGCGCTCTTGCATCTCAAGCAGCCGCTCCATCTTGTCGATGTCAACGGCGGGGTTCATAGCTGCACGCTCGATCACCTGAATGATGGCAGCGCTCTCCGAGACAGTAGGGACAGGAGCGCCCGGCTCTTGGACTGCGACGGCGTTCGATGGCTTGCTCATTGATGCTTGTCCTTGGGGATCTTCACGACGGGCTTTGCCCATCCGCAATGTTTGGAGAGTTCTGCGATCATCTCGACGCGCTTGCGCTCGGCACGCTTTGTCTCAGGCCCCCGATGGCTGGGAGTGAGGGAGACTCGCTTCATAGGACCTCCACGAACTTGAAGATGGAGAAGGCCCAGAGCCCGAAGATCACCGTTCCAATGAAGATCCAGAGGGCGTTCTCGACCTTCTCGCAGAAGGCCTTGCAGCGGGAGTTGCTGAAGGACATCACGCAGCACCTCCGAAGTCGAAGTCGACACGATCTTCATCGGTCCCACCGCAAGGGCAGGGGCCACAGTCGAGAAGACCGGTTGCCGGGTTCTTGAAGGTGAAGGCGCCCCGGCCAGTGCAGGCAGGGCATTCGTTCAGTGTCTTGCTGAGAAGAGCCTGAACTTCGTCAGCCTGGATCTGCATGGTCTCAGTGCAGACGACACGAAGGCGGCGCGGGAAGGAGACGATGCTACCCATGGATGCTCACTCCTGCCATGCGGGCGAGGCCTGCGCGGTGGTTGATGAGGATGGTCTCGATCTGCGCGAGAGCGTCGTCTTCCTCACGAGTGCCGAGAACGCGGCGACTGCGATCCAGCTTGCGGCTCATGAGCTGGTCACGAACTGACTGGAGGTCGGCAACCTGCTGCTCGGAGAGGATGCGGGAGCGCTTAAGCATTGCGAGCCTCCACCTTGGCCAGAACAGTGCGGGCGCCTGTGATGGCGGTAGACTGGCCAGCATCGATGCCCTTGAGCCCGTAGAGCGTCTCAAGCGTGCTGGTGGTGCGCTGAAGGGCCTCGACCAGCTCGTCCTGCAGCCGCTTCTCAGGGCTGCGGTGATTGCGCATGTCGCGCATGAGGGCGGAGAAGTTGATGGTGCGCTGGCGCATCTCAGCCCCCGATCGACCAGAGGGCGATAGCCGCAGCGAACACGCCGAGGCAGACTAACTCACACGCATCTGAGAGAAGGGATCGAAGGAGGGGCATGGGACTCATCCAGTGGGGGAGTGGATGAGAAGAGCTTAGTAAGGGAAATGTACCGCGTCAAGCAGTCTTGCGGGAAATGTACCGCGTATTTCGAGCCCTGGCGGTTTTTTTGATACTCCCCGCTATCCACAGATATGAAGACTCGACTCCTACCTCTTTGGAGAACAAAGTAAGAACAACCAAACGGAGGGGCAATCTTGCAGGTTCACTTCATTCCACCCGCGCCTGAATGTCCTCTGCCGAAGGAGCATCGCTATAAGCTAAGGATGCGGTGCTCAAACTGCCTTACCGATACCTACCCAGTGGCGTGCATGGGAGTGCAGCGTCTTTCGGCAGTGGAGGTCAGTCGTCGCGTCTTGGAGTTCGCTGAGCGCATCGAGCGGCCTTGCCCGAACTGCGAGAGCACGACCTACCGCCTTGTCACCTTCTTCCCAGATCGATCAGAGGATCAAAACCATGTCAGCCACAGCTAAGACGTTCTACGTCGTGCAGCCCTTTATCAAAGGGAAGCGGGGAGGGCTGAAAGCAGAGCAGGCCATTCAGGCCCCTAGCGAGAATGCCGCGCTGCTCAGGGCAGAGCGTATGGCCGACAGTAAGGCAGGGGTACTCGTGTTTTCCCAGACTGGGGATCCGGAGATGGGTGACTTTGATGAGCCGGTCTTCCTGGCGAGCCATGGCGATGTTCCATCGCGTGATTAACAGAAAGGCCTCCTCACCCGCCGTTGCCAGGTAGATGAGGAGGCCTCCCGTTCCGCGAAGGCAGGATGCGTGACAGCCTTCAGCAGGAGAATGCGCTGTCGTATCGCCGGTTTCAGCTTGGCCAAACAAAAGCACCAACGAAAAGCCGGGGCTTTTTGCACTTCAAGCATTAAGAGGTCGGTGCAACTTCCTTGACTGGTCCGCGCACCTGAGCAGGCTTTCTCGCCCGATACTTCCGAGAGACTGCCAGCGGCGCAAGACTCACAGTCACAGGGTTCGGGTAGTGCTCAAGGGTGGCCCCGGTCGCTGCGTCGACGCCCATGCCAACGATCCCGCCCACCAGAACATTGCCGGCGAAGCCTGCTGCGCCACTGCCCGCAACACGCGTCTGCACCATGACGTCTTGGCTCTCGTAGCCTTCCTTGGAAAAGGACGCGACGAACTCGGCTTTCCGGTCCACCTGCAGTGTGCAGGGCGTCGTCGGGCAGGTTAGCCCGGTTGATGTCCGCATGGCAGACGGCGGCTGGGAATCGAAAGTAATCTGTTCAGTTGTGCCACGTGTGACCGTGGCGCAGGCACCTAAAGAAAGGCTGCCCGCTATGATTGCGAGTAGAGAAATACGCATAGTTGCCCCCTGTTATGATATCCGCGTTGGCCTTAAAACCTTCGCGGTAGTTCACAACCTGGAGGTTAGGGTAGTGGTGCTTCGGCAAGCAATATCATTTCTAAAGGGAATTATTCTATTTTGGGACTGTGGTCTTTGAGGAACACAGCCTTTAGTTCAAGTGGACTTGCAATAGGGTATAGCTCACGCCTGCCCGCACGGGAGGGCTAGTAGATCACATCGCTGATTACGCGGCGGACCAAGGCCAAGATCCGGACTTGCCGCCCGTCATCCTCGCTCGGGTCTCGAAATGCCTTGTTAGGCACGACAATCGGCTTGTGCTTCTTATTGGTCGAGCGAGGGCAGAACTCATATCGGTCCTCGTAGACTTCCAGCTGCTTGACCGACCATTCGCGGGTGTGGCCACCGTCGCGTGTCTGCTCAACCACGACAACCAAGCCCTCACGAAGGACGATCTGCCCCTCGATGTCGTGGAAATCGAGGCCGATGACCTTGTCCCCTTCCAGCATGGAGCGGGGCTTCAGGTCGTTCATGGAGTCGCCGCGCACTCTGAAGCCGATCCGGCGGGCATGAGGGTACTCCCGGTCGGGGTAATCCATCACATATTCGATGTCGTCAGAGTCGAACTCAGGGGCTTCCCTAAAAGCTCCAGCCTCTACGTCACCGACAATAGGGACGGGGGTCATCTTCTCGGTGATGAGCGAAACTTCCGCAGGTTCAGCTTCTTGCTCGACGCGCTTCGAGCGGGTGGCCTCGGCCGAACTGCCGCCCCCGAACTCGCCAAGGCCAGCGGATCCGAAGATTAGCCATTCCGGTGTCGTTTCCAGTCCGATCGCGAGCTTCCGCAGTGTTTCAATAGTGGGCGAGCTGTCCTGCTTCCGAAATATGTCTCGGATTGCGTCCGCGCTCATCCCCGCGTCGAGTGACGCTGCCCTAGCCGACTTGCCGGTCTCCTCAAGTCGCTTGGTGATGCGCTCTCTGATCTGCTGATTGTCCATGCGCGGGATACTACCCGCGCCGAACTCCATAGGTGAGCGGGAAATAGACCGTTGACAAGCGCGGTTAATTTCCCGCATAGTGGCTACATGCTCACCGTAGATCACTTGCTCACCCTGTTTGACCCCTTCTGCGAAGCGCGTCGGATCTCGGCTGCGAGGTTATCGACGCTTCTCTTCAATGACGGGAAGCGGATCCTTCTGCTCAAAAACGGCGGAGATATAGGGTCTCGCCGGCTCCAGGAGGCATTCCAGTGGCTTTCGGATCACTGGCCGGAGGGCGCTGAATGGCCATCTGATGTCCCGCGCCCAGCTCCGTCTCAGCAGGTGGCTGCCTGATGCCGCGCGCCCGCTTCCGCTTCTGCGCGAAGGGCCGCTTCTGGTTCCTCACCCATGACGGCTTCATCCCCCATTCCCCTTCCATCGGCGCCTCCCTGGTATCTGCTGCCGATGAGAAGAGCGCGGGCGGCTCAACCGCCCCTCATGCCGCCCGCGCTTTCGTTTCAGCCCCCGCTTCCACGGCTACCGTTATCGCCGGTCCGGGCGCCAGCCTCATCTCAATTCGATAGGCGAATATTCCATGAACGTCCGCAACCCCTATACAGCCATCAAAGCCGCCTTCGACGCTGATGTTGATCGCCTTGGTGGCGTGGTTGTCGCCGCCAGCAAGAGCCGAGTAGGGCAGGCGCTTATCTCCCGCTACTCGTCCATCTCCGAACAGAACATCACGACGCATGTGCCGGCTGATGTCCTGCTCGACATCACCATGGAGATCGTGCGCCGCGGCGGCACTCCTGAGACGCTGCAGGTTCTTGCGGATCTGGCAGGCTTCAAGCTGGTGCCGCGTGAGGCTGCAGAAGCCGACGGCGACAGCTTGATCCGGCACCTTGCCGACACGACGCGAGCACAGGCGAAGCTCTCCACCACCATTGCTGACGCTCTGGCCGATGGCCGTATCGATCCTCGCGAGAAGGCTGCCATCGATGCTGCAGCGGCCGCTGAGGAGAAGGAGCTGGCCGAGCTCCGCAACGATCTGAAGCCCGCGACTGTCACTCCGATCCGCGGGAGCGCTGCCTGATGGACGATCAAGCCTTCAACACCGGGTCCGTCGCAGCCGATCAGCTCAAGGCCATTGTCGAGCGCATTGAGCGTATCGAAGAGGAGATCAAGGGCCTGAACGGCGACAAGTCCGACATCTACAAGGAAGCCAAGATGAATGGCTTCGACGTGAAGGTGCTGCGAAAGGTTGTGGCCCTCCGTCGCAAGGATTTCGCCGAGCGTCAGGAAGAGGACGCCATCCTCGAGATGTACATGCAAGCGCTGGGGATGATCTGATGTCAGCCCCTCGTGCGTGCACGCGTACGCGTAAGAGAGCCCCCCGGCCTCGGCTACCGCTGTTCACGGGCGAGCTTGTCACGGCTGCTGAGCTGCCGGATCCGAAAGAGATCGCTCTGCAATGTGCGCTGGCTGACTTCCTGACGGATTGGTGCCGGATCGATTGGGAGTGGACTCACTTTCCGGCCGGAGAGCTGCGCGCCAAGCGCACGGCGGAGAAGCTGCAGCGGATGGGCACCAAGCCCGGCTGGCCTGACCTCATCCTCGTCTCCCCTGAGGGCGTATTCCACGGCCTCGAGCTGAAGCGCCGGGGCAAGACCCTCAACGAGAACCAAGAGGCCTTTCACGCGCGTGCACGTGCACGAGGTTGGAAGATCGCCGTAGCCGACACCTTCGACGATGCACGCGCCAACCTCCAGGGCTGGGGCTGCCTGCGCATCAAGTTCGCAGAGGTGCGGGCATGAGGTGGAGTCATCTCTCTAAAATCAAGTCGATGCAACATAGCGATCTAGTAGCCAAGCTTTTTTCGGGCGTATTGCTCAAGAGCAGGCAGTGCGTCGTGTATGAAATTATCGGCACCATTGCGGAGCCGCGAGTCCAAATCCATCTTGCCGTGGTCCGTTTTAGACAGCGAGTCACGGGTAAATCTTTCGTTAGCAGTATAGATCTTGATAGTATTGAGGCATCCATCAAGCAGGCGAATGCCTTCAGCGTCCAGCATCTCATTGCCAAGATAGCGGAACCTTTCGATCCTAGCTTCAAGCGCCAACTGGTGCTCATTGCTTTCCAATCTCATCACAATTTCATTGCGTGCCTGCATAGTCAGGTTCCTCATAGCGCTGATGATAGCGAAAAACTCGGACGTTTTGACTTTGCGCTCTTCATCGCGTCGGGCGCGCTCCATTGCGAGCTGCTCTTCGAGCATGTGGTTGCCCTTCCTCATAATTCCTATCTGCTCGATGAGTTTTACAGCCGCCCAGCCTGCAATAGCCGCAGCAAGGAAACCTGTTACCAAGGTTTGATACCGGTTGGTCCAGAACTCACCACAGCCAGCAGCCTCTTTCTTCCTGATGGCGCGTGCCGCAAATCCACTATCGCAGCTATCGGCGAGTCCGAAGCCTATGGCCGTCAGGAAAATGGCCGCGCCTATAAGCAAGGCCAGTTTGATCCAAAGTTTAAAGCCAGTCTTGTCTGCCATTTACGCCCCCGCGGTCTGAAGAGGTGGAAATCTGGAGGTGATCACTCGGCACCCCTTTTCGGAGAGTGGGCATCATGATCGCTTTTACTCGTCAAGCCGAAGCTCTCAACATCTCAAAAGATCAGGCGCTGGAAGGCTTCTTCTACTTCGTCATCGTGCGTGAAGAGAAGGCCAGCAAGTACCCCGACTATGTCGAGTCTCGTCTGGCAGCGTCTCAGAGCATCAAGAAACTTGCAATGGCTGAGGAGGCCTTCGGCAGCGCTCGCGTCCGCACGTGGCTGGATGAGATCGAGGCCAAGGCCATTGCTGAGCTCAATAAGCGAGGTGCGGCTTGACGAGCCTCACTCCCGAGATGATCGACGCAATGGTAGCTGCCGGCCTCACAGCTGAACAGATGGCAACCATCATGAAGGCTCAGCTGGCCGGGCAGGCTGCTGCTGACGAAGCTCGCCGTGCAGCCAAACGAGAGCAGGCTACTGAGCGTCAGCGTCGGAAGAGAGAGCGTGATCGTAAGCCTGTCACGCATGTCACGCGTGACAACGCGTTACAGGGCGTGACGGAGCGTGACACCCCCTCCCAGGTTCCCCCCAATGATAATAACTCTAACCCCCCTCCTACCTCCCCCGGTTCCGATCCTGACGGATCGGCGCTGCCTGCCGTCAGCGACCCGGCTGAAGTTTCGATCAACGACCAAATCTGGAATTCGAAAGCTGCCCTGTCCGACCTGTCGGGCAAATCGGAAGCCAGCGTCGGCAGGTGGATCGGCAAGGCGCTGAAAGACCATCCCCCCGACGTCGTGAAGCAGGGCATCGACGCCGCTCTGCATGCCGGAACCCGCGACCCCTTCAGCTACGCCCGCAGCGTGATGCTCAACTCCCGAGGCCCCCGAAATGACCAGCAAGGCAATCGCAACGGTCGAACCAATTCCCCCGCTCAACCCCGAAGCTCCGGATCTCGTCTCGCTGCCATCATGGGCTACGACCCTGAACCTGACCTGCATGGATCTGAGGAAGAACGACGACTATCGGATCGGGGCGCATGGCCGGAAGGTCGTAACCGTACCCGCTTCCTCGATGCCGAACCCGACACAGCGGGCGTATATCGAGCGTAGGGTTGCCGAGCTGGAGCTTCTGGCCCAGCCGGGACCGGTCAAGGAGATCGACGCCACCATCGGCGCCGTGATGCTCCGGTACGCCACGGCCCGTCAGGACGACGACATGATGCGGGCCCGGGTTGAGGGTTATCGGATCGTCCTGCGGGACTTCCCTGCTTGGTGCGTACGGGAGGCTTACGCCCGGTGGCTCAAGGGTGAGATCGGCCAGCAGCACGATGCCTCCTTCCCGCCTCCGGAGCGGGTGCTGCACGAATGCGCCAAGGGGCTGTTGGCTGCTGCCATGGGCCAGAGGATCGGGCTGCAAATGGTGCTCGATGCTGAGGGCTATCAGCCCCCGACCGAGGCTGAGATGGCTGAGCGTCGCAAGCATCTGCATCTCCTCACGCAGAACATCGCCAATGCGGCGAGCCCCGAAGATCGCGGCCCCGGCAAGCCGAAGCGCCAGGCCGAGACATCCGACGATCAGGCCCGCAAGGACCGGATCCTCAATAACCCCAGCAAGGGCATCTTGGCTGGGCTCCGTGAGATGCAGGAGGTCGAGAATGCAGCCGCCGAATGAAGCCACCACCGAAGAGAGGGCGCGGGCTGTCCGGTATTGGGAAGAGCAGGTGCGGCCTCAGATGGTAGCCAAAGAGAAGGCCAAGGTGCCGGAAGACCCGCATTCCGCGCTGGCCCGTCTCAAGTCTGAAGGCTGGGGAGATGTTCACGTCTCCGACGCCATCCGAGCCACCCTCCCGACCATCAAGAGGCCTGCACCATGAGGAAGGGCAGGGAAGTGAACATGCGGGCGCAGTTTTGGAAGGTGCTGCGCCAAGCCCTCTATGAGGATCTGAGAGCACAGTGCCGCCGCCGCCAGGGAGACGAGGCATGAGAGAGCAGCGTCCCAACAAGCTGAGCGCCAGGCAGCGCGAGGCACTTTACGATCGGCTAAGGGCTCGGCGCCGGACCAAGGAAACGCTGGAGCAGATCGGCAATGACTTCGGCGTTTCGTATCAGGCCGTCTGCTACCACGCCAAGAGGCTTCCGCCCTCGATCAAGTTCAAGCCCGCCCGCCGCCAGGTGGACGAGGGCGAGGTCCTGCGCCTTTACGGCATCCACATGAACCAGGGCACGGTTGCCGAGATCCTTGGCATCCCAACCCGGACCATCTCCAACATGATCGCCCGCATGGAATGGAAGGCAGCAGCATGACGAACCTCCCGCGCTTCGCCCTGTCTGCTGATCCCCGCTAACCCTTAACCAGTGAAAGCCCCCGCACATGGCTAAGAAGAACCGTCGCAAGAGGCACAATCGCCAACGCCTCGAAACTCCGAAGGTC
The DNA here is from genome assembly GCF_000739015.1 of Microvirga sp. BSC39. Lineage (GTDB taxonomy): Bacteria > Pseudomonadota > Alphaproteobacteria > Rhizobiales > Beijerinckiaceae > Microvirga. The sequence goes on from NZ_JPUG01000064.1 coordinate 21,829, forward strand.
ACGCCCACTCACTTTGTCCGCCTGGAGCGCCTCAAGGTCGTCATTGACGAGAACCTCAGATGGTACGTCGTTAGGGTAGATGCGAAGCGGGAAGGGAAGGTGAAGCAGGGATTAGAGGCGGCAGGCTTCGCCACCTACCAGCCCGTCGACGTAAGGGGAATGGGCCGGGCCAAGGGCAAGACATTCGAGATCAAGCAGCGCCCCGCGGCTGGCTATCTCTTCGTGGGTCTTCACAAGGATCGGTGTGGGCATGAGGACCTGTGGGCCTATCACGACAGGGCTGTAGCAGCGGACAAGCCGTTCACCATCATCGATCAGCAAGGGCAGGAGGTCGTCTATGATGCCGGCACTCTGCGCGAGCGCCCGTTCTACCGGGTCATGGGACCCTTCGGGAGCAAGCAGCTCCAGAGGTTCGCAGATAAGATCAGCGGGCCGCTGGTCGCTGCATTGTGGAGTGGTGACGGAATACAGGAGACATTCCCGGCGACCGTGTTCGATATTGTGGAAGGGGAAACCCTGTTGTTGACAAACTCCTTCGACAGGATTGAAACCCTAGCTGCATAGTGCTAGTTATACTGTCATCTTGTGGTGCAGTGTGCTCGCCTTCGGGCTTTGAGCTACGACCGCGTAAGAGAGACGGAGCCAAGGCCGCTGTCTCTCAGAGTGCGAAGCTTGCACTAATGCTCAGTAAAGTGGTGTTGTAGGTCGATCAGCGTAGCGCGTCAGAGCAACTCCGATGATGCGAGGCTGCCATGAAGCAGTTTATCCTACCTCCGGTCTTCCTCTTGGTTATGTGCCTACCGGCTGAGGCTCAAACTGGTTCAGTGTGGTCGGGTTGGCTCGGAGCTATCGGAGCTATTCTATCGGCGCTCATCGCCGCCTTCATCGGCTCATACCGTGGCTCAATGCATGCTGTCAGGAGTTATCGAGAGCAGAAGGCGTTCGATAACCAACTCGACTGGTACATCCGTATGTTACGAAGCGTGAGGGCGCTTAATGAGAGAATTCAAAGCGCCTTTATCTGGAAAGACGAAGGAAGGGACGATCCTCATTGGTGGAGCTTAGTCCAGATCGCGCACGAGGAGTTTGAACGGACAGCATGGGAAGCATCCCTTTATGGATCGAAGACAGCGCGAGCCGCTGTTGATGAGTGTTTCCGGAAAGTTAGAGCGACGCAGCAGGCAAGTTGGACATTCGATCCATACGGCATGAAGACCCTGCCCTGGAGCGAAGAGTCGGATTTAGACGCAGCACTGAAGACAGCTTACAAAGCGATGAGAGACCTGCCGCCAGATCTCGATACTAGTGTACGGCCGATTATAACTGAAGCGCGTAAGCACCTAGGGCTAGAGTGATAGCCCCGGCGCAATGATTGCGCGGCGTTCTCTACTGCAGGCTCTGTCGCGGGTAGATATAGATTGTGCAGATCAGAAGTTCGTCTGCGCTTAAAGACTGCAGCGGGACTCACCTAAGTGTGCCCCGGGGCCGCCAACGGCTACGTGGTCCGCCTATCCGCCTTTAGCTTGTGTGCTTGGACATACGCGAATAGACCCCGGAGCCTAACAAAGAGGAAACCCCTGGTATTCGCCAGGAGCTTCTTCTTTTTGGTTTTGCTCGTACTATCATTCGTAGCTTGCGCTGCGCGACGCAGACGCTCTCACAGGCGTCAAGTCGACAGAAAATTCATTGAAAACATCGCCAAGATTCACGACATAGAGAGTGTAGAGGCTGCAGTCGCTGCTATCGCTATTGTCCAGGGTTGTGGTCATCCGATCATCCAAATCATCATCACGGAAGATCTGGTCGCCATTTGAGCTGATGATACGGAAATCGAGGTCCGTGTCCCTGTCTCCGGTGACATCCAATCTTACTCTATCATCACAGACACGAAGATTGATCCTCTTTGTGCTTTCAGATTCAACTCGGTAGTCTCGGGCTTGAGCGTTTATGGCGCTCATGCTCAACAGCCCAACTGCAAAGGTTGCGGTAAGAATTTTTGGGAGTGACATAGCCCTTCTCCACGTAAGAAGAGGATGCCCCTAGATGTGTTGTGTTGGCGGCACAAAGCTTAAGCTAAGGATAGCTTGTAATCTGCTGATTATCATCAGAGTATTTAGAACAATACCATAGATGTAGATATTTGCGTGTGCGCTACCACACAGCGACGCATATTGAGCACATACGAGATAATGGTAGAGATAAGCCCCAACCTCTACGTTGAAGAGAGCATCGCTGAGAGGCTGGGGTTACTGAGGTAGCGGCATGGAGCCCTCGTCACGCCTGCGCATCCTCATCCTGTTCCTCAGCTTCATCATCTGGGCTGAGGCCATGGTGATCTGGTATCTCCTTCTCAGCCGCTGAGGTAGCATCATGGATTTGCTGCGCCGCTTCCTCACCCTTTCCCTGAGAGAAAATCAGGTTGAGCTTCAACTCTCAGAAGCCAGGCGCAATCAGGTCTACATAATGCAGTTCGACAACTGGCAGACCATGCGCCGGGATCTCAAACTGGCCTGATGGGTAAGCTCACCAACATCAAGCCCAGGCTCTCCTCGGTAGCTCCAAGGCTCAAGAGCCCTCCCAAGATCGTAGAGCCGTTCTACTCCTCCCCTGAGTGGAGGAAGCTGGTAGCCCAGATCAAGAGGCAGAGAGGCGCCTTCTGTCAGAGGTGCGGTTCAACAGACCGGATCATCGCAGACCACATCATCGAACGTAAGGACGGTGGCGCTGATCTGGACCCGAGCAACATTGAACTTCTGTGTCACGCTCACCATCAGGCCAAGACAGCCAAGGCAAGGGCACGCAGGGCAAGAGGGCAGACACCATGATGATCGGCTTCGTAAGGGGCGCTACCCGCATCATCGGCAAGAGCCAAGGTTACTTCGGCCTACCTCTGCGTGACGAGGTGATCAACTGCTCGGTCAATGGTGAGGGTACGCCTGCCATGACGACCGCATGGATGCCGACACCTGAGGAGTTGGAGAGGCTGAATGCCGGCGCACCTGTCCATCTCACGGTGCTTGGCACCATGCACCCTCCGGTGATGGTCGAGGTGGGCGAGGTGCCCGACGAGGCCTGACACCCCACCCCGGGGGGGCAAAAGTTCAGGATCGGCCAAGACCGCCGCACCCGCGCCCCCCTCATTTGCAGAATTTTTCCTGTCGTTTGATTTCAGACGCACAAATTCAAAGGGATAATCAAACATGCCTCGTGGCGGATATCGGCCCGGAGCCGGTCGCCCCAAGAGCGCCAAGTCTCCGAAGGCAAAGGCGCTTGAAAAGGTGCCAGGCGACATCAAGAGAGCGGCCCGCAAATCGAAGCTGAACCCGCTCGAATACATGCTCGAGGTGATGAACGACGAGAAGGCTGACGATGCCCGCCGCGATCGGATGGCGGTGGCGGCAGCCCCCTTCGTTCACGCCAAGCCGGCAGACAAAGCCGCTGGCAAGAAGGAGCAGGCCCAGGAAGCCGCTCAGACAGCCGGTGAGGGCACTGGCTGGGGTGATGATCTCGGCGGGCCCGCAGTGTTCAACTGATGGAAAGGGATTGGTCGACAGCTTGCCTCGATTGGGAAGAGCGGATCATGAGCGGGCGCACGCTCGTTCCGGATCTCCCGCTCTTTGAGGACGAAGCGGCGAGGGCGGTTCGCATTTTCAACCGGCTGAAGATCCCCGATGTGATCGGGCAACCGACCATGGAGGAGGCGGGAACAGAGTGGCTACTCCCGATCGTCGCGGCCATCTTCGGCGCCTATGATCCGGCCATCCATCGGCGCATGATTCAGGAGTTCTTCTGGCTTGTGCCGAAGAAGAATTCCAAGTCCAGCGGGGCAGCGGCCATCATGGTCGTGGCCCTGATCGTCAACCGGAGGCCTTTGGCAGAGTTTCTGCTGATTGCGCCCACCAAGCAGATCGCGGACATCGCCTTCAAGCAGGCTTGGGGCATCATCCAGGCTGACAGCGAACTGGCAAAGCTCTTTCAGGGGCAGCAGCACATCCGCACGATCACCCATCGGCGGACGGGCGCAACCCTTCAGGTGAAGGCGGCCGACACGGATGTCATCACGGGCTCGAAATCGACCGGCATCCTGATCGATGAGACCCACGTCTTCGCCAAGAAGTCGAACGCGGCCGACATCTTCGTTGAGATCCGCGGTGCTCTGGCGGCCAGACCTGATGGGTTCCTCATTCAGGTGACGACGCAGAGCAAGGAACCGCCGCAGGGCGTGTTCAAGTCCGAGTTGGCAACGGCTCGCAAGGTAAGGGACGGTCAACTGAAGCTTCCGCTCCTTCCGATCCTCTACGAGCTGCCTGAGAAGGTAGTCGAAAACGGCGGATGGAAGAACCGGGAGACCTGGGGGCTGGTCAATCCGAACCTCGGACGGTCGGTCGATGAGACCTTCCTCGCCAACCAGCTTCTGAAGGCGGAAGAGGAGGGGATTGAGGCTCTCGCTCTTCTCGCCTCGCAGCACTTCAACGTGGAGGTCGGTCTCGCCCTCCGAAACGATGCCTGGGCCGGCGCGCGCTACTGGTTGAATGCAGCCGACGAGAGCCTGACCCTTGATGAGATCATCGAACGGTCTGAGGTGGCAGTGGTCGGCATCGACGGCGGCGGCCTGGACGACCTTCTCGGCTTAGCGGTCATTGGACGGTGCAAGAGGACGCGGGATTGGCTCCTCTGGAACCACGCCTGGGCTCATGACGACGTTTTCGAGCAACGCAAGGAGATTGTGCCCCGGCTGAATGACTTCATCGCCGCTGGAGCCCTGACCAAGTGCGAGAACCCGACCCAGGACGTGACGGATGTCGCGGATATCGTGGAGCGGATCAACGATGCAGGCCTTTTGCCCGAAAAGCATGGCATCGGCTTCGACCCGCAAGGTGTCGCCGCCATGGTGGACGAGCTCGCAGCTCGCGGGATCGCGGATGATCAGATGACCGGCGTCCCTCAGGGATTCCGGCTCTCCTCGGCGGTCTGGGGTATGGAGCGGAAACTGAAGGACGGCACTCTCTGGCACGCAGGGCAAGACATGATGGCCTGGTGCGTGGGCAACGCGAAGGCCGAGCAGCGCGGAAACGCCGTGCTGATCACGAAACAAACGGCTGGGAAGGCCAAAATCGACCCGCTCGTCGCCAGCTTCAATGCCGTGGTGCTGATGAGCCGTAACCCCGAGGCCTCTGGTGGACCGTCAGTCTACGAAGAGCGCGGCATCCTGATGGTATAGCGAATGAGCTTTTGGAACCTATTCCGCCGCGCACCGGAGGCGGCCGGGCAGGGTGCAAGCCCCCGCGCCGACATCAGCGGCGGAACGGTCGTCTACTCGCTGGACGATCCCCGCGTCATTGAGATCCTGCGGGACGGGTTCCTCTCGGCGGCCGGCTTCACGGTCAACCCGGAGACGGCACTCCGCAATCCTGCATTCTTTCGCGCGGTGAGCCTGATCGCCAACTCGATCGGCATGCTGCCGCTGAACCTGATTGAGAAGGAGACGAAGGAGAAGGCGACGGCGCACCCGCTGCATCGCCTTCTGCACCGCAAGCCGAACGACTGGCAGAGCGCCTTTGACTTCCGCGCCCTGATGCAACTCCGAGCGCTGGTTCATCGCAATGCCTATGCCCTGATCGTGCGCTCTCGGGATGTCCGTTTGGGTCGAGACAAGATCATTCGCCTCGTGCCACTGGATCCGAAGCGCATGGAGGCGACACTCAATGACAACTGGACCGTCTCCTACAAATATCAGCCTAAGACGGGGAGCAGGATCGAGTATCGTGCGAGCGATATTTTTCACCTTCGCGGCCTGTCGCTTGACGGCCTCAATGGTTTCTCTCTGGTGGAGCAGGCGAAGGAGGCGATCGGCCTCGCACTGAGTGCCGAATTGGCTGCCGGCCGCCTCTTCAAGAACGGTTCTTTTGTCGGCGGGGCCCTGAAACACAAGAGCAAGCTCTCCGACGAGGCTTTCAACCGCCTGAAGGCCAGCCTTTCCGAGAAAGAGGGCGCCGAGAACGCCGGCAAGAACCTCATCCTTGAGGAAGGGATGGATTATCTGCAGTTCGGCCAGAATGCGCGTGATGCGCAGATGACCGAGCTCCGGAAGCTTCAGGTCGAGGAGATTGGCCGCGTTTCGGGGGTACCGCGCCCGCTTCTGATGGTCGATGAGACCTCCTGGGGCTCGGGCATCGAGGCCCTCGGGCAGTTTTTCGTCGCCTATGCCCTGAACCCTTGGTTTGAGGCATGGCAGCAGGCCATCGAGCGCTCCCTCCTCACAGATGACGAGGCCGAACGCTACGAGGCCAAGTTCAACCCGGGCGCTCTTCTGCGCGGCTCCCTGAAGGATCAGGCCGACTTCCTCGCCAAGGCTCTCGGATCAGGCGGGCATCAGCCTTGGATGCACGTCGATGAGGTCCGCGATGTCATGGACCTCCCGGAGCGTGAGGCTCCGCAATCTATTCTGGGCCATAACGGCGGCCCTGCTCTCGATGACGGGAACAGCAATGCGTAACCATCGAAACCTTCGCGTTTTCGCCAAGGCTCGCCCTGGCGCGATGCCTCTTCCTGCGCGGCGGGATGTTTCGGCTCTCACCAAGCCCCAGGTCTTCGACCGCTGGTCGGAAGATGCGGCAGGGATCCGTGCCCTTGAGCGCGGCGACAACGTGATCACGATGTTCGAAGCCATTGGTGAGGATTACTGGAGCGGCGGCGGTGTCACGGCGAAAAAGGTTTCATCGCAACTTCGTGCAATCGGTGACCGCCCGGTCGAAGTGCAAATCAATTCGCCCGGCGGCGACATGTTCGAAGGGATCGCGGTCTACAATGTCCTGCGCGAGCACCCGCAGCCGGTCACGGTGAAGATCATGGGCATGGCGGCCTCTGCCGCCTCCATCATCGCCATGGCGGGCGACACGGTCGAGATCGGGGCCGCTTCCTTCCTCATGATCCATAACTGTTGGGTTCTGGCGATCGGCAACCGCCACGACATGCGCGAGACAGCGGACTTCCTTGAGCCGTTCGACGCGGCGATGGTGGAAGTCTATTCCGCCCGCTCCGGTCAGGATCCCAAGGCTATCGCGAAGTGGATGGATGCCGAGACCTTCATGTCCGGATCCCAGGCGATCGAGCGCGGCTTCGCTGACGCTCTTCTGGCCGCCGACAAACTGACGACCGACACCGACGCGCAGGCGCAGGATCGGAGTGTCAACGAGCTCCGCGCCATGGAGCTTCAACTCGTTTCGGCGGGACTGACGCGCTCACAGGCCCGGGACCGCATCAACAAGATCAAGGGCACGCCCGGCGCTGCCATTGACCCCGCTGTTACGCCTGGCGCTGACGGCGAAGACTACTCCGGCCTAGCCGGGCTTATCGCATCCCTGAAATCGTAAAGGAGAGACCTTGATGTCTCGTTTCGTGCACTGCTTCATGGTCGCGGCGCTGGCTGCCGTTGTCATGTTCTCCATCTCTGATGCGGCGTTCGCCATGGGCGATGTCGTCCAAGCTGCCTCGTCTGTGTCGGCTGTCGCGCCCCTCGCCCTCGTGGCAGCCGGCGCGGTGAGCTTCCCCCGCGCCATCTCGGCTCTCGGTGTTCGCGCCGATGTCTCCGACCCAAAGGTCATGATCGGCCAGCTTCAGGCTGCCTTCGAGGAGTTCAAAAAGAGCCACGAAGAAAAGCTCAACAGCAAGGCTGACGTTGTTCTGGACGAAAAGGTCCAGCGCATCGATGCCGCTGTCACCAACTTCCAGACCGCCATCGACGAGATGAACGCCAAGATCGCCGCTGCCAACCTCGGTGATGGCGTGATCGGTGATCTGCCGGCAGATCCTGAGTATGTGAAGGCCTTTAAGGCTCACATGCGCAAGGGCGATGTGCAGGCGGCCATGACCAAGGGCGCCGATGTGGATGGCGGCTACCTCGCTCCGGTGGAGTGGGATCGCACCATCACCGGCAAGCTCAAGCAGATCTCTCCGATCCGTGCGAATGCCCGCGTGATCTCGATCACGGCAGCCGGCTTCAAGAAGCTGTTTACCGACCGCGCTGTCGGTTCCGGCTGGGTCGGTGAGACGGCTGCCCGTCCTGCCACCTCCACCCCGCAGATCGGTCAGCTCGACTTCCCGCTCGGTGAGATCTACGCCAACCCGGCCATCTCGCAGCAGTTGCTGGATGACGCGGCGATCGATCTTGAGCAGTGGCTGGCCGACGAGGTGGAAACCGAGTTCGCACGGCAGGAGGGCATCGCGTTCCTCTCCGGCGACGGCACCAACAAGCCGCACGGCATCCTGACCTATGTTACGGGCGGCACGGCTGCGGCCCGCCATCCGTGGGGTGCTATCCAGGTGGTGAACAGCGGTGCTGCGGCAACCGTTACGGCCGATGGCATGATCGACCTGATCTACAGCCTGCCGAACGAGTTCCGTGCCAATGCGAAACTCTATACGGGCCGTGGCGCACAGGCCGCGTTCCGCAAGCTCAAGGACAGCAGCGGAGCCTATCTCTGGCAGCCGTCTCTTGCCGCCGGTCAGCCGGCCACGCTCGCAGGCGAAGCTATCGTTGAGATCCCTGACATGCCGGCTGTTGGCGCGGGCAATGTCGCGGCTCTCTACGGTGATATGGCGGCCACCTACCTCGTGGTCGATCGTGTCGGCATCCGCGTTCTGCGCGACCCGTTCACCAACAAGCCCTTCGTGCACTTCTACACCACGAAGCGCGTCGGCGGCGGGGTCTACAACCCGGAGCCCATGCGGGCCCTGCGCATCGCGGCCTAAGCGACCTTAAAACGACGACAATCAGGGCCCCTTTCTGGGGCCCTTTTTGTAGGTGGACTTTTCACCCCTTCGAAGGAGAAAGACCATGGCTACCAAGAAGACCTCTGCTGCGGCTGAGACCGAGCCAAAGAAGGCGGACATCGCTCCTGCGACCGAGTTCGCTCCCTCTGGCGCCCCGGTTCAGACCGTTCCGGATGTGGATCCGTCCCATCCTGCCGTCGATGACAATCCTCGCGCCGATACGACCGAGGACCAGAACCGCATCGACTTCAACGACCCGACCCTGAGCGGGGCCGAAGCCGTCGAGAAGAACCTGAAGGGCGAATAACCCATGGCCGAGCCGTTTGTCACGTTGGAGGAGGCCAAGGCCTATCTCCGGATCGATCATACCGATGATGATGTGCGGCTCGGCATCCTTCTGCGGGCGGCCCAGCGGTGGGCGCTGGACGAGTGCCGACTGACGGAGGCCCCTACCAGCCTGGTCGTATTGGACCAGTTCAAGACCGCCGCGCTTCTGAAGCTTGAAGACCTCTTCGACGGCTCCGCGACGGGAGAAAGAACCCTCCGCGCCCGCGAACTGATCGACTCCCACCGAGTGCTTCGCGTCTAGGATCCCGCATCTTGGCCACCTTCAAGCTAGAGATCGACGCCTTCAACGACATCGTAAAGGATTATGGTGGCACGGGCGGGCATGTCTTCAACATCGACGCTCTGAACGAGTGGGCTGTGCGCTTGGGCGGGTCCGGAGGGCATCGGTTCAACATCGACGCCCTAAACGCGATCGCCACCCGGCTCGGCGCAACGGCTGGGCATCGGTTCACGATTGACGCCCTGAACGCGATCTCTGCGAAGCTCGGTGGCACAGGCGGGCATCGGCTGGCCGTCGATGCGCTCAACGTGGTCGCTGACCGGCCGGTGGGCGGGGGTGCGCCAGCCTTAACGGTCTTGAACGCCGCGACCTCGCGCATGAAGGTTCCGGGCACCTACGACCTCAACACGGTCGGATATGACGGCACGAACACCTGGCACCATAACATGCTCGACTTCGACATCGTGTCGGAGACGAACGACCTTCAGCTAAAATACGCCTCCTGGGGCGTGGTCGGCGCGGGTGAGGCAACTACCAACACGACCATCACGGTCAGCGCCGTGGTCGAGTACCCCATCGGCGGCGCCAAGTACCCGGTGACGTTCGGCGGGGCGGCAACGCAGACACTTACCACAGGGGTCGAAGGCGCATGGTCGGACGCAATCGCCCTGCCGTTTGCTATTCCGGCTGGGGCTAAGATCCGCATTTATACTCTTCTCACTCATGCGGCGAGTGCTGCCTATATACCAACCTATCACCGCATCAACCCGCCCGAGGTGTCTCGACGCGGCAGCGGAGCGGTCCCTGCGGTTGGATCGGTTCCAAGTGCGGGCGCAGGTGTTGTGCCTGCCTTCGGCCCCATGGCAATCCGTGGCAAGCAAGCGGTGGCCAAACCCGCCGTTTACATCGAGGGCGACAGCAACACGGTGGATCAGACCGGGGCCAGCGTTGATGCCTTTGGCAACCGCGCCTGGGGCCGCGTCTTCTCCAACAACCGCGCTTGCATCATCTCCTGCTACACTGGACGACCTCTTTCCAGCGTGGCAACGAGCTTTACCCGCCGCAAGGCCATGATGACTAGCCTTGGAGTTGGCCACGCTTTTTTCTTCCACGGCACCAACGACATCAGCGATACACGGACGCTGGCGGAAATGCAGGGCTGGTATAACACCATCGCCCAGCATTGCGCTGATGTGGGCGTGACTCCGCACTTTGCCACCTTGCCACCAAAGACAACGCTCACCACTGGGGCCGCGACCCTTCACGCGGTCAATGACTGGCTGCGGTCGCAGAGCGGCGTAGGCAACTTCGGTGCCACGTTCGAACTGTCCGATCTGTGCTCGACAGCGCGAAACTCAAACGTCTGGAAGGGCGGGTATAACGCTGGTGGCGATGGCGTTCACATCGCATGGAGCAACACCACGGTTCGGGACACGCTCGTCGCTGCGTTCCAGAATTTTGCGAATGCGGTTCTGGGGTGAGCGACCTCATTCGCCGCCGTGCCATCCTCAACCGTGACTGTTCTCCAACACGGCGGCCCTCGCATAATCCAGCCTAACCTTGGTCATGGAACTGACACAATAGCTTGGCTGTTTCTTTCCTCAAGGGAGGAGATAATGCTTTACATAGCAATCGGTTACCTTGCTGGCTTCGCTTTTTTCCTAGAGATGGTACACCGCGCCCCGCTCACGCCCTACCGTGACTGACCCAAAGTAAAACGCCCCAGCTGAGAGCGGGCGGGCTCAGAACCAGGGCGCTGGTGGCCCGATGGGGATCGGAGCCACGAAGGACAGCGTAGCGTCCACGCGCCGATCGTCAACGAAATCCCTAAGAGATGGTTAAAGCAGAAGCGCCCTGGTTGAGGTGCTGTCAGGATAACCTCAACCAGAGCGTCAACAGCGTCTGAGCACGCTGCATCTGTCCGGGCTGATACACAACGCGCCCGGTGAGGACATCCTGAACTGACTTGGTAAACGTTTGGTGTTCGGAGTGGGGCGCCCCAGCCGAGAAAGGTTCGCGATATTCTCAGCTGGGGCGCTGGTGGCCGAAGGGGCAACTAACAAGCCACACCTGAAAAGTTAGCCTGCCTTGCCTCCCACTCAATGCTCCAGAAGGCGATAGGTGCTGCCCCAGATGGGCATGACTCTCAGCATGGGGAGTAGCCCAGAAATAGGAACGCCCCAGCTGGGGAGATCGGGTTCAAGGACCCTCAGCTGGGGCGTTGGCGCTCTTGGGGGGCAATAGCGCACGGCCCCATAACGCCTATCAACCGTGGCCATATTAAGGACGCTTGAGGGATGCCTTCAGCAGGACAGCTTCGCGACCGCGTGACTTTTCAACGACGCGGCACCGTCTCGGACGAGTACGGCAATGAGCAGACCGGCGATTGGGCCGATGTCTTCACGGTTGCCGCCAACATCCGACCGGCGCGGGGCAGGGAAGAGGTTCTCGCCCAGCGCCTTCAGGGCGTGCGCCCGGTCGAGATCGAGGTCCGCTGGTCGTCGCAGACGGTTCAGATCGCCCCGGAATGGCGGGCTGTGAACGCTCGCAAGCCCTCCGAGATCTATAACATCCACGACATCCGCGACCCTGACGGCAAGCGGGCGTGGAACATCCTGACCTGTACCCTCGGCGTAGCCACTTAAGGAGAAGCATCATGGCTCAGAAAGTGAAGTTCACCAAGCCGTACACCTACCGCATCGACGGCCAGCGCCAGGTGGCGTACGACGGCGGGAAGGAGTACCGCATCCCCGAAGCGCATTACGAAGCCGCCAAGGCGGCCGGTGTAATTGAGGACATAGCTGAGACCCCGGCAACGACCGAGAGCAAGGCCAAGGGCTGACCCGATGGCCGTTGAAGGCATCGCTGCCCTGCGGGCGAAGCTCCGAGCTTTGCCCAAGGCTGCCAAGGATGAGATCCGGGCAGCGCTGGCACAGAGCGCCGAAGAGATGGCGGCAATGGCCCGTCGTCTTGCCCCTGTCGAAAGCGGGGCTCTTCGCGCCTCCATCGGCTGGACTTTCGGGCAGGCCCCAAAGGGCTCCATGGTTCTCGCGGAAGGCAGCTCTGATGAGGCGGAACTGCGGGTGACTGTGTATGCGGGCAGCGACAAAGCGTTCTATTCTCGCTGGCAGGAGTTCGGGACTGCGAAGATGGCTGCGAACCCCTACTTTTTTCCATCTTACAGATCGCTGCGGCGGCGCATTCGGGGGCGCATTACCCGAGCCACCCGCAAGGCGGCAAGATCGGTAGCAAGCAAATCATGAGCGACCCTAGTCTAGCCCTCCAAGGCGCTATAGTGGCCGCTCTGAAGGCTCTTGGCACGCCTGCCGGCGCCAATGTCTTTGATCGGGTGCCTGACAGCAACCCCTTCCCGCGCATCACAGTCGGCGGCGGGCAATCCGTGCCGGTCGATGAGGACTGCTACGAGGGCACCGAAAGCACGATCCAGATTGATGCCTGGTCCCGCGAGGTCGGCTTTCCGCAGGTCAAGCAGATCGCCTCGGCCATTCGCGCCCGCTTCCACAATGGCGACCTTACCCTATCCGGTCATACGCTCGAACTCATGAAGATTGAGACGATCGCGTATGAGCGCGACAGCGATGGACTGACGAGCCGCGCTCGCATCCAACTCCGGGCTTTGACACAGCCCAAAGACTAACCCTCTCACATCGGAGAACTGTTATGGCTCGCCCAACTACCCTGCGCGGCTCGAAGCTGCTTATCATGATCGGAGACGGTGCCGATCCTGAAGTTTTCGCCGCTCCCTGCGCCCTGAATACGAAGTCCTTCAACCGCTCAGCATCCACGAACGATTTCAACGTCGCTGATTGCAGCGACCCGGATGCCCCAGTCTGGACAGAGAGAGCCAAGGGCGCCCTGTCCTCGGGTATCAGTGGCTCGGGCACGCTGGCGCAAGAGAGCATCACGACCTGGGAAGAGTTCTTCGAGGACGTAGACTCCCGGAATGTCCGCGTGGTGATTGACTATGCAGTCGGCCCCCGTACCTATGAGGGCAAGTATCACCTAACCACGTTCAACATCACCGGCGACCAAGACGGCTTGATCCAGTACGAGATCGAGCTCACCTCGGACGGCCCGGTCAACGTGGTGACCACTCCGTGAGTGCAGACGCATCGTTTGAACAGGTCTGGGCGGGAGACGAGCGCGTCTTCCGTCTGGGCATTGGCGAGCTGCTCGCCCTGGAAGAGAAACTCGACAGCGGCTGCGCTGCGGTCCTGAACCGGATCGGCACAGGGGAATGGCGCATTGCCGACCTGAAAGAGCCCATCCGCCTCGGCCTCATGGGCGGCGGCACGGACGCCAAGCGGGCCAAGGCGCTCGTTGAGGAGAACGTGGTTCCCGGTCGGCTGCTTGAGGCGGCTGTTCTGGCGCGGGCGATCCTCCTGAAGGCTCTGGTGGGCGACACCCGCGAGACAGTGGGAAAAGACGAAGCGGCGACGGGAGCACCGGAGGCGAACGCCTCTCCGCCGCCGCTCTCTACGGAAGAGGTGCAGTCCTAGGGTTCACGCCCTCAGAGGTTCGGGCAATGACCCTCTGGGAGCTTGCAGCGGCTGTCGAAGGCTGGAACGCCTCGCAAGGCGCAGAGGAGCCGATAGAGGCTCCAACCGCTGAAGAATATTACGACCTTGTGGCGAGGCTGGGTTAAAGCGCTTTCAGCTTTGTCTCATCTTGGCGGATGGTCATCAAGTTGGCATTGAGTCTCGCGGAAACAGTCGCGAGAAACTCGATCTGCGTAATCGGGCGGTTGTTAACCCAGATACTGGCGAGTTTGAAAGATCCATCTTCCAAATGGAAGCGGCACGTTGCTGTGCTCCTTACGGATACACCTATCGGGTTCTTAGCCTCATAAATCAGGACGGCTTCGTTCTTTTCGATGAAGCTATTTTCCCTGCTGTAGGATGAAGGCACCTTCATCAAGCTTCTCATGCTTGTTTCGCAGGCAGTAACCGCCGGATCGTCAGGCGAGCCGAACGGGTTGCAGCCTGCTAACCCCGCAATGATCGTGGCCGCTGCCACTCTTCCCCACATCGAGCATCTCCAATGGCCGAATCAACTGATCTTCAGCGCCTTGTTGTATCAATGGAGGCTCGTTTTACGACCTTCAATAAGGAGATGCAGAAACTAACCGGGTCGGTCGAGAAGGAAACCAACAAGATCCAGAGCCGCTTTAAGGCGCTCAATGACAACGTTCAGGGCCAGACGGCCAACCTGGCTGCCCAGTTTCAGGATATTGGCGTTCAGCTTGCCAGCGGCACCTCTCCGCTCACCGTCGCCCTTCAGCAGGGCACGCAGATCGCAGCGGTGTTGGGCGAGAGCAAGGGCGGGGCGGCAGGCGCCGTCAAGTCGCTCGGGGCTGCTTTCGCCTCCGTTGTGAGCCCGATCAGCCTCGCAACCATCGGCATCATCGCCCTAGGCGGCGCGGCGATCCAGTACATTGCCGGGGCGGTCGGCGATGTTGAGAGCCTCGATGACAAACTGAAGACCCATGCCGACCTGATCAAGCAGATCAAGGATGCCTATGGCGAGGCGGCAGAAGGGCTTGAGGACTATGCCAAGCAGAGCACGGCCGTGCTCGAGGCGCAAACCCGCGCTTCGATTGTCAAGCTACAGGAGGACCTAGAGAAGCTTGCCAAGACGATCGCACGGGCCGCGAGCGCCACGCCGAGCGGCGTCATGACCAACATCGGCACGATTGAGGTTGATACTGCGGAAGTGGATCAGGCGGCGGCCAAGTACGACGCATTCGCGGGGGCCGTCAAGAGACTGCGCGACGAGGCTCAGAACGGAACCCCGAATATTCGAGCTTTCCAGGCGGCCGTTGCCGACGTGGCGAACCAGAACCCCGGCGATGAGAAGATCCAGAAGCTGGCAGCCGAATTGCTGTCTCTGTCGAAAGAGGCCTACGATGTAGAGACCGCCCTTGATACTGCTCGCCGCGCCATTGGGCTCATCGGTGATGTTGCGGCGGGACAAGTCGGCTCGGTTAAGGAACTCAAGAGCGCCTTGTCCGACCTTGCCAGGATCGGTCTGCCGACCACGGGCGAATTCAGAGCCGAGGAGGCATACAAGCGAGCGATCGAGAATGCCCGCACCCCCGGCGAGCGGGCGCAGGTTGATAGCGCCTATCTTGAGGCACAGCAGCGCCTCCGCGACCGAGAGGCTGAGGCTGCCGCCGAGAAGGCCCGCAGGGAGGCGGAGCGGAAGGCGGAACAAGGCGCGCGGCGGGCTGCGAGCGATGCGGAGCGCGCGCGAGAAGCCTATGCTCAGGAAATCGCCGACCTCCAGAATGCCACCAGGGCGCGGGAGCTTGAGTTTGATATGCTCGGGAAGAGCAATGTCGAGCGTGAAAAGGCCCGCACGCTCATGGAGGTCGAGAACGCCCTTCGCCGCGATGGCGTGACACTCACCGACGCCCAGCGGGCCGATATCGAGCAATTGGCCGAAGCCTATGCCCAGACCAGCGAGAAGTTGCGAGACGCCCAGGCAGCACAGGCAGAGTGGCAGCAGTTGGCGAGTTCCAGTCTAAAGGGGTTCGTCTCGGACCTGATGAACGGGGTGAGCGCCGCCGACGCTCTGCAAAATGCTCTGGCCCGCGTGGGCGACCGGCTGATCGATATCGCCATCAACAGCATATTCGACCCGAAGAGTGGCGGCGGGCTCGGGAGCCTTTTCAGCAGCCTTTTCCAACCCCTCGGGCCGAAGATGGCGACAGGCGGCTATGTAAGCGGTAAAGGCACCGGGACTAGCGACAGCATCACGGCCCGGCTCAGCAACGGCGAGTATGTTGTCAATGCTAAGGCCACGAAGCAGCACCGCGACCTGCTGGACGCCATGAATTTCGGCAAGTTCCCAGGGTTCGCCAAGGGCGGCTTTGTAGGCATACCCGCCATACCGGCAGCGGTCCCGAGAGGCGGCGCGAGTGGCGGCTACAACGTCCAAATCATCGAGGCTCCAGGCACGAAGGCGTCTGTTCAAAAGACGAATGGTCCCAAAGGACCTGGTCTGCGTGTGCAGCTAATGAACGAGATGGCCGGAATGGTTGCCAATGGAGACTTCGATAAAGTGTTCAAAGGCCGCTTCGGCGTCTCCCCGATGGGAGGTCGTTGATGCCGCTTCCTGTTTGGCCCGCTACGGTGCCGCATAAGCCGCTTGCGGATACCGGCATCGATGAGCCTCATCGTGGCGTGCTGGAGAGCGAGATGACGGCGGGCAACACCCGGAGCCGTCGTCAGTTCACAACGGTCATCGGCACCGTGCCCCGCACAATCCCCATGACCACGGCGCAGTTCCTGACCTTCAAGGCTTTTGTCCGTGACACGCTCTCGCATGGGGCGGCCGAGTTTGAGATGCCGGTCTGGGATCTGACCGGGTGCCCTGTGCGGCGCGTCAAGCTCCGCGAGGGCGGCAAGTACACTGCGAACCGCATGGGCAATAAAATCCACGTCTCCTTCTCCCTCGATGTGTGGGATCTCTAAGTGCCGATTTCCGCCACGCAAGCCTGGGCCGAGGCAGCTGCTTCTGCGCCCAAGGATGAGGTCATGCTCATCACGATTGAGCTGATCCATCCGACGTTCGTGGAGAACGGCCAGCCTGCTCCAATTCGGGCCGTGCGCAACACGGTCGATGTCAACTTCCGGCTTGAGGATGGCGCCCCGGTCGGCGGCGGCACTGTAGTCCCGTTCAAGGCGATCCCGTTTGAAATCGACTATCCCCGCATTGGCAACCTCGGGGCAGAGGCAACGATCAGGTTGGACAATGTCAACCGGGAGGCCTCCCGCTACCTCCATGAGGCCGTGAAGCTCAACGTGCCCATTCAGGCGATCTTCCGCGGCTATCTGGCCTCCGATCCCAACACGGTCGGGCAGGGGCCTTACAAGCTGATCCTGCGCAACGTGAAGCGCACGGCACGGCAGCTTGAAGGGCAACTCGCCATCGCCCGTCCGCAGAACATGCGCGTGATGCGCGAGGTCTATGACATGGTACGCTTCCCAAGCCTCCTGCAGGTGTCGTGATGGATCGTCTCGCATTCTATGAGAGCCTGATCGGCAAGCCCTACAAGATCGGAGAGCGCGGCCCAGCGGCTTATGACTGTTACGGCCTCGCCGCGCATATCCAGCGGGAACTTGCTGGCGTCCAAATGCCTGACATCGATCCCGTTGAGGCCACAACCCGAGCCCAGGCCGAGGCGATGCTCTCGCACAAAGAGCGGCAGGCATGGGAGGAAGTCCCAACGGCGGAAGCCAAGGAACTCGATCTCGTCCTCATGGGCAATGTCGCCAAAAGAGATTTCCACCTCGGCACCTACATTGTGCCGGGAACGGTCGGGGTTGTCCTGCATATCGACAAGCATGCGGGCGTCGTCGTGGATGACATCCCGGCGCTGAAGGCATCCGGCTTCAACTACCTCAGAACCTTCCGCCGCAAAGCGTAATCATGGCCCTTGCAATCAAGCACAACCTCCTCGTCTTCGACCCGGAGCGCGACGACGTTCGCGTTCCCGAGGCTGGCCTCGTGCTCCCCATTGCCGAGCACAAGACCCGCAAGCGCAAGCCGACCGTCGAGCAGGTTCTTGCGGAGGCGGGCTGGCGCTTTGATCTGCCGACCGTCTGCAAGGTCAACGGCGTCTACTACGGCCGCACCGAATGGGCGACCCATAAGCTGACGGCCAACGATAACGTCGAGTTCGTCAGCCGGCCGCTCGGCGGCATGAGTGGGCAAGGCGGATCCTCGGCCAAGAGCATCGGCGCAATCGTCGCCATGGTGGCGCTCACCGCGCTTGCTCCTTGGGCCATGGGCGCTATCGGCCTCACCGGCATGGCTGCCTCCATCGGCTCCTCTCTGCTCATCGCAGGCGGCGCGATGGCGATCAGCCACTTCCTCAAGCCCAAGGCAGGCGGCCAGACTGCCGAGAAGGATGATCTCTACTCCTTCGGCTTCGGCGGCAACCAGGCCCGCCCGCTCCAGCCCATTCCCGTCCTCTATGGCCGCCAACTCACCTTCCCTGACTTCGCCGCTCCGAAGTACAGCGAGTTCGACGGCGACAACATGACCGAATATGCTCTTCTAGCCGTGACATGCGGGAAGGCAGAGATCGAGGAGCTTCGGATCTCGGATACCCGCATCTGGACGAAGGCGGGCGGCTACAACTCATCCTTCCCTGGGATCAGGATAGAGATCGTCAATCCCGGCGAGAAGGTGAACCTGTTCCCGGTCAACGTGGTCACGGCGTCCGAGGTCTCAGGCATTGAACTGGAGCAGACCTTCAGCCCCGGTTTCACGGCGAATGCCCCCGAGACCCAGGCCAAGGAACTGCTGCTCGACTTCGTGTTCCCCTCCGGATGTTTCTGGACATGGAAAGGCGAGGTGCGCACACAGAGCGTCGGCGTCGAGGTGCAGACCCGCACTGTCAATGCGGCCGGCGCTCCGACCGGGGCATGGACCACTGTCTGGACGAAGACGTATAGCTACGCCAAGCAGTCGCAAATCCGCCTGACTGAGCGCATCGAAGTCGGCAACGGGCGCTATGAGGTCCGGGTGCGGCGCACCAACCAGCCGATCGAGGACATGGAGCAGGACTCCCGGTTCGGTGGGGCCGATCAGATTGTGTGGTCTGCTCTTCGCGCTCACATCGACGGGCCGAACACCTTCCCGCGGGTGACGTGTATCGCCATTCGGGCCAAGGCCTCCGAGGCGCTGTCGGGCGTGATGAACGGTCAAGTCGGCGTCCTCGCTGCCCGCAAGATCCCGGTCTGGACCGGCTCGGGGTTTGAGGAGCAGCCCTCCCGCTCCATCGCCTGGGCGGCGCTCGATATCTGGCGCAACTCCGACTATGGCGCGGGGCTGTCGCTCGACCAGATCGATTTCCAGAGCTTCTATGCCTACGACCAGCTTTGGGCTTCTCTCGGCCATACCTTCGATCACGTCTTCAAAGAGCCTCAGACCCTCGACGATGCGCTTGAGACGATCCTTAAGGCGGGCAGGGCAATGCCAGCGCCCGTAGGCGACCGTCTGACCATCGTGCGCGACGAGCCCCGCGGCATCCCCCGCATGATGTTCACTGACTACGACATCGTGAAGGACAGCCTGACGATCGATTACACCCTGGCCGATGACGACATTGCTGACGGCATCGTGGGCGAGTACATCGATCAGACGACCTACCGGCCCGCCGAGGTTTCGTCCGCTCCTGATGGCGTGACACTCGCCAAGCCCGCCCGCGTGCAACTCCCCGGCGTGACCAAGAGGAGCCAGGCGGCAGGCCTCGTGCGCTTCATGGCCGGCGAGAACGCCAAGCGGCGCATCATGGTCTCATGGACGGTCCGGGCCGAGGGCCGCCTGCTCAAGCGCGGCGATCTGGTCGTGCTGTCCTGCGAGGAGCCGGAAACCTGGGGGCAGTCGGCCGAGCTCGTCAGCTACAACGCCACGACCCGGGCGATCACCTTCGACCACGACCTCGAATGGGAAGCTACCGGCAACCATTACGTCGAGATCCGGCGCCGGGACGGGCAGCCGTGGGGGCCTGTGCGCGTCACGCGCGGCACGTCCGACCGCATCGCCATCGTCAACGCCACAGACCTCGCCAGCGAGACCACGCGGCAGGGCATGAGCCTGGCCGATGCCGTCGCTCGGTCAGATCTGGCCGACCGTCCGACCGTCGCCTTCAGCCCCGGCGAGCCGCGCACCTTCCGCGTGCTCATCACCGAGGGAACGCCCGACACGGATGGGGAGCACATTACCCTCTCGGGTGTCGTAGATGATCCGACTGTCTACTCAGTGGTCGAGACGGGTGTCGAGCCGTTGCCGACTATCCCCGATGTGTTCTCGCAATCCATACCGGTTGTCACGACGCTCGCAGCCCAGGTCTACCAGCGGGGGATGAACCTCGTCCTCCAGGCAGGCTGGCAGCCGGCCAAGGGGGCGCTGACTTACATCGCGGACGTGTCCTATGACGACGGGCAAACGTGGGTGCGGGCCTACAGCGGTGACAAGACCACCTTCGAGGCCATCGTGGCGGGCGCTCAGACGATCCGGCTCCGGGTCGCTGGCGTCACGGCAGCCAACGTGATCGGTGCCTTCAGCGTCGTGATCGTCAGCCCGCCGCCGCTCGTGCTGGATAATTCGTTCTTCATCATGAAGATCCAGCCCGACGACCTCATTCCGGAACTCAGCCGGGATCTGGAGAGCCTCGGCCTTCTCGACCAAATCGCGGACCTGACCGGCGAAGCCCGCGTCGTGGCCGAGGAGGCGGACGAGCGCGGAAGAGCAGCGATCCTCCAAGTGGCCGAAGTTCAGGTCACAGCCGATAAAGCCCTGGCGATTTTTGGCACGGATGTCGTGGCCCAATTCGACAATGGGTCCATCACGGTCGGGGAGCGCTTCACGGCGGTCGCGGACGTGACCGGGCAGCTTATCGGGGCCTGGAAGGTGACAGTCGGTTCGGATGGTTACTTCACCGGCTTGCAACTCATCGGGGCCAATGGCCCGGGCGGCTTCCAATCCGAACTGAAGATCGCCGTCGATAAGTTGCTGGTCGGCGCTCCAGGTAGCGGTTTCGGAGCAGAGGCTGTCTTCTCGCTCAGCACCCGCAACGGGGTCGGACGCATGGTGCTGCGCGGTGACTTCATTGGTGACGGCAGCATCAACGCCCCTCAGATCAACGTGACCAACCTCTCGGCCATCGCCGCTGACATCGGTACCGTCCGATCGAGCCAGAGCTATACCAGCGGGGGCTTCCTCATCGACGGCCCGAACCAGCGCTTCGAAATCTGGGACAACTCCTGATGGCGCGGCGGGTTGTGATGGGGCGCATGCCCAACGGCACCTATGACGTCCGGATCTCGCGCAGGGGCTTTGACGCTCTGACGGCGGACGTGAACAATGAACGGCAGATCTCGTTTTCAGCTCAGCGCGTTGCGCGGGCGAAGGTCGGGGCGGCCGGGTTTGCTTCGGCGCTCGGTGCGTGGGTCAGCCTCGGTAAGACATTCCCCAACTCGCCTCCGACCCTCATGGCCTATAAGACAGGCGGGCGCGTGCTTTTCAATCAGTACCGCTATTTTGAATACAACGGCGGCAGCAACAACGGCGTCTTTTATGGCTCCGATACCTGCCTCGTCGTGCAGGCCAACAGAGTAAAACTGATCCGGGCGAATAATTGGGGATCTTGGAGCATGTCCTCCGGGGACAGAGCCCTATTCTACACCCTGGAGCAGGGCTGATCATGGCGCGGCGGATGGTCATGGGCTTGCGCGGGTCTGCCTATGGGTTGTGGATTTCCCAGGCGGGCCATGACGCCCTGACGGCGTCGGATGCAAACCTGCTGTTCACCATGACGGAACGGGCGGGGATGGTGCTCGCCTCTGGCACGGTCACAGTCCCGAGCGGAGGGGCATCGGCGCGGGTATCCTTCCCAGACACCTACCCATCGATCCCGCTCGTCTTCGCCGGTCCTTTGACGAACTACCCGCAGCCGCAAGCCGTCAGCACCCAGGCGGACACATCCGGCTTCTTCATCCGGGCTGTGCTCGATGCCTACAACAATAATTATCCGGCCGCGGGTACGACGGCCCGCTGGTTCGCCGTCATGAAAACCGAGAACTGAGATGGCACGGCGCATCATCCTTGGGCAATATGGTTCGGGGTATCGCTTCCGCGTGTCACAGCCGGGATTGGATGCAGCGACGGCGGGCTTGGACGCCCTGATCTTCGACGCGGACAACATCCCGGCGCGGGTCGCGGCTACGGGTACTGGCATCGTGTCGGCCGCGCCCGCGCCGGATCAGCCCTTTGTTCAATCGTATGCCCACGGCGCTAACCCGTCCCTGTGCATTGGCGTGGCAAGATCGCGCTTCCCGGGGAACCTGATGTCACAGGAGCCCCCCGGAGGCTGGGTGTTGAGGATCAGAAACCCCAAGATCAACAACGGGAACCCCACCGAGCGCTGGAATTACGTCAACGACATGGTCAACGAGTGGGTAACGCCATTCCGGTTTCAGGGCGATGACTCTGCCGGCGACGTTCAAAGCTGCGGATGGGGCATCTCTTGGACCTCAACCACCATCAGCATTCGCAACTATAGCGGCAGCGACATCGATGTCCGCTGGGCCGCACTGGAGTTCTGAATGATCCTCTATACTGACGACCAGGGCCGGTATCTCGGCCATCTCGATCAAGCCTATCCGGCACCGGCTGACGTGCTGGAGAAGGTGAGATCAGAGCAGGAGGGGCTGGCCTGGGATGTACCGCCCTTCGGCCCCGAGTTCTGGTTCTTCCCTGACGGCGTGCCGACTATCCGCCCCAGTCTCGACTACAGCGTGACCGAGACCACGGAAGGCGGCGACAAGGTGACGGTGATCTCCGGCATTCCTGCGGGTGTCGTCGTGACCGTGTCCGGCCCTGAAGGCGGGCAGACGGTGGAAGCCGATGGCGAGGATCTTGAGCTCGTGCTCCGGGTCACCGGCACCTATGCGGTCAGCTTCGACCCCTTCCCGCATCAGCCGGTCTCGCTCGTGATCGACGTGACCGAGAAAGGTGCCTGAGATGGCGCGTCTTGAGTTCGGCCCTTCCGTCGATCAGCTCCGCGACCTGGCAGAGCAGGCCATTGATCGGCACTTCGACCCGGTTCGCCAGCGCATGGCGCTCTACACCCGCAAGGTCGCCCGCGCCGAGCAGCACCTCGGCGGGAAGCCCTCGGCCATGCTTAACCGGGAAGCCCAGCGTCGGCACATCAAGGCCGACGACATTGCCCGACAGATTATCGCACTCGCTGAGGCCGACGAGGCCCAGGAAGACCAGCGTACAGCCCTGAAGCTGAAGGTGCGCAAGGCCCTCACGGCTGAGAAGATCCGCAAGCTGCTTGCCGAGAACGGCATCACGCTCGGCCGCTGACCCTTTCCACAATTCACGCCTGAACCATCGGCCAAGCCCTCTTGGCCGGGAGCTTCCCCATGGCCCTAGACCCGAACCTCTTCTTCTATTCAGACGGCACGATCACGCTGACCAACGGCTCGGATATCGCGACGGGCGATCTGGTCGCGTGGGATCCGGCTGTCTTGCCCTTTGACTTCGTGTTCCCGAACAACGGCACAAGCGGCATGTCAGTGGTGAAGGAGGTGCTTGCGATCAACCAAATCCGGCTTGCCAAGCCCTGGACAGGGCCGACGCTGACGGACGTGCCGTATTTCATGGTGCGCTGGGTCAGGCATACGGACCCGCGTGTGTATGCGCTTCGCGTCTCAGACTACCTAGCGCGGTTGAAGGCCATTCCGGACAACCTCGAGGAAGTGGCGGCGGACATCAATGCCGATGCCGCTGCTGTTGCCGCTGCTCTCCTCGCTCTCCAGCAGATCGAGAGCAACGTCGATGCCGATCGTCAGGCAACGCAGACAGCCGCCGCTGAAGCTGAGGCAGATCGTCAAGCCGCCGACACCGCCCGGATCGCGGCCGAGGCAGCACGCGATGCTGCTATAAACGGCTCCGTCGCGGATAACGCTGTGACGAACGCCAAACTGGCCGATATGCCTACTGCGAGGCTCAAAGGTCGATCATCAGCTGGCACAGGAGATCCGGAGGACCTGACCGCTGCACAGGCGCGCACCCTGCTTGGGTTGTTTCCTGCGTCAGCCTTCCATGCGAGCGGCGGCACTGAGCCGGGCTTGACGGCCTCCGGCATCGGCAACGCCGCCGAGGGGCTTTCCCTGACGTTCACGGCCACAGGGCCGAATGCGCTTGTCACCGGCAGTTGGGAACTAGAACAGACGGTCGCTGGCGCAACGACGGCGTTTGGCTTCATCCGCCTTGTCACTTCGCCAGGCGGGACTTTGGTTAACACATCAATCGTCCGGTACGTCGATCTTGCTTCCGGGCAGCCCCGTGGGCGTTCGAATGGCGCAATATCCTTTGCTGTCACCGGCCTCACTCCCGGCGCCTCCTACAAGGCATCCCTGTTCCACTACCAGACCAACGTAAACGCCGGCACTGTCCCACGGGGGCAGGTCCTCAGCGTGCTCAACGGGTAAGGTGCTTCAATGACCATGATTTACCAAGTCGTCTGCGATGAGGCTGGCGTGGTGCGGACTGCAGTGACATCGAACGAGCTGCAGGAGGGCGCTACCGAAGTGGATCGGGAGATCTATGCGGATGTCGCGAGTAGAGTTGGCCGTGTGCGGCTGGTCAATGGAATGCCGATTGACTACGAGCCGCCGCCACCCGCTCCTGGCCCGATCCACGTCTACAAGGCTCCCATGTTCCGCAAGATGACGGATGCCGAGTACGAGGCCTATCTGCAGATCAGGGCAGGTTTTCCGCCTCGGCTGCAGGCGATCTTCGACGCGGCCGAATACCTGTCATCGGATGATGAGTTCTGGCCGGCTCTCGTGGCAGCTGCAGAGCAGGCCTATGGGGCTGAGCGGGCCTCCGAGATCCTGGCGCCTAGCGCCTGAGATTACCACTTACAGGCTTCGCGCAGTGGCTTGATGGCTTCCTCAATCCCAGCGATCGGGAAGTCCATCTCCACGGCGGACTCGTTGTAGGGCACGGCACGGATATAGAGAGACTTCCCGCCTAGCAGATCCTTGATGTAAGGGACTGCCGTTCGATTGCCCCATAATCCAAGAGCAGAATGATCGTTGGACTCGATCATCGAGATTGTTTTTGGAGTGTTTGTATCGACACGAGCATTGACCTTTCCAGCGCCTTGCAGGCTCGACATGAAATGATCACCAAACACAAAGTATATGTTCGTCGCTTTCTCGCGGCATGCGATGTGCAGCGACCCATACTTCTCTTTCCCGTACTTCCCGCGGACGGGCTCCGCGGATAAGACCGACAGGAACACTTCTTTGGAGTCATCTAGCCGGGATTTATCCTCTCTGACCTGCCACTTGCTGGCACTCGTCACATTGGCAGTCTTGCGGTGAGCCAGATCGTAGCATTCCAGCCGGGCCTTATCGTCTGACAGCGCAGCGCAGACTTTGGGGTCCTGAGCGTGAGCAGCCAAAGGCGTAAGGCAGACTGCTGCGAGGAAGAAACAACGGTACATTTTGCCCCCGAGTCACTGATCGTTGACCTATTTTCCTAGGTTCTGAAGCCGTCAGCAAGGCTACGGCCTGTCGCAGGACGTCCCGCCCAATTCCCACATCACGAGGACACCATGACTACCGAGACATTCGGGAGGGCGCTTTCGCTCGTCCTGCGCCATGAAGGCGGCTATGTGGACCACCCCAGAGACCCGGGCGGTGCTACGAACCTTGGCGTCACCATTGGCACCCTTTCGGCTTATCTGGGACGGCAGGCCACCAAGACAGAGGTCAAGTCCCTGACCGTGCCGGCTGTGACCCCGATCTATCGCCGGAACTATTGGGACAAAGTGAGGGCGGATGATCTGCCTTGCGGCGTAGATTACTGCGTCTTTGATGCGGCTGTGAACTCTGGCCCTGCTCGTGCGGCCAAGTGGCTGCAGCGGGCGGTTTGTGTTGACGCTGATGGCGTGGTCGGCTCGCAGACCCTGAAGGCGATCAAGGCGCTGCAAGCCTCCGTCATCATCAACCGGATCTGTGACGATCGGCTCGACTTCCTACGTGGTCTCCCGACCTGGGGCACCTTTGGCAAGGGCTGGTCAAAGCGGGTTGAGGGGGTGCGCAAGGAAGCCCTCGCCATGGTGGGGCAGGTCCAAGCACCGTCTCCGAACCCTCCACCTCCCGACATTGGACCTGCACCGGTTCCCGTCTCCCAGCCCGCTCAACCGAGCGGGTTTTTTACTGCCCTCGCTGATCTGCTGAAAAGGATCTTCGCATGAGCCCGCTCCTCATCCTCGACATTGCCGCCCGGGTGGCTGATCGCCTTATCAAGTCTCCATCTTTGCCCATTGAGGCTCCTGCAAAGTCCGTCGTGAAGGTGGAGGTCGCCAAGGAGCTGCAGCCGGTCCTTGAGCACCTGACGAACAACGAGCCCTGGTATCAGTCCCGCGTCACCTGGGGCGCCATCTTCGCGATCCTCGGCGGCATAGCCACCATCGGCACGGCCGCGGCGAACAGTGAAACCTCGCTGGAGGTCTACTCGCCGGCCGGCATGAGCATCCTGGGCGGTCTCGGCACCCTCTACGGCCGTTGGAAGGCGAGGAAGCCGCTGGGAGCCTGATCATGCCGCACCGCACCGTTCTTCGCATAGGGCAGGGCATAGCCGAGCACTTCCCTGTCCGCGTCTCCGAGTGGATCATGCTCATTCCGCTCATGGGATGGGCTTGGACCCTCCTGCTCGACCCCGGCACCTTCGACAAGTCCACCTCGTTCGCTGAGATGAGCCGATGGGCAGACGAGATCACGTGGAGCTGGGTCTGCTTCCTGGCGGCTTTCCTGCGTTTGGCCGCCCTCGTGTGAACGGGACCTTCAAGGCCAGCTTCCCCTATTCGCCTCACTTCCGAGGGTTCGCCTCCTTCGTGATCTGCGTCTTCTGGGGACAGATCACCCTAGGCATCCTTGTGTCGGTGGCGAACAACGGCGGCGTCTGGACGGGCTTCTGGGCTTACAGCGGGTTCATGCTCCTCGAGATGTGGAACCTGCTGAGAGCGTGGGTTGATGTCGGGGCAATCAAGGCAGCACGTTCAGCATGATCGACTTCACTTCTCCGAACACAATTGCCTTCCTGCAGTTCCTCGGCATCGGTTTCCTCGGCATGGTCGCAGCCTTCGGGCAATGGTTCGGGAAGCGGAAAGAGACAACACCTCCTGCCACCAAGGATGTGATTGTCCCATCAGTTACGGTGGCTGACCGGGTGGCGCTTGAGCACCTGGCCGACACGCTGCGGGATGCGACCCGCGTGGCCAAGGAGCACCGGGAGCATGACACCGAGCTCCTCTACACCCTCATTGCTATACGGGAGAGCCATACGCGGATCGAGAGCATGCTCGGCAGGATCTTGGACCGGATGCATTGAGCCTGCCTTTTTATGGTCAAGGTCTATGGCCAAGGTCCGCGCATTCCAGTGATGCGTAACTAGATTTCATAAAGCGTTTGCATCCCGCCCCGCTGGCTCACGCTGGCGGGGCTTTTGCTTCTGGCTTGGCATAGAGCGGGTCTGGCTTCCGGCCACTGTTCACAGCTATCCAGAAGCGACCGACACGCTCCTGCCACTCGGGAAGGTGAGGGAGGCAGTACATAGCATTCGGGTGCAGGGCATAGGCCTTGATCCGGTCCGGTTTATCGCACTCCCAATCCTTGGTCAGCCGGTCAACGGCCTGATGCACAGGGTATGTCTCACCCAGCTTCTCCATCAGCTGAGCCTTGTCGAACCGGCCCTGACGCTTGCACTTGATGCACTCGACGACGAGCTTCGGAAGAGGGTAGTGCTTAAGCTGGAAGGTTGGATCGTGATGTGCTGCCATTTCGGCCACCGGCGTCAGCGGCTCCTCGGCATGGGTAGGTCCTTGAAGGTCTTGCCAAGCACTGCATTGGTGATTGTCGAGCGGCTGATCTGGTAATCCGCAGCCAGCTTCTTGAAGTCCTGTTCCCCAGCCGCATAGCGCAGCCTCGCTTCTAAAACTTGCTCGACTGTCAGCTTCTTGGTCTGTGGCATGCCCTGTCCGACGCGCTAGGAACGAACCGGGAACATTTGCGAGTGGCAGAAGAAAGCCAATAGCGGTGAAAGCTTTTCCCCATTGTCCACAGGGAAGCGGGCGCGTCAGCTCAGACGGCCGGGGAGGGTGAAGAGAAGGTTGAGAGTACCAATCAAAAAGAAAGCGCCTCCCGAAGGACGGCGCTTAGTTTCGTCCTTGGGGCAAACCATGGATCGGTATGCATGAGATAATCACTCGGCCGCTCAGATGCGAGGGGCAGGATGAGAACATTGGCACTATGTCGCTGCCTCGAACGGATGATGAGGCAGGTCGCCGCGCGCCCCTTGTTCTGGTGCCGTGCGGGTTCAGGCGCAGCGTCGTCTAATGCTCAGCGGCTACAGGCAGGTCTATATACTTATGTCTCTAGGTATTTTCGCGTATTGTTGCGTATCTTTGGCGCCAGTATACAGGCGTTACCGTAGGGGCAAACACGGGTCAGGGGCTGCGAACATGGTCAAAAGACCGGGCGCGGCCCTTTTCTTTTCCGCTCAGCTCTTCCTGCCGTCTCGCACCGCCTTCAGTGCCAAACCGTCTCGATGTTCTTCTCCCCTTTGTGAAGCCGGCTGAACAATCTTAAGTGCGTGAAGTTCTGTACGGTTTCGAACGAACTGCGGTCTCCCACGTTACGCCTTGTCACCAGCGGGAGTGAAGTCGATGCTGAACCACCACGACGAGCGCTGGGAAGGCCCCATCAGAGGCCTTCGGTTGCCCCTGACAGCCTGGAGGCGCCTGCAGGAGGATGGCGTCAGCACCATTGATCAACTCAGGGCTATTGTGAACAAACTCGAGACTGTTCCCGGGATTGGCCCAAAGACGGCGCAGGTGATCCGGGCAGAACTCGCCCGTACCTCACCGGCTGAAGGATGAGCACACTAATCCGGTTGCAGACTAGGTAGTGACGGGTTGACCGGTGAGCTCGGAGATGGCGGTGGTGTCGCGGGAGTAGGTCATGTTGTTCGGGTGATCCCAAGGGAGCTTCTCGAAGGAACTGAAGGACTTCGCTTAGCCCTTGCAGTCTCGATCGGCGCGGGCTTCAGCCAGACCAGCACAGGCCCGATCGCTTTGGCTGCGACCCCCATAGCGGAGCCGACAAGGATGCCCAGAACAATGATGAAAAGCAGGAAGCTCCATTCACGATCTTTGTTGATTGCCTGTTTCACGTCCGCCCCTTCGTTTGGATGGGATTTACCACCGTTCCTATTGAAAGAGAGTGAATTCCTCGGGGGCGCATAGGCTTTCAGCCTCGTCGGCCAGGTCATGGGAGGGGATAGCGGGGAGGCGTGAAGAGAGGATTGGGGCGGGTGTTGCAGCGGCAGGACATTGATTGGACTAGGTATCGCTACTCATAGCTCCATATCCCATCCAGCGCTTTGTACCTTGCAACGAGAAGGACCCCTCTATGACCAAGCTCGCTCTGTATGTGCCCTTAGAAGCCAAATCAGGGAAAGAGGAAGAAGCTGCGGAGTTTCTCCGTTCGGCCCTGCCGCTCGTTGAGGAGGAGCCCGGTACAACAACTTGGTATGCTGTGCGGTTCGATCACAATACCTTTGCGATTTTCGACGCCTTCCCGGATGAAGAGGCTAGGAATGCTCACCTTGCCGGCAAGGTCGCTGTGGCTTTGAGCCAGCGAGCGCCTGATCTCTTCGTTGATGATTTTGAGATCAAACGCTTGGAGATCTTGGCCTGCAAGCCACATCAGCCCCAGTGAGCTCGGAGATGGCGGTGGTGTCACGGGAGTAGGTCATGCCATCGGTTTTGCATGGATCCATGAACATAGAGTTGAACGAAGAAAAGGCCGCGCCCGATCCTCGCGGAGTCTGAGCGCGGCCCCCGGCCCGTATTTGCCCCTACGGGTGGTGGTAAACCTAAAGTTAACCTTGGCTGGAATGCGGCCATGGTTCGGGGATTATTTGATCATTCTGTGGAACTGGACGGCTCAGCTGACGTTAGCAGGCCTCTGATCCAAATGTTTTGCCCCTACGGATCAGGTACTCGGAGCGCCCCTCGTGGGCGCTCTTTCTTTTTCTGCTTCTCAGAACGTGTCCTGTCGCCGTTCAACTCTGGAAGCTGCGTCCCTCAGAGCAGGCGACAGAGGCTGCTGGAGAAAATCGCCGTACATCGCTCGTAGCGTTATGCCGATGTGGTCTTGGGTGGTTGCCTGAATTTGTGACCAGAGTTCGTAGTCTCTCCAGGCGAGAGGAACCATGACTAGGTCACCGCCTTGCCAGTCCTCTGTGGCTATGTCCTGCATACGCCCCCCAGCTCTCCCAACAGCGTAGCTTTTAAACCTCGAAGGGCGGGGGGCGTTCCGTTCTGCTTTGGTCGTACGCTGCGAACAATGAGCATTGCTCGTCATTGACGCCCTGAACTGCTGAGGGACCAATGGCGCGCTATTTCTTCGACACTTTTGACGGTGAACGGTTTGTTCGAGATGACGTAGGGCTGGAGTGCGAGACCTTGGAGGAGGCCAAGTCGGAGGGGCAAAGAGCCTTGCCAGAGATGGCGAGGGAAGTGCTCCCGGACGGGAATCATCGAACCTTCGTGGTGACCGTGCGAGACGAGGTGGGTACCGTCGTTATGAGGATGTCCCTCTCTCTTGTGGTGGAGGAGGGCAGCGTTGACGAACAGCCTCTTAGCTAGGTCATGGAGAGGGTATAGCGGGCAGGGGTGAAGAGGTGGTTCACTCGGCCATGTAGTGGGGCAGGGTCTCTGCAGGCTCAAAGCTTGGGTCATTCGCGTGAGCGAGGAACATCCAAATCTGCATGACATAGAATTGCAGTCTAGATGCCCCATTCATTTCGAGGTGTGTAGAAGGATAGTCGGCCCCGCTAGGCAGTTTCCTCACACGAGCGAACCACCTCTGAGTGATCTCTTTCATTGCCGGACTGAAGCTCTTAAAGAGCCCGTCAACGTCGGAAAGCAATAATTTGTGGTCGAGGTTATGGGCAAAACGGTTCCGATATTCTCCGATTTTACGCAATGGAGACTTCAAGTCGGGGAGCAGTCCGAGTGCAATGGCGAGGCTAATCTTTCGGTCGTAGTCAGGTTTCAGCGTTTCAATTACGCCTGGTGGCAACCGCGCCTCTATAAACAAATTCAATTCGTATTCGATGTATAGATGGACGCGAATAAACCCGCCGAGCATATCGTCCGCTGTTATAGCCTTGTAGAGGCCAATCAGGCGCTCTTGGTGACTGCTCATAGCCCAGACCCTCCTGGCACAGCATAGCCGTGAAGCTGGCCCTAGAACACTACTTTCCCGAGCGCAGCGGAGGGCACCTCATCACTCCTCTGGAAGAGAAGCAGGAGGAAGGGGATCAACTCTCGTTGTCGAGGGAGACGTTCATGAGCAAGAGCCAGCCGATGACCGTCCAGTTGAGGGCGCCATTGAGGAGTGCAAAGGTCATCTTCGCGCCGGCGCTTTCACCAGAGCGCAGACCATAAATGGCCGCTGGCAGGAAATAGAGCGCCAAAACGGTAATCGTGATGATGTCCCACTCAACCATGGGCATTCTCCCTACAGCCCGTTCTAAGCCTGGGGGCGGCTCACCTACAAGTGCTCTGAGGCAACACTTAGCCACATACGCATGCCACCCTCTCAAGGTGGGAAGGGGTCGAAGCGCGAACCGATTTGTCTAAACAGCCGTAAAACGGTTGTCTAAAGCTTCGATACTGAATGTCGGGAAAGAGGGCTAAGCCCTTAGAAAATAAAGTGGCTGGGGGACAAGGACTCGAACCTTGACTAGCGGAGTCAGAGTCCGCTGTTCTACCATTAAACTATCCCCCACCGAACCTGCTGATCTGTAAGCTCTTTCTGGACTATACCCTTAGGCGGTGCCAGTAGCGCTCATCAGCGTCCGTGGTGGCGCTGAGATAGGGGGCTTTTCTCGCGGCGTCAAGCCTCGAAATCGCCGTGTGTCCGGCACTTTGACCCGACCGGTTCATGCCAGGGCTCCCCGCATTTGAAGCGCGCCGCATTGCCGTCGTGAACTCCCCCAGAGACGCACCTTCCGCTGTGACACAGCGGGGAGCCGCGTGTGAAACCGCACAGCTTGCCGTTGAGGCAAGATCTAAAAGCGCATTATTCGCACAGAAGGATCGTCGATCCTGATGCAAATATTCGCACTCTAGGATGATTATACCGCTGAGCTAATATAAGGTTGCCTTAGAGGCATGCGGATATTATTGCGGAGTCTATTGAGTTGATTTCGATTTGAATGGCGCGAGAGGAAATATTTCATGGCTGGAATTAAACTCGATCAGAATGGCAATGCCGTAGGAACGTCCCGGGCCGATCTGATCTCTGGCAACAACAAGTCCAACATCCTGGGCGGTCTTGCAGGCAACGATACCCTCAGGGGAATGGGCGGAGCCGACATCATCGATGCCGGTGCGGGGAACGACAGGATCTATGGTGATGGCGGCAACGATCTTTTGAGCGGCGGTCTCGGCCGTGACACCATGACCGGCGGCGCCGGCTATGACTTCTTCGCCTTCGAATCCAGGCTGTCGAAATCTGCGATCGACACCATTACGGATTTCAGCGTGAAGTACGACACGATCATGCTCTGGAAGGGCATCTTCAAGGTCGCGGCCTCGTCGAATGGGCTGATCTCGTCAACCGCCTTCTGGACCGGGTCGAAAGCTCACGATCGGAGCGACCGCATCATCTACGACAAGAACACGGGCGCTCTTTCCTATGATCCCGATGGAACGGGCGCGAAGGCAGCGCAGCAGATCGCGACGCTCGATAAGAATCTGAAGATGACCCACAAGGATTTCTTCGTCTTCTGATCGATCCGGCAGCGACCATACCAGGGAGAGCTGAGCAAGTCGCCCGGTGCCGGCCAGTCGGCCGTTCCGGTTGCTCCTGCTCAATCCATGGCGCCGCCTCCGGGCGGCGTTTCCATGTCGAGGCCCGCTCTCGCAGCCGCCTCGTCCTCCGCGTCGGCTGCATCGGCGGCGATCCGCTCGTAGCGGTCGAGCGCCCCCTGCAGGATGTAGGCCGCGGCCATCTTGTCCACCGCGTCGGCGCGCTTCGCCCGGGAGGTGTCCGCGTCGAGAAGGGTGCGGGTCACAACCATGGTGGACATGCGCTCGTCCCAGAACAGGACCGGCAGGGGCAGCAGAGGCTTCATGTTCCGGATGAACGCGCGGGTCGCCTGGGAGCGGGGGCCCTCCGTGCCGTCCATGTTGAGCGGGAGCCCGAAAACAAGTCCGCCGACATCGTAGCGGGCGGCGAGTTCCTTGATGCGGCCCACATCCGGGGTGAACTTCACCCGCTTGATCGTCTCCAGCGGGGTAGCGATCCGGCGCTCCACGTCGGAGAGGGCAAGGCCGATGGTCTTGGTGCCGAGGTCCAGCCCCATGAGACGTGCGCGCGGAGACAGGCCATCGATGAAGGCGACCAGTTCGTCGTCCTTGGAAATCATGGGTGCCTCCTCATCGAGCCTGCCGGAACCCCCGCAGTATAGAGGAAGTCGCCCGGCGTCGAGATCAGGCGGCGCTGCTGGTCAGGTCCGGGGAGGCGGGAGCCGGGCTCGTGGCGCCTATCGGTCGCGGCAGCGCTTCGCCCGTGCGCCGGAACAGGTGGCAGAATTCGCGGGCAAGATCGAGGGACACGGTGCTGCCCGCCTCGTGCCGCGCATCGCCGGGCTCGCGGACGGTGAGGCGGCGGCCCTGGCCTGCATCGACATAGAGCAGATGATTCTCGCCCAACTCCTCCACCAGCTCGACACGGCCGGTGAGGGAGCCTTGGGGGCTCACACGGACATGATCCGGCCTGATGCCGAGGGTGACGGCTTCACCTGTCCGGACACCATCCGGCTGGACCGGAACCGGAAGGGTGCCGCCTCCGGGCAGGCTCACCAGCACTTCGCTCGGCCCGATGCCGGCGACCTGGCATTCGATGAAGTTCATCTGCGGCGAGCCGATGAAGCCCGCGACGAACAGGTTGGCCGGGCGGTGATAGAGTTCGAGAGGCGTGCCCACCTGCTCGATACGGCCCGCGTTGAGCACCGCGATCCGGTCGGCCAACGTCATCGCTTCCACCTGGTCGTGGGTCACGTAGATCATCGTCGCACGGGTGTCGTTGTGGAGCTTGGCGATCTCGATGCGGGTCTGCACGCGGAGCGCGGCGTCGAGATTGGAGAGCGGCTCGTCGAAGAGGAACACCTTCGGGTCGCGCACGATGGCGCGGCCGATGGCGACGCGCTGGCGCTGGCCGCCGGAGAGTTGGCGCGGCTTGCGGTCGAGCAGCGCCTCGATCTGCAGCAGGCGCGCGGCCTCCCGCACCTTGGCATCGATGTCGGCCCTGGAGGATTTCGCCAGCTCCAGCCCGAAGGCCATGTTGTCGTAGACGTTCATGTGCGGGTAGAGCGCGTAGGACTGGAACACCATGGCGATGCCGCGCTTGGCCGGCGCGAGGTCGTTCACCCGCTCGCCGCCGATGAAGAGGTCGCCTCCCGAAATGTCCTCGAGACCCGCGATGAGCCGCAGCAGGGTCGACTTTCCGCAGCCGGACGGGCCGACGAAGACCACGAATTCACCGTCGCGGATATCGAGATCGACCCCGTGGATGACCTTCGCCCGGCCGAAGGATTTTTGGACGTTCTTGAGAACCACATCAGCCATTGTGCAACATCCTTGACTAACCCTTCACCGCGCCGGCCGTGAGGCCCGCCACGATCTTGCGCTGGAACACGAGTACGAGCGCGATGATCGGCAGGGTCACGATGACGGATGCCGCCATGATCGTGCCCCAGGGCAGCTCATAGGCCGTGGAGCCTGTCATGAGCGCGATGGCGGGCGGCACGGTCCGCCGCTCGTTGGTGAGGGTGAAGGTGAGGGCGAAGAGGAACTCGTTCCACGACACGATGAAGGCGAGAAGCCCCGTCGTCACCGCCGCCGGCGCCATGAGCGGCAGGAACACGCGCCTGACCACGATCCAGGGCGTCGCGCCGTCCACGAACGCCGCTTCCTCGATCTCCTTGGGCAGCTCGCGCATGAAGGTGGTGAGCACCCAGATCGTGAAGGGCAGGGTGAGCATGAGATTGGCGAGGATCAGGCCCGGCAGGGTGTTGTAGAGCCCGAGGCTGCGGATCAGCTCGAACATGCCCGACAGCACGGCCACCTGCGGGAACATGGAAACGGCCAGGATAGTCATGAGCAGGAGCGCGCGGCCGCGGAACGCGATGCGCCCGAAGGCGTAGGCCGCCGTGATCCCTAAGCCCAGCGAGACGGCCACCACGGAGGCGGCGACGATGATCGAGTTGAGGATGTTCTGGCCGAAGGGCTGGCGGTCGAACACGGCGGCGTAGTTCGAGAGGTCGAAGCGTTCCGGCAGGTAGGCCACGGAGAACAGCTCGGCGCCCGAGCGGAAGGACGAGATGATCGCGTAGTAGAACGGGAAGAGGGCAAAGAGGCCGATGGCGATCACGAGCAGCCAGAAGCCGATGCGGGAGAGCAGTTTCATCGCGGGTCCTCCCCGAGCCGGACCCGTCCCGCCGCCAGGGTGATGACCACAAGAAGGGCGATGATGAGGAAGATCAGCGTCGAGGCGGCCGAGCCTACGCCCACCTCCTGGAAATCCACGAGCTGCTGGCGCGCATAGACCGACATCGACATGGTGTCGCGGGAATTGGCGGTGAGTACGTAGATCAGGTCGAAGACGCGCAGGGAATCGAGCGCACGGAAGATGATCGCGACCAGAAGCGCCGGCTTGATGAGCGGCAGCGTCACGCGGAAGAACACGCGCACGGGATGAACGCCATCGACCCGGGCGGCTTCGTAGATGTCGCCGGGAAGCATCTGGAGCGCCGCGAGGATGAGGAGCGCCATGAACGGCGTCGTCTTCCACACGTCGACCATGACGACCGTCCAGAGCGCCGTGTCCGGATTGGCCGTCCAGGTGATGGGCGCGGCGATCAGGCCGACGCGCAGGAGCATGTCGTTGATGACGCCGAACTGGTCGTGCAGCATCCAGTTCCACATGCGGGCCGAGACCACGGTCGGGATGGCCCAGGGAATGAGGATGATGGCGCGCATGAGGCCACGGCCGGGGAACGCGGCGTTGAGGATCAGCGCCACGATGATCCCGAGCACGGTCTCGATGGAGACCGAGACGAGGGTGAACCACACGGTGTTCCAGACGGAATGCCACCAGTCGGAATCGGTCAGTAGCCCGAGCCATTCGCCGTCGTAATTGGCAAGGTAATTCTCGAATCCGATGAACGTGTAGTCGCTCAAGTTGTTGAGGTTCGCGTCGGTGAAGCTGAACCAGATCGTCCGCGCCAGGGGCCATCCGGCGATGAGCGCGAGGATGATCAGGCTCGGCGCAATGAAAGCCCAGGCGGACCGGGTGCGCGAGCGTGTCAGCGACGAGGGGCGTCCCCGCGCCTGCGTCGGCACGGGGACGTTTCCTTGAGCGACCGCGCTGGTCATGCCTGTTACTTCCAGCCGTCGCGCTTGATCCGCTTCAGGTCACGGTCGAGACGGTTGAGCGCCTGGGCAGGCTCGGCGCGCTTGGACAGCACCTGATGCACGGCGTTGAAGAAATCGGTCGAGACCTTGTTGTAGTTCTGGCCGGTCGCGGTGGCGGGGCGTGCCACCGCGTTGGTGAACACGTCCACGAGATCGCCGATGAACGGGTTGGCCTTGGCGATGTCCGCATCGCTGTAGAGCGACACGATGGTCGGGTTGAAGGAGCCTTCGACCGCCCGGCGCTTCTGCTCCTGCTGCCCGGTCAGGTACAGGACGAGGTCGGTCGCTGCGTCCGCATTCTTGGAGTATTTGGAGACGGCGAGAAGCTGGCCGCCGAGGGTGCCGGCATGGCGTCCGTCCGCGCCGCCCTTCGGCAGAGGCGCGATGCCGACCTTGCCCTTGATGGTGCTGTCCGCTCCTTGGGCCAGCGCCCAGGCATAGGGCCAGTTGCGCATGAAGGCGGCGTTGCCGGACTGGAAGACGCCGCGGGATTCCTCTTCCGTGTAGTTGAGCACGCCTTCCGGCGTGACGGTGCCGACCCAGCCGGCGGCGGTCTTCAGGGCTTCCGCCGCCTTCGGGTTCTCGATGGTGACCTCGCCCTTGTCGTCCACGATGGTGCCACCGCCGAAGGAGGCGACCCATTCCAGCGCGTTGGTGGTCAGGCCCTCATAGGCGCGGCCCTGCCAGACATAGCCCCAGAAGTCGCCGCGCCCGTCCTTGCGCTCGCCCTCCTGGATGAGGCGGGCCGTCTCCGTGAGGTCGGCCCAGATCTGCGGCACGGGGCGCTTGTACTTGTCGAGGAGATCCTGGCGGTAATAGAGCAGGCCTGCATCGGCGAACCAGGGCATGGCCATGAGCTTGCCGTTGACGCGGCTCGTCTCGACCATGGCGGGCAGGTGATCGTCGATGTCCGCCTGACCCTTGGCGGAGAGGTCCATGAGGTGGTCGGCCAGGATGCCGGTCCAGACCACGTCGATCTGGAACACGTCGATGTCGGAGGCTCCTGCGGCCAGAAGCTGCTGATAGAGGGCGAGCCGCTCCGTGGCGGAGTTCGGCGTCGAGACGATCTTGACCGTGTTGCCGGTCTTCTTCGCCCAGGCATCGACACCCTGCTTGCAGATCTCGTGTTCCTTGCCCAGCGCACTGCACGAAATGGAGATTTCGACGGCCCAGACGCTCGTCGAGGCGAGAATTCCGGCGGCAAATCCGAGGCTGGCGATCAGGCGTGACATGGCTATCCTCCTGCAGGCTTGATGCTTATTGCTTAGCTTCTTAAAACCTGACCGATGGTTTTGTTCCTTTGGAACATGGTCGGGCGCTGAAGCCGCTCCATTTCATCTGGCCAAAATCGAGGGACTTTCCATGAAAATTACGTGGTTCGGACATTCCGCCTTCCGGCTCGACTTCGCCGGCAAGGCCGTGCTCATCGATCCGTTCTTCACCGGCAACCCCGCCTTCGAGGGCGACAGGGCCAAGATCATCGAGGGCGTGTCCCACATCCTCCTCACCCACGGCCATGGCGATCACGTGGGCGACACCGTGGAGATCGCGAAGGCGACCGGCGCCAAGGTGGTGACGAATTTCGAGCTGTGCATGTACCTCGCCAAGCAGGGCCTGGAGCACCTCGATCAGATGAACACCGGCGGCACGACCGGGCAGGGCGGCTTTACCGTGACCCTGGTACGGGCGGACCACTCATCCGGCCTCGTGGAGATGGACGTGAACTTCCCCCTCGGCAGCGCCAACGGCATCATCGTCAAGGCACTGAACGAGCCGACAGTCTACCACATGGGCGACACGGACATCTTCGGCGACATGGCGCTGATCGCCGAGATCCACAAACCGGATGTGGTGATCGTGCCCATCGGCGACCGCTTCACCATGGGCCCCGAGGTCGCGGCGCTGGCCATCGAGCGCTATTTCAAGAGCGCCAAGGCGGTGATCCCCTGCCACTACGGCTCGTTTCCCATGATCCTCCCCAACGCCGACCGCTTCGTGGCCGCCATGGACGGCAAGGGCGTTCAGGTGGTGGTGCCGCACAAGACGGTGGGCGTGACGGTTTAAGAGAAATCCTCTGTCGTCATGCCCGCACTTGTTGCGGGCATCCACGTCTTTGCCGCCGGTGAAGACGTGGATGCCCGGGACTGATCCCCGGATCAAGTCCGGGGACGGCCATGACGGTGAGGGTGTCATCCCCGGCGGCCGCAGGCCGGGAAGGGGATCCACGATCAGGCGCAATGCTATGGATTCCCTTCCCCTCCGATGGCTGCGCCATCTCCGGCCGGGAATGACACGGAGCCCCACATCCGCCGTTGCCCCCCGGCGCGGGCGGGTGCTATAGGCCGCCCAGCAGATATCCAAGGGGTTATGACCATCTATGTCGGTCGATGAGAAAACGGTCCGCCGCATCGCCCATCTGGCGCGCATTGCCGTGACGGATGAGGAGGTGCCTCATCTCCAGGGCGAGCTCAACGCCATCCTGTCCTTCGTCGAGCAGCTCAACGAGGTGAACGTGGAGGGCGTCGAGCCCATGACCTCCGTGACGCCCATGGTGATGAAGAAGCGCCAGGATGGCGTGACCGACGGCGGCTATCCGGAGAAGATCGTCCAGAATGCCCCTGCCACGGAAGACAACTTCTTCCTGGTGCCCAAGGTGGTCGAGTAAGGCGTAAGCCCGCCCATCGTCCCTGATGAATTGAGACGTGGATGACCGGGACAAGCCCGGTCATGACGTCGAGACAAGAGATCCAGTCCCGTGACCGAACTGACCCATCTCACGATCGCCGAGGCCCGCGACGGCCTGAAGGCCAAGACCTTCTCCGCCACCGAGCTCACGCAGGCCCATGTGGATGCCATCGCGAAGGCGAGGGCGCTCAATGCCTATGTGCTCGAGACGCCCGAGAAGGCGCTCGCCATGGCCAAGGCCTCCGACGAGAAGATCGCCAGGGGCGAGGGCCGCGCGCTCGAAGGCATCCCGCTCGGCATCAAGGACCTGTTCTGCACCGAGGGCGTGGTCTCCACGGCCGGCTCCAAGATCCTCGGCAACTTCACCCCGCCTTACGAATCCACCGTCACCCGGAACCTCTGGAACGACGGCGCCGTGATGCTCGGCAAGCTCAACATGGACGAGTTCGCCATGGGCTCCTCCAACGAGACCAGCGCGTTCGGTCCCGTGGTGTCGCCCTGGCGGCGTGAGGGCTCGAACGTGAGCGCGGGCGCTTCCGGCGCCATCGAGGGCACCCATCTGGTCCCCGGCGGCTCCTCGGGCGGCTCGGCCGCGGCTGTCGCGGCGCATCTGTGCCTCGGCGCCACTGCCACCGACACCGGCGGCTCGATCCGCCAGCCGGCGGCCTTCACCGGCACGGTCGGCATCAAGCCGACCTACGGGCGGGTCTCCCGCTGGGGCACCGTGGCCTTCGCCTCGTCGCTGGATCAGGCCGGCCCGATCACCCGCACGGTGCGCGACTCGGCCATCATGCTGGCCTCCATGGCGAGCCCCGACCCGAAGGACACCACCTGCGTGGATCTGCCGGTGCCGGATTTCGAGGCGGCCATCTCCCGCGGCGTGAAGGGTCTCAAGATCGGCATTCCGAAGGAATACCGGATCGACGGCATGTCGCCCGAGATCGAGCAGCTCTGGCACCAGGGTGCGGAATGGCTGCGCGCGGCCGGCGCCGAGATCGTCGAGGTCTCTCTGCCGCACACCAAGTACGCGCTGCCCGCCTATTACATCGTGGCCCCGGCCGAGGCGTCCTCGAACCTCGCCCGCTATGACGGCGTGCGCTACGGCCTGCGCGAGAACGGCCGGGACATCGTCGATCTCTACGAGAAGTCCCGTGCCGCCGGCTTCGGCCGCGAGGTCAAGCGCCGCATCATGATCGGCACCTATGTGCTCTCTGCGGGCTATTACGATGCCTATTACGTCCGGGCCCAGAAGCTGCGCACCCTGATCAAGCGCGACTTCGAGGAGGTCTACGCCCAGGGCGTGCACGCCATCCTGACCCCGGCGACCCCGTCCTCGGCCTTCGGCATCGGCGAGAAGGGCTCTGGCGACCCGGTCGAGATGTACCTCAACGACATCTTCACCGTGACGGTGAACATGGCGGGCCTGCCAGGCATCGCCGTGCCGGCCGGGCTCGATGCTCAGGGGCTGCCCCTCGGCCTGCAGCTCATCGGCCGCGCCTTCGACGAGGAGACCCTCTTCGCCGCCGGTCAGGTGATCGAGGATTCCGCCGGCCGCATCAAGCTGCCCCAGGCCTGGTGGGCTTGAGCCCAGTGGGTCCGACCGTTCCCGTCGTCACCCTCTGGGACTGGCTGCCTGCGGCCTTCGATCCGGTGCTGATCCTGATTGCGGTCTGGCTCGGCTGGAAGGCCGACCAGTTCGGCAAGGTGCTGATCGTCGGCATGGTGGCCCTGGCCGTCTCCGTGCTCGTCTCCTGGGCGATCAGCAGCATGGGCCTGCCCTGGATCGCGCCGGTGCGGTCCGACGGGCTGACCCTGTTTCCCGTGCGCTTCGTGGCCGCCATGCTCTGGGCGAGCGGCGCCTATGCTGCCCGCCGGTTGGCAAAAGGTTAGGCTTCGGCGAGTCCCGCGCCGGAGCCGGCCGGATTGCCGAGTGCGGTCGCGATTTCAGACAGCGTCGCCTTCTCGGCATCGCTGACCGCCACGCCGCCGAATCCTAAGAACCCGCCTTCCTTACCGGCCTCGGCCGATTTCCGGGCCACGCTCCACAGCCAGGACTTGAAGGCTGCCGCCTCGTCCGGCGCCTTGGTATCAAGCAGGCCCGATACGGCGTGAAGCTCCTCGATGGCCTTGCGCTTCACGTCGGCGAACTGGCTGCCCTTGAACTGGCTTTGAAAGGATTCGCGCACGGCATTGCGCGTCTCGGTGTTGGCGATATCGTCGGCCACGGCCTTCACGAGCGGCGTCGCCTGGGTGTCCTGCTTGGCTTCGAGCAGGGCCCAGCCGCTGGACATGGATTCCTGCAACAGGCTCCAGAGCCCGCCCGGATCCGCCGCGGTGATCGCCATGCTGGCCACCACGGGGCTCGCCACGAGGCGGGACCATTCCTCGGGGGTGAAGCTCGACTTGTTCGCCATGGTGGGCCTCCGGATATGCAGCGGATTGGAAACTCCCAAACGCAACCGCTCAAGCTTGCCCTTCGTTCCTCGGCAGGCCCGGTGCTGCCCGGCCCAAAAGGAATGGGCCCGACCGTGAGGTCGGGCCCATCCTGCGCAGTGAAACGCGAGACGCTAGATTACTGCTGCGGAGCGGGAGCCGCGGGGGCTGCCGGAGCCGGGGTGGTCGGGGTCGCCGGAGCGGTCGAGGAACCGCCGGTGGCGCCGGAACCCGTGCGCGGTGCAGTGCTTTCCGTCTGAGTGCCGGTGCTGCCGGTCGTGCTCGGCTCGTTGCTGCCGCCATCATAGAACAGGAAGGCGAGCAGGCCCAGGGCGATAACAAGACCGCCGATCACGTAAGCAAGTGTGTTCGAACCGCGACCGGTGTTATCGTAGACGTTGGTCTCACGATTGTAGACGTTGGGTTCGCGATCCATCGGATCCATAGCCATTTTGAAACTCCTTGACCGTTTTACCTCCCGAACAACGCCGAATGGGAGATGCGGTTTCATCGCAGCGTGGCAATTATTTTCGAAAGCTGTGCATAAATTGTTTCTGATCTTAACGAACGGGTTACCTGTCTGAACGCCCGTTCATCTCGAAGGGGGTTGACCGGTTCAAGCGCCGCTCTTACTCCGGGCAGGAAATATAAGAGATTGAAGGCGCAAGGCTCATGAACGCTCCCGTCAACCCTAAGAAGCTCATCAAAGGCGCGACAGGCGATTGGGAAATCGTCATCGGCATGGAGATCCATGCCCAGGTGACGAGCCAGGCCAAGCTGTTCTCCGGCGCCTCCACGGCCTTCGGCAACGATCCCAACAGCAACGTTTCCCTGGTGGACGCGGCCATGCCCGGCATGCTGCCCGTCATCAACGAGGAATGCGTGCGCCAGGCCATCCGCACGGGCCTCGGCCTCAAGGCCGAGATCAACCTGCGCAGCACCTTCGACCGCAAGAACTATTTCTACCCGGACCTGCCGCAGGGCTACCAGATCAGCCAGTACAAGAGCCCCATCGTGGGCGAGGGCGAGGTGATCGTGGACGTGCCGGAGACCGGCGAGACCATCATGGTGCGCATCGAGCGCCTGCATCTGGAGCAGGATGCCGGCAAGTCGATCCACGACCTGCACCCCACCATGAGCTTCGTCGACCTCAACCGCTCCGGCGTTGCCCTCATGGAGATCGTTTCGAAGCCGGACCTGCGCTCGGCGGACGAGGCGCGCGCCTACGTGACCAAGCTGCGCACGATCCTGCGCTATCTCGGCACCTGCGACGGCGACATGGACAAGGGCAACCTGCGCGCCGACGTGAACGTGTCCGTGCGCCGTCCGGGCGACGAGCTCGGTACCCGCTGCGAGATCAAGAACGTCAACTCCATCCGCTTCATCGGCCAGGCCATCGAATACGAGGCGCGGCGCCAGATCGCGATCCTGGAGGATGGCGGCACCATCGACCAGGAGACCCGCCTCTACGATCCGGGCAAGGGCGAGACCCGCTCCATGCGCTCCAAGGAAGAGGCGCATGATTACCGCTACTTCCCCGATCCGGACCTGCTGCCGCTCGAGTTCGACCAGGCCTATGTGGACGATCTCGCGAAGGGCCTGCCGGAGCTGCCCGACGAGAAGAAGGCGCGGTTCATGGCCGATTACGGCCTCTCGCCCTACGACGCGAGCGTGCTGGTGGCCGAGCGCGCCTCCGCCGACTTCTTCGAGGAGGTGGCGAAGGGCCGCGACGGCAAGGCCGCGGCGAACTGGATCATCAACGAGCTCTTCGGCCGCCTGAACAAGGAAGGCAAGGACATCTCGGAGACCCCGGTCTCGGCCGCCCAGCTCGGCGCCATCATCGAGCTCATCGGCGAGAACGTGATCTCCGGCAAGATCGCCAAGGACCTGTTCGAGATCGTGTTCACGGAAGGCGGCGACCCGCGCGAACTCGTGGAAACACGCGGCATGAAGCAGGTGACCGA
This sequence comes from Microvirga sp. BSC39, assembly GCF_000739015.1. GTDB lineage: Bacteria > Pseudomonadota > Alphaproteobacteria > Rhizobiales > Beijerinckiaceae > Microvirga. Next base: position 65,360 of record NZ_JPUG01000064.1, read on the forward strand.
CACGGGCGCCATCGAGAAGGCCGTGGACGAGATCATCGCGGCAAACCCCGACAAGGTGGAGCAGGCGAAGGCGAAGCCCACGCTGCTCGGCTGGTTCGTGGGACAGACCATGAAGGCCACGGGCGGCAAGGCCAACCCGCAGGCCCTGAACGAGATCCTCAAGCGCAAGCTCGGGATCGAGTAAGGCCGTTCGGCCATCCCGGCGGAGCGCACCCGCGCCCGCCGGGGCTCATGCAGGCACCGCTCCCGTGACCTCGCAACCCAACCCCTTCGCACCGCACTGGCTGATCCGCGACATCGTGATCGCCTCGCACCGCGCCGCCGTCGGGCCGGGCGGCCTGCTCTTCGTGGGGGATTCCTTGGTCGAAGGCTTTTATTGGAACCGCATCGGTTCGCGGCCGGTGCTGAATGCCGGCTATTCCGGCATCTGGACCGAAGCCCTCGAGCCGCGGGTGCCGCTTCTCCTGCAATCGGCAGAGCCCAGTCTCGCCGTGCTCCTCGTCGGCACGAACGATGCCAAGAAGGACTGCACGGAAGGGGCGCTCATTGGTGTGATGCGGCACTTCGAGGCCATCGTCCGGCACTTCGAGGAGGCGGCCGTGCCGCTCGTCGTGATGACCCCGCCGCCCATCGAGACGGGCAAGCGCCTGACGGGCTTTTACGCCAAGGATGCCATGGCATCCTTGAGCCGACGCATGGTGCAGGCGGCGAAAGAGCGGGCCGTCGCCATTGTCGATCTGCAGCGTGCTTTTGCCGATGGCAGCGGCGCCGCGAAAGCAGGCGTCACGACGGATGGCATTCACCTGTCGGCAGAGGCCTATCGCCGGCTGCATGACATGCTCGAAAGAACAATCGCCGCTGTGACGGCGAGGAGGGGCGATGACCAACCCAGCGCGGAACATTGAAGACCTGCCCGTCATCCGTCCCGTCCGCGACGGCGACAGGCAGGATCTCTTCGGTCTGATCGCGATCTGCTACGCGGATTATCCCGGCTGCTTCGTCGATCCTCATGACGACCTGCCGGATCTGCGCGACCCAAGCACGTCCTACGACCGGACCGGCGGCGCCTTCTTGGCCGTCGAGGACGAGCGCGGGCGCGTCTGCGCCTGCGTGGCGGTGGACTTTCCGGAAAGCGGAACGGCGGAACTGCACCGGCTCTACGTGCGCCCGGACCAGCGCGGGCGGGGCCTGGGCTCGCGCCTGGTGCATCGGGCCGAAATGCATGCGCGCAGCAAAGGCGCATCGCGCATCGTCCTGTGGTCCGACACGCGCTTCACCACGGCTCACCGCCTCTACACGAGGCTGGGTTATGGGCGGGCCGAAGGACAGCGGCAACTGGCGGATATCTCGCAATCGGCGGAATACCGGTTTGAAAAGAGCCTTGAAAGCATCCAGAGTGCAGCCTGACCGGGTGCGGATCGCAGGGCGGGAGCAGCGTTCATGATGTTTGAGGTGGCGGGCGTCTTTGCCGGAATCGTGCTCGCCCAGATTTCGCCCGGCCCGAACCTCATGGCCGTGTCCTCCATCGCCCTCGGAGGCGGGCGCGTGCCCGGCGCCATCGCGGCGGCGGGAGTCGCCACGGGCGTGTTCATCTGGTCCATTCTGTTCGCGCTCGGGATCGGCGCGCTGCTCAAGGCCTTTCCGCAGGCGATCACCGCCATGCGTCTCCTGGGTGGAGGCTACCTGATCTATCTGGGCTTGCGCGCCCTGCGGACGGCTTTCACGCCATCGACCAGAAAGCCCGACCCGGAGCGCGCCCACATGCCGGCAGGCGAAGCCTACCGTCGCGGCTTGTTCGTCGTCATGACCAATCCGAAAGCGGCCCTGATGTGGGTGGCGATCCCCATGTATCTGGCATCCTTGAGTTTCTCCAAGCTCCAGTTCCTGGCCATCGGCCTCGGGGCTTCCGCGTCGGCCATGATCATCTACGGCACCTACGCGCTGATCTTCTCGACCGGGATCGCCATGCGGGCCTATGCCCGGTTCTTCCGCATCATCGAAGGCAGCTTCGGCGCGGTCTTCGGCGCCATCGGCGTCAAGGTCTTCGTCGACGGCGTGCGCGAGTTGAAGGCTTGAGGCTGGTAAAACCAGCGCCGATAAAGTAGTGTCTTCCCGCGGCTGAACGACTCAGCCGCTTTTTTCACCTGCAGCCGAAGGAGGCGTCACATGGTCATGAACTTTGCTCCATGCGCAATCGCCGCAATCCTTCCTTCTCAATTCGCTGCAGGTTTCTATGAAGCAGATCACGCTTTCCCTTGTGTGGCTCACAATCCGCATTGATCTCATTCCCGCCGTGCGGGAGCGCGGCCACAAGCCCCTGAAGTCCCTTCCACCTTCCGAGCTGCCGGCTTCGCTACGCGCGAGGCTCAGCACGCACTTGCTCAAGGACATCGGAGAAGACAACAGCGGGCGCGACTGACCATGAGTGACAACCGAATGGAGGATGCGTCACGCGCATCCTCCTGCTCTTCATGGCGCAACGAAGAGCCCGCAACGGCGCGGAGCTTGCCGCGACAGGCCGGCTCTAAACCTCTGCCACCCCGTATTCCTCCGCGTACCGATTGGCCACCCGCGTCTGCCACAGGCACAGCACCGGCGCGACGATCAGCTCGACGAACAGCCCGCCGAGCATGAACAGCGAGGGCAGGCCCGTGAGGGCAAGGCCGATGAGGCGGCTCAAGCCCCCTATGACGACGAGCAATGTCAGCAGCCGAATGCGGCCGGTATGGATCTCGATGGAGGGCAGGGTGCTCCAGAAGCACAATCCGATGCCCAGCAGCAGGCCGGACAGATAACGGAAGTGGCTCTCCGCCGAGATGCTCACCGCGTCGCCCGTGAGCGCCTGCCCGAACAGAACGCCATAGAGCCCCGTTGCGACCGGGATGGTGGCGATAATCGCCACGCTCTGCTGCAGGAGCCTTCGCTCACGTTCCATGCTGGGCATGCCGTCTCCTATCTGTTTGCCTGCCTGAGAGCAGGGGCTGCACCGACGGCGACGATGACGCCGATCGATCCCATCACCAGCGCGATGCCGCCGATCACGAGGCTAGGGCCTTCCGGGCCCGAGAACACGCCCACCAGCAACCCGGCCAGAGGCTGGGACAGGTTGTTGACGGTGATCATCGCACCGGTCGTCTTGCCGAAATCCTTCTGCGGAATGATCTTCTGGCGCAGGCTCCTGAGATAGATGGTGAACATCCTGTCGAAGCCGAGGACGAGAATGTAGCCTGCGGCATAGACCCCGTAATTGGGGCTGATTGCCGTCAGCAGGCCGCCGATGAAGATGGCCGTGTAGCCAATCGCTCCCATCGCCCTCAAGGGGATGATGACATGGGCCAGGAAGGTGAGGATCGCGATGGCCGCGACGGCACTGGCGGTCTGCAAAAGCGCGTAGCTCTGCTCGGACTGGCCGTGGATGCCCGTCACCATTGCGGCCGATGTGGCCAGCGTCGCGCCGAAGACGAAGTTCAGCCCGGCCGACAGCATGGCGGCTCTTCGCAGTCCGGGCAGATGCCAGATGTGCTTGAGGGCGATGCGGAAAGGATCGATCCAGCTCTTATGGGCCGCCTCCGGCGGGGCGAGTTCGATCCGGCTCGAGCGATGCCACAGGGTGAGCCCGAGATCCGCCAGCAGGAACAGGAACGCCGTGATGCCGACCACGACCTGCCACGGCCACAGGCCCAGCAGGGCGGCCGCGAGGATCGGGCCGATCACCATCCCGAGCTGGTCGCCCAGCTGCGAGTAGGACAGGACCTTCTCGAACCGCTGCTGCCTGAAAATCTGCGGCAGCATCACCTCCCGGGCGAGAAACCCTTGCGTCGAGAGGATCCCGCAGACCGCCGAGAGCGCGATCAGCCAGCCGATGCCGCCAAGAAGCTCGTGGCCCGCAACGCCCACCGCGCAGGTGATCAGGCGGAAGCGCTGGCTGATGACCAGCAGGGACACCGGCGAATAGCGATCGCAGAGGATGCCGCAGACGGCGAATAGCAGGTAGCGCGGCAGGGTTTCGATGAAGAAGGCCAGCCCCGCCAGGGCCGCGCTCTGCGTCGTCTGGAACACCACCAGAGGCACCAGGAACAGCAGCATCTGGTCCGCCAGGCGAGCGAAGAAGAGAGAGACGAAGAAGCTGATATCCCTGGCGCGCACTGGCATTCCCCGCGATCGACCCGGTGCGGCCGTCTCATGCAACATCCTGTCATATAATCTGTCCGTAGCCGGCGCCAGATCACAGCTCTTTCCGGAGAGGTTCTTTTCTGTTGGCGGAGAGCCGTCTAGGGTGCGGGCCACTGCATCGCTTCAGGGGGCTTTCATGCCGGCACGGTTCGAACTCCACGGAATTGCCTTTTCCGGCCCGACCTACAAGGTCGGCCTGCTGCTGACCCTGGCGGGCGAGCCGTTCGATTACGTCCATGTCAACATGATGCAGGGCGAGCACAAGCAGCCGCCGCACCTGTCGAAGCAGCGCTATGGGCAGGTTCCCCTGCTCATCGACCGCAACAACGGCCGGCATCTGTGCCAGTCTGCCGCCATCATGGAATATCTCGCCGACATGACCGGCAAGTTCGGCGGCGCCAATCTCGACGAGCGCCTGCAGGCGCGCGAATGGATGTACTGGGATTTCGACCGGCTCGCCTCGAATGTCTACCGCGCCAGGACGATCAGGCTCGGCATCCGCCCGGCCGGACCGGAAGTGCTGGAGTTCAGCATGGCCGGGGGCAATGCCGCCCTGAAGGTGCTCGACGAGCATCTCGCCGGCCGCACCTGGATTGTCGGCGAGGGCGCCACCATCGCCGACATCGACATTTACGGCGTGACGGCTTTTGCCGACGAGGGCGGCTTCGACCTTGCCGCCTATCCCAACATTCAGGCCTGGGCTGAGCGGTTCGAGGCTCTGCCCGGGTTCAAGGGCCGCAAGGATCTCCTTCCAACGGAGTCCCGCGCGGCCGCATGAGCAATCTCCTGATCCGCGAAGCGCGGGCCGGCGATCTCGAAGCGATCATCCGCCTGCACGAGGAGGACGAGCTGGGCTCTCACGGCGATGCGTGGTTGCCGGAGACGGAGGCCGCCTACGAGGCGGCTTTCGCCGCCATCGAGCGCAGCCCTGAGAACCGGTTGTTCGTGGCGGTCGACGGCGATGAGGTCGTCGGCACGTTCCAGCTCACCTTCATTCCCAATCTCACCGGTCGGGGAGCCACGCGCGTGAAGGTCGAGAGCGTGAAGGTCAAGGCCGCCCGACGCTCCAGCGGCATCGGCGCCAGGATGATGGCGTTCGCCGAAGACCACGCCCGTGAGAACGGCGCCCGCGCCATGGAGCTGACCTCCAACAAAACCCGGGGGAACGCCCACCGCTTCTACGAGCGCCTCGGCTTCTCCCGCAGCCACGAGGGCTTCAAGAAGAAGCTCTAAGGCCCGTCAGTTGAGCGTGTAGATCTCGTACCGGGCTGTGCCGGGAGGTCCCTTGCGGATCGTCACGCTCGCGTCCTGGGCCAGCGGGTGGGTCTTCAGGATCCGTTCGACGGCGCGGTACATCGCCTCTGCGTCGCGGCCGTAGAGATAGATGATCGTGTCCTCCGCGCCGCGCGCATGCCCGTCGATTTCGCCGAGGGCGCCGAGGGCAACCTCGAGCTGGCTCTCGAGGCCGGAGAGGGTGTATTCCTCGTAGATGGCGGCGGGAAGGGAATGGCTGTCGAGGCGGATGAAAAGCGCCTGCTGGGGCAGAATGTAATTGCCGCCGGAAGCGGGTTGCTTGCCGATGATGCGGGATAGCCAGTTCATGGAGAGCTCCTGTCCAATCGACGCGTTGGTCGAAGGATGAGCATCGATTGAAGCCCGAAGGTGGCCGTCACCTTCGAGCCCGATGCCTCAGGCCTTCGTGCCTTCCTTCAGGCGCTTGTTGCAGGCGCTCCAGAAGCCCGGCCATTTCATGTCCTTGGCGACCTTGCCGCCGGCCTTGGCTTCCTTCCACTCAAGGCTGCACTTGCTCATGCGCTCGCGGGCGGCCATCTGGGCGGCGCTCGGCTCCTTCTTCGGCTTGGTCTCGACGGCCTGCGCGGCACCGGCGCTCAAGACAGTCATGGCGGCCGCAAGAGCCGCGCTCACAAGTCGGTTCATCATCGAATCACCCCCACAGCGATTGCTTTATGTTATAAACTTTCTGAATCGATGCGCGGCAACATGCAAGCCCCGTTGAGCTGCCATGCGTCGATTTCGTGGATTTTGGTTGCAGGCGAGGGTGCCAGTTCCGATCTTATGGCTTAACGTTCCAGTGCGAATTCGTATCGCAACCTGATGAGAGGCGTTTCATGGCGGCTTCCGCGCAGCACCCGATCGATCTCTATTACTGGCCGACCCCGAACGGCTGGAAGATCACCATCATGCTCGAGGAATGCGGGCTGCCCTACACGCTCCACCCGGTGAACATCGGCAAGGGCGATCAGTTCACGCCGGAGTTCCTGAGCATCTCACCCAACAACAAGATGCCGGCCATCGTCGATCACGACGGGCCCGGGGGCGAGCCGATCTCCGTGTTCGAATCCGGCGCCATCCTGCAATATCTCGGCCGCAAGACCGGGCAGTTCTATCCGCAGGACGAGAGGGCGCGCGTCGAGGTCGATCAATGGCTGTTCTGGCAGATGGGCGGCTTCGGCCCGATGCTCGGGCAGGTGCATCATTTCCGCATCTACGCGCCGGAAAAGGTACCCTATGCCATCGACCGCTACACCAACGAGACCAACCGCCTCTACGGCGTGCTGAACAAGCGCCTCGCGGACCGGGAGTTCGTGGCCGGCGAGTATTCTATCGCCGACATGGCCATCGCGCCGTGGGCGAAGCTCTGGGAGCGTCAGGGCCAGAACATCGAGGATTTCCCGCACGTGAAGCGCTGGCTGGAGACGATGCGCGCGCGCCCGGCGGTCCAGCGCGGCATCGCGGTCAGCTCCGAGGACCGCAACAAGACCGACCTGACCGACCCGGCCGTCCAGGCCGTGCTGTTCGGCCAGAAGGCGCGGTGAGGCTTCGGAGTCTTTTCAATGGCATTGAAAATGACTGAGCCCAAGCTTCCGTACTCACGGATGGCTTAGGGGCTTCAGCGGTTTACCTGTCATTGGCGGGACGGCCGATTTCCTCTCCCGCTAGTGTTCTGTTCTTGTGGCAGGCACCGTGTTCGATTGAAGCGATCTGCGATCTCGTTCAATTGCTCGAAACTAGCAACCTCTCGCGGCGCATTGAGCGGGTCGCAGGCATAAAAGTATTCTTTGGCAAGCTTGGTGACGCCTGGGATCTTCTTGGCACTCGCGCATAGCAGCTTCCGGTCATAGGCTTCACCCATGTTGCGGGCTTTTGAAACCTGCCGATTGAACTCAATCAATTCACCTGCAGCTGCAGACCAGTCCTCTCTCAAAGAGATCGAACACTCTGCCGCGAGAGATGGGCCCGGTATGAGGCATGAAAAGAGAATTGTTAATAATAGGCGCAACACAAAATGCTCCGAAGCCAATGCAGGCTTAAGGTAACTTAGTTGCGCCCTCCGGTCGAGCCAAAAAGAACCTATTCGCGGCGCCCCATCCATCAGGGCGCCGCAGGAATACTAATATCGCAATCGTTCAATTCACCTTCGCCCAGGTCTGCGAGCGGCAGATCAGGCCGCCCAGCACGCAGCCGGAGAGCTGCATGGCCTTGCCGCCGGCAAAGCTCATCTTGCCGTTATAGGTCTTTCCGTCTTTGTAGTTGTAGAGCTGGCCGGTGAAGCCGTCGGCTGCGGGCTGGATGTTGGAGATCATCTGGACCCCGACGAGGTTGCGGCCCTTCAGCTTGGGGTCCGGGTTGTTCACGTCCTTGGCCTCGCCCTGGACGGAGATGATCGTGCCGCAATAGGCGCCGCCGCAGCGGGCGATGCGCACCCGGGTCTCGCCCGTTTCGCTTAAGTAAGTGCCGCTCGGGTCCGCCTGCTGGGCGGAGGCCGGAAGAGCCAGCATGACGAGGCCGAGGGCGAGGATGGTTTGTTTCATGGGTCATTCCCTTTGGGTCGGTCTTCAGCGGACCGCTCCGGGAAGAGACTAGGGGAGGCGGTTAAGCTTTCCAAGCGGGCCGGGGCAAAAGGCCCTTGAGGCACAGGGGGCTGGCCGCTATAAGCGCCCCACTTCACCATTTCCCTCATAAAGAGAAGCGAGCTGTCATGGCCATCGAGCGTACTTTCTCCATCATCAAGCCCGACGCGACCCAGCGGAACCTCACCGGCGCCGTCAATGCCGTCATCGAGCAGGCCGGCCTGCGGATCGTCGCCCAGAAGCGCATCCTCATGAGCCGCCGCGAGGCCGAGACCTTCTACGCGGTCCACAAGGAGCGCCCCTTCTTCGGCGAACTCGTGGACTTCATGATCTCCGCTCCGGTCGTCGTGCAGGTTCTGGAAGGCGAGAACGCCGTGCTCCGCTACCGCGAGATCATGGGCGCCACCAACCCGGAGAGCGCCGCCGAGGGCACCATCCGCAAGCTCTACGCCAAGTCCATCGGCGAGAACTCGGTCCACGGCTCCGACAGCCAGGACAATGCCAAGATCGAGATCGCCCAGTTCTTCTCGGGCAACGAGATCGTCGGCTAAGCCTCGGCTGCATAGCCTTCATGGTCAGGCCGCCTCCGGGCGGCCTTTTCATTTTTGGCCCTTTCCCTTATCATGCGCCCGCCATGAACCAAGCTCCCCGCATCGAACGCCGCGCCTCGGTCTGCCCGCATGACTGCCCCTCCGTCTGCTCGCTCGAGGTGGAGGTGATCGACGGGCGCACCATCGGGCGCGTGCATGGAGCGAAGTCCAACACCTACACGGCGGGCGTGATCTGCGCCAAGGTGGCGCGCTATGCGGAGCGCATCCACAACCCGGACCGGCTGCTCCATCCCCTGCGGCGCATCGGCCCGAAAGGCGCAGGCCGGTTCGAGCGCATCTCCTGGGACGAGGCGCTGGACATCGTGGCGAAGAAGTTCCTGGAAGCCGAGCGGGAGTTCGGGTCGGAATCCGTCTGGCCTTATTACTATGCCGGCACCATGGGCTACGTGATGCGCGACGGCATCAACCGCCTGCGCCACGTGAAGAAGTATTCCGGCCAGTATTCCACCATCTGCACGGCCATGAGCTGGACCGGCTACGTGGCCGGCACCGGGCATCTGCGAGGCGCCGATCCGCGCGAGATGGCGGTCTCCGACTGCATCGTGATCTGGGGCACCAATGCGGTCCACACCCAGGTCAACGTGATGACCCACGCGATGAAGGCCCGCAAGGAACGCGGCGCCAAGATCGTCGCCATCGACATCTACAACAACGCCACCCTGAAGCAGGCCGACATGGCGCTGGTCCTGCGCCCCGGCACCGACGGGGCGCTCGCCTGCGCGGTCATGCACGTGCTGTTCCGCGACGGCTATGCCGACTGGGATTATCTGGAGCGCTACACCGACCATCCGCACGAGCTTGAGGAGCACCTCAAGACCCGCGACCCTGCCTGGGCGTCCACCATCACCGGTCTTTCCGTGGAGGAGATCGAAGCCTTCGCCAGGCTCGTGGGCACCACCAAGCGCACCTATTTCCGCCTCGGCTTCGGCTTCGCGCGCCAGCGCAACGGCGTGGTCAACATGCACGCCGCCCTGTCGATCCCGGCCGTGACCGGCGCCTGGCAGTACGAGGGCGGCGGGGCGCTTCATTCGAACAGCGGCATCTTCCACTGGAACAAGGCCCTAATCGAGGGCCATGACGCCATCGACAAAAGCATTCGCGTTCTCGACCAGTCGCAGATCGGCCGTGTCCTCACCGGAGACGCCGAGGCGCTCTACAACGGACCGCCCGTGAAGGCGATGCTGATACAGAACACCAACCCGGTTTCCGTCGCGCCCGAGCAGGAATTGGTGAAGCAGGGTTTTGCCCGCGAGGATCTGTTCGTCTGCGTCCACGAGCAGTTCATGACCGAGACGGCGCTCATGGCCGACATCGTGCTGCCCGCGACCATGTTCATGGAGCATGACGATCTCTATTCCGGCGGCGGGCACCAGCATTTCCAGGTGGGTCCCAAGCTCATCGATCCGCCGGGCGAGTGCCGCTCGAACCACGAGGTCTTTCGTGGGCTCGCCCAGCGCCTCGGCGCCGAGCATCGCGGCTTTGCCATGGAGCCGCGCGAGATCATCGACTGGACGCTTCAGAACTCCGGCTGGGGGACGCTCGAGAACCTGGAGGCGCAGGTTCATTTCGATGCGCAGCCGCCTTTCGAGGAGGCGCATTTTCTCAAGGGCTTCGGCTATCCGGACGGCAAGTTCCGTTTCAAGCCCGACTGGACCAAGGTGCCGTCCTACAACAACGGCGCGATGGGCCCCTGGGCCAGCATGCCGGCCTTGCCCGACCATTGGGGCGTGATCGAAGCGGCGACCGAGGAGCACCCGTTCCGCCTCGCCACGAGCCCGGCCCGCAACTTCCTCAATTCCAGCTTCACCGAGACGCCGACGTCGCTGGACAAGGAGCGCTGGCCCGAGGTGATGATCCACCCGGTTGATGCGCAGTCCCAGAGTATCGTCGAAGGCGATTGGGTGAAGCTGAAGAACCATCGCGGCGAGGTTTATCTTCGCACCAAGCTCTTCGAAGGCGTGCGGCGCGGCGTGCTCATTGCCGAGGGCATCTGGCCCAACGCGGCCCACCCCTTCGGGCGCGGCATCAATACGCTCACGGGCGGCGATCAGGTGGCGCCCTATGGCGGTGCCGCCTTCCACGATAACCGGGTGGCGCTGGAAAAGGCGGATCTCGACCCATCCCTGGAGCCGCCGGTGGCGCGCAAGCAGCATCGGCCGGAGGCGCTCGTTGGTTGAATCGAAGAGCTACCTCTCCGTCATGGCCGGGCTTGTCCCGGCCATCCCGATCAGAAGAGCGCGGCGCTCAACATGATCGGGATCACCGGCACAAGGCCGGTGATGACGGGGGCAGGTGGCTTTCCGAACGGGCTCTCACGATGAACCTGTGTTTGAAGGCCTATTGAGCGGTTCGGTCAGACCTTCTTAAGCCTGTTTGCCGCTTCCCCTTGATCCTGAACGGCCAAGCCTATTCTTAACCCCGAACGTGATTTCATCTCTGGGGAGCCATCCATGATCTCGACCGCCCGTGCGCTGCTGGTTGCAGCCGCCGTTTCCTTGAGCGCGACCGGCGCCTATGCTGCCGCCTCCAACATGCCGACCCAGTACCAGCCCGATCCGGCCCTCAAGACCGAAAGCATCGGTCAGCTGCGCGCCCGCGTGAGCCAGGCCTGCGCCATCACTCAGGCAAAGCTCCAGAGCGAGGCCAGCGAGTCCTCCCTCAACCGGGCCTGCGACTGCTATGCCGGCCGCACCATGCGCTCGCTCAGCGCCGAGGAGGTCCAGGCCTATCGCGACACCGGCGTGTTCAACGATACCGCCCGCGCCAAGGCGCTCACGGCGCTGGACGCCTGCAAGCTGCCGCGTCCGCAGATTTGATCATGATCGGTCATACGACGCAAAAGGCCGGGCTTGCCCGGCCTTCTTCGTTTCAGCCTTTCAGGAACAGTGCGCCCAGGGTTATCCAGGCAGCAGGTCGATCACGCGCATGATCGCCACCGTGGTGCCGGTGTTCTTGCTGCGCTCCGGCATGCCTTTGGCGCAGGACCACACATCGCCCTTTTTGTAGAGGGTGTCGCCCGCTCCCGTGTCCACAGTCAGTTCGCCTTCAAGCATGTGGCAGACCATGTCGTTGCCCATGCTCGCACCGCTGGTGCTGGCGCCTGGCTGATAAATGTTGTCCCGCATCGATACGACTTTGTAGTTCGGGATCATCGTCTCGCGCTTCGAGTATTCGACGCGCCGCACACCCGGAGCGACTTCCCGGCCCTCTGATGAGCCGGAGCTTTGGGCAGCAGCAGGCGCAAAGGGGAGAACAACAGACGCTACGGCAATATTGAGCAAGGTCTGGCGACGGTTAAGCGATTCCATGGCTTCCTCCCGTCAAAGAGGCCACCCCAGCACGTCAGATTCCACGCCCGTTCCGGGCATGTGTCAATCGATCATTGCGAGCCGGTGCGCGCTGCATCGGCCGGCGAATGCAGCGCTCCACTTGCATCCCACCCGCGCGAAAACACCACCCGCCCGTTCTCTAGCCGGGCCGTCCCATCGCAGATCATCCGCAGCGCCTGCGGATAGAGCCGGTGCTCCTGCACGATCACCCGCGCGGCGAGGCTCTCCTGCGTGTCGGCGGGCACCACCGGCACCACGGCCTGGGCGATGATGGGGCCGGCATCGAGCTCCGGCACCACGAAATGCACCGTGCAGCCATGCACCAGAACGCCGTCGGCCAGCGCCCGCCGGTGGGTCTGTGTGCCGCGATACAGGGGCAGGAGGGACGGGTGGATGTTGATCATGCGCCCGGACCAGCGCTCCACGAACCAGTCGGAGAGCACCCGCATGAAGCCTGCGAGGCAGATGAAGGCGATGTCGTGCTCGTTCAACGCCGCATCCAGCGCACGGTCGAAGCTTTCGCGATCTGGGAAAGCCTTGTGGTCGACAGCGAGCGTCGCGATCCCGGCCTCCTTCGCCCGCTTCAGCCCTTCCGCGTCGGGGCGGTTCGAGAGCACGAGGGCGATCTCGGCCGGGAAGCCTGCAGCCTGAGCGGCCTCGATCAGCGAGGCCATGTTCGAGCCCCGGCCCGAGATCAGGATGGCGACGCGGCGGGTCATTGAAGCTTCAGCGAGCCCGTAGTCTGCACGCGCTCGCCGCCCGTGTGAGCAATGGTCTCGCCGATGCGCACCGGGTTCTCGCCGGCTTGGCGCAGGCGCTCCATCACCGCGTCCGCTTGGGTCGCGCCTGCCACCACGATCATGCCGATGCCGCAGTTGAAGGTGCGCAGCATCTCAGCCTCAGCCACGCCACCGGCCTTGGCAAGCCAGCCGAACACGGGCGGCACGGCAATCGCATCGAGATCGAGGCGCACGCCGACGCCGTCGGGCAGCACGCGCGGAATGTTGTCCGGAAAGCCGCCGCCGGTGATGTGGCAGAGGGCGTTGATGCAGTCGCCGCCTCGCAAGACCTCCAGCAGGGCCTTCACGTAGATCCGTGTCGGCTCCAGCAGGGCTTGCGCGAGAGTCTCGCCGGACGCGAAGGGAGCGGGCGCATCCCAGGCGAGGCCGGAATGCTCCACGATCCGGCGCACCAGGGAGAAGCCGTTGGAATGAACCCCGGAGGAGGGCAGGCCGATGAGTACATCGCCGACGCTCACATCCTTCGGCAGCAGCGTGCCGCGCTCGGCGGCCCCCACGGCAAAGCCCGCGAGGTCATAGTCGCCCTTGGAATAAAGCCCCGGCATCTCGGCGGTCTCGCCACCGATCAGCGCGCAGCCCGCCTGGAGGCAGCCCTCGGCGATGCCCTTGACGATATGAACGCCCACTTCCGGCGAGAGCTTTCCGGTGGCGAAGTAGTCGAGAAAGAACAGGGGCTCGGCGCCCTGCACGATGATGTCGTTCACGCACATGGCCACGAGGTCGATGCCGATAGTGTGGTGAATGCCCGTGTCGATGGCGATCTTCACCTTGGTGCCGACCCCGTCGTTGGCCGCCACCAGGATCGGGTCCTTGAAGCCCGCGGCCTTGAGGTCGAACAGCCCGCCGAACCCGCCGATCTCAGCATCCGCGCCCGGCCGGCGCGTGGACCGCACCAGGGGCTTGATCTGGTCGACCATGGCGTTGCCCGCATCGATGTCGACGCCCGCTTGGGCGTAGGTCAGGCCGTTCGTCTGCTTCTCGGTCGTCATGGCTCACCCCGTGTTGGGGTGGGCAGTAAGACGGGAGGGACCGGGAGGCAAGGGGATTTGAGCAATTGCAGGGGATTGGAGCGGTGTCATCCCGGGGGAGCGGAGCGAGGGAAGGGGATCCACAGCGCCAGTGGGTGCGGGTGGATTCCCTTCCCCTCCGCTGCGCTCCGGCCGGGAATGACACCCTCCACGTCATCACCGGCCTTGTGCCGGTGATCCCGATGCGGTGAGGCGCGGCGCTTTTCAGCATCGGGATGGCCGGGACAGGCCCGGCCACGACGTCGGAGAAGGAGAAGACCTTTATCCCCACCCCTCATCCGCCCGATTGAACTCCGCCCGCCCAGCGTCCATCATCGGCCCCGATGACCATTCCGAACATCATCACCATCGGCCGCCTCATCATCGTGCCCATCGTGATCGTCATGATCATGCAGCAGCGGTGGGTTGCGGCCTTTGTCCTGTTCGTGGTGGCGGGGATCTCGGACGGGGTCGACGGCTTCATTGCCCGTCGGTTCGACATGCGGAGCGAGTTCGGGGCCTATATCGACCCCATTGCCGACAAGGCGCTCCTGGTCTCGATCTACGTGACGCTCGCCATCGTGGGCGCCATCCCGAGCTGGCTGGCCATCGTCGTGGTGTCCCGGGACGTGATGATCGTGGCGGCGGTGCTCCTGTCCTGGGTCATGAGCCGCCCGGTGGAGATCAAGCCGCTCCTCGTCAGCAAGCTCAATACGGGCGCGCAAATTGCGTTCGCGGCTTTTGCGCTGGCCGCCAATGCCTTCGGGGCCGAGCTTGCGGGGCTCGAGGATGTCGCCATGCTGATCGTCGCGACCTTGACCATAGCCTCGGCTGGGGCCTATCTCGGAGGGTGGCTGAGGCATATGACCACCTGAAAGCCAAAAAGATAAGGTATGGGGAACGGATGACGGTCCAACGGCAGATCGGGTTCTGGATTGCGGCGCTGGTCGTCGCGGTGCTGCTGCTGTTCGTGCTGCGCGGCATCCTGCTGCCCTTCGTGGCGGGCTTCGCGCTCGCCTATCTGCTCGACCCCCTGGCCGACCGGATGCAGAAGCTGGGCATCGGGCGCCTGGGCGCCAGCCTGCTCATCCTCGTCCTGTTCGTGCTGATCTTCATCATCGCCCTGATGATCCTAGTGCCCTTCGCGGCCCAGCAGGTGGGGGCCTTCGTGGAGAGGCTGCCCGGCTATGTGGCGCGGCTTCAGGAACTCGGGGCGGAGCAGCTCGGTCCGCTCATCCGAAAGCTCGGCATCGAGGAGGTGCTGCCGGCGGCTCCCCCGTCCGTGGGCAACCTGATCAGCCAGGGCATCGCCTGGATGACCACCTTCCTCCAGGGGCTGTGGTCCGGCGGGCAGGCGCTCATCGGCATCTTCTCCCTGCTGGTGGTGACGCCCGTGGTGGCGTTCTACATGCTGGTCGACTGGGACCGCATGGTGAGAACCGTGGATTCCTGGATGCCGACCCGCCACCGGGACACGATCCGGGACATTTCCCGCGATATCGACCGGGCCATCGCCGGCTTCGTGCGCGGGCAGGCCCTGGTCTGCCTCATCCTCGGCACCTTCTATGCGGTCAGCCTCGCCCTCATCGGGCTCAATTTCGGGGCCCTGATCGGCATGACGGCGGGTGTCTTGAGCTTCATTCCCTATGTGGGCTCGCTCACCGGCCTCATCCTGTCGGTGGGCGTCGCCATCGTGCAGTTCTGGCCGGACTGGACCATGATCGCAGCGACCTTGGGCATCTTCATCTTCGGGCAGTTCGTGGAGGGCAATATCCTGTCGCCGAAGCTGGTGGGCGAATCCGTGGGCCTGCATCCGGTCTGGCTCATGTTCGCGCTCGTGGCCTTCGGCGCGCTCTTCGGCTTCGTCGGCCTGCTGCTCGCCGTGCCGCTCGCGGCCGCCATTGGGGTCATTGCGCGCTTTGCCCTGCGCCAGTACCTGGCCAGCCCCCTCTACCGCGGCACGGATCCGGTGATCCTCAAGCCCCGCATCGAGATCGACCACAAGGCCGATCTCGATGCGTGAGGCCCCCAAGCAGCTGGCCTTCGACCTTCCGCTGGATCCCCGCTTCGGCGCCGAGGACTTCCTCGTCAGCCCCTCCAACGAGCAGGCCTATGGCCTCATCGAAGTCTGGCCCGACTGGCCGGACACGATCCTCCTGCTCGTCGGCCCCCGCGGGAGCGGCAAGAGCCATCTGGCCTCCATCTGGGCCACGAGGGCCCATGCCTGGACCGTGGATTCCGTGGCGATCACCCACGACAAGGTCCCGCATCTCGTCTCGAACGGGGCGCTCGCCATCGAGGACATGGACCGGGGCGAGCGCGACGAGGCGGCCCTGTTCCACCTGCTGAACCTGGCCAGGGAGAAGAAGGCCTCGCTGCTCATCACCTGCGAGACGCCGCCCGACCGCTGGTCCCTGAAGACCCCCGACCTCTTGTCGCGCCTGCGGCTGGCGCCGAGCGTCGCCCTGGACGCGCCGGACGATGCCCTCCTCAAGGCGGTGCTGGTGAAGCTGTTCGTCGACAGGCAACTCGTGGTCGATACCTCCGTTGTCGACTATATTGCTCTGCGGATTGAACGCTCGCTCGCCAAGGCCTCCGAGATCGTGGCTCTCCTCGACCGGGAGGCCCTGAGCCGGGGCCGGCGCGTCTCGCGGGCGATCGCGGCCGAGATCCTAGGCGCCGCGCAGGAAACGGATGAGAACGAGTGAAGCCAGACACTGACGCCTTGTTGTCCAACCGTCGTGAAACCGTCACGAAACCCAAAGCAAAACGAGCGCCGAAGAAGGAAACGGCGGAGAACGAGGTGCGCAGCGCGATTGCCCTGAAAGAGGTGGAGACGGTCAGCGAAGCTCCGCTGCCGAAGGCTCCGCCGGATATCGAGTTCGACGGTGCGGCCCTGCGGAAGTTTCCCCAGCGCTTCATCAACCGGGAACTCTCCTGGCTGCAGTTCAACCGGCGGGTGCTGGAGGAGGCCTCCAACAGCCATCATCCGCTCCTGGAGCAGTTGCGCTTTCTGTCGATCTCGGCCGAGAACCTGGACGAGTTCTTCATGGTCCGCGTCGCCGGCTTGCGCGGCCAGGTCCGCTCCGGGGTGGCGACCATGTCCCAGGACGGGCTCTCGCCGCAGGAGCAGCTCGCAAAGATTTCCGCCGCGGTCTCGCACCTCGCCTCCGACCAGCAGCGGCGCTGGCGCGAATTGCGCGACATTCTCCTGGAGGAGGGCATCATTCTCGTCGAGGGGGCGGGACTGACGAAGGCCGAGGCTTCCTGGCTTGAGGATTACTTCCTCAACCACGTCTTCCCGGTGCTCACCCCGCTCGCCGTCGATCCGGCGCATCCGTTCCCGTTCATCCCGAATCTCGGCGCCTCCATCGCCCTGAAGCTGGTGCGCCAGAGCGACGCCAAGGTGCTGAACGCCCTGATCCGCCTGCCGTCGCGGGGCGAGCGCTTCATCCGCCTGCCGGATTTCGCCGAGACCGGCGCCACCCGCTTCATTGCCCTCGAGCAGATGATCGTGCTGTTCACGAGCAGGCTCTTTCCCGGCTACGACGTGCAGGGGCAGGGCGCTTTCCGGGTGATCCGCGACTCCGATCTCGAGGTCGAGGAAGAGGCCGAGGATCTGGTGCGCCTGTTCGAGACGGCGCTCAAGCAGCGCCGCCGCGGCAGCGTGATCCGCCTGGAGGTCGAGGCGGCCATGCCCGAGGACCTGCGCCTCTTCGTGGCCGAGGAATCGGAGGTCTCCGCAGACGAGGTCTTCGTGGTCGAGGGCATGATGGGCCTGCGCGACCTGTCGCAGCTGGTGGCTTTGGAGCGTCCCGACCTCAAGTTCAAGCCGTACAATGCGCGCTTTCCCGAGCGCATCCGCGAGCACAGCGGCGATTGTTTTGCTGCGATCCGCGAGAAGGACATCATCGTCCACCATCCCTACGAATCCTTCGACGCCGTGGTGCAGTTCCTGCGCCAGGCCGCGCGGGATCCCAACGTGGTGGCGATCAAGCAGACGCTCTACCGCACCTCCTCGGACTCGCCCATCGTGGCGGCGCTCGCCGAGGCGGCGGAAGCCGGAAAGTCCGTCACCGCGCTCGTGGAGCTCAAGGCGCGCTTCGACGAGGAGGCCAATATCCGCTGGGCGCGCGACCTGGAGCGCGCCGGCGCTCAGGTGGTGTTCGGCTTCATCGAGCTGAAGACCCACGCGAAGCTGTCCATGGTGGTTCGCCGCGAGGGCAGCCAGCTCATCACCTATTGCCACGTGGGCACGGGCAACTACCACCCGATCACGGCGCGCATCTACACGGACCTGTCCTACTTCACCGCCGATCCGGTGATCGGGCGCGACGTGTCGCGCATCTTCAACTTCGTCACCGGTTATGCGGAGCCGGCGGAATTGGAGCGCATGGCGGTCTCGCCGCTCACCCTCAAGAAGCGCCTGCTCCAGCATATCGAGGAGGAGGTGGCCCACGCCAAGGCGGGACGGCCCGGCGCCATCTGGGGCAAGTGCAACTCGCTGGTCGATCCCGACATCATCGATGCGCTCTACGATGCGTCCGCCGCCGGCGTGCAGATCGACCTCATCGTGCGCGGCATCTGCTGCCTGCGTCCCGGCATCAAGGGCCTGTCGGAGAACATCCGGGTCAAGTCCATCGTCGGGCGCTTCCTGGAGCACACCCGCATCTACGCCTTCGGCAACGGCCATGGCATGCCCAACCCTAAGGCCCACGTGTACATCTCGTCCGCGGACCTCATGTCGCGCAACCTCGACCGCCGCGTCGAGGCCCTGATGCCGATCGTCAACACCACGGTGCACCAGCAGGTGCTCGATCAGATCATGCTGGCCAACCTGCTCGACAATGAGCAGAGCTGGACGGTATTACCCGACGGAACGAGTCACAGGATGGTGCCCGCCAAGGGCGAGGAACCATTCAACGCCCACAAGTATTTCATGACGAACCCGAGTCTCTCAGGCCGTGGCAAATCCCTCAAGACCTCCAGCCCCAAAGCGCTCGCCAAGCGCGGGCAGCGCTAGCATGCCGGCGCTCAGCCATGAGGCTCCGGGGCGGCTCAAGCTTGGACGTCCTGTCGCGATCATCGACATCGGGTCGAACTCCGTGCGTCTCGTGGCCTATGAGGGCCTCTCCCGGGCCGTCACGCCGATCTACAACGAGAAGGTTCTCTGCGGCCTCGGCCGTCATGTGGCGACCACCGGCCGCCTCGACGAGGAAGCCGTCGACCGGGCGCTGCGGGCACTCGCCCGCTTCCGCGTTCTCTGCGACACGATGAACGTTTCGGACATCTTCGTGCTCGCAACCGCGGCCGCGCGCGATGCCTCCAACGGCCCTGCCTTCCTGGAGGCCGCGGCGAAGGCCTGCGGCCAGCCGATCAGCCTGCTGTCGGGCGCCGAGGAAGCGCGGGCCTCGGCCCTCGGGGTCATCGCGGGCTTCCACGAGCCGGACGGTATCGTCGGCGACATGGGCGGCGGCAGCCTGGAACTGGTGGACGTGCGCGGCTCGCAGGTGGGGCAGGGCATCACTATGCCGCTGGGCGGCCTCGCCCTGCAGGACGTCAGCGGCGGCTCGTTGAGAAAAGCCCAGAGGATCGTGCGCGAAGCTCTTGAACGCGCACCGGAATATCTCGAAAACCTGCATGGCCGCACCTTCTACGCGGTGGGCGGCACATGGCGCGCCCTCGCCAAGCTGCATCAGGCGGCGCACGATTATCCGCTCCACGTGATGCACGGCTACATCCTCGATCCCGAGGACGGGCTGGACTTCCTGCGTCTCGTGGAGGAGGCCGACTCCAAGACCCTCAAGGACATCGAAACCATCTCGGAAGCCCGCCGTCCGCTTCTCGCCTACGGGGCCATGGTGCTGGAGGAGATCATCCGCCTCGGCGAGCCGAAGGAGGTGGCCATTTCCGCCTTCGGCGTCCGCGAGGGCGTGCTGTTCGACAAGCTCGATTCCGCAACGCGCGAGCGCGATCCGCTCATTGCCGCAGCCAGCGACCTCAACCTCCTGCGCTCCCGCTCGCCGCGTCACGGCGAGGAGCTGTGCGCGTGGACGGAGGCCTTCATCCGCAGCCTGGGCCTGCCGGAGACCGATTACGACATCCGCCTGCGCCGCGCGGCCTGCCTGCTCGCCGATATCGGCTGGCGTGCCCATCCCGACTACCGGGGCGAGCAGAGCCTGAATCTCATTGCCTATGGGGCCTTCGCCGGGCTCGATCATCCGGGCCGCGCCTATCTGGCCCTGTCGATCTTCTTCCGGCACGAGGGGCTCTCGCCCGACAAGGTGAGCTCGCGCATCAAGTCCTTGGCCGGCCCGCGCCTCATGGAGCGCGCCCGCCTGCTCGCGGCGCTGATGCGCGTCGCCTACCCGGTCTCCGTCGCCATGGAGGGCGTCCTGCCCCAGGTGTCGCTGCTGGCCCGGGGCAGTCAGGTGGTGCTGCAGCTGCCGGCCCATCTCGAGCCGCTGGCCAACGAACGCCTGACGGGCCGCATGCGGGGCCTGGGCAAGCTTCTGAACATGGAGCCGCTGATCGAAATCCTCTGACGGAGCGGCTGAGATGCTGAAGACAATGGCTATCCCGACCGGGACTAACTCATGTTAGTTTTAGGGAGCTTCCGCTCCGCTACCTTGCGAGCATAAGGTCTCAAAGCCGAGGAATGCCCATGCAGATGATCGACCTGGCGGCTGTCCGCAATGCAGAACGTTCGTCGGAGCCTTACGACTACCTCCTCGCTTCCAAGCTCCTGAAGCCGGACGTCATCGACGACCTGCGCCGTGACTTTCCGGACATCACCAAACCGGGCTACCTGACGGTCGACGAGGTCAAGCTTCACGGCCGCTTCAAGCAGTTAATCGAGGAACTCGAAGGCCCTGAGCTGACCGAGGAGCTGTCCAGGAAGTTCGGCCTGGATCTCCATCAATATCCGCGCCTGACCACGATCATGAGGAAGTC
The DNA here is from genome assembly GCF_000739015.1 of Microvirga sp. BSC39. Lineage (GTDB taxonomy): Bacteria > Pseudomonadota > Alphaproteobacteria > Rhizobiales > Beijerinckiaceae > Microvirga. Next base: position 86,106 of record NZ_JPUG01000064.1, read on the forward strand.
GCAGCCGAAATACGGCTCGATCCACACGGACGGCCCATCCAAGGTCATGACCATGCTGGTCTACATGAACGACGAGTGGCAGCAGGACGAGGGCGGGCGCCTGCGCGTGCTCTACGACGAGAAGAACTACGATAAGTACAAGCTCGAGGTGCCGCCCACCATGGGCACCATGTTCGCCTTCCTGCGCTCCGACAACTCCTGGCACGGCCATCTACCCTTCTCCGGCGAGCGCCGGGTGGTCCAGATCGCCTGGGTGAAGAGCCAGGCCGACGTGGACCGCAAGAAGAAGCACAACAAGCTGGCCCAGTTCTTCAAAGGCATCTTCGGGCGGTAAGTCCGGCCGCTCCTGTGCATGAGGCATGGCCTGGTTCAAGCCCGGCCATTGTCGTGAGAGGAGCTACAGTGTTCTCTGGGAGGCAATGCCGATGAGGGAACGCCGACCATGCCGCCTGACATCAAGACGCTTTCCAGCCGTGTCGTCTACGAGAACCGCTGGCTGCGCGTCCGGGAGGATGCCATCGAGCGACGGGACGGCTCGCCCGGCATCTATGGCGTCGTCGAGAAGGCCGATTTTGCCGTCATCGTCCCCCTCGACCACGGCCTGATCCATCTGGTGGAGCAGTATCGCTATCCGGTGCAGGGCCGCTACTGGGAGCTGCCGCAGGGCTCATGGGAAGATGCGCCCGGCACCGACCCGCTCGACCTCGCCCGGGCCGAGCTGCGCGAGGAGACCGGGCTGACGGCCGCCACCATGATCCATGTAGGCCATCTGTTCGAATGCTACGGCTACTCGACCCAAGGCTACAACATCTATCTCGCCCAAGGGCTTAAGGCTGGTGAAGCGCAGCGCGAGCCCACCGAGCAGGACACGGTGAGCCGCGCGTTCCCGGTGGAGGAGGTGCTGGCGATGATCGGCGACGGCGTCATCAAGGACGCGACGACGGTCGCGGCGGTTGGGATGCTGCGGCTGAAGGGGCTGCTCTAGCGCAACTTCGAAGGCCTTCGACCAAACGATTTCGCTTGAGGCGTTAGTCAATGCGGCTGAATTCAACGAAGGGCGCGCAAAGCGTTCACCCTTGGCTCGGAAAATCACTTTCTTACGTCTGCGTTTGCGCAGGTGATTCTTACGTAAAGATATACTAAGGTCATATAACTATACATCGTTATATGAGAAATTTTGTGTGCTGGCGCACAAGTCGCAAACAATATTTTATATCACTGCATACAGCTAAGCTTATGACAACTCTACGTAAAGTGGTGACATCATCAGATTCATAGGGGTGTTCATGAATTAGGAATACTTGTCGCTGCGATTTTGTATGCATTAACGCTGATCCGCATTTTCAAAAATGCAAACACCAATTGTCATTTCGCATTGAGTGAGGATCAGCATGACATCCGGCCAGGCCAACTTCGATGAACTTTCACGCCTGAATGCAGCGGGCGCTCTCGCAGCAACACCGACGCCCACGACAGGCAACGACGTGATCAACGGATCGGATGATGCCGATACGATTGATGGTCTTGCCGGAGACGACACGATTTACGGGTATGACGGGAACGACTCTCTCGTCGGAGGTGAGGGAAGGGATGTTCTGCATGGCGGCATCGGCAACGACACCCTCCTTGGCGGCGACAACAACGACGACACTCTCATCGGCGGCGCGGGTGCCGACAGACTGGACGGCGGCACAGGCGTCACCTACAGAGACTATGTCTCGTATGCGACGGCCACGACCGGTGTCGTGATCAACCTCAAGAACATTGCTGCAAATACCGGCGATGCCTTTGGCGATCAGTATGTGGATATCGAAGGCTACATCGGCACGAACTTCAACGACCTTATCGTCGGCAATGCCGGAAATCCCGATGGCAGAAAGCACTTCTTCTCGACCGGTGCGGGCAACGATACGGTGATCGGCGGATCGGCCTATGAAGTGATGGACGGTGGTGATGGCATCGACACAGTGTCGTACCAGTTCTCGGACAAAGGCGTTTCCGTCAGCCTCAATGCCGGAGGTGGCGGCAGCAACGACTCCCTGAACGATACCTGGGTCAACTTCGAGAACGTCATCGGTACGGACTACAAGGATTCCCTCTCCGGCAATGCCGCCGACAACTACATCAAAGGCGGAAAGGGTGATGATGCTCTGATCGGCTACGGCGGAAACGACACGCTCGATGGAGGCGAAGGAGCCGAGGATATGCAAGGGATGAGCGGCAACGATACCTACATCATCGACAACGCAGGCGACTATATCCGTGAGGCGTCCGGAAACGGTTGGGACACTGCCATCGCCAGCACCTCTTACAGCCTTCAGTACGCCGAGGTCGAAGTGCTGCAGGCTGCGGCTGGCACCAACCCAATTAACCTGACCGGTAATGAGTACACGCGCGTTATCATTGGTAACGAGGGCAGCAACATCCTTCATGGCAAGGGCGGAGCCACCCGCATGGAAGGCGGCGGCGGCAACGATGTCTACTATGTGGACAACGTCGGCGATCAGGTGATCGACAGCAGCGGCTACGATGTCGTCTATGCTTCGACCACTTTCACCCTGAGCCCGGATTCGGATATCGATTTCGTCTACCTGACCGGAAGCGCCGCCTCTCTCACCGGCAATAGCCACGATAATATCCTGCTCGGCACGGGCGCGAAGAACACCCTCAACGGCGGTGCCGGTCACGACAAGATCTACGGCAAGGGTGGCAAGGATCTGGTGATCGGCGGATCGGGCAGCGACAAGTTCATCTTCGACACCAAGTTCGCGAAGTCGAACACGGACACGATCAAGGACTTCAAGAGCTCGGCTGACGATCTGTGGCTGGAGAACTCCCTGTTCAAGTCCAATAAGCTGCTCTACGCCAGCATCAAGAAGGGCACAGAAAACAAGCCGCTCAAGCTGAAGAAGGCGTTCTTCACGATGGGCGACAAAGCCAAGGACGGCAACGACTTCTTCGTCTACAACACGAAGACGGGCGTACTGTCTTATGACAAGGACGGCTCGGGTTCTGCCAGCATGACCGAGATCGCGAAGCTCAGCAACAAGACCACGCTGAAGTACACCGATCTCTTCTTCATCTGATCTCAAGCACGATCAAACGAAAGAACCCTGCGGGAAGCCGCGGGGTTCTTGTTTCCGAGAGATGTAAGCCCGCCGTGGCGTCAAGCTGGAGCAATCTCCCGCAGCTTCACCCGGCCGCGCTCCAGCACCATGCCGAGCTGGCCATTCTTGAGCGCCAGCGCCTTGTCGCCGAAGAGCTTCCGGCGCCAGCCGTGCAGCGAGGGCACGTCGGCGTCGTCGCTTTCCGCGATGGCCTCCAGCTCCTCGACGGTGGCGATGATCTTCGGCGCGACGCCTTCCTGCTCGGCCACGGCCTTGAGCAGGACCTTGAGCAGGTCGACCACGGAGCCGGTGTTGTTGCGGCCGCGGCTGCGCTCAGGCATGGGGATCGTGGCCGGGTCGCGTGCCAGCGCCCGCTCCACGGCTTCCAGAATCTCGCCGCCGGTGCGGGAGCGTTCGAATCCGTTGGGAATCGTCCGCAGGCGCCCGAGGGCTTCCACGCTCCGCGGCGCCGAGGTGGCGATGTCGATCACCGCGTCGTCCTTCAGGATGCGCCCGCGCGGCACGTCCCGGCTTTGCGCCTCGCGCTCGCGCCAGGCGGCGATCTCCATGAGGATCGCGACCTCCTTCGACTTCCGCAGGCGGCCGGCGAGGCGGCGCCAGGCATTGTCCGGATCGGCCTGATAGGTCTCGGGCGACGTGAGGATCGACATCTCCTCGCCGAGCCATTCGAGGCGGCCGTTCGCCTGCAGCTGGCTGACAAGCGCCTCGTAGACCTTCACCAGATGGGTGACGTCCGAGAGGGCATAGGTGAGCTGGGCATCGCTCAAGGGGCGGCGCGACCAGTCGGTGAAGCGGGACGACTTGTCGATCTTCGCCTTGGCGAGATCGTTGCTCAGCTGCTCGTAGGAGACCGAATCCCCGTAGCCGCACACCATGGCGGCCACCTGGGTGTCGAACAGGGGCTCGGGCACGATGCCGCCGAGATTCCAGATGATCTCCAGGTCCTGCCGGGCGGAGTGGAAGACCTTCACCACGTTCCGGTTCGCCATCAGGGCCATGAACGGGTCCAGGCTCATGCCCTCGGCGAGCGGGTCGATCAGGACCGCGTCCGCGGGATCGGGGCCGGCCATCTGGATCAGGCAGAGCTTGGGGTAATAGGTGGTCTCGCGCAGGAATTCCGTGTCGACGGTGACGAACGGATGCTGGCTGAGGCGGTCGCAGGCGGCGGCCAGGGCGTCGGTGGAGGTGATCAGGTCCATGGAGCGTTCATAACCCATCTGCAAGGAGCCCGCGAGTCCGTCGTCCACAGAGCTGACCCTTGGTTAAGCCTTGGTAAAACCTAACCAATTGACATGAAGGCCCCGTTTATTGTTATGTTGTATCACTGGCTTGATGGTCAGGATCGGTGCGCAAAAGGCACCTGGAACTGGGGAGGTCTTCATGAAGAAGACACAGACCAAGACGGACGGGAAGAACAAGAAGGTCATCGTCGAGCTGAGCGAGAAGGAACTCTCTTCGGCTGCAGGCGGTCGCCGGATTATCGTCTATCAAACCACTTTCTGATCGGCATGGAGAAGGCAGGGTTGAGGCTGCCGTCTCAACCTGATGCTTCTCTCCGGTCGGTTTTCGACTTGAAGGGCGCGGCTTTCTGGGAGCCGCGCCTTTTTCGTTTCGCGCCGCTCAGGCCCGCGTGCCCAGATTGTGCCGGGCCGCTTCCGTGAAGGCCAGGGCGTCGCCGTCCATGGGCGGGGAGACCCGGCCCTCCCTCAGAACTACGATCCGGTCCGCGGCGCGGATCGTCTCCGGCCGGTGGGCGATGACGATGCGGGTGATCTTCAGCTCCGCCAGTGCCCGGTTCACCTCGCGCTCCTTGTCGAGATCGAGGCTCGACGTGCCCTCGTCCATGAACAGGATGCGGGGGCGGCGGTAGAGCGCGCGGGCGAGCAGCACCCGCTGCCGCTGCCCGCCCGACAGGGTGGTGCCCATGTCGCCGATCAGCGTGTTGTAGTTCATGGGCATGGCCATGATCTCGCCGTCGATGCCGGCCACGTCCGCGCAGGCGCGCATCCAGTCGAGATCGAGGGACGCATCGAAGAAGCAGATGTTCTCCGCGATGCTCCCTGAGAGAAGCTGGTCGTCCTGCATCACCACGCCCACCTGCGAGCGGAAGGCCTGGGTGCCCACATGGGCGATGGGCGTGCCGTCGATCAGCACCGTGCCCTCGAGCGGCTTGAACAGGCCCAGCATGATCTTGAGCAGCGTGGTCTTGCCGCCGCCCGACGGGCCCGTGACGGCCACGAACTCGCCGGCTTCGACCTTCAGGTCCACGCCGGACAGAACCTCCGGCTCCGTGTCGGCATAGCGGAAGCTGACCCCTTTCAGCTCCACGGCGCCTTTCACCGCGCGGGCGATCAGGCTCTCCCCGTGCCGGTCCTGCTCCCGCTCGGCGAGCGCGATGTCGGACAGCCGGTCCAGGTGCAGGTCGAGCATGCGGTACTGGATGCCGGTCTCGATCAGGTTGGTGGCCTTGGAGAGGAACTGCTCCTTGTAGGCCATGAAGGCATAGAGCATGCCGATGGTGAGCTCGTTGCCCATGATGGCCCGGGCGCCGAGATAGACCACGAGCACGTTCTCGAGGCCGTAGATCAGGTCGTTGGCCGTCTTGAACCCGATGGTGAAGCGTCCGTGCCGGATGCCCCGGCCGATCTCGTCCGCATGGCGGTTCTGCCACAGGGCCTCCCGGTCGGCCTCGCGCCCGAAGATCTTGATGCTCTGGATGGCGCGGGCCGTCTCGATGAAGGTGGTCTGCTCCTTGGCCGAGGCCTCGATCATCTCCTCCTGGCGCTGGCGCAGGGAACGGTAGAGGGCAAAGCGCAGGAGCCCGTAGAGAACGAGCGCCGCGACCACGATGCCCGCCAGCTTGGGGCTGTAGATCAGGATCATCACCAGGGTCAGCGTCGCCATCACCCCGTCGACGAGGGCCGCCACCAGTCCTTCGGAGACGAGACGCTGGATCGGCTCCGCCGAGCGGAAGCGCGAGACGAGATCGCCGATATGCCTCTTCTCGAACCAGGCGAGCGGCAGCCGCACGAGATGGTGGAAGAGGTTGGCGCCCATCTGGAAATTGAGTGCGCCGCTCAAAAACAGCAGCACGTGGGAGCGCAGCCAGTCCGCCCCGATATGGATGAGGGTGAGCAGGCCGAACCCGAGCGCCAACGCGGTCAGAAGGCCCCCGTCGCCCTTCATCACCGCCTCGTCGACGGCGAGCTGCATGTAGAAGGGAGCGGCGAGCACCACCAGCTGCAGAACCCCCGACAGCACCAGCGCCTGGGCCAGCGCCCGCTTGATCCCCGGCATGCGGCCCCAGAGGGCCGTGAGGCTCAGGCGCGAGGTTTCCTTCTTGCGCTCGAAGGAGCTGGTCGGGGTCAGCTCCAGGGCGATGCCGGTGAAATGGCGTCCGGCCTCCTCCAGGGTGAGGGTGCGCACGCCCGATGCGGGATCGTGAATGGTGATCCTGCGGGCCCCGACATCTTTGAGCACCACGAAGTGGTTCATGTCCCAGTGCAGGATGCAGGGCAGCTTGATCTCGCCCAGCTGCTCGGGCTCCAGCCGCAGGCCCCGTCCGGTCATGCCGAGGCGCTGGCCCATGACCAGCACGTCCTTGAGGGTGACGCCCTTGAGCGAGATGGAGAACAGGCGGCGCAGGGCCACCAGGTCCACCTCGCGCCCATGATAGGTCGCGACCATGGCCAGGCACGCGAGGCCGCATTCGGCGGCTTCCGACTGCATGATGGCAGGCAGGCGCGGCTCGCCGAAAAGGTCGAGGCTGCCCGAGAGCTTCACATCCGCCCCCTGACGCTGAGGATCGGCTCGAACAGCCACGCGAGCAGGGAACGGCCCTCCAGGATGATGTCGGCCCTGAGGGTCATGTCGGGCTGGAGATCGACCGGCTGGCCGAAGGCGTCGATGCTCTGCCGCTCCAGCCGCACCGTCACCCGGTAGGCCGGCTCGGCGAGCACCACGCGCCCGAGCACGTCGCCGGGGGCGAGAACCGCCTGGGACACGGTCTCGACCGTGCCGCTCACGGTGCCGAAGCGCTGGAACGGGAAGGCGTCCACCATCAGGCGCACGGCCTGTCCGGGGGCCACGAAGCCGATGGCCCGGCTCGGCACGTAGACCTCGGCCTTCAGGCCCGGCCCGTCGGGCAGGAGGGTGAGGAGAGGGCGGTTGGGATCGACCACCTGGCCGGCCCTGATCTGCAGGGCCGTCACCTTGCCGGAGACCGGGGCCGTGATCACCTGGGCGCCCTGCGCCTGGACCTCGGCCTGCTGGCGCTCCCGGTCGGCGAGGCTGAGCCGCCACCCGGCCAGGCGCTCCGCCTGCTGGACCGGCAGCTGCTCGCGCTGGAGCTGGACCTGGCCCAGCTCCTTCTCGATGGCGGCGACCTGCCGGTCGAGATCCGCCAGGGACTGGCGCCGGGACAGGAGCGCTTCCTCATGTTCCTGCAGGGCCGCCCGGGTGACGCTTCCCCGCTCCACGAGACCCGCGAAGGTGCGCTGCCGCTCGGCGGCCGCCTGCACGCGCGCCGCCATGATCTCGCGCTGCGCCAGCAGCGCCTCGCGCTCGGCCCGCACCGACGCGATGGCGGTGTCCAGCCGGTGGCGCTCCATGGCGACCCGGTCGGGATCGGAGGCGATCTGCTCCTTCAGGACGGCGACCTGTGTTTCGAGAGACGCGAGCACCGCCCGGTCGAGGGTGCCGCCGGCCTCCAGCTGCTGCTGCGACGAGACCGTGAAGAGGGCCTGTCCGGCGACGACCCGGTCGCCTTCCGCCACCTTCAGGTCGGCCACCACGCCGCCGCGCATGGCGGCCACGCGCACGGCCCCGCCGCTGGCGACGAGGGACCCGACCGCCGTTTCCTTGCGGGCATATTCGGCGGTGGCGACGAACGCGAGGACGAGCCCCACGATGGCGGTGATGAAGCCGCCGAGCAGATGCCATGAGAAAGGGGTAATCGGCGGAGACCCGGCAGCCGCCGTGGAGGTGGCCGCTTCAAGCGCTTGCGGTCTGAACAGGGATTGGGTCAACGCAACACTGAGGTCTAGTGATAAACAAAATATTGTTACATTGACCACGCGTGACCGACAAGCGGTCCCAGTGTGCCTAATTGCGTGAGATTATGTGACATCCCATCACAGGGATGTTTCAGGAGCTACGATCCTAGGTTTAAGCAAACGGCGCCCTAACGGGCGCCGTCCTGGTTTAGCGGATGATGTCCTCGGCGGACGTTCCGGAGCTCGGCATGGGGAAGCGCTTGGCGGCCTTGCGCCGGGCACGGGCCTGCCGCTCGGCGAGCTTCATCAGCCAGTCGAGGATATTGTGCTCGACCTCAAGGCCGGTCTCCGCATCCTCCAGACGCCGGATCCGGTCGACCCGGAAGCCGCGATAACCGTCCTCGGTGAGGATGTCGATGCCGCCGAGCAGCATCTTGCCCGGACCGACCTTCAGCTCGCGCGCCAGCACCCAGCGCCGGGTGGCATTGCCGGCCTGGTCCACATAGTCGAGCTCCAGCGCCGCCTCCAGAGGATAGACGTGCCAGTTGCCCTCGATCCGCTCCTCGACAGGAGCGTTCCGGGCCGGCTTCAACAGGGATGTTGCAAGGGTGGTAACCATAGGAAGAATATGGGATTTCACTCTTTGTTCTGCAAGGAAGCCGGGGCTCGAAGAGGCGGAAAAATCCTTTGAAAATTCAAGGAAAAATATGGCTCAACGATGCTGTGCCGGTCGTTGCAGCTGGCGGATTCCGCGTCGGACTTCAACCGAGCTCTCGGCCACAGCGCGATAAGCCAAACGCAGGCTCAGAAATCCACTGTTCCTTCCAGGTAGAAGACGCAGGCCCCCTCGAGCTCAACCCGATCCCCGACGAGGCGGCAGACGATTTCTCCGCCGCGCCGCGAGGCCTGAAAGGCTCTGAAAGCGGTCTGGTCCAGCCTCTCCGCCCAGAACGGCGTCAGGCCGCAATGGGCCCCGCCTGTCACGGGATCTTCGGGAATGCCCTTGGCGGGCGCGAAGTAGCGGCTCACGAAATCGAAGCCCGCGTCTCCCGGCGCCGTCACGATCACGCCCGAGCGGGCCAGCCTCTCAATCGCCGCCAGATCGGGATTGAGGCTGCGAACGATCTCGGCCGTGGCAAGCCGCGCCAGGAAGTTGGAGCCGTCCCAGACCACCTCGACCGGCGTGGCGCCGAGGGCCGACGGCAGCTCCGGCGGCATCGCCACGGGCTCCAGGGTTCGTCTCGGAAAATCCATGACATAACCAGTCGCCGACCGGCGGACCGTGAGCGGGCCGCTCGCGGAATGGAATACGACCACCTCGCGCGCGTGCTCAACCCTCTCCATGACGACCGCCGCGCTCGCAAGCGTTGCGTGGCCGCAGAGCGGAACCTCGACCGTCGGCGTAAACCAGCGAATTCTGTAGTCGCCATTGTCGGCAACCACAAAGGCGGTCTCGGGAAGGTTGTTTTCCGCCGCAACAGCCTGCAGCACGTCCTCGGGCGGGAACCGGTCCAACACGATGACCGCAGCCGGATTCCCGCTGAACCGGCGGCTGGTGAAAGCATCGACTTGGAAGATGGGCGCACGCATTCGGCTGGCTTATCAACGCCGGGAAAGGCCTGCAACGGTTGCAGTCTTTTCGCGCTTCGGAACATGAGGATATCCCCTGCAGGACTAGGATCGGTTGCCGGCCAGCCCCAATAGGGGTGTTGCAGGGGTCGTAGCTGTAGGCAGAGTATGGGAACTCACGCTTTGTGCAGCAGGCATTTTGGGGCTGCCGAAAGCCAGAAAGAGCTTGGAACCACAAGGAGAATAAACCAGCACTGCCCTTATAGGACGTTCACGAGACGGGGCGCTTCCAGGCAGGAATTGTCGATGATTACCGTTGCCCGCTTTTGCGGCTGGCAGGTCTGAAAGTAGATGATCTGGCCTTCATAGTAGCGGCGGTTTTCCGGTGCCGACGGATCGGGATTGGAGCCGTCTCTCTGAGCCATTCGCGCATAGGACACCGCGAACGGCACGGCGAGGAAAATGCTGTAATCCCAGTGATCGCGCAGCTCGTCCCGATGAAGAGAGATACCATCCAGCAGCAGCACTGCCGAAGGCTCTGCCTTGCGGGTCGAAACAGCTTCACGGTCGGCCCTGTGGTCGAAGCGTGCGACGTCCACCCACGCTGCACCTCGACCGAATGGATCGAGGAGATGCCGCCGCAAGCTGTCGTAGTCGTAGGAATCGCGGAAGAAGCCTTCAGGATCATCTTTGCCGCGCCGGTAGCGGATTTCCCTCGGGTTATGAAAACCATCGACGCTTGCTCGGATGACAGGTCGTCCATGCCGCTCGATCATTGGTGCAAGTTCATCCGCAAAGCTGGTCTTGCCCGACCCGTCCACCCCATCCACCGCGATGGTCGCACGCTTCCCGAGAGAGGCGATCTCGCGGGCGACTTGCTCCAACAGGTCTCTCCTGGATGACATTCAACCTCACTGTCCGGTTGGGTGAGCCCTTGAGCGCCCTTGGTTTAGGCATCATTATTGCATAATGCTCATGAGACGGCACTGCACTGGTGGCGTCAAATTCGAGGCAACTCCATGCACATCGAGGTTCTCGAAGAAGCCAATCCGCCCGGCGCGGATGACGTGACGGCTGGCCTGCGGGCTCATGTCATCGAGAAGACCGGCCCACTGCCCCTGATCCCCCTGACCCTGCTCCTGCGGGACGGTGACAACCGGGTGCGCGGCGGCATTCGGGGCGTCATTGCCCTGTGCTGGCTGCAGGTCGACCATTTCTGGGTCGACGAGGCCCTGCGCGGGCAGGGCTACGGCTCACGCCTGCTGGACATGGCCGAGGAGGCCGCCCGGATGCATGGGGCCATCGGCGCGCAGCTGACCACGTCGACCTTCCAGGCGGAGGGGTTCTATGAAAAGCAGGGCTATGTGGAGATCGGGCGCCTGAAGGACCGCCCGCCTGGCCACGACCGGATCTGGATGGCCAAGCGGTGGAGCTGAGTGCCGGACGTTCTAGGGGCTCTTCCTGAGTCGACGGCCGACGCCCGCTGAAACTATGATGCCGGAATGCCGATTTGGCCGGGTCGGGCATAGCCCAGGGGCGCCGAAGGCCGGATCAGGAAGGGACGCCGCATGAGCGAGGACATCCGCACCACCGCACCCCTGGCTCGCAAGGAGCCGGCGATCCGCCGGATCGGGCGCTCGGACATCGTCGATGCCCTGTCGGCGGGCCTGCGGGATTTCCAGGCCTACCCGGCCTTCGGGCTGTTCTTCGGCAGCGTCTATGCCCTCGGCGGGGTGGTCATCCTGGGCTGCGCGTTCCTGTGGGATCTGCTCTATCTGGTCTATCCGCTCGCCGCCGGCTTCGTGCTGATCGGGCCCTTCGTGGCGGTCGGGCTCTACGAGGTCAGCCGGCTGCGGGAGCGGGGGCAGGTTCCGACCCTGTCCGGCGTGTTCGGGGCGATCTGGACGCAAGGGGGCAAGGAGATCTCCTGGATGGCCTTCGTGACCATCTTCCTGTTCATCATCTGGATGTATCAGGTCAGGCTGCTGGTCGCCCTGTTCTTCGGGCTCCACGGGATGCCCGCAGGAGCCTTCCCGGGCGTTCTCTTCACCACGCCCGAGGGCTTGGCCTTCCTGGCGGTCGGCCATGTGGTCGGGGCGGTGCTGGCCGCCGTCACGTTCTCGCTCACGGTCGTGTCCTTCCCGCTGCTGCTCGACCGGGAGGTGGATTTCATCACCGCCATGATCACGAGCGTGCGGGCCGTGGTGAGCAACCCGGCCGCCATGCTGGGCTGGGCGCTCTGCGTCGTGCTCATGCTGTTCACGGCGACGCTGCCGGCCTTCCTCGGCCTCGTCGTGATCCTGCCGGTGCTCGGGCATACCACATGGCATCTGTACCGGAAGCTGGTGGGGTAGGGTTCCGCGCCTCCATCCTGGCAGGCCTCGCCTTGCGCCTGCCGTTCGAGAGGGCGTTGCTTCCTCGGAGGGCAAGTCTATCGGGTGCCATGCCTAGTCTCAAAGGCTTCTGGATGAACGTCAGATCAGAGTAAGGCGAACGCTGAACTGTACTTGATACGTTAAGTATCAGACAGGATAAGCCGCTTATCTTCCTTAACGTCATTGATATTCAGGTTAGGTAGATATACCCCAGGGCTTGGCCGCGTTCCTGCGGCCTTGCTGGGGGCAGTATACAATGAAGACTTCTTATAAGCTCGGGCTCATCGCGCTGGGCCTGATCGCCGGCATGGGCTCGGCTCACGCTCAATCCAAGGGCGACTGGGTTCTCGCCAAGTACAAGGGCGGTGGCTACTGGTATCCTGGCGTCATCCAAGCAGTATCCGGTGAGAACATCACCGTGGCTTACGACGACGGTGATCGGGAGACCCTCTCGGTCAGTGCCGTAAGGCCGTACAATTGGGTTATCGGCGGTCGAGTGGAGTGCAACTTCAAGGGCGCCGGAAAGTGGTATCCCGGGAAGATCGCGTCACTGGGCGGCGAGACCATCGGCATCAACTATGACGACGGCGACCGCGAGACAACCAAGACCGGCCGCTGCCGCTCTCAGTGATCGAATGGCCTGGCGAGGGTGACGTGCCTTCGCCAGGCCTGCATGTCAGGCTCTCACCCAACCTCTACGTTGAAGAGAGCATCGCCGAGAGGCTAGGGCTGTTGAGGTGAGATTAGCCCTTCGACGGAGGCTTGCCTGCCGCCGCCAGCTTTGCGTCAAGTGCCAACTTGCGAGCGGCTGCTTCTGCCGGACGGACATAGAAGTGCTGAAACATTTCCTCCAAAATCTCAAGGCACCATTCAGCCTCGTGATCTTCGACATCTATAATCTGTAAAGTCGTCACATCTGTGATGGGATGTGCGGAGAAGTTCCCGAAGTTCCTGATGCCATCTATCGTCATCCGAAGCGTCGAAGGAATGGCTTTAGCTGGGTCTGACTCATCGAGAAGAAGCTGGATTTCGGCGGCCAAGTCACGCCCCCTATAGCCGTGAGCTCGGAGCATAGCTTGTAGGCAACGCCGAGAGAGAGCGGCTGATGCTTTGGCGCTGACTGGCAGCACATTGCATGTTTCAACATAATCGCCAACAATATTTGCTGGTACTTGGCTGGGGACTGGCCCACGATTTGCCCCAGCTGGGTAAAGCATCTGCCAAGGAGCATCCTTAGCGCTCGGTGATACCTCGATCACGAGATCCGTGCACTCGGGGCAGAGGGCTGAACGGTACACCCATCCTAATCGCACGGCGCCTCGGTTCATGGCCCCAACGACCCAGTTATCATAGAAAGCGATCGTGCAGTGTGGGCACTTCATTGGTGAGATCCTGGATCGACTTCAGCGCTGAACGCTAGTTATCAGCGGTTATAGCATGACGAAAGTGGTCGTTGGCAGCACGTTATAGAACACCGAATGCCTCGTCCTCCCGATCTCAAAGCAAGACAGAGAGAGCACGGCGCCGAACTCAGAGTAGAGGTCTCGCGGAATTCTGCGCTTGAACTCCGGTCAGCAGCTGTAAATTTTTGTTCTTCATTTGTTCTTGACAATCGTCCTAACCTTGGCTATAACTGGTGCCGTCCTGCCTCGCGAGGGACGCGCCCGAGGCGTCGGTTGTGGAGGCGGGATGCGGTTCTGGCCGCTGCGGGACAAGACGCTGGTCCCTCATGCCAGGGCTCTGCGTGGAGGATGAGGCGCATGGCTGCTGTTCGGGCAGGGCCATGGGCCGGCCTTCCAAGCCTCGCCAGCCCGAGGATCTTCATCAAGGGCTGCGCACACGATGCGCCGTGAAGCGGGTCTGAGGGTTCGTCCCTGATCCCGCCGGAGTGCGAGGCTCAGGGTCGAAAAGCCGTGCGCGGGAGGCCAAGGTGCTTCCCGTCCGGGCGGAACTCCCGTCCCGACCCGATCTTCGCCCGCTCCACCGGAGTGCAGCGAAGCCGCCTTGCCTCCCGCGCTTCCCTTCAAGTGCACGAGACAAGCCACGACAAAGCCCGCAGCCGCCACCCCGACCAGGGGAGGGAACGCTCCCGCGCAGGCTCGATTTCAGCCTTCCGCCTTGACTTCCCCGGCCTCCCATGGATGTTGCGCCTCAAACCGAACCAGCAGGCTTTTGTCCATGTCCGCCTCCATGCACCGTTACCGTTCCCACACCTGCGGCGCGCTCCGCGAATCCGATGTCGGCGGGGTCGCCCGCCTGTCCGGCTGGTGCCACCGCATCCGCGACCATGGCGGCGTGCTGTTCATCGACCTGCGCGACCATTACGGCATGACCCAGTGCGTGATCGACCCGGATTCCCCGGCCTTCAAGATGGCCGAGACGGCCCGGTCGGAGTGGGTGATCCGCGTGGACGGCAAGGTGCGCAAGCGACCGGCCGGCACCGAGAACCCGGAGCTGCCCACCGGCCTGATCGAGGTCTACATCACCGACATGGAAGTGCTTGGTCCTGCGGCCGAGCTGCCGATGCCGGTCTTCGGCGACCAGGAATACCCGGAGGAGACCCGTCTCACCTACCGGTATCTCGATCTGCGCCGCGAGAAGCTGCACAACAACATCATGAAGCGCGGCGCGATCATCAACAGCCTCCGCACCCGCATGCAGCAGAGCGGCTTCTTCGAGTTCACGACGCCGATTCTCACGGCCTCGAGCCCGGAGGGCGCGCGCGACTTCCTGGTGCCGTCGCGCATCCATCCCGGCAAGTTCTACGCGCTGCCGCAGGCCCCGCAGCAGTTCAAGCAGCTGATCATGATCTCCGGCTTCGACCGGTACTTCCAGCTCGCCCCCTGCTTCCGCGACGAGGACCCGCGCGCCGACCGCCTGCCGGGCGAGTTCTACCAGCTCGACGTGGAGATGAGCTTCGTCACCCAGGAGGACATCTTCCAGACCATGGAGCCGGTGATCCGCGACACCTTCAAGGAGTTCGCGGACGGCAAGCCCGTCACGGACGTGTTCCCGCGCATCCCGTACTTCGAGTCCATGCTGAAATACGGCAACGACAAGCCGGATCTGCGCAACCCGCTCATCATCGCCGACGTGTCGGAGGTGTTCGAGCGTGAGGACGTGACCTTCAACGCGTTCAAGAACGTGATCAAGTCCGGCGGCGTGGTGCGGGCCATTCCGGCGACGGGCGCCGCCTCGCAGCCGCGTTCCTTCTTCGACAAGCTCAACGACTGGGCCCGCACGGAAGGCGCGCCCGGCCTCGGCTACATCGTGTTCGAGGAAGAGGGCGGCCAGATCGTCGCCAAGGGCCCCATCGCCAAGTTCATCCCGGAGGCGGCCCAGGCCGTCATCCGCGAGAAGGCCGGCATCAAGGCAGGCGACGCGGTGTTCTTCTCCGCCGGCGCCGAGGACAAGGCGGCGTCGCTTGCCGGCAAGGCGCGTACCCGCATCGGCGACGAGCTCGGGCTCACCGACAAGGATCGCTTCGCGTTCTGCTGGATCGTCGACTTCCCGCAATACGAGTGGAACGAGGACGAGAAGAAGATCGACTTCTCCCACAACCCGTTCTCCATGGCGAACTACGACCACGATGCCTTCATGGCGCTGGACCCGTCGGACAAGGACACGATCCTCAAGATCACGGCCTTCCAGTACGACCTGGTCTGCAACGGCTACGAGATGGCCTCGGGCTCGATCCGCAACCACCGTCCCGACCGGATGGTGAAGGCTTTCGAGATCGCCGGCTACGGCGAGAAGGAGGTCATGGAGCAGTTCGGCGGCATGTACCGCGCGTTCCAGTACGGCGCCCCGCCCCACGGCGGCATGGCGGCGGGCGTGGACCGTATCGTCATGCTGCTCTGCGGCGCCCAGAACCTGCGCGAAATCACCATCTTCCCCATGAACCAGAAGGCGGAAGACCTGCTGCTCGGCGCGCCCTCCGACGTGACGCCCAAGCAGCTGCGCGAGCTGCACATCCGGCTGAACCTGCCGGAGAAGTAAGACCCGTCCGGAGAAACCGGCCGGGTGGCTCGACCGGGTGAACCCTTTTACGTCATGGCCGGCCTTGTGCCGGCCATCCACGTCTTCAGACCGTTTCGTCTCCCTCAACCCTCATCCTGAGGAGGCGCGTCAGCGCCGTCTCGAAGGAGGCTCCAGAGGGCACTGGACAATCCTTCGAGACGCAGACTGCGTCTGCTCCTCAGGATGAGGCTGGAGAGGTGGAAAGGCAAAACGTGGATCCCCGGAACAAGTCCGGGGATGACGTGGTGGAACGATCCTCTCGTGCGCCCCTCGACTTTCCGAACCGATAGAGAAGAACATTGACGCCGGGGGACAGGGCGCTCACAAGGTCCTGAGTGACACGGTTGGTGCAAGGAGCGTTGGGGATGGGAGACAACATCTCGCAGGATCTGAAATCGGGGGCGATGTTCTACCATCAGTACCCGCGCCCCGGTAAGCTCGAGATCCAGCCCACCAAGCCCCTCGGCAACCAGCGCGACCTGGCCTTGGCCTATTCCCCCGGCGTCGCCGCCCCCTGCGAGGCCATCGCAGCCGATCCGGCCCAGGCCGCGAACCTGACATCCCGCCAGAACCTCGTGGCCGTGATCTCCAACGGCACGGCCGTGCTCGGCCTCGGCGATATTGGGCCGCTCGCCTCCAAGCCAGTCATGGAGGGCAAGGCGGTCCTGTTCAAGAAGTTCTCCGGCATCGACGTGTTCGACATCGAGGTGGCCGAGAACAACGTCGACAAGCTCGTCGAGGTGATCGCCGCGTTGGAGCCCACCTTCGGCGGCATCAACCTCGAGGACATCAAGGCCCCGGAATGCTTCGAGGTCGAGGAGCGCTTGAAGGCCCGCATGGGCATCCCGGTCTTTCACGACGACCAGCACGGCACCGCCATCATCGTCGGCGCCGCCGTGATGAACGCTCTGGAATTGGCCGGCAAGCGTATCGAGGAGGTGAAGATCGTCACCTCCGGGGCGGGCGCCGCCGCGCTCGCCTGCCTCAACCTGCTGGTCTCGCTCGGCGCAAAGCGCGAGAACATCTGGGTCACGGACATCAAGGGCGTGGTCCACGAGGGCCGCAACGAGCTCATGGACCGCTGGAAGTCGGTCTATGCGCAGGACACCGATGCGCGCACGCTGGCCGACGTGATCCCGGATGCGGACGTGTTCCTCGGTCTCTCGGCCGGTGGCGTGCTCAAGCCTGAGCTGCTCGCCCAGATGGCTCCGCGCCCGCTCATCATGGCGCTGGCCAATCCCTATCCTGAGATCATGCCCGAGGAGGCGGAGGCCGCGCGACCCGACGCGATGATCTGCACCGGGCGCTCGGACTATCCGAACCAGGTCAACAACGTCCTGTGCTTTCCCTACATCTTCCGCGGTGCCCTCGATGTGGGCGCAACCACGATCAATGAGGAGATGAAGGCCGCGGCCGTGAAGGCCATCGCGGGTCTTGCCCGCGAGGCGCCGTCCGAGGTGGTGGCGCGCGCCTATGGCGGCGAGGCGCATCCCTTCGGGCGCAAGTCCCTGATCCCGAGCCCGTTCGATCCGCGCCTCATCCTGCGCATCGCGCCGGCCGTGGCGCAAGCCGCGATGGATTCCGGCGTCGCCACGCGGCCGCTGGCGGACCTTGAGGCTTATGCGGAATCGCTCGGCCGCTTCGTGTTCCGCTCCGGCTTCATCATGAAGCCCTTGTTCTCGCAGGCGAAGGCTTCGCCGAAGCGCGTGATCTATGCCGAGGGCGAGGACGAGCGCGTTCTGCGCGCCGTGCAGGTGATCGTCGAGGAGGGCATCGCCAAGCCGATCCTGATCGGACGCCCCAGCGTGATTGAGACGCGCATGAAGCGCTTCGGCCTCTCCATGGAGATCGGCCGTCATTTCGAGCTGGTGAACCCTGAGGACGATCCTCGCTACCGCGACTACGTCGCCACCTACGTGGAAGCTGCGGGCCGCAAGGGCATCACGCCGGATGCGGCAAGGACGCTGGTGCGCACCAACTCCACGGTCATCGGCGCGCTGGCTGTAAGGCGAGGGGATGCGGATGCGCTGATTTGCGGCCTCGAAGGCCGTTTCCAGTCCCGCGTCAAGCACATCAAGGACATCATCGGCCTGGCTCCCGGCGTCAACGAACTGGCGGCCCTGTCGCTGGTCATCACCTCGAAGGGCGCCTACTTCCTGGCCGACACCCATGTGCAGTTCGACCCGACCGCCGAGCAGATCGCCGACATGACGATCGCCTGCGCGAGCCACGTGCGCCGCTTCGGCATGGAGCCCAAGATCGCGCTGCTGTCGCATTCGGATTTCGGCGCCGCCGACAGCCGCTCGGCGGTGAAGATGCGCGAGGCGCTGGCCTGCATCACCGAGCGTGCGCCGGACCTCGAGGTCGATGGCGAGATGCAGGCGGATTCGGCGTTGTCCGAGATGCTGCGCGAGCGGGTGAACCCGCATTCGCGCCTGACCGGCGAGGCGAACGTGCTGATCATGCCGAACCTGGACGCCGCCAACATCGCGTTCCAGTTCACCAAGATCCTGGCGGATTCGCTTCCCGTCGGCCCGATCCTCATCGGCCCGGCCAAGCCCGCCCATATCCTGACGCCGTCCGTGACGGCTCGCGGCATCGTCAACCTCACGGCCATCGCGGTCGTCGAGGCGCAGGCGGCCGAGCAGGATCAGCCGATGCTGATTTGAGGGATTAAGAACGCATCACCGTCATTCCGGGGCCGCGCAGCGGAGCCCGGAATCCATAACCGCTAACGGCGCAGAAAAAAGCGCAGCGGATAGAGCTGCGCTCTTCTTACAGATGTTGAGTTTATGGATCCGCGCCTTCGCGGGGATGACACCGAGGGCTTCTCCCGTCGGCGGAGTGCTACTCCGCCTTCGCGCTGATGTTCAGCTTGTTCAGCACGTCCTTGGGTTCGGACATCACCACCGCTTCGGCAATGCCAAACCCGGACGGATCTTTGGATGTGGCGTTGACCGTGAGCTTGCCCGGCTTGGCGATGAAACGGGCGATGGCCTGGCTCAGAACCTGAGCCTGCTCCGAGTCTCCAATCATGGCGGGCACGACGAAGGCTGCTGCGGCCCCATAGGTGCGCCGAAGAGCCTCCGGCGTCGTCTTCTGCTCTTTGGCGGCCTTGGCCATGTAGCGCTCGAACAGGCCCTTGTTGTCGACCACGATATCGAGCGCCTTGGCCTTCGTCCCCGCCAAAGCCACGGTGGCAACGGCCGTGTCGGCATCGAACAGGTCCTTGCCTGCATTGCCGATCAGACCCTTGATCACGATGGAGCCCATGTCCTGCCCATGCGCGGAGACCTCGCTGAGCGTGATCTCCTTGGCTGCCTCGTTCCAGCTCGCAGCGGCCAGGAGCGAGAGATCGATGTTCTTGTAGCCCAGCGCCACAAGCTCCTTGATGCCTTCGTCGGTGCTCTTCGTCGGCAGGGCCATCGTCAGGTTCTGCAGCCCGATCCGGAGATTTGTCGGGACCGCGTTCACCGGCTTGTCGGCCGTCAGCTCGAAGCCTTTCAGCGCCGCCTGAACCTTGACCTTCTTGCCCTCGTCCTCGGTCGTTCCGTCAATGGAGAAGCCCGACACGTGCAGGGTGCCGAACGTCGGAACGAGGCTGCGCGCCGTCGCGGCATCGAGATCGTCAAAGGACTTGCCCTGAAGGTTCCTGAGGCCATCGAGCGTCTGCCGCATCGAGAAGCCCGTGAGGCTCAACGAATCGAGCTTCACACGGTTGTCCTTGTCGGAAAACTCGAAGCCCTCCCACCGCATGTCCGCCGGCTGGGCATCCGTGCCGCCCGTATAGGCGACGCGGGCAATGCGGGCCTGACCCGCCGAGTCCTTGGCCTTGGAGGCCATCTCGATTCCCGAAGCCTCCATGAAGCCGATCTGGAAGGCATCCATCATGTCGGCGACGGCAGGAAGGAGGCGGGCCTGATCCTCGGATGAGAGATCCGTACGATCCGACATTTCGGTCATCAGGGCGACGGTGCCAGTCCAGGAATCCTTCGTCGGACGCCCAAGAAAGTCGCGGCCGCCGATGCGGGCGATCTTGAAGGTGATGCCTTCCTGGCTGTCCACCAGTTGCACGTTCTCCAGCGAGAACGCTCCGTAGATCTTGGCCATGGGCGTGGAGGGGCCCTCGGCCTTGGCCTCGTAGAGCCGAGCCATGGCCGGCAGGTCGACCTCGTCCATGGTGGTCCGGCCGCCGGTGATCACAGCCTTGCTCTTGGCGCCCGACGACTCCATGGCCATTGTCTCGATCACAGCCGAGGCGATCCGCCCTTGGGAGATGTCGCTGAGAACGGTGTTCCGGTAGGTTGTGGTCTGGGTCTCCTTGCCCAACGTCTGCTTCACGCGAGCCTCGGGGATCGTGACCTGCTTCGCGTTGATCCGCCTGAGGCGATTTTCCATCAGTTCAGAGGAGGCGGACGAGAACAGGGCCTCGATCTCGGCCCGGGGTGTCGTCACGCCGGAGAACTCGATCCGCTTCGTCTCGTAAGTCGTCGTCCCGAAGGTGAAGGTCACGTTCTCGAGGCTGAAGCTGTCGGCCGATTGGGCCAAAGCGGCGCTCCAGAGCGGGACCTTGACGGCCCCGACAGAAATGCGCTGTCCGCCTGTCTCGATCACGAGGCCGCGCAGAACGGCAGGCTCGAACGACAGGGCGGCCGAGCCCGCGAGCAGGGCGAGGGCGGCAACGCCGGCGCGGTAACGAAGTCTCATGGTTTCTCCCAAAGCCGGCGAATCGGACGCCGTCATCCTTTAGCCGAAAGGCGCTCAGGATGGGAGAATAGGCGGTTACGTAACGGTTTTACAACGAGAACGAGGTGCCGCAGCCGCAGGAGGCGGTGGCGTGGGGGTTCTCGATCTTGAAAGACTGGCCGATCAGGTCGTCCACGAAGTCGATCACCGAGCCGTCCATGTACTGGACCGACACCTCGTCCACCACCACGGTGGCGCCGTCCTTCTCGATCACGAGATCGTCGTCCTGCCGGGTGCGGTCCACGTCGAAGGCGTACTGGAAGCCCGAGCAGCCGCCGCCGTTGACGCTGATCCTCAGATGGGAACCGTCCGGCTCGGAGGCCATGATCTCGTTGATGCGGCGGGCCGCGCGCTCTGTCAGGGTGATACCGGTCATGGGCACTTCCAGTCCATCGAAGGACGCAAATCTTGCACTAGATGCTATGACCAAGGTAAGTGCGCCCTGACAAGGCTTCAACCCGGGGATGTGTGTGCGGCCCTTTGGCGAGAGATGGCGAGCCCCCTATGCCTGCGACCCTTATGGGAGCCGTGGGCGGCTCTTCCCTGAGGCGATCTCCCCGACCCGCAGCGACTTCCAGCGCGACCGGGACCGGATCATCCATTCCTCCGCCTTCCGCCGGCTCAAGCACAAGACCCAGGTGTTCGTCTATCACGAGGGCGACCATTTCCGGACCCGGCTGACCCACACCATCGAGGTAAGCCAGATCGCCAGGGCCCTGGCCCGCTCCCTCGGTCTCGATGAGGATCTGGCCGAAGCCCTGGCGCTCTCCCACGACCTCGGCCACACGCCCTTCGGCCATACGGGCGAGGATACGCTGGACGAGTGCATGGCGGGCTTCGGCGGCTTCGACCACAATGCCCAGGCCTTGCGCGTCGTGACCCGCCTGGAGCGCCGTTATGCGGAATATGACGGGCTGAACCTCACCTGGGAGACCCTGGAGGGGCTCGTCAAGCACAACGGCCCGCTCCTCGATGCGGATGGCAAGCCGACCCTGCGCTATGCTGCCCGGGGCGTGCCCCTGGCGATCCTCGAATACAATGCCCAGCAGGACCTGGAGCTCGCCACCCATGCCGGCGGCGAGGCGCAGGCCGCGGCCATTGCCGACGACATCGCCTATGACGCCCACGACATCGACGACGGCCTCAGGGCCGGGCTGTTCAGGATCGAAGACCTGCGCGAGGTGCCGTTCATCGCGGAACTCCTGGCCGAGATCGATGTCCGCTATCCCAACCTCGATCTCTCCCGGCGCATCCACGAACTCACCCGGCGCGTGATCACCCGCTTCGTCGAGGACGTGGTGAGGGAGGGGGAGCAGAGGATCGAGGCTCTGGCGCCAAAAAACGCCGGCGACATCCGGCAGGCGGGGCGCACGATGGTCTGCTTCTCGAAGGCCATGACGGAAGCCGACGCCTCGATCAAGCGCTTCCTCTATGCCCGCATGTACCGCCATCCTGACGTGATGCGGGTCCGGGCCCAGGCCGACGACGTGCTGCGCGATCTCTTTCGCCGCTTCAAGGCCGAGCCGGAACTCATGCCGGAAGAGTGGCAGGCCGACTTGCCGAGAGACGACGAGCCGCGTCTCGCCCGCCGGGTGGCGGATTACATCGCCGGCATGACGGACCGATATGCGATCCTCGAGCACCGGCGCCTGTTTGACGTGACGCCGGACCTGCGTTAGGCGCACCGGATCATTCGGGGCCAAGGGGCCCCTCTAGAGACAGAGTAC
Organism: Microvirga sp. BSC39; assembly: GCF_000739015.1. Lineage (GTDB taxonomy): Bacteria > Pseudomonadota > Alphaproteobacteria > Rhizobiales > Beijerinckiaceae > Microvirga. The sequence continues at coordinate 108,665 of NZ_JPUG01000064.1, forward strand.
CATGAACATTTTCGGGCTGTTCGAGAAGCGGGTTGCGGATGCGCTTGGCCGGTTGGCCGAAGGGGCCAAGATTCCCTCGGGGCTGGACGTCAGCCGCGTGGTGGTCGAGCCGCCGCGCGATCCATCCCACGGGGATCTCGCCACGAATGCCGCCATGGTGCTGGCCAAGGAAGCGCGCATGAATCCGCGCGCTCTGGCCGAGTTGCTCGTCACAGACCTTCAGGACGATCCGCGCGTCACCAAGGTCGAGATCGCCGGTCCCGGTTTCATCAACATCCGCCTGAACGCAGCGGTGCTGCACGAGGTGCTGAGGGCTGCCGTCGTCGATGCCAACGGCTTCGGCCGCAGCGATCAGGGGGCGGGCGCTCCCGTGAACGTGGAATATGTCTCGGCCAACCCCACCGGCCCGATGCATGTGGGCCATTGCCGTGGCGCAGTGTTCGGGGATGCGCTCTCCGGGCTTCTCGACTTCGCCGGCTACAAGGTCACCCGCGAATACTACATCAACGATGCCGGTGCGCAGGTCGATGTCCTCGCCCGCTCGGCCTATCTCCGCTACAGGGAGGCCCTGGGCCAGGAAATCGGCGAGATCCCGGAAGGGCTCTATCCGGGCGACTACCTCAAGCCCGTCGGCGAGCTGCTCGCCAAGGAGCATGGCCGGAGCCTGCTCGACAGGCCGGAGGCCGAGTGGCTTCCGCTCGTGCGCGAGGCCTCCATCAACGCCATGATGGACATGATCCGCAGCGATCTCGCGGTGCTCAACATCCACCACGACGTGTTCTTCTCCGAGCGCTCCCTGCAGCTCGGCGCCGAGGATCAGGTGAAGGCACTGATCGAGGGGCTGCGTTCGCGCGACCTCGTCTATATGGGCCGCCTGCCGCCTCCCAAGGGGCAGAAGGACGAGGACTGGGAGGATCGCGAGCAGCTCCTGTTCCGCGCCACCGCGTTCGGCGACGAGGTCGACCGTCCGCTGCTCAAGTCGGACGGCTCCTACACCTATTTCGCCTCCGACATCGCCTATCACCGCTCCAAGTTCGAGCGCGGCTTCGCCTCCATGATCGACGTGTGGGGGGCCGATCACGGCGGCTACGTGAAGCGCATGCAGGCGGCCGTGAAGGCGGTGTCCGACAACCGGGCCGATCTCGACGTGAAGCTCTGCCAGCTCGTGAAGCTGCTGCGCGGCGGCGAGCCGGTGAAGATGTCCAAGCGCTCGGGCGACTTCGTGACCCTGCGCGAGGTGGTCGACGAGGTGGGCCGGGACGCCACCCGCTTCATGATGATCTTCCGCAAGAACGACGCGACCCTGGATTTCGACCTCGCCAAGGTGGTCGAGCAGTCCAAGGACAACCCGGTCTTCTACGTCCAATACGCCCATGCCCGCTGCGCCTCCGTGTTCCGGCAGGCCGGGGAGGCGTACCCGGGCGCGGACTTCTCGGCCGCTCAGCTTGAACGGGCCAATCTGTCGATTCTGAGTGACGAAGCGGAAATGGACATCATCCACCGCATCGCCCAGTTCCCGAGGGTCATCGAGGCGGCGGCGGAAGCACACGAGCCGCACCGGGTCGCGTTTTACCTCTACGATCTCGCCAGCGCCTTCCATAGCTTATGGAATAAGGGCAAAGACTTGCCGCAATTACGCTTTGTTAATCTAACTGATAAAGAGTCAACACAAGCGAGGCTCGCTCTCGTGCATGCCCTGAAGGGTGTGCTCGCATCTGGTCTCGCAATCCTGGGCGTTACGGCACCTGACGAAATGCGATAGTGTTTCCTAAAGCGGATCAAGCGCTTAGGGGTTGCTCGCCTTGGGTCCTGTCACGTCGTGCCGGCGGAGCAACGGGTGCTCCTGTCGCGTAACTGGAGATCCGGCGCATGAGCGAATCACCGAAGCCCCGTTTTGCCATCGACCTCAACGAGATCGAGCGGCAACTCGCCCAGGCGGGCGCCCCGCAGAACCATCAGGCCTCTGCCACGCGGAACGATCCGCTGGCGGAATTGGCCCGTATTGTTGGGCAAGACGATCCTTTTCAACAGATTTTGGCCAATGATGGCTCGTCCCGCCCGCGCCAGCAGAGCGCGTCGGTCGACGACCTTTTCGCCGTCCGCGACACTATGACGCCTGCTGCCCGCGAGGTCCCGGTCCGGGCGCCTCACGCAGGCCAGGCTCATCAGTCCTACGATCAGGACGCCTATCCTCATGCCCGCGCCCCCGAGCCGGCTTATGGCCATCAGCCTGCCCGTCAGGACCAGGGTTATGACCAGCAGGACTCCTACGGCAACGAGGCCTATGCGCAGGATTACTACTCGGATCAGGCCGCCCAGTACCCCGATCAGGGCTACGACGATGCCGACCGCGCCGATTATCCTCCGGTGGAGAAGGCCCGCTCCCGCAAGGGGCCGGTTGCCATCGCGGCCGTGATCGGCGCTCTCGTGCTCGGCGGCGGCGGCGCCTACATGGCGTCGGGTTCCTCCTCCATCACGGGCGGCGAGCCGCCGTTGATCAAGGCTGACAACGAGCCGACCAAGGTGCAGCCGCAGAACCCGGGCGGGGTCGAGATCCCGAACCAGAACAAGCAGATCTACGAGCGTGCCAACCAGAACGGCGCCACCAAGGTGGTGAACCGCGAGGAGCAGCCCGTCGATGTGCAGCAGACCGTGCGCATGAACGGCAACGCCGTGGCGGACGCCACCGGCGGCACCGTCGGCGCGTCGGGCAAGCCGCAGCAGACTGCCAGCCTGAACCTCGGCGAGCCGAAGAAGGTCCGCACGGTCACGATCCGTCCGGATGGAACCATGGCCGGCGAGGCACCGGCTCCCCAGCCTGCCGCTCCTGCTGCCATGACCCTGCCTCCCCAGGCCCAGCACGCTCCGGTTCAGACGGCTTCCGCTCACGTACCGGTCGCGCAGCCCAAGTCGGTTGCGAGCACACCCGTGGCGGCTCCGGCCACCCCGGCTCCGACCCCGAAGCCCACGCCGGCCGCGGCGACACCCTCCAGCACCCCGGCACCGCAACAGGTGGCCTCGGTTCAGCCGGCGGCTCCCGCGGCTGCGGAGACGACCCCGACCGGGGGCTTTGCCGTGCAGCTGGGCGTTGCCACCTCCGAGACGGCGGCCCAGTCCGTCTTCGCTTCGTTCCAGCGCAAGTATTCGGACCTGGAAGGCCAGCCCTCGATGATCCGCAAGGCCGAGGTGAACGGCAATACCGTCTACCGCGTGCGCGTCGGGCCGATGTCGAAGGAGGAGGCATCCTCCCTCTGCTCCAAGCTCCAGGGGCAGGGCGGCCAATGCTTCGTGGCCAAGAACTGACTTAGCTTGTTACTGAACAAGCTTGGCCGATTGCGCATCGTGCGGAAAAGTGGTCCCGGTTTTCCGCATCAACGATGCGCAAAACGAAACATGAGCATCGATTTGATCCCAAAAGTGGTGCCCACTTTTGGGTCCGATGCTCTAGATTTCTTGACCCTGCCGAGCAGGGGACGTAAGGCGCGGGTATGAACACCCGCGCCTTTATTGCTGGATGCTCCGGCTTTGAGCTCACCCCCGACGAGGCTGCTTTCTTCCGGGAAGCGCAGCCTTGGGGCTTCATCCTGTTCCGCCGCAACGTGGACACCCCTGAGCAGGTGAGGGCGCTCTGCGCCTCCTTGAGGGACACGGTCGGACGTGCCGACGCCCCGATCCTCATCGATCAGGAAGGCGGCAGGGTTCAGCGGATGGGACCGCCGCACTGGCCGAAATACCCGGCCGGGCGCACCTATGGACAGCTCCACGCCAACGATCCGCTCGTCCAGCGGGAGATCACCCGCCTCGGTGCGCGGCTGATTGCCTACGATCTGCGGTCCGTCGGGATCACGGTGGATTGCCTGCCCGTCCTCGACGTGCCGTCGCCGGGCTCCCACGACATCATCGGCGACCGGGCCTACGGCAAGACGCCCGCCCAGGTGGCCGTGCTCGGCCGGGCTGCCGCCGAGGGCCTGATGGCCGGCGGCGTCCTGCCGGTGGTCAAGCACATGCCGGGCCACGGCCGGGCCGGGGCCGACAGCCACCTGGCGCTGCCTGTGGTCGAAGCCTCCCGCGAGGAGCTGGAGCGGCACGATTTCGCGCCCTTCCGCATGCTCACCGACATGCCGCTCGCGATGACGGCCCACGTGGTCTACACGGCCCTCGACCCCGACCATCCCGCCACCACCTCCCGCATCGTCATGGAGGAGATCATCCGCGGCCATATCGGGTATGACGGGCTGGTGATGACCGACGACCTGTCCATGCATGCCCTCTCAGGATCCTTCCGGAGCCGCACCGAGGCCGCCTTTGCGGCGGGCTGCGACATGGGCCTCCACTGCAACGGCAGCATGGAGGAGATGAGCGCGGTGGCCGAGGCCGCACCCGTGCTGGCGGGCGATGCCCTGCGTCGCGCTAACGCAGCGTTAGCGCGCATCACCCACGATCCGGAGCCTCTGGATCCTGTGGATGCCCGGGCCCGGCTCGATTCCGCTCTTGCGATGATCGCCTAAAGCCCGTGAAGCTTCGCGGAGTGAGTTGAGTACCATCCATGGCAAAGCCCTTACCTTTTGACGAAGTCGAGCTGAACGAGCGCGCCGAGGGCGAGCCGGCTCTGCTCGTCGATGTGGACGGGTTCGAAGGGCCGCTCGACCTGCTGCTCGAACTCGCCCGCCGCCAGAAGGTGGACCTCCACCGCATCTCGATCCTGGCGCTCGCCGAGCAGTACATCGCCTTCATCGAGGCGGCGCGGCGCATGCGCTTGGAGCTGGCGGCCGACTACCTCGTGATGGCGGCGTGGCTCGCCTACCTCAAGTCCCGCCTCCTGCTGCCCGAGCCGCCGAAAGGCGAGGAGCCGAGCGCCGAGGATCTGGCCTCTGCGCTCGCCCTGCGCCTGCGCCGCCTGGAGGCGATCCGCGAGGCGGCGAAGAGGATGGGCGAGCGTTCCTGGCTCGGCCGCGACGTGTTCGCCCGCGGCGCGCCGGAGCCGGTGATCATCACCCGGGATTCCCATTACGAGGCCAGCCTCTACGACCTGCTCAAGGCCTATGCCCAGCAGCGGCAGATCCAGTTCAACGCCCGGGTGTCCCTGCACAAGCGCAACGTCTGGTCCCTGGTCGACGCCCGCGAGGCCCTGGAGCGCCTGGTCGGACACCTGAGCGACTGGGTGACCCTCGATACTTATCTCGTGGAATACATGGTCGAGCCCGCCATGCGCCCGACCGTTCTGGCCTCCGCCCTCTCTGCCACCCTGGAAATGGTGCGGGAAGGCAAGCTCACGGTCCGCCAGGACGAGGCCTTCGCCCCGGTCTGGGTCAAGCCCGTGGCGGACCAGGCCGAGGCAGGAGTTTAGGATGCTGCCCGACATGCAGGACGAAGTCCCCGAGACCATGGAAGACGAGGCTCCCGAGGCCATCCATGTGCCCGACCACGGCGAAGCCATGCGCATCGCCGAGGCGCTGCTGTTCGCCTCGGCCGCGCCCCTGAGCGCCGAAGAATTGGCCGGCCGCCTGCCGGAAGGCGCCGACGTGGAGAAGATCCTGCAGGATCTGGCCGAGCTTTATGCGCTCCGTGGCGTCAATCTCGTCAAGGTTGCGGGAAAATGGACCTTCCGCACGGCGAGCGACCTGTCCTTCGTGCTCGCCCGCGACGTGGTCGAGCAGCGCAAGCTCTCCCGCGCCGCCATGGAGACCCTGGCGATCATCGCCTACCACCAGCCGGTGACCCGGGCCGAGATCGAGGAGATCCGCGGCGTCGCCACGTCGAAGGGCACCATCGACCTGCTCCTGGAGACGGGCTGGATCCGCCTGCGCGGCCGCCGGAAGGCGCCGGGGCGTCCGGTCACCTACGGCACCACACCGGCCTTCCTGGAGCATTTCGGCCTCGACGCCATCGAGGACCTGCCGGGCCTCGAGGAGCTGAAGGGCGCAGGCTTCATCGAAGGCCGCGTTCCCTCCGACTTCTCGGTGCCGATCCCGTCCGATGCCGATGCCCTGCGCGAGGATGAGGATCCCCTCGACGACGATCTCCTGCAGCCTCTGGACATGCACCAGACCGAGGCAGGCGAGGAATGACCGACAGGCCAGCGGGCTTCGCCCTCGACCGGTTCCGCTTGCCCCGATGGGGCCAGCGCGGCACGGCGGGCGCCTCGATTCCCGCCCAGCTCACCTTCGAGACCATCGTCCAGGCCTATGGCAGCCAGCGCGCCCTCGACGGGGTCTCGCTCACCATCGAGCCGGGCGAGATCGTCTGCCTGCTCGGCCATTCCGGCTGCGGAAAGACGACCCTGCTGCGCATCGCGGCCGGCGTGGAGGCTCCCACCTCCGGCCGGGTGCTCATGGATGGCCTGGAGGCGAGCGGACCGCGTGCCTTCGTGGAGCCGGAGAAGCGCGGCATCGGGTTGATGTTTCAGGATTATGCCCTGTTCCCGCACATGACGATCCTGCAGAACATCATGTTCGGCCTGAAGGATCTCTCGGCGTCCGAGGCCGGCGTCGCGGCCCGCCGGGCACTGTCCCGCGTCGGCCTGGAGCACTACGCCAACGAGTACCCCCACACCCTGTCGGGCGGCGAGCAGCAGCGGGTGGCCCTGGCGCGCTCCATCGCGCCCCGCCCCGGGGTGCTGCTCATGGACGAGCCGTTCTCCAACCTCGACCGGCGCATGCGCGATGCGATCCGCGACGAGACCGTCGCGATCTTGAGAGAAACCGGCGCTACGACCATCGTGGTGACCCACGACCCGGAGGAGGCCATGCGGATCGCCGACCGGATCGTGCTGATGCGAGCCGGCCGGATCATCCAGCAGGGCCAGGCCGAGGCGATCTACCAGAGGCCGGAGAACCTCTTTGCAGCCCGGTTCTTCTGCGACTTCAACGAGCTTGAGGGCACAGTGCGCAATGGCCAGGTGAGCTGCCCGGTCGGCGTTTTCCCGGCGCCGCACTTGGCCGATGGCCCCGCCATCGTCTGCGTGCGCCCGCAAGGGGTGAGGCTGAGGCCGGCGGGCTTCTGCCTGCCGGGGCGGGTGGTCTCGCGCCGGTTCCTCGGGGAGGTCGATCTGGTCCATATCGACGTGCAGGGCGTCGACCGCCCGCTCCAGGCCCGCGTTCACGATCCCGTTGACGTGAAGGAGGGACAGGATGTGGGCATCGATGTCGATACGAAGGATGTCCTTGTTTTCGCCGCGTCCGACGCATAGGTTGGCGGCGAGTTCCTAATCTGAAACGCCGCGCCTCTCGAGGCGCAGGAGGATTGCCATGGGTGGCACGAGTATTTGGCACTGGATCGTCGTGGGTCTGATCGTCGTCCTGCTGTTCGGACGCGGCAAGATCTCCGACATGATGGGCGACGTCGCAAAGGGCATCAAGGCCTTCAAGAAGGGCATGTCCGAGGACGACACCCCGGCAAAGCCGGTGCAGCCGTCCGAGCCCGTCCGGACCATCGATCACCAGAACGGGACGACCACCACGACCACCGTCACGACGGACCACAAGGTCGGCTAAGCTTTCGCCAGCCGCCGCTTCGTGTGGTGTATCAGTACGCGTGAGTATCTAAGGGCAGGTTCGAGGCCACGTCATGTTGGACATGAGCTGGGGTGAGATCATGGTGATCGGCGCCGTTGCGCTGATCGTGATCGGCCCGAAGGATCTGCCGAAGGCTCTGCGGACCGTGGGGCAGATGACCGGCAAGCTCCGCCGCATGGCGTCGGAGTTCCAGGGCCAGTTCAACGAGGCCATGCGGGAAGCCGACCTCGACGAGGTCAAGAAGCAGCTCCAGAGCGTGAACGAGGCCGTTCCGTCGCTCAACACGAGCTTCAACCCGATCCAGACGATCCGGGACGAGCTGAAGACCTCCATCGAGGCGCCTGCCGCAACCCCCGAGAAGGCGCCCGAGCCGGAGAGCACTCCGGAGGCTGCCCAAGAGGCAACCCAGGCGTCTGTTCAGGCACCTTCCGATGCTTCGGTGCAGGCCGTGGTCGAGGGACGGGCGCCGGAGCCTGCCGATCCGCTCGTCGACCTGCCGCTACCGCCGAGTGTCGACCCGGCGACGGAGATTGCCGAGTCCCTGCGGCGGGAAACCGAATACGAGGCGCAGCAGGCTGCTCTTGCTGCACAATTGTCAGAGAAACCGGACGCGAAAGTCGGATGACCACTGCCGTTGAACAGGACGAGGTCGAGTCGTCGCGCGCGCCTCTGATCGAGCATCTCACCGAGCTGCGCTCGCGCCTGATCAAGGCGCTGGTCGCGTTCGTGGCCATGTTCTTCATCTGCTTCGCCGTGGCGAAGTACATCTACAACGCCCTGGTATGGCCCTACGTCCTGGCGGTCGGCTCACCCGAGAAGGCGCATCTCGTCTACACCCACGGCCTCGAATACCTGTTCACCCAGATCCAGGTGGCGGCCTTCGGGGCAGGCTTCCTGGCTTTCCCGGTCATCGCCATGCAGGTGTACAAGTTCGTGGCGCCGGGCCTCTACAAGAACGAGCGCCGGGCCTTCGTGCCCTATCTGGTCGCGACCCCCGTTCTCTTCGCCATCGGGGCGGCCTGCGTCTATTTCATCGCCATGCCGCTCCTCATGCGCTTCTCCGTGGGCATGCAGCAGCTGGCGACAGAGAGCGGCCCCACCATCGAGTTCCTGCCGAAGGTCAGCGAGTACCTGTCGCTGATCATGACCCTGATCTTCGCCTTCGGAATCTGCTTCCAGCTGCCGGTGATCCTGACCCTGCTCGCCCGGGCCGGGATCATCGATTCGCAATTCCTGAAGGACAAGCGGCGCTACGCCATCGTCATCGTCTTCGTCATTGCGGCTGTTCTCACCCCGCCTGACGTGATCAGCCAGTTCGCCCTTGCGATCCCCACCCTGCTTCTTTACGAGGCGTCCATCTTCTCCGTCATCATGGTCGAGAAGAAGCGTGCGGAAGCCGAGGCCGCGCGCGCGGCAGAGGAGTAGGGCCAGCGGGTCCTCCCACCGGCCGCCATCCTCGGCGCACGTTGAAGGGGCGGTCTTGTCATCGGGGCGAGGCTGCCTGATGAAGCAGGTCCTCATCCCATGCACGACATCCGTTCCATCCGCGAGAATCCCGCGGCTTTCGACCGAGGCCTCCGGAACCGGGGCATGGAGCCCTTGTCCTCGCGCCTGATCACCCTCGACGACCAGCGCAAGAGCGCCATCTCGGCCCTCCAGGCCGCCACCGAGCGCCGCAACGCCATGTCCAAGGAGATCGGCCAGGCCAAGGCGAAGAAGGACGAAGCGCGCGCCCAGGAACTGATGGCCGAGGTCGCCCGCATCAAGGAGACGATGCCGGAATTGGAGGAAGCCGAGCGGGTGGCCGAGAAGGCCCTGTTCGAGGCCCTGGCCGCCATTCCGAACATTCCCAAGCCTGACGTTCCGGTCGGCGCCGACGAGCATGGAAACGTGGAGCGTCACCGCTCCGGCAACCCAAGGAACCTAGCCGCCGCCAAGCAGCATTTCGAGATCGGCGAGGCCCTTGGCCTGATGGATTTCGAGACGGCGGCGAAACTCTCCGGTTCGCGCTTCGTCGTACTCAAAGCCGGCTTGGCGCGCCTGGAGCGGGCGCTCGGCCAGTTCATGATCGACCTTCACACCACCGAGCACGGCTACACCGAAGTGAACCCGCCGCTGCTGGTGCGCGACGAGGCCATGTTCGGCACCGCGCAGCTGCCGAAGTTCGAGGACGATCAGTTCTGGGCCTTCCCGGGCAATTCGCTCGAGCAGGTCGTCGCCGCTGCCCTCGAGGGTCAGCCGCAGGACGCGGTCGCCAAGATGATCAAGGATACCCGCTACGGCATGATCCCGACCGCCGAGGTGACGCTCACCAATCTGGTGCGCGAGCAGATCCTCTCCGAAGAGGAGCTGCCGCTGCGCTTTACCGCGCTCACCCCGAGCTTCCGCGCCGAGGCGGGATCGGCCGGTCGCGACACGCGCGGCATGATCCGCCAGCACCAGTTCGTGAAGTGCGAACTCGTGTCGATCACCACGCCGGAGACCTCCGCTGACGAGCACGAGCGCATGCTCACCAGCGCCGAGAACGTGCTGAAGAAACTGGAGCTGCCGTTCCGCACCATGACGCTCTGCACGGGCGACATGGGCTTCTCCTCGACCAAGACCTACGACATCGAGGTCTGGCTGCCGGGGCAGGGGGCCTACCGCGAGATTTCGAGCTGCTCGGTGTGCTCCGACTTTCAAGCGCGGCGCATGAACGCCCGCTATCGCGCCGCTGGCGAGAAGCAGCCGCGCTTCGTGCACACCCTCAACGGCTCAGGGCTGGCGGTCGGCCGCACGCTGGTGGCGGTGCTGGAGAACTACCAGAACGAGGACGGCAGCGTCACGATCCCCTCAGTTCTGCAGCCCTATATGGGCGGTCTCACCCGCATCGAGCGTCAGGGCTAGAGCATGCGTATTCTCTGCACCAACGACGACGGCATTCACGCTCCGGGGCTCAAGACCCTGGAGGCCATTGCTCGCGAACTGTCGGACGATGTCTGGGTCGTCGCGCCCGAGACGGATCAGAGCGGCGTCGCCCACTCGCTCTCCCTCAACGATCCCCTGCGCCTGCGCGAGATCTCCAGCCGGCACTTCGCCGTCAGGGGCACGCCGACGGATTGCGTGATCATGGGCGTGCGCCACCTCATGCGGGACGCCAAGCCCGACCTCGTGCTCTCCGGCGTCAATCGCGGGCAGAACGTGGCCGAGGACGTGACCTATTCCGGCACGGTTGCGGGCGCCATCGAGGGCACGATCCTCGGCGTTCCGTCCATCGCGCTCTCCCAAGCCTACGGACCAACGACGCGCGATGCGCCGCGCTGGAAATGCGCCGAGCATCACGGCCCCAGGGTGGTGCGCAGAATTCTTGAGGCCGGCATCGACAAGGGCATCCTCGTCAACGTGAACTTCCCGGATTGCGAGCCGGAGGAAGTCGAGGGCACGTCTCTCGTCAACCAGGGCCAGCGCACGCAGGAGCTTCTGCGCCTCGACGAGCGGCGGGACGGGCGCGGCAACCCCTACTTCTGGATCGCCTTCGAGCGGCGTCCCTTCACGCCCGGCAACGGCACGGATCTCTGGGCCATCGCCAACCGTCGCATCGCCGTCACGCCGCTGCGCATCGACATGACCGACGAGCCGACCCTGACCCGCTACGCGCAGGCCTTCGGCTGAGGAAGCGGGGCGCCATGAACCAGGATCTGCCATACTGGCCCGAGGCGGACGATGCCCGCGGGGAGCAGGCGGCAATCGGGGCGGCGTCCTTCATCCTGTCCCTACGGGCCAAGGGCATCCGCGACACGGCTCTCCTGCGGGCCATGGAGCTCGTGCCACGCGAGGTCTTCGCCCCGCGCCGCTTCACCGATCTCGCCCGCACCGACGTCGCCCTCCCGCTGCCCTGCGGCCAGACCATGACCGGCCCCGCGACGGTGGCCGCCATGCTGCTGGCGCTGGGCGTGCAGCCCGGCCAGCGGGTGCTGGAGGTCGGCACGGGCAGCGGCTATGTGACGGCGCTCCTGGCGCGTTTGGGGGCGGAGGTGACCTCTGTCGAACGCTTCAACACCCTTGCCGCGGCGGCGGCGCAGCATCTCAAGATCGTCGAGGCCGGCAAGGTCCGTCTTGAGGTGGGCGACGGGCTTGCCGCACGGGTGCGGGACAGGTTCGACCGCATTCTGCTGAACGGCGCGCGTCCCGAGCTTCCCGAGGCGCTGATGTCGCTTTTAGGGGCCGGAGGTCGCCTCGTGGGCGCGCTGACCGTTGAGGGCATGCCCCGCCTCGTGAAGGTCGAGCGCGGCATCGACGGAGAACTGACGCAGAGCCTTGGCGCGTCCTTGCGAATTTCCCCTCTCGTCACCGGCATTGCGGCGACTCTCTAGCGCATCGTGCGGAAAAGTGGGGACCGGTTTTCCGCGCTCAACGATGCGCCAGCCTAGAAATGAGCATCGGATCGATCCCAAAAGTGCAAGTCCACTTTTTGGTCCGATGCTCGGCCAAATCGAAATTTTTTCGACAAGGTTACGAGAAAGCGCGCACCATCAACCGTTGCTTAACCTGAACAGGCTTTTAATCGCTCCATCGAGTTGCGTTCGGTTGGGGTTGAGTGATGCGTTTGCGTGTGAGTTCTGGACATTGGGCTGCGGTGTCTCGGATCGCTCTGGTGGCTTTGATCGGGAGTGCCGCTGCGGCATGCAGTACCGACAGTGCGCGGTTCGCGGAGAACCCCTTCTCCAATCCTTTCGCGGCCAGCGAGCGCATGGACTCCGGCGCCTCGGCTCCGTCGCAGCCTCAGGCTTCCCCGTCCTACGCGGCCGCCCCGATGCCGACCGCTTCGGTCCAGGCTCAGTCCCTGCCGCCGGTGCAGGCCCAGCCCCTGTCGCAGCCCACCCGCATCGCCTCGGCTCCTGCGTCCGCTCAGCCGCGCCCCATGCCGGCCGTTCAGACCGCTTCAGCTCAAGCGCCTTCCCAGCCCAAGTTCCGCCTCGTCGACACGTCCAAGGTGCCGGCCGCCACGACTCCCGTCGCTGTCGCCGAGCCCGCCAGGCGTGTTCGCCCCGGCATGACTGCGACGGCGCAGGCCCCAGTCCCCGCCGCTCCGGCGCCTGCCAAGTCGGCTCCGATGCAGGTCGCATCGGCCGTCGATGAGTCTCTGGTCTCGGCTCCCAAGCCGCTCGTCTCCGCGCCGAAGCCGGTCGTGGAGCAGCCCAAGGTGGCGGCTCTCACCCAGCCCGAGCCTGTGAAAACCGTTGCACCTGCGGCTCCCGCACCGGCCCCGCAGCCGGAGGTCGCTAAGGCTCCCGCGCCGGAGCCTGAGGCAACCGCCAGCGTGTCGGGTGACTTCCGTTGGCCCGCCCGCGGCCGCGTCATCGCCGGGTTCGGCGCCAACGGCGGCAACGAGGGCATCAACATCGCAGTCCCCGAGGGAACGCCGGTGAAGGCAACGGAAGCCGGCACCGTGACCTATGCGGGCAGCGAGGTGAAGGGCTATGGCAACCTCGTCCTGATCAAGCACGAGAACGGCTACGTCTCGGCCTACGCCCATAACGGTTCGCTCAATGTGAAGCGCGGCGAGCAGGTGAAGCGCGGACAGGTGATCGCGACCTCCGGCCAGACCGGCAACGTGACCTCGCCGCAGCTGCACTTCGAGATCCGCAAGGGTGCGCAGCCCGTCGATCCGATGAAGTATCTCGGCGGCTGATCGCGAGAAGAGTTTAGGCCGGATCTCATCTTCGAGGTCGGTCGAATGAGGGGACGGTGGGCTCAGCCACCGTCCCTTTTTCATGCGTGGTGACTCCAGTGTCATCCCCGGCGAGCGTCAGCGAGGGAAGGGGATCCACTCACACGCTCAGTGCTATGGATTCCCTTCCCCTCCGCTGCGCTTCGGCCGGGAATGACACGTAGGAAAATGGTCCAGATAGATCTTTTTCAGATCGCTTGCCCCAGGCGTCCTGCCAAGTCCTGAATGAACTGCCAGGCGGTGCGGCCGGAGCGGGCGCCGCGGGTCGTCGCCCATTCAAGCGCCTCCGCGCGGATCGCATCGCGGTCGGCCTGCAGCCCGAGATGGTCGACATAGCCGAAGACCATGTCGAGATATTCGTCCTGGCTGCACTTGTGAAAGCCGAGCCAGAGGCCGAAACGGTCGGAGAGCGAGACCTTCTCCTCGATGGCTTCTCCCGGATTGATGGCGGTCGAGCGTTCGTTCTCCATCATGTCGCGGGGCAGGAGATGGCGGCGGTTGGACGTGGCGTAGAAGATCACGTTGTCGGGACGCCCCTCGATCCCGCCCTCCAGCACCGCCTTGAGCGACTTGTAGGAGGTGTCGTCCGCGTCGAAGGAGAGGTCGTCGCAGAACACGATGAAGCGGTGCGCGTCGGCCCGCAGCAGGCCCATGAGGTCCGGGAGGGTCTCGATGTCCTCCCGGTGGATTTCGATGAGCTTCAGGGGGCGGGCATCGCCGGGCCGGGTGTGGTTGATCTCCGCATGGACCGCTTTGACCAGGGACGACTTGCCCATGCCCCGGGCACCCCAGAGCAGGGCGTTGTTGGCCGGCAGCCCCTTGGCGAAGCGCCCGGTGTTCTCCGCCAGCTGGTCGCGCACCCGGTCGATGCCCCGCAGGAGGCTCATCTCGACCCGGTTCACCTTCGGCACCGGGGAGAGCCTGCGTCCGGCTGCGTGCCAGACGAAAGCGTCCGCAGCCGTCACATCGGCGTGAGCCGTGCTGGCGGGAGCCAGGCGCTCCAGGGTGTCGGCGATGCGCGTCAGAAGCGCCAGGGTCTCGGGAGAATTGAGGTCTGCGGGCATCGGGAACAGGACCATCCAGAGTGGGTGAGGGGATTGCTTAGCGCAGAAAGCGTCAAAGCGTCCATGGAAGGAGCCTTGGGAAAGGCCTCCAACTTCATTGATTTCGTGGAGTCGATGGGTATAGTCCGCCACGCTTTGTATCCCGTCCGGCGCGGGTAGGCTCGAAAAGTGCCTGCCACGCGCCTTTATCCATGGAGAGCCGCTTGTTCATTTCACCTGCCTACGCACAAGGGGCCCCCGCGGGGGGCGGAATGGAGATGATCCTTCAATTCGTCCCGTTCATCCTCATTTTCGTCATCATGTGGTTCCTGATCATCCGGCCCCAGCAGCGCCGGGTGAAGGCTCACCAGGAGATGATCAAGAACGTGCGCCGCGGCGACACCGTCGTCACCTCCGGCGGCATCATCGGCAAGGTGACCAAGGTGACCGAGGACGCGGCCGACATCGAGGTCGAGATTGCCGACGGGGTGAAGGTGAAGGTGGCCCGTGCCATGATTTCCGACGTCCGCTCCAAGAGCGAGCCGGTCAAGGCCTGATGGGACGAAGCCGGCCCTCCGCGAGCGGATGGGCCGGTTCGCCGCAGCGCGCTGCGGCAAAAGAGTGTGAAAGGTTGAGCTGACGATGCTGCGCTTCTCAAGACCGAAGATCATCGCCACGGTGGGGATCATCCTGATCGGCCTGCTCCTGGCGATTCCGAGCATGATGTCCCGCGAGCAGCGTCAGGCCTACCTGAATGCCATTCCGAGCTGGGTGCCGTCCTGGCTCGTTCCGACCCGCGCCATCGTGCTGGGCCTCGACCTGCAGGGCGGATCCCACGTTCTGCTCGAGGTCGATGCCCAGGACCTGATGCGCACGCAGGTCACGACCCTGCGCGACGACGTCCGCCGCATCCTGCGCGACACCCGCGTCTCGTCCCAGAACGGCATTCAGACGGTTCAGCGCGGCGTGCAGATCCGCGTGCCGGAGGCCGCCGACCGCGACCGTCTCCTGCCGCGCCTGCGCGAGCTGTCGCAGCCGACCGGCAATGCCATGCTGGGCCAGACAGGCGGCAATTCCATCGAGATCAACACGACTCCGGACGGCGTGATCACGCTGACCTATACGGAGGTCGGCACCAACGAGCGCGTGCGCCGCGCCGTCGACCAGTCCATCGAGGTCATCCGCCGCCGCGTGGATTCCACCGGCACTACCGAGCCCAGCATCCAGCGCCAGGGCGCCGACCGCGTGCTCGTCCAGGTTCCAGGTCTTCAGGATCCGCAGCAGCTGAAGGCGCTGCTCGGCGAGACCGGCAACCTCGAGTTCCGCCTGCTTGCTCAGCAGGGCGCGACCGATGTGGATATGCTGCCGATGGAGGATGCCGGCGGCCAGCGCGTTCCGGTCGAGCGCCGGATTATTGCCGAGGGCGGCGATCTGACCGATGCCCAGCCGGCCTTCGATACGCAGACCAACCAGCCCATCGTCAATTTCCGCTTCAACATCCGCGGCGCGCAGCGTTTCGGACAGGCGACGACGGAGAACCTCGGGCGTCAGCTCGCCATCGTTCTCGACAATCGAGTGATCTCGGCACCGACGATCCAGTCGCCCATCACCGGAGGTTCGGGCCAGATCTCCGGCAGCTTCACGGTCGAGCAGGTGAACAATCTTGCCGTGCTGCTCCGCTCCGGCGCGCTGCCGGCGAAGCTGACCATCGTCGAGGAGCGCACCGTCGGCCCGGGCCTCGGACGCGACTCCATCGAGGCCGGCAAGATGGCCACCTATGTGGCGGCCATCTTCGTGGTCATCTTCATGTTCGCCACCTATGGCCTCTTCGGTCTCTTCGCCAACATCGCGCTTCTCGTCCATGTGGGCCTCATCTTCGGCCTCATGTCCGTGCTCGAAGCCACGCTGACCCTGCCGGGCATCGCCGGCATCGTGCTCACCATCGGCACGGCGGTCGATTCCAACGTGCTGATCTACGAGCGCATCCGCGAGGAGGTGCGAGCCGGCCGGTCCATTGTTTCGGGCATTCAGGCGGGTTTCGACCGGGCTTTTGCCACCATCGTGGACTCCAACAGCACCATGGCCATCGCGGCGGTGATCCTGTTCTTCCTCGGCTCCGGCCCCGTGCGCGGCTTCGCTGTCGTGTTCATCCTCGGCATCCTGACGACGGTTCTCACCGCCGTGACCCTGACGCGCATGATGATCGCGCTCTGGTATCACTGGATGCGTCCCAAAGCTCTTCCGTTTTAAGGAGTGCGTATCGTGCGCCTCGTTCGCCTCTGGCCCGAAAACTCCCATTTCGACTTCATGCGCTTCAGGCGCTACTCGTTCCCGCTGTCGGCCGTCATCTCCATCCTGACGGCGGTGATGCTCCTGGCCGGCGGCCTCAACTTCGGCATCGACTTCCAGGGCGGCACGCTCATGGAAATTCAGGCCAGGTCCGGCCGGGCCGATGTGGGCCAGATCCGGCAGACCGCCCAAAGCTTCGGCTTCGGCGACGTCGAGGTGCAGGAGTTCGGCACGGCCGGCGAAGTCTCGCTGCGCTTCCCCATCCAGGAGGGCGGCGAAGCCGCGCAGGCCGCCGTGGTGCAGAAGGCGCGCGACACGTTCAGCGCCGAGTACGACTTCCGCCGCGTCGAGACCGTGGGCCCGCGCGTCTCGGGCGAACTCGTGCAATCCGGCACCATCGGCGTCGTGCTCTCGGTCATCGCGGTGCTGTTCTATCTCTGGTTCCGCTTCGAGCGGGAGCTGGCGATGGCGTCCATTCTCGGCACGCTCCACGACATCGTGCTCACCATCGGGTTCTTCGTGATCACCGGCCACGAGTTCAACATGACCTCGATCGCCGCGATCCTGACCATCGTGGGCTACTCGCTCAACGAAACCGTGGTGGTGTTCGACCGAACCCGCGAGCTGATGCGCCGCTACAAGACGATGCCCGCCGAGGAACTGCTGAACCTGTCGATCAACAACACCATGTCCCGCACGATCATGACGGCGACCACGACCGCCCTTTCGCTGCTGGCGCTGGTGCTGTTCGGCGGCCAGGCGATCCAGGGCTTCGCCCAGGTCATGCTCTACGGCGTCGTCATCTGTACGTATTCGGCCATCTGCATCTCGTCTCCCATGCTGATCTATATCGGTCTGCGCGGATCGGAGACCGTGAAGGTTCCGGAGGGCAGGGCCGCCGCCGCGGAGTAGGATCATGAGCTCTGGCCGCGTTTACGATGGTTTTCTGCCGGGCCGCTATCAGTTCGATGCCTATGGCAATGGCGGCTTCCGCTTCGCGGACATGTCCCATCGCGGCTCTCTGCTCGCGCTGCCGTCAGGAGTCAGGGCTTGGCCGGTCGCCTCCATGGCCGACCTGACCGACGAGGTGCTCGATCCGATCTTCGCCGAGGGCGATGCGCTCGACCTCCTGCTGTTCGGCACAGGCCTCGACATCGCAGCACTTCCCACTGCGTTCCGGGCGCGGTTTCGCGAAGCGGGGATCGGGATCGACGTGATGCAGACCGGCGCTGCGGCGCGCACCTACAATGTCCTGCTCGCCGAGAACCGCAAGGTTGGCGCCGCGCTGATCGCCGTCGCTTGAGATGGCGGGAGCGATCTCCAACTTCGCCCATTGCGAGGCGCTCGTGCGCGAGGCCGATCCGGATCGCTACTGGGCGAGCCTCTTCGCGCCCGCCGAGAAGCGCCCGCATCTCTACGCGCTCTATGCCTTCAATTTCGAGATCGCCCGTGTCCGCGAGGCGGTGCGCGAGGCGCTCGTCGGCGAGATCCGCCTGCAATGGTGGCGCGATGCCCTGCAGGGCGAAGCGCGGGGCGATGTGCGGTCCAATCCCGTGGCGGCTGCGCTCGACGACACCATCGTCCAGTTCCGCCTGCCGCGCCAGTCGCTGGTCGACCTGATCGATGCGAGGATCTTCGATCTCTACGAGGATCCGATGCCGAGCCTCAACGACCTGGAAGGCTATTGCGGCGAGACCTCCTCCAGCCTGATCCAGCTCTCGAGCCTCATCCTCTCCGACGGCACGAATCCCGGCACCGCCGATGCGGCCGGACATGCCGGCGTGGCCTATGCCATCGCAGGCTTGCTGCGCGCCTTCCCGATCCATGCGCGCCAAGGCCAGGTGTACGTGCCGGCGGATATCCTGACGAAGCACGGCGTCGTGCGGGAGGACATCGTCACGGGGCGCGGCGGACCTGGGCTCAAGGGTGCGCTCGCCGATCTGCGCGCCGTCGCCCGCAGGCATCTCGAGCAGGCGCGGGCGCTGCGCACCACGATCCCGAACGCCGCCAAGCCGGCCTTCCAGCCGGTTGCGCTGGTGGAGCCTTATCTCAGGGCCATGGATCGGCGGGACTACGATCCGTTCCATACGGTGGTGGAAGTGCCGCAATGGCGGCGGATCTGGTCGCTCTGGCGTGGGCCGTTTTAGAAGTCGCCACTCTCCATTGTCATCCCGGACGAAGCGCAGCGAAGATCCGGGATCGTTGGACCATTGTAGCAATGTCATTCCGGGGCCGCGCAGCGGAGCCCGACCCGAAGGGCCGCGCCGAAGGCGTGGAAATCCATAACCACTGACGATGCAGAAAGAGTGCGACGCTGACCGCCTCTTCTTCAGACCCCGTGCTTATGGATCCCCCCCTTCGCGGGGATGACAGCGTTGAGCTTCCCGCTCCAGGTCCTGCTCGCGATCCCGGATCGGCTCCACCGTCCGCGATGACGGTGTGTGACTACTCCGCAGCCTGAGGCAGCGCACCGCCCGATAGCCATACCGCCAGATCAGCCCGCGCCCGGTCGGTCAGTGCCTTCTTCCGGGCAACCGCCTTGGCCGGCCCGCGCAGGCGCTTGCCGTCTTCGGCCTTCGGAGCCTGGGCCAGCGGCGGGAAGAGGCCGAAGTTGACGTTCATCGGCTGGAAGGAACGCGGCCCCTCGTCGATGGTCTCGATATGCCCGCCGGTGATGTGGTTGATGAGCGCGCCCAGCGCCGTGGTGTGGGGCAGAGGCTCGATCGGGCGGCCCAGGCGCTCGGCCGCGGCAAAGCGGCCGGTCATCAGGCCCACCGCCGCGCTCTCCACATAGCCCTCGCAGCCGGTGATCTGGCCGGCAAAGCGCAGGCGCGGCATCGCCTTCAGGCGAAGCGTCGGGTCGAGGAGCTTGGGCGAGTTGAGATAGGTGTTGCGGTGAATGCCGCCGAGGCGGGCGAACTCGGCATTCTCAAGGCCCGGGATCATGCGCAGGATCGCGCTCTGGGCGCCGTATTTCAGCTTGGTCTGGAAACCCACCATGTTGAACAGGGTGCCGAGCGCATTGTCCTGACGCAGCTGCACGATGGCGTAGGGTTTCTTGTCGGGATTGCCCGGATCGGTAAGGCCGACCGGCTTCATCGGTCCATGGCGCAGGGTCTCCCGGCCGCGCTCGGCCATCACCTCGATGGGCAGGCAGCCGTCGAAATAGGGGGTGTTGGCCTCCCATTCCTTGAACTCGGTCTTGTCGCCGGCAATCAGCGCATCGATGAAGGCCTCGTACTGCTCCCGGGTCATGGGGCAGTTGATGTAGTCCTTGCCCGTGCCGCCGGGCCCGACCTTGTCGTAGCGCGACTGGAACCAGGCGATGTCCATGTTGATGGACTCGCGGTAGACGATGGGCGCGATGGCGTCGAAGAAGGCCAGCGACGTCTCGCCCGTGAGATCGAGGATTGCCTGCGCCAAGGCCGGCGAGGTGAGGGGGCCGGTGGCAACGATCACCGAGGACCAATCCTCCGGCGGCAGGCCTGCGATCTCGCCCCGCTCGATGGTGATGAGGGGATGAGCCTCCAGGGCTGCCGTCACGGCCGCCGAGAAGCCGTCGCGGTCGACAGCCAGCGCACCGCCGGCGGGCACCTGGTTGGCGTCGCCCTTGGCCATGATGAGAGAGCCGAGGGAGCGCATCTCCTGATGCAGCAGGCCGACCGCATTCGTCTCGGGGTCGTCCGAGCGGAACGAGTTCGAGCAGACGAGCTCGGCGAGGCCGTCGGTCTTGTGCGCATCGGTGCCGCGAACGGGGCGCATCTCATGTAGCACGACCGGAACGCCGGCCTGGGCGATCTGCCAGGCCGCTTCCGAACCGGCGAGGCCGCCGCCGATGACGTGGATGGGGTCGAGTTTGCTCATGCGCCTGAAGTAGCGAGCGGCGATGGGGCAATCAACCATAATCTCAAAGGGAAAAAGGCCCTGACTCTGAGGCCGAATGCCACGAGAGGGCACGACCGCCCGGCGATCATGCCCTCCCGACAATCCTCTCATGCGAGGGTCAGAGTGTTCGCCTTACAAGATCAGGAAGCAATCGGCCGACAGAGCCGTGCCCGCCTTGAACTGCGCGAACTGGATTGCGGCGCCGGCGCCGTTGCCGTCCGCGTCGTAATACAGGGCGCCTGTCGCTTTGTCGTAGACGAGGCGATCGTCCGCATCCTTAGCGCTCTTGCCGATCCAGAAATTCGAGGCGGCAAGCGGGCCGCTGTCCCTGGCGTCTGGGTCGACGGGTTGCTTCGGTGAAACCTCAAGGTCCTCGAACACATAGGCGTTCAGGATGATCTTCTCGCCGATCTTGCTCCTGAAGTCGGTCACCCGGTCGATGCTCTTGCCCAGGTCTCCACCGAGCCCGAACGTATCCACGCCGGATCCGCCCGTTAGAACGTCGTTCCCAGCGCCGCCGCTGATAAGATCGTTTCCGGCGCCGCCGTTCAGAGTGTCATCGCCGCCGCCGCCGCCCAGATGATCATCGGCCCTGGTTCCCAAGATCCTGTCGTCGGCGGAATCGGCCTTGAAGATCAACCCGTCACCAACGAACTTCAGTCCGAACGGTGAATAGCCCTTGGTGCTGATTTTCTTGTAAGCCATTGTCGTCTCCATTGAATATTGCTGTTGTTGCCCTCGCCGTGGAACATCCTTTTAACCGCGAGGATCGCAGCGAAATAACGTTGCAAATAGACGCTTCAATGGACTGGGTCGGGCAAAGCTTGGCCATGCACAGGCCGGTGGTTTAGGCTGTGCGAAATGTTACATAACGGCCCAGCTGACGATCCGGGAGGGCAGTCAGCTCCGGTTCTTCAGGAGGACATCCAATATGCCAGTTCAGCGCCCGGTCGTTCTTGTTACCGGCGGAAGCCGCGGCATAGGGGCTGCGGTGGCGCGGCTCGCGGCCGAGCGCGGCTATGATGTCGCCATCACCTTCCGCTCGGAACGCGAGGCTGCCGAGCAGGTTCTTGCCGCCTGCCACAATGCCGGCGCGAAAGCTGTGGCCTGCCAGGGCGACGTCTCCGTCGAAGCCGACGTGGTCCGCCTGTTCGAAGAGACCGAGGCGGCTCTGGGGCCGATCTCGCATGTGGTCAACAACGCAGGGATTACCGGCAAGTCCAGCAAGCTGGCACAGAGCTCCGCCGAAACGATCCGGGCCTGCATCGACATCAATGTCCTGGGTGCCCTGTGGGTGGCCCGCGAGGCCGCTCGCCGGCTGCCGACGAGCCCCGATGACGGTGCAAGGACCATCGTCAACATCTCGTCGGTCGCAGCCTCCCTCGGCAGTCCGAACGAGTATGTTTGGTATGCAGCCTCGAAGGGTGCCATCGACTCGCTGACGATCGGGATGGCCAAGGAGCTGGCCCCGGAAGGCATCCGGGTCAATGCGGTTTCCCCCGGCATGACCAAAACGGAGATCCATGAGCGCAGCACCCAGGATGCCGGGCGCCTGGAGCGGCTGAGGCCGAATATTCCGCTCGGCCGGATCGGCGAGCCGGAGGAGGTTGCCGAAGCGGTGCTGTTTCTAATGTCGGATGCCGCGGCCTACATCACGGGCGCCAACGTGCCGGTTTCCGGCGGCCGCTGAAGGTCTCCAGACAAGCGAACGCCCGCCAAAAGGGCGGGCGAGGGCCTTATGCTGCAATGCAGCAGAAATTTACGCGGCAGCGTGCTCGCGAGCGATGTTCTCGATCTGGAAGCGGGAGATGCCGAGATCGTCGAGCTCGCGGTCGGAGAGGAGCGAAAGCTCGCGGACCGTTTCGCGATAACGCATATAAGAGCGGACTTTAGAAAGAATGTAAGACACGAACATGGAAAACTCCTCATCAGTGACCGACCCCTGTGGCCGGTGGCTTTTGTTCTTGCGTGTGCAGTGGGGATATAAGTGTGTGCAGTGCCGAAGAGGAGCGGTAATAATGTAGGGCTGTTATGCTTTAGTAGCATAACGAGCTAACGACAGGTTAACCGGAGCGCTCATCAGACATGGCTCCTTCCGGTCAGGCCGTGTGCCCGGCGTGTTTTCCCGCGGCAACCCGAAACATGGCCGTGTTGACGACCGACAAGCAAAGGCCGCGCGCCTGGCCCTCTGCGCTCTTCGGGAGTGGTTGCCCTCTAAACTCAGGATCCGATGCTTCCATAAGCATAGATGCGCCTCTGTGGCATTTTGAACAAATGTTCATGTTGCTGCATGACTTCACGGATATCCGGAGTTACTTCCGGGTCGTTGGAACAGTCTCCAAAGGTCTGCGTTCACCCCGCACCTTTACAGTAATGGAGATGGTTCCGTGAAGAAAATCGCCCTTGGAGCCGCCCTTCTCTTGTTGAGCAGCGCGGCCTATGCCCAGACATCGACCCAGACCAACACGAGCACGAGCACGACCTCCCAGTCGCAATCTTCGGACTCGAACAATCTCCTGCGTAACCAGTCCGGGACCAGCAACCGCACCGAGACCACCGGCGCGACCCGCAGCGAAACCTCGGGGCAGACCAGCGTCCGCACCCGCGAGGAGGGCAGCACCCGTGTCGGCGTCGGCATCGAGACCCGCGAGCGGTCCGGTGTATCCGTTCGCTCCCGCACGGTGCGCGAAGTCGAGGAGCCGAGCGTCTCCGTCACTCGCCGCCGCAGCGTGACCACCATCGAGGAGCCGGATACCGAGGTGCGCCGCACGGTGGTCAAGAAGAAGCCCACCAAGAAGGTCGCGGTAAAGAAGACGAAGAAGTCCAACAAGGTCGTTATGAAGAAGCGCCGCTATCAGGTCGTGGACGAGCCGGTGGAGGTCCGTCGCCGGACCGTGCGCCGCTACGAGGAAGTCAACGAGCCCAGCGTTTCCGTCAACCGCCGCACGACGATCCGCCGGACTCAGGACACCTCGCCGAGCGTCGGCGTGTCCGTGGAGCAGCGTCGTTCCAATGACGTGAACGTTTCTACCAGCCGGACCCGTTCGAGCGCTCCGGAGACGACCGGCACCGTCTCGACCCGCAGCCGCACCGACGTGAACAGCAACTCGGGCAGCAATACGTCTGGTTCGAGCACCAACTCCACGACCATCCGTCCGCAGCAGGGCGGTTCCTCGTCGGGGAGCAGCACCAGCACCAGCGAGTAAGTTGGTCGCCAGGGTTTGAGAAAGAGGGCCGAACTGACGGCCCTCTTTTGCTGTTC
This sequence comes from Microvirga sp. BSC39, assembly GCF_000739015.1. Lineage (GTDB taxonomy): Bacteria > Pseudomonadota > Alphaproteobacteria > Rhizobiales > Beijerinckiaceae > Microvirga. The sequence goes on from NZ_JPUG01000064.1 coordinate 132,368, forward strand.
CTCCGTGATTTCGAAAGAAGAGATTAAGAGCATATGTGGCAAATGAGAAGATAAATGCTGCAATCTTGATGATTGAGCTAATCCAGTCTTCTGCCGAATTACGATTTTTGGAACCGTTCTCCCAGACAAAATTTATATACGAAACTGTTCTGGAGTAGATCTATGAAGAAAGTTCTTGTTGTCATCAGCGCAGCCCTTCTGGCCGCGACGTCTTTCGCCAGTGCCGCCGATGCCCGCCCTGGAAAGGGTAAGGGCCATGCTTATGGGCACCAGAAGAACCACAAGGCTCAGCGTTATGTCGTGCAGCGGCGCAACAATAACAACGCTGCCATTGCAGCCGGCGTGACGGGTGCCATCCTCGGCGGCGCCCTTGCTGCGACGGCCCGCCCGGCCTATCGGACCTATGAGCGGCCCGCCTACAGGACTTACGAGGCCCCGAGGCGGACATACTATCGTGAAGAATACTACGACAGCTACGACTACTGACCCGTCGACATAAGGGCGCCCTCGGGCGCCCTTATTCTTTGCCGCTGTCGCGGCGCAGGTTTCCAACGGCGATAACGGCCCGGAAGGGGCCGTATTCCGTCTGTTTCCTCACATCGATCTGCACGCGCCCGCCAGACTGGGTCCTGAACGAGTCCGATGCGCGCAGACGCCCTGAACCGGCAACGGCATCGGCCCGGACAGTGCCGCTGATCCGGACGCAGGTATCCGAGGCCTGAAGCATGGCAAAGCCGGGAGGGCAGGGGGAAGCAGCCTGCGCTTGGCTCGCGAGTGCCAGTCCAATCAGCGCAAGAGTGGTCGAAGAGTGCTTCATGAAGCGGAGCTTAGCGGCTCCGCCTCGCGAGGCAAGCGATCAGTACGGGTATTCCTCAGAGCCCGCCCGACCCGCTCCGGCGGCCGTACTGCTCCGCCACGTCAGGGCGGTCGACCTCCACGTGGAACTGCTCGGCCTTGGGGCTGTAATCCTGAATGGCGCCGATGCCATAGCGGTAGGCCATCTCACCGCCGAGCCAGCCGCTGAACAGCAGCAGGGCGGTCTGAATGCCGGACAGCCACACGCCCCAGCCCTGAACTCCGGCCGCCGGATCGTCCAGGCGCACGCCCACATTGATGAGGGCAATGGCAACGACGACCAGATTGGCGACCATGTGGGCCCATGAGACCCACACATTGCGGACCCGGTCGATGGTGACGAAATCGATCATGCCGGGAACCGCAGCCACGAGGGCGGTGACGATGCCGGCAATGAGCAGCCAATAGGAAGCCTGAGCCCAGAACAGGTCCTGCGTTGCCAGGAAGACGATGTCCGTTCCCAGGGCGCCAATCAGGAAGGCGACCGGAAAAACGATGAGCATGTGGTGAAGCGGATGTCCGGCAATAGCCGCCGTGCTCTGCACCCCATGACGATGATACCGACCCATGACACTGCTCCTCATGCTTAGCTTGAGGTAAAAATGCTCCGGCCAAGCCTTCGTTCCGATCTCAAGCCGATCCGCCGCACGAGATGGCGCTGGACATCCGGGTGGCGATGGGAGATAGCGTGCCCGCGTTCCGCAGGGGAATGACCTGCGGAGGTCATACCTGCGGCGGTCTGATCGAACGGATGACGACAATCCCGATGGTTCTTGATCCTGCCACCCTCACCGTCGCATTTGTTCTCCTGTCGGCCGTGCTTGGGACGTTGCTGATATTCTCGTGGACCCTGAACCGTCGACTCAATGCCATGGCATGGTGGGGAAGTGCCTTCTGGCTGATCGGGATCGGGATCGGAGCGGCCAACCTCGGCAAGGCTCCCCCAAGTTATACGGTTCTTCTGCTGGCGAACGGCTCTGGGATACTGTCCTACGGGGCTCTTTATGTCGGTTGCCGCATCTTCAACGACCGCCCTGGCATCATCCTTCCGGGTGGACTTGGGGTTGCCATATGGGCGGCAGCCTTTCCCTTCATCTACGACTCGCAGGGCTACAGGCTGATCCTGGCCTCCCTCCTGACGGGAGGTTACGCGGCATTGTCCGCCTGGGAGTTGTGGCGCCACGCCGTGCAGGCGCTCGCGTCTCAGCGCGTGGCGGTGGTGCTCCTGTCAGGTCTTGCCGTCTTCAACCTCCTGCGTGGGTCGCTCGGCATCTCACTGACCTCCGTACCCTGGATCGACAGCTTCGGCCGGCGCTGGTCGCCGGAGATGGCGCTGTTCCTGGTGGTGATCGGTCCGACGCTCGCATTCATGTTCCTGTCCATGGCCAAGGAGCGCCTGAAGTTCGAGTACAAGCAGGCGGCTCTCGTCGACGATCTGACGGGAATTCCCAACCGCCGTGCCTTCCTTCAGGCCGCGTCCAAACTTTTGGATCGGCTGAATGGTCGCCCAGCTAGCTGCCTCTTGTTCGACCTCGACAACTTCAAGGCGATCAACGACCGTTTTGGACATGCTGCCGGTGACCACATCCTGAGCATTTTCGGGCGCATCCTGACCGAAAAACTGCCGAAGGGGAGCTTCGGCAGGCTGGGCGGAGAGGAGTTCGCCGCCATTCTTCCGGTCGATGCTCGTGACGCCGCTGCGGTCGCCGAGACGATCCGGCATGCCTTTTCCGTCACGGGCAAGGCGGCTCTGGGGGGCGATGAGGACGTCACCGTGAGCATCGGGTGCGCGACCATTCCCCAGGCGAGGACCGAGGATCTGCTCCGACGGGCCGATCATGCCCTCTACCGCGCGAAGGAAAGCGGCCGCAACATCGTCGTGGCCGCCTGAGCCCCGTTAATAGCGGTCCAGCTCATGCTCCTGCGGCAGACGTCCGTGCGGCGTCAGCTGGTCGACGACGCCCGGCAACACATGGGACAGTTCCGAGAGGAGATCCTGCTGGGGCATGCCGGTGTGCTGAGACAGCTCGTCGACGGTATCCGGTCCGAGTGCGTCCGCGAGCTGGTTGGGGGCAATCGATCGATTCTCGCCGGTGCCGACCCAGGAGTCGGCGATGTCACCGTGGCCGGAGCGGTTGAAGCTGTCGAGAAGCCCCCCGAGTCCCCCAGCCAGCATACCGCCATTGAGGCCGCCGCCGGAGCCCCCGAGCAGCCCTCCCAGGCCGCCGCCCGATCCGCCGCCCAGCATCCCTCCGAGCCCGCCGCCGCCAAGGAGATCACCAAGACCGCCACCGGACGAGCCGCGGCCGCCCATGGCCCTCTGCGCCAGCAGGGCCATGACGGCCATCATGATGGGCGACATGCCACCGCGGCTCGACTGGCCGCCGATCCCGCCGCCGAGGCTGCCGCCGCGTCCCCCAAGAACATTGCCGAGTACCTGATCAAGTAGACCCATTTGAGCGCTCCATATTTCCAAGAAGGCTCAACGGGAGGGGGACCTGAGGGTTTCAGCTTGAGCATGAAGGAGAGGGGCTATCTCCTCCTGCGGTTCCTTCGAAAGACCGCCGCCTGTCGGTCAGACGATGAAGAACTCGTTGTGGGTCAGAGCGAGTCCCTTCTTGAATTTGGCGAACTCCACGGGCTTTGCAGATCCGGAGCCGTCTGAGTCGTAAGACAGGATGCCGGTCTTCTTGTTGTAGTTGATGTAGTCGTCCGCGTCCTTGGGCCTGTTGCCTGCGTTGAAGAAGTCGACGTCGAGCTTCTGCGGCTTGCTGGCGCTGCCGGGGCCGAGCTTTCGGAAGATGGCGTTGTCGAGCCAGATCGAGTCGTCCTTCGCTCTATATTGGGCTACGGTGTCGAAATTGACCTTTCGATCAGTGGTCGATGTTCCGAGCCGGGTGTTGAACACGAAAACGTCGCGTCCTGCATCGCCGAACAGGGTGTCGTTCCCGCGCCCGCCATACAGGCGATCGTTTCCGTTGCCGCCGAAGATCCAGTCTCGTCCATCGTCGCCATAGAGCCGGTCGTGGCCTCCATCACCCAAGACGTAATCGTTCCCGCCCATTCCCCGGATCGTGTCGTTGCCGGACCGCCCGCTCAGGTCTTCGTCAAATGAGGTGCCGCGGAATACATTGGGTCCGGCCGTGCCGATCCATTTCTGGACCAGGGTGAAGATCGCTCCCGAGTCCATTCCGGAGATGGTGTTGCCGAAAAGAGAGATATAAGTCGGGCCGCCGGCAGTGTTCGTCCGCTCCTCCCGGATGCCGTAGCGGGCATCGATGGCGCCGTCGGAATAGATCGTGTTGTTGAGGATCTGGGTGTTCACCGAGTAATAGGTTTGCCCCGTGGTCGCATCCACCCGCATGCGGATGCTGACCTCGTCGAACTGGTTGTCGCCGCCCTGGGCGTTGTTGAAGATGCGGCTGTTCTGCACGACGCTGTCGGTGGAGCCCTCGATCCGCACGCCGTTGCTCAAGTTCCCATAGATCGTGGCGCCGTTGATGGTGACGTTATCGGCCATGTTGAGAAGGATGCCTTCCTTCTGATTGCCGTAGTATTGGCCGCCGACGATTTGGATGTCGCTGGGCCACGGTATGTTCTCCGATCCCCGCTGCACCACCACGCCGGTGGAGCCGTTGCCATAGGCGATGTTGTTCTGGAGCAGCAGCCCGGTGGTCGTCGTCGTGACGTTGAAGCCGTGTCGGTCGTTGTTGTAGGCGATGTTGTTCCGGTAGATGCCGTTGACGATGTAGTCAGCCACGAAACCGTCCAGCCCGTTGCCATGGGACACGCTGTTCTCGATGATCAGGCGCAGGGTCTGCTCATGGGGGTCGAAGCCATAGCCCGAGCAATCCAGGATCTCCACGCGGGACACATGGATGTCCCTGTCCTGCTCGGTGCTTCCGGGCCTCACGCCCGTATAGAAGCCGTCGATCTTGCCGGTCGTGGCATCGCGATTGCCGTCGATCGAGAGATCGAAGATCCCGACGTCGTAGGTGACTTTGTTGAAGGGAGTGCGCACCACGCCGGTGATGTCGCCGGCCCATCCGTCGGCCACCTTGAGGATCGTCCGGCCCATGCCGGCGCCCTGAAGCGCCGTGCCGCTGAGCATGGAGACGGCGCCATCGCTCTTATCGCCGCTTCCTTTGACGAGCAGAGTCCCAGTGGGCAGGATGACGGTAACCCGGCCTGCGGACGGGTTCTTGAGATATTCCGCATGCGCAGCTTTCACGGCTGCATTGATTGCGGCGGTATCATCAATGCTATCGTTGCCGTTGGCGCCGAAATTCGAGGCGTTGATGACAGGAGCCATGCTGAACATCCTTAATCAGAAACAGGAGCCGGCATGCTTAAATGCGTTTGGCACAGTTGAGAGAGGATATTTTTGAGCATGCGATAGATTTAGGGGTACCCATCAGGTGCATTGACCGAGACGAGGCGACACTAGGATTGTGTTGCCGGATCCCGCAGCGTGTATGATCACGGAACTACTGTCGCATTCCTTGCCACCGGCCTCACTTCGCTTGGCGTTGCCCACCGGCACGACAGCGGTACGGTCTGACCCGACCACACACTGCTCTTTTCTCTCGAGAGATGCGTTTGTCGATTCGGCCTGCGGCTGGTGTGCTGCCGAGGTAATCGGAGGCTGCGCTTCTTCACGAGCGAAGATGTGATTGAAGAAAATCTTAGGTGGAGAAATAGAACTTGTTTATTACCCTGCGTTAAGGTCTTTTCGATCAAACTGTGAGACGGTTTGTTGGGCTAACCATCACGGGGGGACGTGTGACAGACGAAGAAATTGAAGCCGTTGCAGAGGAACTGGCCAAGGCGGGCGGCGTCTCGTGGTATCCCGGACGGACACGCGGCGCGCTCCTGAGGCCAGTCAGCGAACGGTACCGGGATCGGGCGAAGCTGGCGATTGCAGCGCTCGACCGGGTCAGGGCCGGACACGATTCAACCGCAGAGGCGCCGCCGACCCAGGCCTCGGCTGCTTCGCATCATCCGGACCAGGTTCAGGTCGGAGGCACCGTGGTTTACCGCCCCCCTGGCGACCAGAGGGCCATCACCTGCCGGGTCGAACGCATCGAGGCGGACCGCGCCTATCTGGTGCCTGTGCCCCGGCCGGATATCGGATGGGTGTCGCTGGACAACCTTCAACCCATCGGAGCGGAAGCTGCTGCGGAAGGCAAATAAGGGGAAGGACCGCAAGGTCTCTTCACTTCGCCGGCAAAACCCGCTAGCAGTTTCCATCCTTTCCGAGTGGGTGGATGGTCTGACATGCGTTGCTTCTTCCACCTCGTAAGCATTCATGACGAGATAGTCGATAACGCCGGCATCGAGGTTCAGGACCTTGAGAGCGCGAAGGCACAGGCACTCCTTGCCATCGAGGAGCTGAGGGCGGAAATCGGCATCGAGGCGGATGATTGGTCAGGGTGGCGGCTTGATATCGTCTGCCCTGTTGGGACCCTTCTCCACTCCATGCAGCTCATCCCAACGGTGCATTGACCGCTGACGGTCTCCCGGGGCCAGTGACCCCCTATGCACTCACTTTGAGCGGAACGAATCCAAGTATTCGATCGATGCAGGCGCTCAGTTCCGCCGAGTCATAAGGCTTGCGAAGGATCGTGAACCCGTCATCCATGGCCGCTTGAGCGACATTGCTGTAGCCGGTGGCGAGCAGGACCGGCAGGGAAGGCTGCTCGCTGCGGACAATGCGCGCCAGATCGACGCCGTTGAGTTCGCCGGGCATCACGATGTCGCTGAACACAAGGTCGATACGCGTGCCCGACCGGAGGACCGTGAGGGCCGCACGGGCATCGGCCGCATACGTGACCTGAAATCCGATCTCCTCGAGGCTGGCGCGGGTAACCTCCGCAATGTCGGGGTTGTCCTCCACTAGGAGGATATGGCCATGGCCGTTGCGAACCGGAAGTTCGGGCGCCGGTGCGCTTGCGTCGGTCGCAGCCTCGTTGGTGCGCGGCAGGTAGAGCGTGATCGTGGTGCCGCGTCCAGCCTCGGCAAGGACGGTTGCCGTGCCTCCCGATTGTTTGGCGAAACCATAGACCTGGCTCAGCCCTAGGCCGGTTCCCTTGCCGATATCCTTGGTGGTGTAGAACGGCTCGAACACGTGAGGCAGCACGTCCTCGGGGATGCCGCAGCCTGTATCCGTGAGGCTGAACGCGACGAAATCGCCCTGAAGACCTACGACATCCGGGTCGCGCAGGTTCAGGTTCCAGGCTTCGATCAGCAGCCGTCCGCCACCGGGCATGGCATCGCGGGCATTGACGGCGATGTTGAGGATGGCGAGTTCGAGTTCGTTCAGGTCGACCTTGGTGTTCCACAGGCCGGGCGGCAGCCGCATGTCGATGGCGATGTCGCCGCGCAGGGACGAGCGAAGCATGTCCTGCAGGTCGAGCAGGTATTGCGACAGGTTGACGACCTCAGGCTCATGCGTCTGCTGCCGGGAGAAGGACAGGAGTTGACGCACGAGACTTGCTCCGCGTCCGGCCGCCGTGTCGATGGCATCGAGGGACCGCTTCTGCCGCTCCTCCATGGGGTAGCGCCGCAGCCGGTCTACACTGCCTTTGACGACCATCAGCAGATTGTTGAAGTCATGGGCAACGCCTCCGGTGAGATGGCCCACCGCCTCGAGCCTTTGCGCCTGCTTGAGGGCGGCCTCCGCCATCTCGCGCCGTTCCACCTCCGCATGAAAGCTGCGGGTGCGCCTCAGGGCGAGGAGGCTGATGGCGAACAGGCCCAGGGTCGCCGGCAGGCCAAAAGCCAGGAGCCAGCTCATCTGTGACCAGAGCTCCCGCCAGGCCGCGGCCGTTTCCATCCCGACCTGCACGTAGATGGGGTAGCCGGGGACTTTGCGATATCCGATCCGCCGTTCAATCCCGTCGATCTGGGAGACCGCGATGAAGCGCCCGGTTTCCGGATTCTGCTGGATCGCCCTGACAAAGCCGCTCTGGGGGCTGAGGCGCATCGGCTCGTTCCCGCGGGATGGGAAACGCGCCAGGAACTCGCCGTCGGCCCGGATCAAGCCGACGGAGTCGGCGATGCCCCTCGCTATCCGGCCATAGAATTCCCGGAAATGCCCGGGCCGAACGGAGACGGCCACAATGCCGTCGAAGGCCCCGTCCGGGCTCGGGCGCCGCTGACTGACCACGAAGAACCGGATGTCGCCGATCTTCGACGTGATCGTTTTGCCGATATAGGTGCCGGCATCCTGCTCGGCCTGCGCGGCGAAGTAGTCGCGATCGGAGTTGTCGAGATCGCGGGGCACGGGCTGGACGGTGCTCGATACGAGCGGGTGCCCGGCCCGGTCGAAGACCCAGATCGACTCGATCTGCGGGAGGGCATCCTGGGTGCGCCGCAGTCGGCTCTGGAGGCGGACCTCCTCGGCCAGGATCTGCTCCGGCGTGAGGCCCCGCAGCACCTCGTTCGTCTCAGCCATCGTGCGCTCGATGGTCTGAAACGCCTTGAGGCTGTGCTCCTGAACCACGTCCAGAGCGCGCTCGATCCGCTCATCTGCGTGTTCACGGATGCGGCGGTAATCGTCCCAGGCGGTATAGGCGAAGAACAGGGCAGGGCCGAGCAGGCTTGCGAACACCAGCAGCTGCAAGGGCCATAGAACGGTGCGGCTCTTCGGCGTTACGCGACCCACAAACGAAGACCTTCCTTGCATGGCTTTGCGAGAGTCTCTCGAACTTGAGCGTCCGTCTGGCTTGGGAAGTCAAATCTCGGGTTTCCCTGCCGCTGCACAGGAAGCCTGGCTGGGCAGATATAGTAGTGCAAAGGAGTGTCAAGGGCGGCGATCGACGTCAAACCCGGGAGTTGGATGCGGTCGGCTTATCTCCAGGCCATCACGACCAGGGCGCTCATGCGGTTCTCGACGGATGACGCGCCGAAATGGCCGGCGAGCGCTTCCGTAGCCCTGGTGGTGATTTCCTCAAGCCGGTCAGGGGCCCGGGCTTCGATCTCGGCCCGCAGGGGAGTGCCCTGGCAGAGCCCCACGGCAGGCTCGCGCGGGGAGGGCGCCTGCTTGGTCTTGTCGACCACCTCGATGTCGACATTCTCGAAACCCGCCTGCTGAACCTCGCCGCGGATACGATCGGGGTCGAAGTAGCCGAAGGGCACCCGCTCGATGAAACGGGGCGGGTCGTCGGGGAAGGCTTTCGCGACGGTTTCGGACACGATGCGGCTGACGGGATTGAGGTCGAGGGCGTTCCAGACATTGAACAGGAAGCGCCCGCCCGGCTTCAGTACGCGCAGGGCCTCCCGGTAGCCTGAGAGCTTTTCAGGGAAGAACATCACGCCGAACTGGCACACGACCGCGTCGAAGCTGCCGTTCTCGAAGGGCAAGGCTTGAGCATCGGCCTGGAGCCACCGCACGTTCGGAGCCTGCAGCCTGGATTGCGCATGGTCGAGCATGGCCTGGTTGAGGTCGGTCGCGGTGATCTCCACCTGCCGCGGCAGGGCCTTCGTCATGGCACGGGTGACGATCCCCGTTCCAGCCGCCGTCTCGAGAATGCGACCCTGGGTGATATCCGTCAGCCGCTCCGCCAGGTCCTGGCCGAAGGGCTCGAAGAGCAGCGGACCGAGATATTGTTCGTATACGGTCGGAATGGCGCCTTTGAAGGCTGCATCGGTGGCGCTCATCGCCTCCTCCCCTGGAAAGCCGGGATGATCGTCCCTGGGAGACGGAGGGGCAATGGCGCAGAAGGGGCAGAGGGCTATTCCAGCAGCCAAGCGAAGGCCCGCGTCAGGCTTGCCGCGCCGTCCTGGTCGAACCAGCGGCCGTGGCTGAAGATGACCCGCTCCGGGTTCCACGCGATGATCCGCGAGACGGCCTCCTGCGCCTCCTTGCGGCGAAGGCGGACGACGAAGCGTAAGTAAGCCGGGGCCTTGCCGTCGGGGGCATCGACACCGGTGAGCCGGGCGAAGAGGCGCGTTCCCAGCGGCAGCTTCTCCGGCTCCAGGTTCTGGATCAGGTCCGTCAGGATCACGGTGCGCGTGGGCCGGTGCAGGAATGCGACCTCGCGAAAGCCCGCGCCGCCCGGAATGACAGCTTGCTCGATCTCGCCGCCCCAGTCATCGGGCGGTGAATCCGTCAGGTCGCGATCGAGCCGGATACCTGCCTTGCGCACCTGCGGCCGCTGCCGAAGGTTGGTCGCGGCCGATGTCTTGGCGGCCGGGCAGCCGCCCTGCCAGCCCTTGAGGTGGGTCCAGTGCGCGATGTTGGGTGCAACCAGATGGCGGATGGACCCGAGCGTCTCGATCTCGCGCCGCAGCTCCGCGTTGTAGCGCGTCGGGGAATGGAGCCAGACATCGCCGTTGCCGAGGCGGATCACCGTCATCCGCACCGGCAGGCTCAATCCCATCGCTTCTTGCGGTCCGCTGTCGACGATCCAGAGGTTCTCGGCGACGGGCTTGAGCACGTCGAGGGGAGGGTAGGTGACGTCTTCGCTCGGCATCTGTGCGGCTTTCTTGCCGGAAGGGCTCTGCCCACGGCTCTCCTCCGTCTAGATAGGTCGGGCAGGCGCAAGATCATCACTGCACCTGAGCGGAATCGGGAGACCTGACGCCCGGGCTATCGCGATGTCGGCGCTAGAATGGTTTGACGACGACGAGGATGACGATGATGAGGACCGCGACCACGACCGCTGCCGCGGCGTGAGGGAGGCCAGCGGGTGATCCCGGTTCCTGGCTGAGCGACAGCCTGCGGAGGTTTCCGGAGAGGAGCCCATGCGCCGCCGACAGCAGCAGGACCACGGCGAGCTTCGCGCCCAGCCAGGCCTGCGGGAACCATTGGCCGATCGACGCCAGCGCGAGACCCATGAGCCAGACGAGGAGCATTGCGGGTGTTGTGACGCGCCGATCCCATCGACGCACGCGCGTGAGAAACGCCCCGCGGCTCGCAATCGCATGTTGGTCTCGGGCATCGGAGACGGCGGCGATCGCCACAGCGACGACCAGCAGGCCGCCGACCCAGGTGATGACGGCGACGATGTGCAGGGCTTTCAGCCAGAGATAATCCATCCCGTGTTCCCTCAGACGGGCTTCGCGAGCGATGCCTGCCGGCGCGCCAGCACCCGCTCGTTCACGAAGGCCCCGAAGGGGATGAAGGCTGCAAGAGCCATCCCGGCCGCCTGACCCTTCGTCCATCCGCCCATTGAGACGGTCTGAACGAGCATCCAGACGTAGAGAACGAACGCCATGCCGTGAATCGGCCCCATGATGGAGGTCGCGATCGGAAAGCCCGCGAGATGCTTCAACGGTACGGCGACGCAGACGAGCAGCAGGAGGGTGACCCCTTCCAGGAGCGACACGGCGCGCATCCTGCGCAGTTGGGAAAGCTCTTCGCGATGGAGAGCCGAGATCATCACTCGACCTCCTTGAGGACCTTTTCGACCCGTGCGAGACGGGCTTCGATCTCCGAAACGCTGCCCCGCAGGCTGGAGAGCGCAGCGGCACTCTCCTCCTGGGATTTCACCGCACGTGCCGCCAGATCGCGATAGGCATCTTCGCTCGTCATCCTCAGTCGGGCCGTGCGCGCGCCGGTGAAATATTTCATCGCGAAGATCAGCAGGACGACGAGGAGCACGAGGATCGTGACGAGCGGAAACATGAAGGCGCGATCGGCCATGGCGGGTCCTTTCAGGGGTCTGATGATTTGGAGGCTGGGCTCAACGAACGCGCCGCATCCGCGATGCCTGAGGGCGTGAGCACGAACTCGAAGGGCGCGACTTGGAAGTAATTGAGCGCCTTCCCGTCGCTGGACAGCTCAAGCTGACTCGTGACGAGCCCGGCCTCCTCGAGCTTCCGCAGATGAAGGTGGAGAAGCGGGCGGCTGATGCCGATCTCGCGGGCGAGCTGGCTTACATAGGTCCGGCCACTGCCGTGGAGCGCCTGGATGATCCGCAAACGATGCGGATTGGCCAAGGCGGCCAGCATGTCCAGCAACCGGTCTCCCTGGCTCTTCAAACTGCCCTCGCAAATAGCAGATTTACATATGTAAGATTTTTCTAACAGGTGGGGCGAGCGGCGTCAATCGGGAGCAGGGCGGTTCTGATTGCATGTGTGGGTGTGATCCGGCGGCGTACGGGATGGTGGCATTCGACCGAATCGTGGTCCGGGCCTAGCAGAATGGTTTACCTATCATGCGTGCTGGTGGAAAGGCGCCTTGGTCCGCGGAGTGGCGGAACTCCATTGTGAACTGCGGATATGAGCCCGCTGGCGACGAGCCTGCTCAAGGGCGTTTCCGGCGATCGTCGGTTCGACTGTTGAGGAACGAACGGCGCTACCCCTCCAGCGCGTCGATCATCTCCACCCGTGTCGCATGCCTGCCGCCCTCGAACCGGGCGGTCAGGAAAGCATCGACGATATCCAGCGCCAGCCCTTCGCCCACCACGCGCGCACCCAACGACAGCATGTTGGCATCGTTGTGCTGGCGGATCATGCGGGCCGAGAATGTGTCGCTGCAGACGCCGCAGCGAATGCCCTTGACCTTGTTCGCCGCCATCATAATGCCCTGGCCGGTGCCGCATAGGATGATGCCGAACTGGCAATCGCCGGAGGCGACGAGCCGCGCCGCCGCTTCGCCGTGATGAGGATAGGGTGTGCTCTCCGCCATGGACGGTCCGATGTCCACCGGCTCCCAGCCATGCGCCGCGATATGTGCGGCAATGGCCTGTCGGAGCTGAATGGCTGCGCGGTCGCTGGAGAGGACGACGCGGTTGCTGGCTGTCATGGAGAGGTCGTCCCATTTCGTGAAGGCATCGCTCGACCCGGATCGAACTTTATTCCGCCGCCTGACGCGTCACCTTCTTGTCCTTCTTGGGCGCCTCTTTCTTCGCCGTCTCCTTCTTCGGAGCCGCCACCTTCTTCAACGGCCTGCGCTCCAGAACCTCCTTGAGGAAGCGCCCGGTGTGGCTCTCCTCGGATGCGGCGATGTCCTCGGGCGTGCCCTGGGCGACGATGCGGCCGCCGCCGCTGCCGCCTTCGGGGCCCATGTCGATCACCCAGTCGGCGGTCTTGATGACCTCGAGGTTGTGTTCGATCACCACCACGCTGTTGCCCTGGTCCACGAGCTCGTGCAGCACCTCCAGCAGCTTCGCCACGTCGTGGAAGTGGAGGCCGGTGGTGGGCTCGTCAAGGATGTAGAGGGTGCGGCCGGTGGCGCGCTTGGAGAGCTCCTTGGAGAGCTTCACGCGCTGCGCCTCGCCGCCGGAGAGCGTGGTGGCCTGCTGGCCCACATGCACGTAGTCGAGGCCGACGCGGGCCAGCGTCTGCATCTTCTCGCGGATCGACGGCACGGCCTTGAACAGCTCGCGGGCCTCCTCCACCGTCATGTCGAGCACGTCGGCGATGGAGTTCTCGCGGTACTTCACTTCCAGGGTCTCGCGGTCGTAGCGCTTGCCCTTGCACACGTCGCAGGTGACGTAGACGTCGGGCAGGAAGTGCATCTCGATCTTGATGACACCGTCGCCGGTGCAGGCTTCGCAGCGGCCGCCCTTCACGTTGAAGGAGAAGCGGCCCGGCTGGTAGCCGCGTGCCTTGGCCTCCGGAAGGCCTGCGAACCATTCACGGATGGGCGTGAAGGCGCCCACATAGGTGGCCGGGTTCGAGCGCGGGGTGCGGCCGATGGGCGACTGGTCGATGTCGATGACCTTGTCGAGGTTCTCCAGCCCGTCGATGCGCTCGTGCGGGGCAGGGTGCTCCAGGGCGTTGTTGAGCTTGCGCGCCACGGCCTTGTAGAGCGTGTCGATAACCAGAGTGGACTTGCCGCCGCCGGACACGCCGGTGATGCAGGTGAAGGTGCCGAGCGGGATGTCCGCCGTCACGTTCTTCAGGTTGTTGCCCTTGGCGCCCACCACCTTCAGCATGCGCTTGGGATCGCGCTTGCGGCGCTTCTCCGGTACCTTCACGGACATCTCGCCCGTCAGGTACTTGCCCGTGAGCGACTTCGGGTTCTTCATGACCTCGTCGGGCGTGCCTTCCGCCACGATCTGGCCGCCGTGGATGCCTGCACCCGGGCCGATGTCGAACACGTAATCGGCCTGGAGGATGGCGTCCTCGTCGTGCTCCACCACGATCACGGTGTTGCCGAGATCGCGCAGGCGCTTGAGCGTGCCGAGCAGGCGCTCGTTGTCGCGCTGGTGCAGACCGATGGAGGGCTCGTCGAGCACGTAGAGAACGCCCGTGAGGCCGGAGCCGATCTGGGACGCGAGGCGGATGCGCTGGCTCTCGCCGCCCGACAGGGTGCCCGAGGCGCGGGCCAGCGTCAGGTATTCCAGGCCCACATCGACCAGGAAGGTGAGGCGCTCGCGGATCTCCTTGAGGATGCGGCCGGCGATCTCGTTCTGCTTCTTGGTGAGCTTCTCCGAGAGCTCCGCGAACCAGATCTGCGCGTCCTTGACGGACAGCGCCGTGGCATCGCCGATGTCGGAGCCGGCGATCTTCACCGCCAAGGCTTCGGGCTTCAAACGCTTGCCGCCGCAGGCCTCGCAGGGCGTCTCGCTCATGAAGCGGCCGATTTCCTCGCGCGCCCAGTCGCTCTCGGTTTCCTTGTAGCGGCGCTCGAGATTGGGGATCACGCCCTCGAACGGCTTCTTCACCTCGTAGGCGCGCAGGCCATCGTCATAGGCCATGCGGATGTTCTCGCCATCCGAGCCGTAAAGGATCGTGTCGCGCACGTTCTCCGGCAGCTCGCTCCACGGCTTCGTCATGGAGGCCTTGAAATGCCGGGTGATCGCCTCGAGCGTCTGGCCGTAATAGGGCGAGGTGGATTTGGCCCAGGGCATGATGGCGCCGCGCTTGAGCGACAGGGTCTCGTCGACGACCAGGGCCTCGTCGATGCGCATCTCGTGGCCGATGCCGCCGCAGGTGGGGCAGGCGCCGAAGGGGTTGTTGAATGAGAACAGGCGCGGCTCGATCTCGGGGATCGTGAAGCCGGACACCGGGCAGGCAAACTTGGACGAGAAGACGATGCGCTTGGCCTGCCCCTTCTCGTCCTTCTCGTCGGCATACTCGATCACGGCGATGCCGTCGGTGAGTTCGAGCGCGGTCTCGAAGGAATCCGCCAGGCGCGCGGCGATGTCGGCCCGCACCACGATGCGGTCCACCACCACGTCGATGTCGTGCTTGAACTTCTTGTCGAGGGCAGGGGCCTCGTCGATGGCGTAGTATTCGCCGTCGATCTTCAGGCGCTGAAAGCCCTTCTTCTGGAACTCGGCGATCTCCTTGCGGTACTCGCCCTTGCGGCCGCGCACCACGGGGGCCAGCAGGAACAGGCGGGTCTTCTCCGGCAGCTCCAGCACCCGGTCAACCATCTGGGAAACGGTCTGGCTTTCGATGGGCAGGCCGGTGGCGGGGGAATAGGGAATGCCGACGCGCGCCCAGAGCAGGCGCATGTAGTCGTAGATCTCCGTGACGGTGCCCACCGTCGAGCGCGGGTTCTTGGACGTGGTCTTCTGCTCGATGGAAATGGCGGGCGAGAGGCCGTCGATCTGGTCCACGTCCGGCTTCTGCATCATCTCCAGGAACTGGCGGGCATAGGCCGACAGGGACTCGACGTAGCGGCGCTGCCCCTCGGCATAGATCGTGTCGAAGGCCAGCGACGACTTGCCGGAGCCGGACAACCCGGTGAACACCACGAGCTGGTCCCGCGGGACCATAAGGTCGACGTTCTTGAGGTTGTGCTCCCGCGCCCCGCGCACGGAGATCACGCGCGCATTCGGATCGCCCGCCTTGGCGCGGTTGAACAGGTCGTCGAGTTTAGCCATTGCCCGCTAAGCCTTGAATAGGGAGGTTCGGCCTCGTCAGGCCGGCTCCCGCATATGTGATGCCTCACCAGCCGGCGCAATGCGGCGGATGATTCCAGGAGCAGGATCCTAGAACAAAGAGGGTACGAAGGGCAAGCGGAGCCTTGAGGAGTTTCAGTAAAGAGAAAGGCCCGCCGGTGGCGGGCCTTCGGTTCGCGATACACCCTAAATCACAAAGATGAAGTCGGACGCTTTGATGGCAGCCTTGTTGGCGAGGGTCGTGACGAGACTAAGATCGTATTCAGTCCCAATTCCATTGCGGTCGTAGTAAAGCTTACCGTCGTCGGTGTCGTAGAGAAATTGCGCCAGGGTCGAGGTGGCTTTCGGGTCGGCTCCTACGACGAGAAGATTGGCCTGATCGAAGGCGAGAGGCACGTCTTTCTTCAGAATCGGATCGTACTGCTCATCGAAGCTGTCGGCATCGATGATGAAGAAGTCCTTGCCCGAAAAGTCCGCAATCGTGCTTTCTGAACCCTCTCGCAGGAGAAATCGGTCATCACCCTTGCCTCCAACAAGTGTCACGTCTCCGAAGCCCACGAGCCTGTCATCGCCTGCGCCGCCGTTGACGACGATCCCATTGGCCGGATTGTTGAAGTTGCTTCCGTATGCGGAAAGTTTGTCGTTGCCCGAACCGCCGTTGACGATGCCCGACTTGCCGGAGCAACGGAGTGTATCGTTGCCTTTCGAGCCTGTGATAACGCTCCCAACATCCATGTTTTCGATTGTGGCCGAGACCTTCTCGAACTGTCCGGCCTTGATGCCAAGGTGACCGATATCGGCGGCGCTCTTTCCGGTCACCTTGGAGAAGTTGATCGCGTACACGACGTTGCTGGACGAGCTACTCCTGATCGAGATCTCGAGCGTATCCACGCCTTTGCCACCCAGGGCGTTGTCTCCGGCATCGACCGCGACCGTGTCGTTGCCGTCGCCTCCCAGCAGTTTATCCCCGCTCGGTACGGGCGGTGTTGTAGGATCCGTGCTGGGGGTGGGATCGCGACCGTCGATGTAGTCGTCGCCGGCTCCGCCTGACAGAATGTCCTTGCCGGCCCCGCCCAACAGGTGGTCGTCGCCCCTGCCGCCGTCGAGTCGGTCATTGCCCTCGCCTCCATACAGAGAATCGTCGTCCTCGCCCCCGTAGAGCTTGTCGTTGCCATCGCCGCCGGAGAGGTCGTCCCGACCTGCGTCGCCATAGAGGCTGTCGTTGCCTCCGTCACCATAAAGAGAGTCTCTGCCCTCGCCGCCATTGAGCTTGTCGTTACCGAGGCCACCATCAAGGAAGTCTCTGCCCAAGCCACCGAGGGCTTTGTCCGATCCGAGGCCGCCATAGATGCTGTCGTTGCCGTCGCCTCCGGTCAGGCTGTCCGTACCGTCGGCCCCGGAGATATAGTCGTCGCCGGCGCGGCCGTCGAAAATGTCCTTGAACTTCGATCCGAAGAAGAAGTCGTCCGACGTGCTTCCCTTCAGTGCCTTCCTCTTCGTCGTGATGCGATAAGTTGTCATTTCTTCCTCCTGAGCCTTTGGAATATTGACACGTTATCACGTATAAAACAACCGGTGCTTGCGTAGGTGAAAGGTTCTTCCAGTCCAGGCGGGGCGCGCCCTGCCATTAGGTAGCATGGTCGCAGCGGCCGATAACTGGGGACAGGCCTGTGCAGAAGTGGCCCCTCAGCTTGCCCCAGGCTCCCGCCGGCCCCAGAACAACCACTTGGGAATGAGGAGTGGCTCCGATGGCGGGCAGCGTGAACAAGGTAATTCTGGTGGGCAATCTGGGGCGCGACCCTGAGGTCCGCCGTCTGGGCAGCGGCGATCCGGTGGTGAACCTGCGGATTGCGACCTCCGAGACCTGGAAGGACAAGGCTTCTGGCGAGCGCAAGGAGAAGACCGAGTGGCACTCGGTGGTGATCTTCAACGAGAACCTGGCGCGGGTGGCCGAGCAGTACCTGAAGAAGGGCTCGAAGGTGTACCTGGAGGGTCAGCTGCAGACCCGCAAGTGGACCGACCAGCAGGGGGTGGAGAAGTACTCCACCGAGGTGGTGCTGCAGCGCTTCCGCGGTGAGCTGACGATCCTGGACAGCCGCGGCGGCGGCGGGTCCGAGTTCGGCAGCGACGAGGAGCCCGGACAGGTCTCCCGCGGCGGTGACTTCGGAGGACGCTCGTCCTCCCAGGAGCGGCGCCCGGCACCCTCCATGGGCGGGGGCAGCAGCGGTGGAGGCGGGGGCTCCCGCTACAATGACCTCGACGACGACATTCCCTTCTAGGACCTCGCCGTTCGAGGCGCCTGCGACCGAGCATCCGGAGAGGCCGCCACAGGGCGGCCTTTCACGGCCCGTAAATGTTAAGGCAAATTGGAAAACTTACCTTGCGTCAATGCACGGAAGCTGCTCATTTAGAGGTAGGCTCCGGAGTGGCATAAGTCCGGTGATTGACGCGTTTTCCCAAGGCTGCTTTTGAGTGCATTGCTTCTTTCATCTCGTGCACAGGCATGAACGGATCCTCGATGAGACGGGCATTGAAGTCTCGGATCTGGAAGCAGCCCATTATCAGGCCATCAAGGCGATCCAGGAACTCCGCGATGAAGGCGAGCCTGACGAGGTCGACTGGCGCGGATGGCACTTGGAGGTCACCGACGCCTCGGGCAGAGTTCTGCTGTCGATCCCTTTGGATTCGGCGCAGCATTGATGCGCAACAAGCCTCCATGCCGCCCGCCGTTGGCTGTGCTGCAAAAGGCCCTCCCGAGGTCTATGCTTTGAACGGGTGACACCGGGTTGGAGGAGGGTTATGAGGGGTGAGGGCGGCGCAAGGCCGCCTTTTTCGTGAGTTTGGAGAGCCCTGAACTGTCATGACAGCCGCATCCCTCGACACGCTTTTCACCTGGATCCGCACCGAGAGCCCGACCTCCGACCGGGCCGGCGTCAACCTGATGATGGATCTCGTGGTCGCGCAGATGCAGGACGCGCCGGTGGCGGTCGAGCGCATTCCGGGCACGGACGGCCTGGGCGACGTGCTGGTGCTGCGGGCCGGTCCCCAGACGGGCGAACCCGGCATCCTGGTCATGTCGCATCTCGACACGGTCCACCCCATCGGCACCATCGAGCGCGACCTGCCCATGCGGGTCGAGGGCGACCGGCTCTATGGGCCGGGCATCTACGACATGAAGGGCGGCGCCTGGTTCTGCCTGGAGGCCTTCAAGGATGTGGCGCGCCGGGGCACGGCGGCGCGGCCCATCACCTTCCTGGTCACGCCCGACGAGGAAATCGGCTCGCCGATCACGCGCCCCATCATCGAGGCGCTCGGCCGCCGCTCGGCCTATGCCCTCGTGACGGAGCCCGCCCGCGACGGCGGCCAGATCGTCACCGCCCGCAAAGGGGTGGGGCGCTTCGACGTGCATGTGGAGGGCCGGCCCGCCCATGCGGGCTCGCGCCACAAGGACGGCCGCAATGCCATCTATGAGGCGGCGCGCCACATCCTCGCCATCGAGGCCATGACGGACTATGCGCGCGGCATCACCACGACGGTGGGCATGGTGTCCGGCGGCACAGCGATGAACACCATTCCGCAGCATTGCCGCTTTCCGGTGGACCTGCGGGTCGAGACCGTGGCGGACGGAGAGGCCGTGACGCGGGCGATCCTTGGGCTGAAGCCTGCCGACCCGGACTTCAAGGTCACCGTGACCGGCGGCATGAACCGGCCGCCTTATGAGCGGACCGAGCCGACGTCAAAACTCTTCGACCACGCCAAGTCGCTTGCGGCCGAGATCGGCTTCGATCTTGTCTCCGCGCCCCGTGTCGGCGGCGGCTCGGACGGCAACTTCACGGCAGCGCTCGGCATCCCCACCCTCGACGGCCTCGGCATCGACGGCGACGGCGCCCATACGCTCCAGGAATACGGCCTCGTCTCCTCCATCGCACCGCGCCGGAAGCTCATGACGCGCCTGCTGGAGACCCTGCGCTGAGCAGCGTCACGATCAGCGACCTGCGCGACCGGCCGGACTTTACCGACACGGCCGCGGATCGCGTCTGGCGCGCCTTCTGGAAGGACAAGGGGCATCCTTTGAGTCTGCTGACGGGGCTCGTGCAGGAGAATTTCGGACCGGGTCCCATTCCAACCGCTCTCGTGGCCCATGAGGGCGACTGGTTCATCGGCACCGTCTCGATCATCGCCTGTGACGAGGAGACGAGGCCGCATTACACGCCCTGGGTTGCGGCGCTTTGGGTAGAGCCGGAACACCGGCGACAGCGGATCGGCGCGGCGCTCGTCGACAAGGCTGTCGAGTTCGCCTTCGGAACGGGCGCGAAGCGCGTCTACCTGCTCGCGGGCTCCCACCGGCGCTCCTATTACGCAGGGCTCGGGTGGTCCGTCATCGAGCAGACCGAGGACGGGATGTTCATTCTGTCCAAGGACAACCATGACTGAGCCTCTCTACCGGCCGAATGTCGGCATCGCCCTCTTCAACCGCGAGGGGCGGGTGCTGATCGCGCGGCGCCTGCGCGACGACGGACCCGAGATCGTTCTTCCGGGGCATGAATGGCAGATGCCCCAGGGCGGGGTGGATCAAGGCGAGGATCTGGTGGCAGCCGCGCGGCGGGAGCTCTGGGAGGAGACGAACGTCACGAGTGCGTCCTATCTCGCGGAGACTGCCGTCTGGGTGGCCTATGACTTCCCGCCCTATGACGGGCCGCCGCACCGGCTGTCGCCCTTTCGCGGGCAGCGGCAACGATGGGTCGCGTTCCGCTTCGAGGGCAGCGAGGCCGAGATCGAGGTGACGCAGTCCCGCGGCGGCATGGAACCCGAGTTCAGCGAATGGCGCTGGGAGGCGCTGGACCGCCTTGCCGTCCTCGTGGTGCCTTTCAAGCGCGCTGTCTACGAGCACGTCGCGCGGGAATTCCGGGCGTTCGCTGACGTCTGAAGACGCCTACAGCGGCGCCGGCTGCAGCAGCGCCAGGATGCCGTTGATGATGAACTGCACGGCAAGTCCCGCCAGGATCACGCCCAATAGACGGCTCAGCACGATGTTGCCGGTCACGCCGAGCCAGCGCGAGACGCGATCGGCCGCCATGAACACGGCAAAGCAGCTGGCGACCCCGAGGGCGATGAGGGCGATGAGGAAGCCGAGATAGACCGGGTTGCCGTCCGCCCGGCCCGCAAGAAGGATCGTCGCGGTGATCGCCCCGGGGCCCGCCATGAGCGGAATGGCGAGCGGGAAGGCCGCCACGTTGCGGATATGGTCCTCGGTGATGGCGATGTCGGCCGTGTGCTGCTTGCGCTCGTTGCGGCGCTCGAACACCATCTCGAAGGCGATCCAGAACAGCAGCAGGCCGCCCGAGATGCGGAAGGCCGGAATGCCGACGCCGAGGAGGCGCAGCAGCACCTCGCCGCCGAGGCCGAAGAAGGCCAGGATGCCGAAGGCGATCAGGCTCGCCCTCAACGCCACCCGGCGCCGCTCCGACGCGTTCATGCCCCGGGTCAGCGACACGAAGATCGGGGCAAGCGCCGGCGGGTCGAGGGTGACGAGCAGCGTGACGAGGGCGGCGGAGATATAGTCGAAGAGCATCGGCTGGACCTTATCGCAAGCTTTGCGTTATGGCGTCCCCGGCGGCGTTTGGCGAGGGGCGGGGCAACGATGTTCACGATTTTGGATCGGATCAGCTGGCCGGGGCATCCGGACAAGCCCAACGAGGACATCTGCGGCGCTTGCGGAGATTGGGCGTGGGTGATCGACACCTCGATCTTCCCCGGCACGACGCCGGTCGTGCACGAGGCCAGCGATGCCGCGTGGCTCGCGGCCTTCGCGGACGAGCGGCTCTCGAACCTTGCGCCGCAGGCGCAGGACGGCGCCGCCCTCCTGCGCCATGTCATGGAGGAGGCCCGGATCGCCTACCGGGCCGTCGCGCCTGTGGATCGGCATGAGGATTTCGTCGCCTGGCCGCTCGGGGCCATGACCCTGGTGTGCCGCCGGGGCAGGGTGCTCGATGCCTGGACCTTCGGCGACACCACGGCCTATCTCCACCAGCTCGATGGGGCGGTCCAGGTTCTCGGGGATGCGCCCGGCCTGCGGGACTTCGAATCCGCCAAGGCCGCCGAGCTGATGCGGCAGGCAGGCTCCCGGCCTACCGCCATTCTCGACGAGCCCGTGTTCCTCGCTTGGCTCGGGGAGCGCCGCGAGCGCCAGCGCAAAAGCGGCATTCCGGCCGCCCTCCTGAGCCTCAACCCGGACGCCGCCGAAAGGCTGCGGCACGAGACGGCGCCCTGCGCGGACGGCACGACAATCCTGCTGGCCTCCGACGGCTTCTCGGCCCTGGTCGACCTCTACCGGGCCATGGATGCCGCCGCGCTGATGGAAGCAGCCCTGGCCACCGGCCTGGAGCCCTTGGCAAGACTCGCGAGGGAGATCGAGACCGAGCGCGACCCGGACGGGAGGCTCTATCCGCGCTTCAAGCTGAGCGACGACACGACGGCGATGTTGCTGAGGGCGTAGCTCAATCCCCCGCGCAATTGGCGCCCCATGACGAGCGGGTGTCATCCCCGGCGGCCGTGAGGCCGGGAAGGGGATCCATAGCGCTAAGCGTCTGAGTGGATTCCCGTCCCCTCCGCTGCGCTCGCCGGGAATAACACCCTCCAATTTTGACAACCTCTCCGTCATCCCCGAACTTGTTCCGGGGATCTACGTCTTTGATGCGCTGCGGTTTTCAAGACGTGGATGGCCGGGACGAGCCCGGCCATCACGGAGAGAGTGAGGGTTTGTTCTCATTTTGTTCTTGACTTTGGTCCTAAGCTGGGCTATAGCTATGGACATCCTCGCCCGACGAGGGGCGCGCTCGCGAGGCGTCGCAGATGCGGGGTGAGGAGCGGTCCTGCCGCAGGCCTCGCAAGCCTGTGATCGCAGGTGGCCGATCCTGGCACGATCCAGGTCCGCTGAAACAAACCGCGCGTGACGAGCAGTCTGGCTCTCACCTTCCACACCATACATCGAGCCGGGCTGCACAACGCGCCACCCTCGACTGACCTTCAGGCTCGCAGCTCACGCTGCGGGCCACAAGGCGCTGGCTCTTTGACAACCCACCAGCGTCATTCCGGACGGCGCAGCCGATCCGGGATCGTAAGACGAGTAAAGCACCGTCATCCCGGGGTCGCGTGAGCGGAGCCCGGGATCCATAACCGCTGACGAGGCAGAACGAAGCGTAACGCTGCCCACCTTTCTCAAAGCGTTGTGTTTATAGATCCCCGCCTGCGCGGGGATGACACCAGGGACGGTCTGGGATCGTGTCCCTTGGGGTGGTGTAACTGACGGCGGGTCACCACGATCACCGGCCAGAGCCGGGATGATCAGATTGCCACGGCAGGCAAGCTGACCAAGAGATCATCGCTCATCGGCGCCATGGTTTCCAGTGTCAGATAGCGAGCGCGCTGCACCGCCCACTCATCGTTCTGCTCCAGCAGGATCGCGCCGACCAGCCGCCGGATCGCCGCCTCGTTCGGGAAGATGCCCACCACATCCGTCCGGCGCTTGATCTCGCCGTTGAGCCGCTCGAGCGGGTTGGTCGAATGCAGCTTGGTCCGGTGCGGAGCCGGAAAGCTCATATAGGCCAGCACATCTGTCTCGGCCTCATCCATCAGGGCTGACAGCTTCGGCAGCTTGGGACGGAGTTGGTCGGCGACTTGCCGCCACTGCTGCCGGGCGGCTTCCGGCGTATTCTGGGCAAAGGCCGTGGCCATGAAGGCCGACACCACCCGCCGGCCATTCTTGCCGGCGTGCGCCAGGGCATTCCTCATGAAGTGCACCCGACACCTCTGCCAGGTCGCGCTCAGCCCCTTGGACACGGCGGCCTTGATCCCCTCATGCGCGTCCGAGATCACCAGCTTCACGCCGCGCAAGCCCCGCCGGGTGAGCTGGCGCAGAAACGCGGTCCAGAACGGCTCGGCCTCCGATGGGCCGATGTCCAGGCCCAGCACCTCGCGCCGGCCGTCGCTGTTGACGCCCACCGCCACAATCACCGCCACCGAGACGATGCGCCCGTTCTGGCGCACCTTCACGTAGGTGGCGTCGACCCACAGGTAGGGCCACTCGCCCTCGATCGGCCGCTCCAGGAAGGCGTTGACCCGCTCGTCGATCTCCTCGCACAAGCGGCTCACCTGGCTCTTGGAGATGCCGGTCATGCCCAAAGCCTTGACGAGATCATCGACCGAGCGGGTGGAGATGCCCTGGATGTCGGCCTCCTGGATCACGGCGGTCAGCGCCTTCTCGGCCATGCGGCGCGGCTCGAGAAAGCCCGGAAAGTAGGAGCCGGTGCGCAGCTTTGGGATGCGCAGTTCGACCGTGCCGGCGCGGGTGTGCCAATCGCGTTCGCGGTAGCCGTTGCGCTGGGCCAGGCGCTCCGGGCTCTTCTCGCCATAGGCGGCGCCCGCGAGGGCGCCGACCTCCAGCTCCATCAGGCGTTCGGCCGCGAAGCTGATCATCTCGCGCAGCAGGTCGGCGTCCGGGGTCTTCTCGACGAGGCTCTTGAGGTCCATCATGGGGTTGGTCATCGGGGGTTCTCTCGGTTGCAGGTGGATGTCGCAACCCAACCCTAACCGGAAATCGCCGATGACCACCCGCCCAGCGCCCGGCCCGCTACGGCGCGACTGAGGGCGCGCGGGCCAACCGCTGGGCTCCCGTCGAGCTACACCACGCACTGGGACCTATCCCGGTCTCCTCTTCTTCTCTGGCGCTCCATCGGGTGACGTTCCCGTATCGCCTATAGGGTCCGGGCTAAAAGGCATCGGCGGAGCGAGCGGGCAAAAACTGAGCAACGTCAGCTACTTGCGAAGCCTCCTTGAGCCAGCGCATCATCTTCCGTTCCCTCTTGCGAATGTGCCACAGGCGGCAACCCATCCCGACCCTGGTCGGCCTGACAATAAGTTGCTGAAACGTAAACGGATTTTGCCTCTCGCCTTGCCTCTGGAAAACCCGTCAAAAAGCTTGAAAAACGCCGCGTTCTCCCCCATGTAAGAGCCTGATTTCAATTGGATTCGCGGGCCTGCCGGATGGCTTGACGAAGCGGCACCGATAAGCCGCCTCTCGCGAAAGGGCAGACCGTTTTAAGAAAGACCAACCTTGACCGATCCGAACGATATCCGCTCCGGCGGCCCCGGCGGGGACCAGCCGGCCAGCGACATCAAGATGATTTCCATCGTCGACGAGATGAAGCGCTCCTATCTCGATTACGCCATGAGCGTGATCGTGAGCCGCGCTCTGCCCGATGCGCGCGACGGCCTCAAGCCCGTGCACCGGCGCATCCTCTACTCGATGCACGAGAACGGCTACACGCCCGACAAGAAATACGTGAAGTCCGCCCGTATCGTCGGCGACGTGATGGGTCAGTACCACCCGCACGGCGACAGTGCGATCTATGACGCCTTGGTGCGCATGGCGCAGGACTTCTCGCTGCGCCTCATGCTCGTGGACGGGCAGGGCAACTTCGGCTCCGTGGACGGCGATCCGCCGGCAGCCATGCGCTACACCGAGTCCCGCCTCGCCAAGGCGGCGATGCCGCTCCTCGACGACATCGACAAGGACACGGTCGACTTCACGCCCAACTACGACGAGTCCAAGGACGAGCCGTCGGTGCTGCCGGCGCGCTTCCCGAACCTGCTCGTCAACGGCGCCGGCGGCATCGCGGTCGGCATGGCCACCAACATGCCTCCCCACAATCTGGGCGAGGTCATCGACGGCTGCCTGGCTTTCATCGACAATCCCGGCATCTCCGCCGAGGAGCTGATCGAGATCATTCCCGGGCCGGACTTCCCGACCGGCGCCCTGATCCTCGGCCGCTCCGGCGCGCGCTCGGCCTACACCACGGGCCGCGGTTCCGTGATCATGCGGGCCAAGTCCGAGATCGAGGAGGTCCGGAAGGACCGTGAGGCGATCATCTTCACCGAGATCCCGTATCAGGTGAACAAGGCCTCGCTGATCGAGAAGATCGCCGAGCTCGTGCGCGAGAAGAAGATCGAGGGTATTGCGGATCTTCGCGACGAATCCGACCGCGACGGCATGCGCATCGTGGTCGAGATCAAGCGCGACGCGATGGCCGACGTGGTGCTCAACCAGCTCTACCGCTACACCCCGCTGCAGACGAGCTTCGGCTGCAACATGGTCGCGCTCAACGGCGGCCGTCCCGAGCTGATGACGCTCAAGGACCTGATCCAGGCCTTCGTCGACTTCCGCGAGGAGGTCGTGTCGCGCCGGACCAAGTTCCTGCTCAACAAGGCCCGCGAGCGCGCCCACGTGCTGTGCGGCCTGGCTATCGCGGTGGCCAATATCGACGAGGTGATCCGCCTCATCCGCACCGCGCCGGATCCGAACGCCGCCCGCGAGTCCCTCATGGGCCGCGACTGGCCGGCGCACGATATCGCGCCGCTGATCGCGCTCGTGGACGACCCGCGCCACAAGATCAACGAGGACGGCACGTACCGCCTGTCGGAGACGCAGGCCCGCGCCATTCTCGACCTGCGCCTGCAGCGCCTCACGGCTCTGGGCCGGGACGAGATCGGCGACGAGCTGTCGAAGCTCGCGGCCGAGATCTCGGACTACCTCGACATCCTGCGCTCGCGCGAGCGCATCATGGGCATCATCAAGGGCGAGCTCACGGATGTCCGCAACACCTTCGCGAATCCGCGCAAGACGCAGATCGTGGATTGGGAATCGGACCTCGACGACGAGGACCTGATCGCCCGCGAGGACATGGTCGTGACCGTGTCCCATGCCGGCTACATCAAGCGCGTGCCGCTCTCGACCTACCGGGCGCAGCGCCGCGGCGGCAAGGGCCGCTCCGCCATGACCACGCGCGACGAGGATTTCGTCACCCGCCTGTTCGTGGCCAACACCCACACGCCTGTCATCTTCTTCTCCTCCGAAGGACAGGCCTACAAGGAGAAGGTGTGGCGCCTGCCGCTGGCGGCTCCCAACGCCAAGGGCAAGGCCCTGGTGAACATGCTGCCCATCAAGCAGGGCGAGCGCATCACCACCATCATGCCGCTGCCGGAGGAGGAAGCGTCCTGGGACAAGCTGGACGTGATGTTCGCCACCTCCCGCGGCACCGTTCGCCGCAACAAGCTGTCCGACTTCGTCCAGGTCAATCGCGGCGGCAAGATCGCCATGAAGCTGGGCGAGGGCGAGCATATCGTCGACGTGCAGATCTGCTCGGAGAACGACGACGTGCTGCTCACCACGGCCAAGGGCCAATGCATCCGCTTCCCCGTGACGGATGTGCGCGTGTTCAAGGGCCGCGATTCCATGGGCGTTCGCGGCATCAACCTTGCCGAGGGAGACGACATCATCTCCATGGCGATCCTGCGCCACGTGGAAGCGACCGGCGAGGAGCGGGCGGCCTATCTCAAGATGCGCCGCGCGGTCACCGGCGAGCAGATGGGCTCGGATGCCGATGCCTCTGACGAGGCGGAGGAGGCTTCAGCCGAGAACGTCTCGCTCTCGCAGGAGCGTTATGCCGAGATGAGCGCGCAGGAGCAGTGCATCCTGACCCTGTCCGAAAAAGGCTACGGCAAGCGCACGCTCTCCTACGAGTACCGGATCACCGGACGCGGCGGCAAAGGCATCACGGCCATGGCGGTGAACAGCCGCAACGGCAAGCTGGTGGCCTCGTTCCCCGTCGAGGCTTCGGACCAGATCATGCTCGTCACCGATGGCGGCCAGCTGATCCGCGTGCCGGTGGAAGGCATCCGCGTCGTCGGCCGCAACTCCCAGGGCGTCACCGTCTTCTCCACCCGCGACAAGGAGAAGGTGGTCTCGGTGGAGCACATCGAGGGCGAAGACGCCGAGGATGTCGAGGGCATCGACGATGCCGCGACTGAGGGCGGCGAGGAGTAAGGGATTTATCCAACGTATCAAACGGAGAGGGCGCTATTTGGCGCCCTTTCTTTTTATCGCTTTTCGAGAACGCGCTCGTAGTCCGCCGCTAAGTCCTGTGCCATCCGGCGCGCACCTGCGCCGGGATCCGCCGTAACCCGGATTTTAACGAACATGCCTTTGTGGAGGGTGACAAAGATGTAGGAGTCACGCTCCGTCCCGCGTTGCGTGATTTTCATGTACGCCATGGCGAAGGAGCCCGATGTGGAGCTATCGAGAAGCTCGGCATTCTGGTAGGCGCCGCTTTTCAAGGCGCTGCCGACATCGCTGATCGCGATATCCAATTCTCGTTTAGCCTGTGGCAGCGCGGGCCCGGTCGGCAGCTTGAGCTGCTTGTCATAAACATAGATGTCGGCCCAGGCGCCACTGGGGGCCAGATAGGTCACGCTGAAGCCTAGGCCTGGCGTGTTGTAGTCCACCTTCGACTGGTGGGTGAAGTTGCCGAGAGTCTTGGGAAAGGGGAAGCCCTCGATCTCCGCCACTGAAATGGCAGGGGCGATTGCGCTACGGACGGGTTGCGCTTGGGCCGGAAGAACCGCTGCTACAAGCAAAGCAGTGATAATGCATCCGCCGAGGACGACAGACATACGCAGAGACTTCAGCATTGCAGCTCCCCTGTTTGTAACTAAGTTATAGGGGATAGAGCGCGCTGGCGAGTCTCGCTGAGACTCTCCTTAGAAGCTTCAGACGGCCAAGCTCGCCAGAGCAGCCGGGCTCAGCACGGCAACGGCGGTAGCGAAGACAATGCAAAGGCGGAAGATCATAGGGCTCTCCTGAAATCTTGACTTTAGGTTAGGTGGAATATTCCACGCACCCGTTCGGGCCGCCGTGTGCCAACGCACGGCTTGCCGGGCGGCTTCAATCCGGCTACGCCTTGGCCTCATGACACGCACCGCCCTCTATACCGGCAGCTTCGACCCCGTCACCAACGGGCACTTGGACGTCCTGCGCCAGGCCTGCAGCGTGGCGGACAGGATCGTGGTCGCCATCGGGGTCCATTCCTCCAAGGCGCCGGTCTTTCCGGCCGAGGAGCGGGCCGAGATGCTTAAAGCCGTCTGTGGGCCGATTCTGCAGGCGAGGGGCGTCGCGCTTGAGGTTGTGACCTTCAACGATCTGGCCGTCGAGGCTGCCCGCCGGCATGGGGCGACGCTCATCGTACGCGGCCTGCGCGACGGAACGGACTTCGACTACGAGATCCAGATGGCCTCCATGAACGCCGCGATGGCGCCAGAGGTCCAGACCCTCTTCTTCCCGGCCTCGGCCACTGTCCGCCCCATCACCGCCACGCTTGTGCGGCAGATCGCCGGGATGGGCGGCGATGTCTCGGCCTTCGTGCCAGGGCTTGTCGCCGAGCACTTGGCCGCCAAATTCAGGCGGCCATAAGTTTTTCATCCACAGGGAGACATCCACCCATGAAGCGTTTGCTCGCAGTCGGAGCGCTCGTGTTCGCCGGCCTCGTTCCCGCCGCCGCCCAGCAGGCCGCCGACCCGCAGAACACGGTCTTTCTCGATACGAAGGACGGCCGCATCACCATCCGCCTGCGCCCCGACCTTGCTCCCAAGCATGTGGAGCAGATCAAGGCCCTGACGAATCGCGGCTTCTATAACGGGGTCGTCTTCCACCGGGTGATCGACGGCTTCATGGCCCAGACGGGCGACCCGACCGGCACCGGCACCGGCAAGTCCGACCTGCCGAACATTCCGGCCGAGTTCACCCAGACCCAGTACAAGCGCGGGTCCGTCGGCATGGCCCGCTCCCAGAGCCCGAACTCCGCCAATAGCCAGTTCTTCATCTGCTACGAGGGCTGCGGTCCGCTCACCGGGCAATATACGCTCTTCGGCGAGGTCGTGTCCGGCATGGACGTGGTCGACAAGATCAAGAAGGGAGACTCCGCTGCCAACGGCATGGTGTCGAACCCCGACAAGATCGTGAAGATGCAGCTCGCTGCCGACGCGAAGTAATGCGGCTCGAGCGGACATTCGGAGCGTGGCTCATGGTGGCCGCGCTCCTCTCGGTGGGACCGGCGTCCGCTCCGCTTGCCGCGCAGGTGCTGTCGCCGGCTCTCGACCCGGACGAGTGGCGGGAGCCGCGCCAGTTGCCGCCGCCTCTGCCCGAAGGCTTGAGGGGCACGGTGCGCCCGCGGCCCGATGCGCCGCGGGTCGAGCGCATCGACCGCATTGCCCAGATCTTCCAGGCCGTCCAAGCCTGCTGGCGTCCGCCTGCCGGCAGCGGCTATTCGGGCCAGGAGATCACGTTACGCCTCAGCTTCAAGCGCAGCGGCGAGGTTCTAGGCCAGCCCCGGATCACCTACTACAAGGCGGGTACGCAGGCCGACCTGCGCGAGCCCTTCACCCGTGCGGTGCGCGAGGCGTTCGAGCGCTGCACGCCGCTTCCGTTCACGGAAAGTTTCGGGCGTGCCGTCGCCGGGCGCATCTTCTCCTTCCGTTTCGTCGATGCCCAGCCTATGTGAGCGGGCAGACTATCCCATTTCCAGCCAGCACAGGAGATCCCGATGGCAGATCCGGAAAACACCATCATCATGGAGACGACCAAGGGCCGCGTGGTCATCGAGCTGCGCCCCGATCTGGCTCCGGGCCACGTGGAGCGTATCAAGACGCTCTCCCGTAAGGGCTTTTATGACAACGTGCCGTTCCATCGTGTGATCGAAGGCTTCATGGCCCAGACGGGCGACCCCACCGGCACCGGCACCGGCGGCTCCGACCTGCCTGACCTGAAGGCCGAGTTCAACGCTGAGCCGCATGTGCGCGGCACCTGCTCCATGGCCCGCACGAACGCCCCGCATTCTGCCAACTCGCAGTTCTTCATCTGCTTCGACGACGCCCGCTTCCTTGACAAGCAGTACACCGTCTGGGGGAAGGTGACCGAAGGCATGGATAATGTGGACAAGATCAAGCGCGGCGAGCCCGTGCGCGATCCCGACCGCATCGTTTCCATGAAGGTCGCGGCGGACGCGACCTGAGGGTCCATAACCTTTTACCATCATGCCCGGGCTCGTCCCGGGCATCCACGTTTTGTCGCTGTAACACGTGGATGGCCGCAACAAATGCGGCCATGACGGCGAGGATGAATGTACGATGCGCGTCGATCTGTTCGATTTCGACCTGCCTGAAACCAGCATCGCGCTCCGCCCCGTGGAGCCGCGGGATGCTGCGCGCATGCTCGTCGTCAGCCCGGAGCAGGGCCTCGACGACCGGATCGTCCGGGATCTGCCGGATCTGCTCCAGCCAGGCGACGTTCTGGTGCTCAACGACACGAAGGTCATTCCGTCGAGGCTCTACGGCCTGCGCATGCGAGAGGAGACCGCCGCTCGCGTCGAGATCATGCTGCACAAGCGCGAGGGAGCGGACCGATGGCGCGCCTTCGCACGGCCGGCCAAGAAGCTGAATGTGGGCGATCGTATCCGTTTCGGCGAAGCGACCGAGAGCACCGCTTGCGAACTCGTGCGGCTCGATGCCGAGGTGGAGGAAAAGGGCGAGGGGGGCGACGTGGCTTTGCGCTTCTCCTTCGCCGGTGCATTCCTGGACGAGGCCATTGCCCGCCTCGGGGAGTTGCCCCTTCCACCCTATATTGCGGGCAAGCGCCCGACGGATGACAAGGATCGTGCGGACTATCAGACAGTCTATGCCAAGGACGAAGGGGCGGTTGCGGCCCCGACCGCCGGCCTGCATTTCACCGAAGACCTTTTCCGCCGCCTGGACGAGCGCGGCGTCACTCGGCATTTCGTGACGCTCCACGTGGGCGCGGGCACCTTCCTGCCGGTGAAGGCGGAGGACACCGCCGAGCACCGGATGCATGCTGAATGGGGCTCCGTCTCCGAGGAGACCGCACGGGCACTGAACGAGGCGCGGGCCAGGGGAGGGCGGATCGTGTCCGTGGGCACCACGTCCTTAAGACTCCTGGAGAGCGCCGCCCGGGAGGACGGAACCATCGCGCCCTTCTCCGGGGATACGGCCATCTTCATCACACCCGGCTACCGCCTCAAGGCGGTGGACGTACTGATGACCAATTTTCATCTCCCGCGCTCGACCCTGTTCATGCTGGTCTCTGCTTTCGCAGGCCTGGATTGCATGAGGGCGGCCTATGCCCATGCCATCGAAACAGGCTATCGCTTCTACTCCTATGGCGATGCGAGTTTGCTGTTTCGGCGTTGATGCTTCATGTCATCCCCGGGGCGCGGAACGCGCGGGAAGGGGATCCATTCCCAGGCAGGATTCTGAATGACCACCGAGACTTTCACCTTCAGCGTCAACAAGACCGACGGGACGGCGCGCACCGGCGAGATCCGGATGCCCCGCGGCGTCATCCGTACGCCCGCCTTCATGCCGGTCGGCACAGCCGCGACCGTGAAGGCCATGTATCCCGACCAGGTGAAGGCGCTCGGCGCCGACGTGGTGCTCGGCAACACCTATCACCTCATGCTCCGCCCCGGCGCGGAGCGGGTGGCGCGGCTAGGCGGGCTGCATCACTTCATGAACTGGCCCTATCCGATCCTCACCGATTCCGGGGGCTTCCAGGTCATGTCCCTGTCGGCCCTGCGCAAGATCGACGAGACGGGAGTGACCTTCCAGTCCCATATCGACGGCTCGACCCATGTGCTGACGCCCGAGCGCTCCATCGAGATCCAGGGCCTGCTCGGCTCCGACATCCAGATGCAGCTCGACGAGTGCGTGAAGCTGCCCTGTTCCGATGAGGTGGCCGAGAAGGCCATGCGCCTGTCCCTGCGCTGGGCGGAGCGCTGTCGGGTGGCGTTCGGCGAGCAGCCGGGCAAGGCCATGTTCGGCATCGTCCAGGGCGGAGCGGTGGAGCGGCTGCGCATCGAGAGCGCCAGGGAGCTCGCCGCCCTCGACCTCAAGGGTTACGCCATCGGCGGGCTCGCCGTGGGCGAGCCGCAGGAGGTGATGTTGCGGATGATCGAGACGGTCGAGCCGCATATGCCCAAGGAAAAACCCCGCTATCTCATGGGCGTGGGCACGCCGGACGACATCGTCGAGGCGGTGCGCCGGGGCGTCGACATGTTCGACTGCGTCATGCCCACGCGGGCGGGTCGCCACGGGCAGGTCTTCACCCGCCATGGGCGCATGAACCTGCGCAACGCCCGTTTCGCCGAGGATACCGCTCCCCTCGATCCGGAATCGAAGTGCACGGCCTCCAACACCTATTCCAGGGCCTACCTGCACCATCTCGTCCGTTCGAATGAGATCTTAGGGATGATGCTGCTGACCTGGAACAACCTGGCCTATTATCAGGAGCTTATGGCCGGCCTGCGCAAGGCTATCGCTGACGGTAGGCTCGAAAGCTATATTGGCGAAGTCAAGGAAGGTTGGGCCAAGGGTGAGCGGGACAGCAAGGCGGAAGCGGGTCAGCACGCCGACAACACGGCCATGGTGACGGAGGGCTAAGCTTTCTCGCCTAGGGCGGTCACCTCGCGAAAGAGTGTCCAAGTCACAGCCTTTTTCGGGCTGTGGAGCTGAGGAATTGGCCCCAAGGCAGGGCTTTTCGATTGACCTCAGGCCCGAGACCCCCTATCTCGGGCTCACCTCTGGGAGCGCGTAGCTCAGCCGGTAGAGCATCTGACTTTTAATCAGAGGGTCCTGGGTTCGAGTCCCAGCGCGCTCACCATATATTTCAGAGGTTTAGCTTATTTGTGGCCATCCGGCGGGCCATAGCACCAGTTTTTGGTAATCACATAGTAAGCACGAAAAGCACACTGGTGCTTCGAAATCAGCGTGATACATGCCCGTGCGCCCTCTAAGATTGGGATCATCATTAGGATCTCGACCATGCGAGGCGTACATCCGACCCGCGCGCTTGTCTTGGGACTAGGGTCGGGGCTTCATATCTTACCGGCCCATCAATCATCACTCTGGAAGCTTCAGAAGCTTAAGCGAAGGTGCCCATAGGCGGCTTCGTTTGTTATGGATTGGGGTCATGAGGCAAGCACTGGGCGTTGCTGCCCCAGCTTTCCGGCGTGAACATGTGAACGGGTTTAGGGCTGGATGAGGTGGTAGAGTGAGTCGGATTGGGATGTGCCAGCTCTGCAACTCGCAGAAAAAGCTCTGCGACGCTCACATTATACCCTGGGGCTTATATCCGAAGTCGTCCAACATTCGCGCTTACACCTTAAGTAGCAACAGGCAGGATCCGCGACCAAAGGGTGTCTTCGACCGGAACATTCTATGTGCGGAATGCGACCGGCAGCTTGGACGGTTCGATGACTATGCGGCTAAGGTTCTGCTGCCTTGGCCAAGGAGGCGAGATCTGTATAAGCGAGAGGACGGCTTCCTAGAACGTGGAAGCCTAGGCTCAAAGTACTTTGCCTACTGGATAAAAGCTCCTGACATCCGCCTGCTACAAGGCTTTGCCGCGTCCCTTTTGTGGCGTTCAGCTGTAACGTCGCGAGACGAAATTCAGATCGAACTCGGGCTTGCAGATCTCGAACGAACCCGCCGCGTGTTCGAGCAGGATGACCGCTCTTCGTACTTCGATATTTTAGTACAAAGGATGCCCAGAGATATCTTCTCGAAGTTTGTCTCAGGTCCTGTAAAACTCGACGGCGCCTTCCAGTTTTGCATGAGCGGTGTCGTACTGAATATCTACCTGAAACGCCACGACACCCCTCCGGAGGCTGACTGCTTGGTGCTTGGCCGCACGTCAGATCTCCTAGTTGGGTTTGTCCCTTTCTGGGGAAGCAAATTTGAGGAGAGCTTCCGCGAGATTGTTATGAAAGACAGATCCTAACCTGTGGTGCGTAGGAGCAGGTACGCGCGATAAAGCTTGCTGCGCGCGTTTGCAGGGGAGTCCCCCAAATCAGGCGCACGGACGCTCCACGTCGCCAAAGAACCAGCCATCACCGTTATCTAAGTTGAACACCTGTTCTCTAACCCTGTGTTCAAGGGAGGCGATTTGGATCGCCAGTCCCAGCTCATAGGCTCAAAGACCGCAACCCTCGCTGAAGCGGACATTCCGAAAACGTACGGAATTTCGGTTCCTGGCACGGAACTGACCTTAGCTTTACTTCCGCAATCGTGGAGTTAGCGGACCTTGATGCGGCCCAGTTTAATGGCTCAGTTTGACCGATGCTGTTGAAAAACTCCGCAACTGCCGGTTTTCGCGTGATCAGCATACAGGATGTTGGACCTGATCTGGCACGCTGACGCTAGTAATAGATGTACGAAGCAGCCCTCAGGAGTTTTTCAACAGCATCGACCCACTCCGGACCTTCGCTCCGAGTAATGCTATAGGTAGGTTGCTTCCAGCCCCTGGCACCAGTCTGTCCTGCTGTCAAAACCGTTGGCTCTAGGCCCAGGCCTGATCCAGCCTGGTCTCTGGGAACCAGCTTAACGGTTCAGCACGACCGTGTTACGTCACTCAGCCATGGCAACCACGCTCCGGGATACTTGGTGTTCGGGGCAGCCTCTGGCCATGGCTTCGGAATAACATAGGTCACACACCCGATGGTTACATTCGGCCCCCGGTCGCCTCGTACCATATGGTCCGTTCGAGGCAACGGGCGCAGGAACCTTTGGACACATGCCAGGGGCGGCAGCCGTCTTATGAAGATGGTTTGGCCCTACGTCTGGTCCACCGGGGCAGTTGTGATCGCCGCTGGCGTCGGCCTCGCATTGATCGCACTGGTCCCTCTGCCGAATGTCTCGATGGTGTTCCTGCTTGCGGTGTTGTTCTCCGCCGCGCGCTTCGGCATCTGGCCGGCGCTATTCTCGTCGGGGCTCTCGTTCCTGGCCTACAACTACTTCTTCATTGTGCCGCGCCAATCCCTCTCCGTCGCAGAACCTCATGAACTGCTGGCGCTCTTCGTCTTCTTGGCCGCCGCCGTCCTGACCTCAACCATAGCCGGCCGCGCCCGGGACCAGGCACGGCGGGCGGCTGAGCGCGCTGTAGCCTCCCGGCGCCTGTACAAGTTCGCCCGCCGTCTTTCGGCGCTCGCCGACACGCAATCCGTGTTGGACCATGCCGCCATCCAGGCCCATGACAACCTGCATCGCCCATGCCTGATCCTGCTGCGGGAGGGAGACGGCCTTGTCGTATCGGCGGCTTGGCCGCCGGAGGACCAGCTCGACCCCGAAGCACTCTCAGCCGCAAACCTCGCCCTCACGAAGGGGGAGACGACCGGTGCGGGAACCACGCTCTGCCCGTCCATCCCCTGGCTCTTTCTGCCGTTGCGCACGCCCGATGGAGCCGTCGGCGTCATCGGACTGGCTCAAGCCAATGATGCTCCTCTCGATCCCATGGCGCGAACGTTGTTCGAGACCCTGGCCGAACTCACGGCAACGGCTCTGGAGCGGGCCCGTCTCGGCCAGGAGGTCTCCGCTGCCCGCACGGCCGCCGAGGCCGAACGGATCCGCAACACGCTTCTCGCCTCGGTCAGCCATGACTTTCGCACTCCGCTTGCGTCGATCCTGGGAGCCGCGACCAGTTTGATCGAATACGGCACTCGGCTGCCGGAGCCAGTCCAGCGGGACCTGCTCGCCCAAGTAAAGGACGAGGCCGAGCACCTGGATGGCATGGTCCGCAACCTCTTGGCCATGACCCGTCTGGAGGCCGGGGCGCTTGAGTTCAATCGCGATTGGCTGGATCTCCAGGAACTGTTTGACCGGGCTGCCGTGACGGCGAAGCGGCGGGGGGCTCCGCAGACGTTCCATATCGTCGTAGAGGAGCGGCTGCCCTTCATCTTCGCGGATCCGAACCTGCTCGACCAGGTTCTGGCGAATGTGGTCGGCAATGCGATCCAGCACGCAGGCCCCGGCGCCCGCATTGTTCTCGACGCGAGACGCGAGAATGAGATGGCTGTGCTCTCCGTCACCGACGATGGGCCTGGGATCGCTCCCGCGGGGCTGCCGCACATCTTCGAGAAGTTCGCCCGCGCGCCAAGGCCTGGCGATGCCGGCGAAGGCACCGGTCTCGGCCTCGCCATCGTGAAGGGAATCATCGAAGCCCATCGGGGCACCGTCGGCGCGATCAGCCCGGTGGCGAACCATCGGGGAACCCGGATTGAGATGCGGCTGCCACTGGCATAGGATAGTCCATGACCCACCCAACCCGCGTTCTCGTGGTTGACGACGAGCCGGCCATTCATCGGTTTCTCTCCCCGGCGCTTGCAGCAAACGATTACGAGGTCCTCAGGGCCGAGACGGGATGCGCTGCTCTCCGGCAGATCGCCTCGGATGCACCCGATATCGTCATTCTGGACCTGGGCCTGCCTGACATGGACGGTAAGGACGTCATCGCCCGGGTTCGGGAGTGGTCCGATGTGCCGATCATCGTCCTCTCGGCTCGCGACCGGGAAGCCGAGAAAATCGCCTCCCTCGACCTGGGAGCGGACGACTTCGTCAATAAGCCGTTTGGCGTCGGCGAACTGATGGCCCGGCTGCGGGCCGCCCTGCGCCATCGCATGCAGCGCCGGGGTGAGACGCCGGTTGTGCGCATCGGCGGCCTGGAAATTGATGTTCCGCGGCGGCGGGCGACCTGGCAGGGAGACGAGGTCAGCCTCAGCCCGAAGGAGTTCGACCTCCTTGCCTTCCTGGCGCGTCATGCCGGCAAGGTGGTGACGCACCGGCAGATCCTGACAGCGGTATGGGGACCGGCCCACGAGCACGATACCCAGTATCTACGGGTCTATGTCAGCCAGCTCCGGCAGAAGCTTGAGCCGAACCCGTCCGATCCACGCTTCATCCTGACCGAGCCGGGCATTGGCTACCGCCTGCTTGACACGACCTAGGCGCTGGGCGGGCCAGCACTTTTATACTGTCTTTATAACGCGCAACGCACTTCCGCATCGCATTTTTATGTGAAGTCGAGCCATGTCTCGCCGGCAGGTCAGGACATGGTCCTTCGGTGTTTAGAATTGGCAACCAGCACGTGCTCCTGACCGACAGGAACAACCGGCATGTGGCTCAGGCAAAATCAGGAACGCGCTCTCCGCTCGCTCCTGTCGAGGATCAAGGCGGCTTCCATGCCGACCGCCGATATAGTCGCCGAGCTTCTGGGGCACGCCTGTCCCCGGTTCCAAGCCACGCCCAAACCCGCCACCCCAGTACCGCGGCTGGTCGAGGCGGAGGCCTGGGTCGACCTGGGCTTCTGGCTGGTCGGCTGGGAGCTGCCGGACTGGGTGATCCATCACCTCTCCTGCGACGACAGGCGGTGGAGTTGCGCGATCTGCGTCCGCGGCCTAGCCATCAACTGGATCGAGGACGTGGCCGACTTCCAGCACGACGACCCGGCCATGGCGATCTTTGGTGCCCTCGTCCAAGCTCAGCTCCGAAAGATTCAGGGTTCTGCTCCCAGCAACGTCACCCCGTTCCGGCGGATCAGGCGACCCGGGGCCAATCCCTGAGCCGCGACACAAAGAGATAACATGACTTCATCAGTACCAAGTCAGCCTGGTTCCGCCGAACTGTCGGCCCAGCCCTCCGCCCATCCTGCGTCCAGGTCCTGGATGCTGGCTCTGGGCTCGCTTGGGGTCGTTTATGGCGACATCGGCACGAGTCCTCTGTATGCGCTGAAGGAGTCCCTTGCGGCGGCGGCCGATGGCGGGACCGTTACCCGCGAGATGGTGTTCGGGATCGTGTCGCTGATCCTCTGGGCGCTGATCATCACCGTCACGATCAAGTACGTGGTCCTGGTCCTACGGGCTGACAACAACGGTGAGGGCGGCACACTGACCCTGATGGCGCTGGCGCAGCGGGCGGTGGGTCACAACGTGTTCGTGATCAGCCTGCTCGGCATGATCGGAGCCGCCCTGTTCTACGGCGACGCCATCATCACGCCGGCCATCTCCGTCCTGTCCGCCGTCGAAGGCATCAAGCTGGTGACGCCCGCCTTCGAGCCCTATGTGGTGCCGCTCAGCTTAGGCATCCTGATTGGCCTGTTTGCGGTGCAGAGCCATGGCACGGCCCGCGTCGCCGCCTGGTTTGGACCGATCACGGCGCTGTGGTTTGCCCTGATGGCCCTTGGCGGGCTGCTCCATATCGCCGATGCTCCGAGCATCCTGATGGCGATCAGCCCGACCTACGGCATTGCCTTCCTGGCAAACCATGGCACGGCCGGGCTTCTTGCCCTCGGGGCCGTGTTCCTGGCCGTCACCGGTGCCGAGGCGCTGTATGCCGACATGGGTCACTTCGGACGCCGCCCGATCCGAACCACTTGGCTGGGCTTTGTCCTACCCTGCCTGGCCCTCAATTACTTTGGTCAGGGGGCGCTCCTCCTTGATGATCCCGGCAAGATCGAGAACCCGTTCTTCCTGCTTTATCCCTCGTGGGCACTTCTGCCGATGGTCGGGATGGCGACACTGGCTACCATCATCGCCAGCCAGGCGGTGATCACCGGGGCCTTCTCCCTGACCCAGCAGGCGATCCAGTTAGGCTTGCTGCCGCGGATGGAGATCCGCTGGACATCCGAGACCGAGAAAGGGCAAATCTACATTCCTAAGGTGAACTTCCTGCTCCTGCTCTCCGTCCTCATTCTGGTCGTCGCGTTCCAGAGCTCGAGCGCGCTGTCGCATGCCTACGGCCTTGCTGTGACCGGTGACATGGTCATCACTTCATGCCTGCTGTTCATTGTGGCGTGGCGGTTCTGGAAATGGCCGCTCGGACTGGCCGCTGTCGTCGTCGCACCGTTCCTGCTTGTGGATACGATCTTCCTGGCTGCGAACGCCCTGAAGATCCCGCAGGGCGGCTGGATGCCGCTGCTCGTCGGCGTGCTTCTGGTCACGCTCATGCTGACCTGGCGGCGGGGCACACGCATCCTGTTCGAGAAGACGCGCAAAAGCGATGTGCCGCTGCTTGAGCTTATCGGCATGCTGGAGAAGAGTCCGCCGCATCGGGTGAAGGGCACAGCCATCTTCATGACGAGCGACGCCGCCACCGCCCCGGCCGCCCTGCTGCACAACCTCAAACACAACAAGATCCTGCACGAGAAGAACGTGGTGCTGACGGTCAGGACCGCCGACGATCCGCGCGTGAGTGACGAGGAGCGCGTCCGGATCGAGCCGCTGGGCGACTCATTCTGGCG
Organism: Microvirga sp. BSC39; assembly: GCF_000739015.1. Taxonomy (GTDB): domain Bacteria; phylum Pseudomonadota; class Alphaproteobacteria; order Rhizobiales; family Beijerinckiaceae; genus Microvirga. The sequence goes on from NZ_JPUG01000064.1 coordinate 171,995, forward strand.
CGCGATCATGACCTTCGGCTACATGGAGGCGCCGAACATTCCGCGCGGGCTGGCCCTTCTGCGCAAGCAGGGCTTCAAGTTCGACATCATGTCGACCTCGTTCTTTGTCTCGCGGCGTTCGATCCGCCCCGCAAACCGGTCGAGCATGCCGCGCTGGCAGGACAAGCTGTTCATCAGCCTGTCCAAGTCTGCGAGCGACGCGACGGACTTTTTCCAGATCCCAACCGGGCGTGTGGTCGAGGTCGGGACGCAGGTGACGGTGTGAGCCGAACCTGGATTAGTAAAGGCGTGGAGGCCGTGTAGGTTATGAGAGTAATCGTCTGCGGCGCGGGCCAGGTTGGCTCGACCATCGCCCGCCACCTCGCCATTGAGGGGATCGATGTCACGGTCATCGACTCCTCACCCGAGCAGGCCCGTCGCGTCGATGAGAGCTACGACGTGCGTGGCATGGTGGGCCACGCCTCCCACCCTGAGGTGCTGGAGCGGGCCGGGGCGCAGGATGCCGATATGCTGATCGCCGTTACCCGATCCGACGAGGTCAACATGGTCGCCTGCCAGGTGGCCTACTCCCTGTTCAACGTATCCCGCCGGATCGCCCGCATCCGCCACAGCGGCTACCTGGAACGCAAGCGGCACAGCCTCTATGCCAGCGACCAGATGCCCATCGACGTCATCATCTCGCCCGAGCTCGAGGTGGCCAACGGGATCGAGCGCCGTCTCAGGACGCCGGGAGCCTTCGACACCGTTCCCCTGGCCGAGGGGCGTGTGCAGCTTCTCGGCATCCACTGCAATTCGGCCGCCTGCTCCCTCATCGGGCACCCGCTGAACGAACTCAAAGCCCTCCTGCCCGATGCCAGCCTCGTGGTCCTGGCCCTCGTGCGGAACGGGCAGGCCTTCGTGCCCCACGGTCACGACCGCATCGAGCGCGGCGATGATGTCTATGTTGTCACCGATACCCGACAGGCGGACCGCATCATGCGCTTCTTCGGCCACGAGGAAGAGGTGGCACGGCGGGTGATCATCGTCGGCGGCGGCAATGTCGGCCTGAACCTCGCCAGGAGGCTAGCCCGGTCCGCGCCGGCGACATCGATCCGGATGATCGAGCACTCCCGGGAGCGGGCCGAGTTCATCTCACAGGAACTCGGCGAGAGCGCCATCGTGCTGCATGGGGATGCGCTCGAACGGGAGACCCTGATCGAGGCGAATGTCCAGGATGCCGAGACGGTCATCGCGGTCACCAACGACGACGAGACCAACATCTTCGCCTCGGTGCTGGCCAAGCGGGAAGGCTGCGCCCGCGCCATCACCCTGGTGAACAAGTCCTCCTACGAGGCCCTCCTGCCGACCCTCGGCATTGATACCGTCGTGGCACCAAACACGATTACGATCTCAAGCATCCTGCGGCACGTGCGCCACCGGTCCGTCTCGGCCCTTTACACGCTGCGCGAGGACTTCGGCGAGGTGATTGAGGCGACGGCGCAGCCAGGATCGAGGCTGGTGGGCGGCAGCATCCGCGAGGTCGGCGTTCCCGAGGGGATGCTGATCGGGGCCGTCGTGCGCGACGATCGTGTGATCATCCCTACCTCATCGACAGCGATCGAGGTGGGGGATCGCGTGATCGCCGTGGTGACCTACCGAGCCCTGCGCAAGGCCGAGGCCCTTCTGGCCGGAGTTTCGCGAGGCGAGCCATGAGAACGACGGGGACGATAATCACGCGGGGGCGGATCTCCTTCGGGCCGTGGTCGCCACCCCGCCTGCGCCCGGTGCTGCATCTGGTCGGGCGCATGCTCCTGGCGCTCTCGGCGGCCATGCTGGTGCCGGCTCTTGCCGACCTTGTTGTGAGCAACCCCGACTGGAAGGCGTTCATGCTCGCCAGTGGCGTCACTTTTGCCTGCGCCGCAGGGCTCACCTATCTGACCCGCTGCCCTTTGTCCGGCGGCCTGACCCTTCGCCAGGCCTTCGTGCTCACGCCGCTGGCCTGGACCGCCATTGCCCTGTTCGGCGCGCTGCCTCTCTACATCTCCGACTATGTACAGTTGCGGGACAGCTTCACCAACGCCTTCTTCGAGGCGATGTCCGGGCTGACGACCACCGGATCGACGGTGATCATCGGCCTTGATGTGGCCCCACCCGGCATCCTGCTGTGGCGGGCTCTGCTCCAGTGGCTCGGCGGCATCGGCATCGTCGGGGTCGCCATCGCCATCCTGCCGGCGCTCGGGGTCGGCGGCATGCAGCTCTTCCGCACCGAGTCGTCGGACCGCTCCGAGAAGGTGATGCCGCGGGTGCGCGAGATCGCCACCGCCATCGGGCTGGTGTACCTCGGTCTTACGGCCACATGCGGGCTGCTCTACTGGCTCGCTGGCATGACCCTATTCGAGGCGCTGGTGCACGGGCTGACCACATTGTCGACCGGCGGCTTCTCCACCTCCGACAGCTCGATGGGCAAGTTCGGCCCAGCAGTTCAGTGGATCGGCACTGCGTTCATGCTGGCGGGCGGAATCCCATTCGTTCTCTACGTGCGGCTCCTCCGCGGCGAGCGCGACGGCCTGCGCAACACCCAGGCACGGGCCTACCTCGGGCTTCTGCTGGTCATGAGCCTCGGCCTCGCGGCGTGGCTGTTTCTGTCGGGACGCTACGGTCTGGAGGAGGCGGCGCGCCTGGCGGCGTTCAATGTTGTGTCGGTGGTGACCACCACCGGCTATGCCACTGCCGACTACAGCCTATGGGGCAACGCCGCCGTGGGGGTGTTCTTTGGGCTGACCTTCATCGGCGGCTGCACGGGCTCGACGTCAGGAGGGATCAAGATCTTCCGCTTCGAGGTGATGGTCACGGTGCTGCGCAGCTACCTTCGCCAGCTCATCTATCCCAAGGGCGTGTTCCGCCGGGTGTATGCCGGGCGCCTGCTGCCGGACGACGTGATCGCCTCGGTCGTGGTGTTCTTCGCGTTCTTCTTCGCCTGCTACAGTGCACTCACCATCCTCCTGATGGCACTGGATCTCGATTTCCTGACGAGCGCCAGCGCCGCGGTCACGGCTCTGGCAAATGTCGGGCCGGGCTTGGGACCGACCATTGGGCCAGCCGGCAACTTCGCGACCATCCCAGACGCCGCCAAGTGGCTGCTCGCGTTCGGCATGCTGCTGGGGCGGCTCGAGCTATTCACGGTCCTGGTGCTGTTCCTTCCGCAATTCTGGCGCGGGTAGAGGCTAGGTTTGGTCCGGGCTGACGGGGACACGTTTGCGGTCTGGAGGAGGTAGGAGAGGAGGCCGGCCGCTCATCCGGCTGGCCCCATTGGCTCGCGACGCGAGCGAGCGCTTCGGCATCGCGACGGGTGGCGCCGTCATCGTAAGACACCTGCACGCGTTGTCTCGGGGCGCGGCAGAAGGGATCAACTATGAGCGTTCGGGCAAGGCTCCAATCACTCTATTTTGGCGAGAGCGAGCAGGCCCGGCGCTTCCGGTATGGTGTCATTGCCTTCGACATCATCACCCTTTCTACCTTTATCCTAACGGCCACCATGCCCGGTCAGTGGTGGGTCATCCCGCTCGACCTTCTGCTGGCGCTGGCACTCTCGCTTGAGTTCACGGCACGCCTCTATGCCGAACCGGACAGGCGTTCCCACCTCCTCAGCTTTGCCACCCTGACCGATCTGGTGGTCATCATTTCCCTGCTGCTGGCTGCCTTCATCGACAACTATGCTTTCCTGCGGGTCGTTCGCTCCTTGAGAGTCCTGCGCTCCTATCACGTTCTTCGGGACCTCAGGTCCACCTCGACGTGGTTCCGAACCTATGAGGACATCATCCAGCGGACGGTCAACCTCGGCGTCTTCATTTTCGTCGTCACGTCCGCCGTTTACGTGACGCAGAACGGCATCAATCCGGGGATCAAAACCTACATTGATGCGCTCTACTTCACCATCACCACGCTGACCACGACTGGCTTTGGCGATATCACGCTCTTGGGCCCAGGCGGCCGGCTGCTCGCGGTTGTGGTGATGGTAGCTGGAGTGAGCCTTTTCCTGCGCCTTCTCCAGGCAATCTTCCGACCAAACAAGGTGCGCTTTGAGTGCCAGGATTGTGGCCTCTTGGTTCACGATGCCGATGCGGTCCATTGCAAGCATTGCGGTCGGGTTCTGCACATAACTACAGAGGGTATCGGGTGAGGCGCTGGTCGACACTGCCAGATGATCACCTGAGACTGGTGTGAGCCCGGAAGGTCTCGTAATGGGAGGCGGACCTAAGCGCTTGGTCCGCTTCGGATAAGAGTACCGGACGTTCATTTCAGTGAACGAACTTCACTGCCTAACCCCAAGCCGACATTCCTCAAACTTGCTGCGCCAGAACATTCGCGCATCGATGTTGCAGTGGTAGAGACATCAGCACAAGCCCTCCTGACTGGGCTGCTACTGAGGTTCGGCCGTACACCGTCTGCACTAACGCAGGCGGTACATGAGCCATGGAAAGCTTGCCACACCTTGGTTTAGTTCTAATGTGAACCAAACCAAGACACCGGCTGCCTTTGCCAGTGCCTTGTATCGCCTGACATCTTCCTCCGAACTCCCATGGGAAGCTTTTGTATTCATGTCCTCGGTCCGTCTGCACCGTCTGCTTATCGTGGCCTCGCTGCTCGTCCCGGCCGTCGTGTTTGCCGCAGCAGCAGCCTGGAACCGTACTGAGGTTCTGAACGACAGCGAGAGGACCATCGTCCGCACAACAGCCATCCTGCACGAACATGCCAGTAAGGTGTTCGATACGGTGGAGCTCGTGGTTGGGCGGGTCGAGGACCGCACCAACGGCATGTCATGGGAGGAGATCGCCGCGCCGGAGACCAGTGCGTTCCTCCAGAGGCTCAAGGCTCCCCTGGAGCAGGCGGTGTCGATCTGGATCACGGATGCGACCGGGCAGGTCCGAGCCGGAAGCCAAGCCTGGGATCCTGCCGCTAATATTCACGAGCGCGAGTTCTTCCAGGCCCAGCGCGGGCGTGACGCCGGCACATACATCAGTGCGGCTTTCGAGGGCAAGGCAACCCGCAAGCCGTCCTTCGCCATCAGCCGCCGGCGCTCGACCGCCGAGGGCCACTTCGATGGCATCATCCACGTCGCGCTCAGTCCCGAGTACTTCAGCCGCATCTTCCAGGAAGCCGCCCCACCGGGACCTCATGCGGCGACCCTGATCCGCGATGATGGCTCGATCCTGGCTCGATCTCCCGTGCACGTGACCTATAGCCGGCTGGGACCGGACAACATCCTCATGCGAAGCATCGCAGCTCAACCCTATGGGGGAGCCGCGTCGGGCATCTCCTCAACTAATCAGCGCGAGCGCTACTTCGCCTACCGCCGTGTTGTCGACTACCCGGTCTATGTAGCCTTCAGCATGGACGCCGACGTCGTACTGGGACGCTGGTACCGCAACTTAGCGCTATACGGCATGGTGGCGGTGCTCTCGGCTTTGACGCTGTTCCTCGTCTCATGGTTGGCCCTGCGGCGGGCGCAGGCCGAGCAGGCCGCGCTCGTCCAGTTACGGCATGAGAGTAGCCAGCGCCTTGCCGCCGAACAGCGGCTGCTGCAGGCGCAAAAGATGGAGAGCATCGGCCAACTCACCGGCGGCATTGCCCATGATTTCAACAACCTGCTGGCGGTGATCCTCGGCAACCTCGACCTCCTGCGCAAGCGCGTCAAGGACGACGAGCGAGGTAAGCGGCTGTTGGAAGGAGCAATTCAGGGCGCCCAACGCGGTGCTGCCCTGACGCAGCGGCTGCTCGCCTTCTCCCGCCGTCAGGATCTCACGCCGCAAGCTGTCGCCTTGCCACAACTCGTGTCGAGCATGATGGACCTGCTGACCCGCTCCCTCGGGCCAAGCATCGAGATCGTGACGCGCTTTCCCCCCGGCCTGCCACCGGTTAAGGTCGATCCGAACCAGCTCGAGATGGCGTTGCTGAACCTGGCAGTGAACGCTCGTGATGCCATGCCGATCAGCGGAACGATCACCATTGCGGCACACGCGCAGGAAATCGCTGATGGCAGCACGCACGGCCTGAGCCCTGGAGCCTATGTGTGTGTTTCGGTGAGCGACACCGGAATGGGCATGGACGCGGCCACGCTCGCCCGCGCCGTCGAGCCGTTCTTCACAACCAAAGGGGTCGGGAAGGGCACCGGCCTGGGTCTCTCGATGATCCATGGTTTGGCTGTTCAGTCCGGCGGTACCCTGAAGTTGAGGAGCGAGCTCGGGAAGGGCACGACCGCCGAGATCTGGCTGCCACAGGGCGAAGCGGCGGCCGCGGCACCTGAACCTGACGAAACATCCAGCCCCGCGCATCGCACCTGCACGGTGCTTCTGGTCGAGGACGATCCCCTGGTGATGAGTGTGACCGCTGCGATGCTGGAGGATCTCGGTCACACGGTAGTGGAGGCCTCGTCCGGAAAGACGGCCCTGCAGGCCTTGCGGGAGACTACGTCTGTGGACTTGGTGGTAACCGACCACGCAATGCCGGGCATGACCGGTCTGGAGCTGGCGGAGCGGATCCGGGCGGAGTGGCCAGCCCTGCCGATCCTTCTGGCCAGCGGTCATGCGGAGCTGCCGGAACGAGCCGGACTTGCCCTTCCGCGGCTGACGAAGCCGTTTCGGCGCGATGAACTGGAGAACGCAATAGCGTCAGTCGTCACCTCAACTTGCGGGCCGGCGAACGTGGTGCCATTCCGCAGGTTGGATTGATTGCCGACCGACCGGTGCAACATGCTGCGCCAGCTATGACCGCTTGCTGTAGCCTCAGGCCAGCGACCGCTCCGGCACTATGTCAGGAGCTGACACATCTGAGACGTTAGTCCGAGGGCAGCAATCCTCACGTAAGCCGACGTTCCGCAGGAGCCAGGAATTTCATTGCCTGACCCGCATGCGATGTTCAGATCGTGCTTTCAATTTAGTCCGAGTGTAGTCTCTTAGGCTCTGATTCGACAGCTAGCAAGCGGCCGGCACAACAGGTGCTTTGGCAAGGATCCCGTTCACGGCATCGCTAAAAGCATCGTGTGAAAACGGCTTTGTGAGCACGCAGTTTTGTTGATAGCTCGTGGGAACGACGCTGGAATCGTAGCCTGTCAGGAAGATAAACGGGATGCCGCGATCACGCAGCACGTCCGCAACAGGATAGACCACCAAGCCATCCAGATTAACGTCGAGAACGGCGAGGTCGAAGTCGGCCTCGAGCGCCAATGCCATGGCCTGTTCGAATTTCGCAGCCGGGCCCACGACCTCTGCTCCGAGATCACTCGTCATGTCTTCGATCAGCATCGATACCATGGTTTCATCTTCGACGATGAGCACGCGAAGCTTGCGGTGGTCATGCATGGGCATTCTCCCAATGGTCCCGACGTGCTCAACAGAGCCCTGCATATGAGGCCGTGTGTCCTGAATGGACGACGCTTCTCTTGCTATGCTCAAGGAATCCTCCATACGAACTGCGTTGCCGGTTAACGAGAAGCGTCCTGCCGCCGGTCGGCGGCAGGACGTCGTGAGTGTTAGGGCTGTGCGGCCTGGATCTCGCGGGCCTCGCTGACGATTTGATCGAACACCGCGGATTCCGGATCGATCTCGAGCCCGAGCCTCTCATTGAGCGCCTTGACAGGCTCTTCCGGCACACCCTGCTTCGACAGCGCAGCCAAAGCAGTGGCGGCCGCGGTGATCTCGGCGTCGGTGATCTCGTCCTCGACCTCCGTGCCGAGCGTTAGCGCTTTCTCGTAGGCTGCGATCAGCCCAACCGTCGAGTTCGGCGCGGCGTTCAGACGAGCCGTCGCCGAGGCATTCACCGCGTTCATGCGGCCGAGCTTGGCGGTATCGAGGCCGATGGTCTTCGCGCTGGAAGCTGCCCTCTTCGCGTCGGAGGAGACTTTCGTGCCGGCGTCCCTGGCATCGCGCTTGGCGTCGCGGGTGCTGTGCGCCTGCTCGGCCCTGGCTGCCCCCTTAGCCGAGGCGTCGCTTGGGCCGGAACTGCGGCCGCTGCGCTCGCTGCTGCCACCACGGGAATTCTCAGCTCCACCGCCGCGTGCCTCGCCGCCGGAGTGCCCGCCGGAGCCGCCACCATGGCCGCCAGAGTTGCCGCCACCACCACCGGAGTTGCCGCCGCCGTTGCCGTTTCCGCCACCGCCGCCATTGCCACCTCCGTTTCCGCCGCCGTTTCCTCCGCCGTTGCCGCCTCCATTACCACCGCCATTGCCTCCCCCATCGCCGCCTTTGGCCTGGGCCTGGGATTGGTCGAGCTTGAGCGAGGGCAGGTCAAGCGACAGCGGTTGTAGGCTGACGGCGAGACCCAGGGCGAGTGCCGAAACGAGCAGTGCAAGACGTCGTGTCATGAGGTTTCCTTTCAGAACGTGTGAGCTTAACGAGCCCCTTGCACCAACAGGTATGTGAGAAATTTTCCCACGTCAACCCGGACGTGGGATTGCTTCCCACGGCTGATCTGCTTATTTAGATATCATGTCCGGCGACGCCCCCCGCTCTCTTGAACCATCCAAGCTGCATGCGCCCTTGGCGCGCCTGCTGCGCCCTCTCGTGCGGCTCCTGATCCGGAGCGGGATCACGTTTCCGATGCTGGCGGAACTGCTGCGCGAGCTTTACGTCAACGTCGCCGAGTACGACTTCGCTCTTCAGGGCAAGGAGCAGACGGACAGCCGCGTCAGCCTTCTGACCGGCATCCACCGCAAGGAAGTCCGCCGGCTGCGGGGCGCAGGCGCCCCGGTCAACACGGTCCCGGCGACCATCTCGCAGACGAGCCGCATCCTGGCCCGCTGGCTCGCGGACCCGGACTTCACCGGCAGCGACGGGCGACCCCTGCCTCTCCCCCGTACGGCCGAGATCCCACAGCCGTCCTTCGAGCGCCTCGTCGCCTCGGTCACGCGCGACGTGCGGCCGCGCGCGGTGCTGGACGAGTGGCTCGACCGCAAGCTGGTTGTGCTGGATGACAAGGATCGCGCCGTCCTGGCCGAGACGGCCTATGTGCCGCGCGGCGGAGACGACCAGCAACTCTACTATCTGGGCCGCAACCTGCACGACCACATCGCTGCTGCGGTGGCGAACGTGGAAGCCGGGTCACCGCCCTTCCTGGAACGCGCCGTGCACTATGACGGGCTGACCAAGGAGCTGGCCGAGCAGCTGCAGCAGCGCTCCCGCGACGTGGCCATGGAGGTTCTCCACACGCTCAACCGTGAAGCCCATGCCGCCAGCGACAAGGCTCCCGCGGGGCAGTGGCGCTGGAATTTCGGTGTTTATGTCTATTCCGAAGAGGTCGTGCCGCCATCCGCTGCAGCGACAGCCACCGACAGCAACGACAAGGGAGCCAAGCCGTGAAGGATCACGCCGCTTCGCTCGCACGAACCCATGCCCTCTGGCTCGTAGCGCTGGCTCTGCTTGTCGCCTCGCCGATCCTTGCGTGGGGCCAGAACGGGCAGGACCGCGGCATCGGCGGCACCGGGGTCGTGTCCGATGATCAGGACAGCGACCGGGGCATCGGCGGCACAGGCATGATGGGCCGAATCCGAGGGTTCGGCAGCATCATCGTCAACGGTCGGCATGTGGACTACGCGCCCGATGTGCCGGTGCGGATCGACGGGCAGGCTCGTGCGGTGTCCGACCTGAAGATCGGCCAGGTGGTGCGGGTGGTGGCCGAAAACCGCAACGGCGTGCTGGCCACACGGCAGATCGATGTGACCAGCGAGGTTGTCGGCCCGATAGAGACGACAGGCAAAAAGACCCTGACGGTGCTCGGCCAGACCGTCTCCACGCAGGCGCTGAGCGCCTCAACCGAGTGGCAGCGTGGCGACCGCGTAGCGGTGTTCGGCCTGCGGCGGCCGGATGGCACGATCGTCGCAAGCCTGATCGAGCGGCGGGATGGCGGACCTGACAGGATCGCCGGTCGGGTGACCAGATCGCGCAACGGCAGCCTCGGGATCGGGATGTTGAAGCTCACCGGCCTGGACCCTGCTCTCGTCGGCACCCGGGCCGTGCTTGAAGGATCCTATGCCAATGGCACGCTCCAGGTGACCGGGACGGCTCGCGAACGGGATCTCCTCGGCGCGAATGTCCGGCGGTTCTCCATTGAGGCTTATGTGGAGCGGACGCGAAGCGGGCTGCGCCTCGGTTCGGGGCTCGATGTGGCAGGCAGCCCCTCCTCGACCCTGCCGGTCGGGTCCTATGCCCCGGCGGTGGTGACAGTCGTGGCCGATCAGAGGGGACGCCTCGGCATCGAGAATGTGTCCCTCCAAGGACAACCAACCTCATCGCGCGGATCACCCCAAGCGGTCGGCAATGAAAATTCGCGCAACATGCCGGCGGATGCACGCGGACGCGGGCCCGCCTCGCGGGATACGCATCCGGGATCCGGCTCGTCCCGTCGGGACGTTTCGCCGGGCGACGCTCGCGGGCGCGACGGCCAAGGCGGATCATCCGGCAATCGCTCAGACGGAAGCGGCAATAGCGGTAATAGCGGCGGTGGCAATCAGGGCGGTGGCCGCGGCGGCGATCACGGCGGAGGCGGACCGGGAGGTGGCTCGGGCAGCTCCGGTGCAGGCGGCGGCGGCGGGAATGGAGGCGGCCAAGGCGGGGGCGGCAACGGCGGAGGGAATGGTGGTGGCAATGGAGGCGGCGGGAAACGCTGACATCATCGGTATCATCCCCGCCCCTCCCATGTGCTGCATGATGCAGTTCGGATCTTGACAGCGACCGGTATGGCAACAAGCGAAAACCGAGCCCGAAAAGCCCGGCGTGAGCTTTGGGTAGACGTCGGCAATCCTCCGGCTCATCCGCGTGGAGGTAGCCGCAAGCTCAAATTAGATCACGAGGATCTCTATAAATCGAGGCTGCGCCGGGTCATGTTCATCGTGTTCATCGGATCGCCTTTCCGGCAGCTGATCAGGCTGCCTCTCGGTGCGGGTGGTTGGGGCAAGCATGCACCTCAACCGTCACATGGGACAGGCCTTCGATGCCGGAGAGCCGCTGCTTGTAGACGTCGGGCGGCTGAGGGGCGTCCGACACGACCGAGACGATCAGGCCGGCATGGCCGGGACCCAGGCGCCAGAGATGGAGGTCCGTCACGCGGTCCTCCCCGACCTCAATCCGCTCGCGGACGGACCGAGCAAGGGTTTGGTCGGGGACCGTATCGAGGAGGGTGGCTCCGGCCACGCGGATCAATCCCCACGACCAACGCGCGATGACGAGGGCCCCGACAACGCCCATCACAGGATCGAGCCAGCTCCAGCCATAGAAGCGCCCGGCCAGCAGCGCCACGATGGCAAGCACGGATGTCAGGGCATCGGCGAGAACGTGCAGGTATGCCGCGCGGATATTCGTGTCGCCACCATGATGATCTCTGTGCGCATGGTCATGATGGTGATGGCCCTCATGGTTATGACGGTGCTCATGCCCGTGGCCATGATGGTGCCCGTGATCATGGTGATGATGCCCGTGATGGTGATGGTCACCGGCCAGCAGCCAAGCACTGGCGAGGTTCACGGCAAGTCCGATCACCGCGACCACCGTCGCTTCGCCGAACCGGATCGGCACCGGCGCCATCAGGCGCATGAGGCTCTCGTAGCCGATCAGCAGGGCGATGAGAGCCAGAATGATTGCGCTGGAGAACGCCGCGAGCTCACCGACCTTGCCGGTGCCGAACGAAAAGCGGGGATCGTGGGCGTGCTTGCGGGCGAAGCGGTAAGCGAGCGCCGCGATGGCGAGCGCCGCGGCATGGGTCGACATGTGCCAGCCGTCGGCGACCAGCGCCATGGACCCGAAGATCGTCCCGGCGACGATCTCCGCGACCATCATGGCCGCGGTCAGGCCGACCACCAGCCAAGTGCGCCGCTCATGCCGGTCGTGGTGTTCCCCAAGGAAGACGTGGTCGTGCTGCCAGTGGTGCAAGGTATGACGGTGCATCGGATCGCTTTCGGTTGTCCCGATCTACATGGGTCATGCAGGTGACGCCCGGAAGCGGCCCATGGCCGCCCCAGGCAACGGGACGGGCAACAGGCCGCCCGCCACAACCGCTACTTGCCGTTCTTCTTCAGCCAGTCCTGCATCTCGGCGATCTCCTTCTCCTGATCGTCGATGATCTTCTGGGCCATCCGCTTCGTCTCCGGATCCTTGGCATGCTTCAGGGCGACCTTCGCCATCTCGACGGCGCCCTGGTGGTGCGGGATCATGTGGGTGCGGAAGTCCACGTCCGCGTTGCCGGTGTAGGGCACGTGCATGTTGTGCATCATCTGCATGTCCGCTGCCTTGAAGTCCTTGGTCGAGGCCGGATCGTTCGGCGACGGCATCATGTCCTGCATCATCTTCTGCATCGCCGCCGGGTCCATGTGGCCCATGGGCATGGAGCCGGACATCGGCATGCTGCCGTGGCCCTGGTGCGAGGTCTGGGCGTACGCCATGCCGGCCAGGGTGGTGATCGCGAGGGCAGCGACGGTCTTGGTGATCATCTTCATCGTTTTCTCCTTGCTGTCAGGAAAGCTCAGTTGTTGACGAAGCGGGCCTGCACGGCGTGGCCATCGGCCATGGTGGCCGAGACGACCACGCGGGCGCCCGACCCGAGTGGCTGTGGCAGGGCACCGACGAGCCGGTTGGGCTCGGCCGGCTGGAGCGGGACGGTCACCGTCTTGCCGCCGTCCTGCACGATGGCGCGAGCGTTCTTCGTGCCTGCGGACGCCAGGGGCTTGTCGTCCGACTCGGTGAGGAAGAGGACGAGCTCGGAGCCATTGGCGACCATCTCCACGTGATGGCCGGCGCTGTCGACGACGGGGCCGCCGTTCGGTCCCTTGGCGACCTCATGGGCAGATACCGCGAGTGGCGAGACTGCGACGGCAAGGGCGAGGAAGAGATGCTTCATGGTGTTTCTCCTTGTGTCAGGGATCAGAAGGCTTCCGCAGGGGTGAGGCCGCCGGCGCGGCCCTCGCGGCTGGCCTGGATGCGTTCCAGAGGCTTGCGGCCGAAGGTCAGGAACAGGACCGGGGTGAGGAAGGTGTCGATCAGCGTCGCCGAGATCAGCCCGCCGAAGATCGTCACCGCCACCGGGTGCAGGATCTCGCGCCCGGGCTCGTCCGCCCCGATGAGGAGCGGGATGAGGGCGAGACCCGCCGACAGGGCCGTCATCAGCACCGGGGTCAGCCGCTCCAGGCTGCCGCGGATCACCAGGTCCTTGCCGAACTGCTCGCCCTCGTAGAGTGCGAGGTTGATGTAGTGCGAGACCTTCAGGATGCCGTTGCGCGCCGAGATGCCGGCCAGCGTGATGAAGCCGATCATCGAGGCAACCGAAAGCGGCTGGCCGGCGATGTTAAGCGCTATCACGCTGCCGATGAGCGCCAGCGGGATGTTGCCCATGATGATCAGCGCCAGGGCCGGCGACTGGTAGCGGCTGTAGAGCACCACGAACACCATCGCGAGCGACAGGAGCGAGAGCGCCCCGATCCGGAGCGTGGCCTCCTCCTGCGCCTGGAAGGTGCCCTCCAGGCGGGTGACGTATCCCTGCGGCCACTGCGTCTCTCCGGTGATGCGGCGGATGTCGGCGATGATGGCCGCCATGTCGCGCCGGCCGTCCGTATTGCCGAGGACCGCGATCCGGCGCTGGCCGTTCTCGCGCAGCACCTGGTTGGGTCCGTCCGTCTCCTGAACGGTCGCGATCATGCGCAGGGGCACGTGGCCGGTCGGCGTGGCGATCAACAGGTCGCCGAGCCCTGTGGTGGAGCGGTCCTGGTCGGACAGGCGCATCACCACATCAAAGCGGCGGTTGCCCTCGACGATCTGCGACACCGTGCGCCCGTTCGACATCGTCTCCAGGCCCTGGGTCACCGTCGCCGGCGTGAGACCGTAGAGGGCGGCCTTCTCGTAGTCGACGTCGATGCGCAGTTGCGGGATGCGCACCTGCTTCTCGACCTGAAGATCGACTAACCCTTCCACGCTCGCGAGGCGCTCGCGCAGGCCCTCCGCCAGGGTGCGCAGCGTGTCGACGTCCTCACCGTAGATCTTGAGCGCGATCTCGGCCCGCACGCCCGAGAGCATGTGGTCGAGGCGGTGCGAGATCGGCTGGCCCACGTTGAGCGTCGCGGGCAGGACGGCCAGACGGGCGCGGATGTCGCCCATCACCTCCTCCTTCGAGCGCTCCGACCGCTTCAGGTCGACGTCGATCTCGGACGAGTGCACGCCCTCCGCATGCTCGTCGAGCTCGGCACGGCCCGTGCGACGACCGACCGAGATCACCTCAGGCACGTCCTTGATCAGGTTCTCCGCGACCAACCCGAGGCGGTGGCTCTCGGCGAGCGCGATGCCCGGGTTGTAGGCGAGGCTGATCGTGAGCGTGCCCTCGTTGAACGGGGGCAGGAAGGCGCGGGGCAGCAGCGTCGCCCCATAGGCCGCCAAGCCGACGCCCAGCAGGATGGTGGTGAACAGGATCCCGCGGTGGGCGAAGGCCCAGCGCAGCAGGGCGGCGTTGCCGCGCTTGAGGTGCCGCACAATGAGGCTGTCGTTCTCGTGGCCCTTCACTCGTCCTGAAAGCAGATAGTAGGCCAGCACCGGCGTCACGGTGATCGAGGTGACGAGCGAGGCCAGGATCGAGACGATATAGGCCACGCCGAGCGGTGCGAAGAGACGCCCCTCAATGCCGGAGAGCGCGAACAGCGGGATGAACACCAGGATGATGATCATCGTCGCGTAGACGATGCCGGAGCGGACCTCCTGGCTTGCGGCCGCGATCACCTCCAGCACCGGCCGCGGTTCGGGGAGTTCCCGGTTCTCCTTGAGCCGGCGCAGGATGTTCTCAACATCGACCACCGCGTCGTCGACGAGCTCGCCGATGGCGATGGCCAGGCCGCCCAGTGTCATCGTGTTGATGGTGAGACCAAAGGCATTGAACACGAGCACCGTCACCAGGATCGAGATCGGGATCGCGGTGAGCGAGATGAATGTGGCCCTCGCATTCATGAGGAATAGGATCAGGATGATCGCAACGACACCGGCGGCCTCCAGCAGCACCTGCTTCACGTTGTCGACCGAGGTCTCGATGAAGGTGGCCTGCCGGAATTGCAGGTTCGTGGCCGACACGCCCTGCGGCAGCGTCTTCTGGATCTCGGCCAGCGCGGCCTCGATCTTGCCCGTGAGGTCGACGGTGTCGGCGCCGGGCTGCTTCTGGATCGACACGATCACTGCCGGCTTGCCCTGGAAGCCGGCGTCGCCGCGCTTCACCCGCGGCGCGAAGTCGACCTGGGCCACCTGGTGCAGGAAGACCGGCTGGCCCTGCTTGTGCACCACCACCGTGTTGCGCAGGTCTTCCAGGCGCTTTGTGACACCCACGTTGCGGATCAGGTACTCGCGCCCGTGCTGGTCGACGAAGCCGCCGCCGGTGTTGGTGCCGAAGCGTGTGACCGCGGCCTCGACCTGCTCGTGCGTGACGTCGAGCGCCTGCAGGGCCGCGATGTTCGGCACGATCCGGTACTGCCGCACCTCGCCGCCGATGGGGATCACCTGGGCCACGCCCGCGATGGTGAGGAGCTGTGGCCGGATGATGAAGTCGGCGATCTCGCGCACCTCCATCGGCGAGATGGTGTCGCTGGTGACGGCCACCAGCATGATCTCGCCCATGATCGACGTTACGGGGCCCATCTGCGGGGTGACGCCGGTTGGGAGCTGCTCGCCCACGAGGGCCAGGCGCTCGGCCACGAGCTGGCGCGAGCGGTAGATGTCGGTGCTCCAGTCGAACTCGACATAGACGATGGACAGGCCGACGCCCGAGACGGACCGGACGCGCGTGACGCCCGGCATGCCGTTCATGGAGGTCTCAAGCGGGTAGGTGACGAGTTGCTCCACCTCCTGCGGCGCGAGGCCTTCGGCCTCGGTCATCAGGGTGACGGTGGGGCGGTTCAGGTCGGGGAACACGTCGACCGGCACCCGCGGCAGGATCCATGAGCCATAGGCGACGAGGACGAGCGCCGCCGCGATGACGAAGAGGCGGTTCTTGAGGCTGCTGCTGACGAGGAAGTTGAACATCGCCGCCTCACCGGATCTGGTTGATGAGCTCGGAGCCGCCGATCACGATCCGCTCACCCTCGCTGACGCCCGCCCGGATGACCAGCCGCGTCGCGTCGAAGGGCTCGGTCCGCACGGGCCGTGCCTCGAAGCGCTCGGGATCCGTGTGGCGCCAGACGACCGCCTCGCCGTTGGCGCCGCGTACGACCGCATCCCGGGGCATGATGATGTCCCGGACGGAGGCCCCGTTCTGCGCGAAGACCGTGACCGGCGAGCCCACCGACAAGTTGCCCGGCGGGTTCTCGATGGCGAACTGCACCACGGTGGCCTGCTGCTGGAGCGCCTTGCTGAAGCCCTGGAACGTGAGCTTGAGGGGCGTGCCATCGGCGGCCGTGGCGCTGGCGCCGGTGACCTTGGCGGGATCGATCTCGCCATAGACGAGCGCCTCGACCCAGAGGCCCTTCGGGTCGACGATTTGGAAGACGATGTCTTGGGAGGCGACAACCTGGCCGGGTACCACCCGTGCGGCGGCGATGGCGCCGTCGATGGGCGCCCGCAGGACCTCGGCCTCGATCCGGGTCTGGCGCACGATCTCGCGCCGGCGGCGCAGGCCATCCAGCTCGATCTCGGCGTCCGTGACCTGGCTCGGTGGCGCGACCCCACGATCCGAGAGCTGGCGCACGCGCTTGAGCTTGGTCTCGGCGACGGCAATCTCCTGCTCGATCTCGCCGACGCGCTCGGACAGCGTGGTGCGGTCGGCCTGGGGCACCGCCTGCTCGACGAGGGCCAGCACGTCGCCCTTCTTGACCGCTTGCCCGAGGCGGGGCAGCCCGTTTTCCGGAGCGATGATCCGTCCGCCGTTGATGCTCTGCACCAGGCCGGAGCGGTTCGGGTCGGCGATGACCCGTCCGATCAGGCTCACCGCCTTCTGCGCCTCCTCGGGCTTCGTGAGGGTCGTGCGCACGTTGAGCAGGCGCTGGCTCGGCTTGGGCACGAACACCGTGCCGTCCGGCAGGCGGCGCGGGGTATCGCCGGCGGGGAGAGCGGCCTTGGCGGCCTCAGCCCCGTGGTCGTGCCCCTCATGGGCGAAGGCATAGGCTGTCGAGACGACCAGCACGACGAGCGCCATGCCCGCGACGGGCACCAGTTTCCTGCGGCTCCGCGCCGCCAGGCCAAGCAGGAAGCCGAGCGTGAGCGCGACGCCGGCGATCATGTAGGGCGTGGCCACCTCGATGCTGCCGAGCCGGACGGTCGGCGTGTTCTGTAGGACCTGAAGCGGCGAGGCACGCGACGGAGCCGGAGCTGCGGCCACTGCCTTGGCGGGGAGCTGCAGGGTGCCGATCAGCAGGTCGTCGCCGCTTGGGGCGGTGACGGCGAAGATGAGCTCGAGCGCCCCTTCGCCCGCGAATTTGGCCGATGTCACCGTGTAGGTGCCGTCGGGAGCCGCCTCGGCTTGGACCTCCTGGTCGCCGCCGACGGTCACGGCGATCTTGGCGTCGGTCACGGGCTCGTTCGAGGCGAACCGGTCCAGGAAGATCCCGAGGCGCTCGCCACGGAGGACGCCGACGAGCTCGTAGGCGTCCGACTGCGCGGTGACCCGTGGATTGTTGGTGGTGACCGCCGCCGGTGGCGGGGCGCCGTGGTCATGCCCCTCGTGGGCAACCGCCACGGCGGCAAGGGTGGTCAGAAGGCCCAGGCCGGCAAGCATGGCCTGGATGCGGCGCAGGGCGCCGTTGGAACGGGTAAGCATTGGGAGGACCCCGGATCAGAAGCACGGCGTCGGAAGCGACGCGGCGTCGGGCCGGTCGCTGGTTACACGATGCTGAGGGTTCGTGGTGGGCGCTTGAGGTGGCCGGGATCGATGCCGGAGCCACGCTGGCTGCCCGGAACAAGCGACAGCGCCAGGGTCATGGGGGCGGAAACCGTATCCAGTCCCAAGGGGGCCATGGCAATCGGGCAGGCGCTGGCGCAGCAGGAGCCCTCGGGGCCGGCATCGGCCTGCTGATCGTCGGGAGTGACTTTATCCGCCCCATCGGCCTCGGCATGGTGATGGGTGATCCCATCGCCATGATCGTGCGCGGCCTGGTAGACGTGCGCCGCAGCCTGAGGGGCATGCTGATGTCTGTGGCCGGAGGATGCCGTCTGCTCGCAGTCGGGCGAGCCCTGCCCGTGCCGGTGCATGCCCGCCAGCGCGCCGCTATGGAGCACGAACGACGCCACGGCCACGAGCATCAGGCTCGTGACAAGGCGCCGGAAGTGGGTCCACAAGGTGTTCAACGATTCGCTCCTGACATCAGGTAATGATCTGACGGGCAGCCG
>NZ_JPUG01000065.1 GCF_000739015.1 Microvirga sp. BSC39
CGGGCATGGGCGGCCGGTCGGCCTTGCGGACCCTGACGGGTCCGGGGCGCCAACTTTGACGAGAAAGACTTTGACCTTGGAGCTGCGAAGTTCGAAGGTGGAGCCCTGAGGCTCCCTTGCCTGCTGTTTGTCCTTCGCCGGTCCGGTGATTTGAGCGAGGAGCTAAAGAACCCGATCCCATCTCGAACTCGGCCGTTAAACTCCTCAGCGCCGATGGTACTGTGTCTCAAGACCCGGGAGAGTAGGTCATTGCCGGGCCTGCCAAGGACAAACACAACGCCTCTTTACAGTCTCTGACAACACAAGCGCGGTCGTTCCAGCAGAACGCCGCGCTTTTGCGTATCTCCCCTTCGCCTTCAAAGCCCTGCTTTGAAGGCCATGAGTGGCGCGGGGTGGAGCAGCCCGGTAGCTCGTCAGGCTCATAACCTGAAGGTCACAGGTTCAAATCCTGTCCCCGCAACCAACTCTCAGACGTTACACGTGAGCCCCCACGGGAAACCATGGGGGCTTCGCCACGTCCGGACACAGAGCAAGGTATACAGACGGTAAACCGAGCCCTCGTGTATGTCTCACACGTCTGGAAGCCGTGGGTGTGTCTAAAGCTGCATACGTGAAAACACACTCGCGACATTCGAAAGCGGACGAACCGAACAACAGAAAAGCCTTCCCTGCAGCAGGGAAGGCTTCATCGACTTTCAATTCTTGAATGCGGTTATGGCGTTCAGGCCACCTGCCCAACCGGATCGAGATCGGCGTTGAGCGAGAACCGTTCCAACTGAACCGCGTAGGCGGCCTCCAATCCCTTGAAGCGCGGCTCCGGTTCCGCCGGCTCGATCCGTTCTACCGCCGCCACAAGACGCGAGCAGAAACGATCGGACGCCGACAGAAGGATGCGGAGTGATCGCGCCGATGGCGAAATGCCGGACGATGCATCCTTCACGAGCACGGCAGCCGCCGCATAAAGATCGTCGACGGCAGCTTCCGTGCCGGGGTCGCGCTTGAGCAGACCCATCGTATTGATGAGGAGCACGCGCAGGTCGTGCAGGTCATCCCCCCTGCCCGCCTGTGCAAGCAGATTAACAACCTTTTTGACCGCTTCGATTCTTTCTTTGATTGTTTGTGCTAGAGCGCTGTCGGTCATGAGCCTTCCCCTGTAGGCCTTATGTGGAATCCCCAGAAATCCACGAAATTCAGAATGTCCATTTATGGTTAAGCAATTCTTACGAGACCGTCAGGATCCAAGTTTTTGCGGGCTTTTTCGAACCTCATAGCGATGGATGTGAAGTGTTTCCCGTGCGGCACTATTCGTGCATTGAGATTTCCCGGAAAGCCGACTACATCAGCACATCATTCGTGATTTGAACGTCAATCATGTCGAAGCAGAACAACCTCGAGCGACCGCAAAGGCGTGTCCTGCGAAGCCAGTGCTTCGCTGGGAGGTCCTGCTTCATACATGAACATGAACTGCGACCTGAACCCAGTCCCGTGTGGGGCGTTCAGGCGGGCAGCCCGTCAGAACCGACGCCCGACAGGGCGCACTTCCCACATTGATGCCGGTCTGACGTAACCCGTCGCCGGCCTGATCCGGCGATCTTTCTTTCCTCCCGCATTCGCACTTCGTCCGCAATGCAGGCTCGCCGGATCCCAGCTTGCTGAGAAAAGGAGAAGCCCTGCAATGAACAGGGTCTGGACTGAAGAAGAACTCGACATCCTGCGTCGTGATCGGGAAGCCAAGGTGCCGGTGCCCGTCACCGCGGCGAAACTGGGAAGGCCTGTCCCGGCGACCTATGCCAGAGCCAGGCTGATCGGCACTCTTGTCCAGCCTCACCAGTCCTGGGATGAAGCCAGCGTCGCGCGCCTGCGCGAGCTCGTCTGCGCCGACCCGCCGATGACGGACAAGCGGATTGCCGCTGATCTCGGAAGAAGCGTGACCCAGATCCGCTGGAAGATGCAGGATCTCGGCCTGATCGGCGTGCGGGATCTCTCCAAGCTGGCGAAGATCACGGCTGCCGAGTCGGCTCGCCCAAAGGTCATCAAGGCTTCATCGACAGAACCTGCGTTAAAAAAATCTACCGCCTCCAAGCCGGTGCGTCAGCCTGCTCTTCCAGCTGCAACCATCGCGGTGGCTGCCGTAACACCTCAGACGACCGATCCTCGAGCAGAACTCGAGTGCGCGATCAAAGCTCTCGAGGATCTCATGGCTAGCCGCCTGAGGAGTTTGGTTGCGGAAGCCGAGGCCGGCATGATTAAGGCGGCTCGCGCCGCCATCGCCGAGAAGGCGCGCATCGACCAGCGGCTCACTATCCGGGTCAAGCGCGTGGCAGAGGCGGAAGCTCGCCGGTTGGTGGCTGCGCAGCAGGCCGAAGCCGAAGCGAAGAAAACTGCCGCCGACACCAGACGCCAGGAAGCTGAAACCAGGAAGAGCGAGACTGAGGCCAAACGGCAAACCGAAGAGGCTGCCCGCTTGATCCTTGAGCGGAAGGCCCGCGAGGAGAAACTGCGCAAGGAGGCACAGGTGGAGGCACAGGTCGCGGCCTCCGCATCTGCCGACGTGTCGAAGCCTGCCAGAAAGAAGGCAGTTCTGCCGGCCGTGCAGGGGATGTCACGAGAAGCCGCCCCGCGCCTGCCCCAAGCACCTGCGGCACCCACGGCTCCGAAGATCGTCGTCATGGAAGCCCCTGCAGCGGCTCGTCAGGTTGAGATCGATCAAGCCGATACCCAAACGTCAGGCCGTGGCGGCTGGAAATCCGTTCGCCGCGATCCCGCGCGCATCATGGCGCAGGCGAAGGCCAAGGCCAAACCGGCCAATCGGGCCGATGCCGTCGATCTTGCCCAAGCCGCCCAGGCCGCCATCGAGCGCTTTATCGCAGAGCGCGGCGTGACGCGCACCGAGTCGGGCGGCATCCAGTCAGTCGTCTCGCGTCTCCAGGCACGCGGCTACATCGTCGTGCGTGATGAGACGGGTTGGACGATCGACCAGCGCCACCGCATCGGCAGCGAATCCGATCTGATGGCTTTTGCAGAAGCCCGCGGCATTACATGGAGCGCCGCAGCCTAATTCCGCATCGTAGCAGCGTCCGGCCCATGAGCATCGTGTCGGACGCTGTTCCTGATCTATCGTCTTGCCGTTGCTGTTGTCCGCCCCACATCGGCTACGCGTAGGGAGATGATGATGGATAAACGCAGACTCGGCCGCTCGGACCTGATGGTTTCGCCCCTTTGCCTCGGCGGCAACGTTTTCGGATGGACGGCCGACGAGGCAACGTCCTTCAGGCTTCTCGACGCTTACGTGGATGCGGGCCTCAACTTCATCGACACGGCGGATGTCTACTCCACATGGGCACCCGGTAATGCCGGGGGCGAGTCGGAGGCCATCATCGGCAAGTGGCTGAAGGCGCGTGGCAACCGCGACCGGATCGTCATTGCCACCAAGGTCGGTTCCGAGATGGCACCAGACCGGAAGGGATTGTCGAAGAGCTATATCCGCTCCGCAGTCGAGGATTCTCTCCGCCGGCTTCAGACTGACTTCATCGATCTCTATCAATCCCATCGCGACGATTCCGATACGCCGCAGCAGGAGACGCTCGAGGCTTATGCCGAACTGATCCGCGAGGGAAAAGTGCGAGCCATCGGTGCCTCCAACTTCACCGCAGCCCGGATGACAGAGGCGCTGGCGATCAGCGCCGAGCGGGGCCTTCCGCGTTACGAGAGCCTGCAGCCGAAATACAACCTTTATGACCGCTCCGAATACGAGGCGGAACTGGAGCCGCTCTGCCGGAAGGAGGAGATCGGCGTCATTCCCTATTATGGCCTCGCCAGCGGGTTCCTCACGGGCAAGTACCGGTCTGAGGCGGACTTCGGAAAGAGCGTGCGTGGCGGACGCATGGCGGCGTATCTCAACGAGAGAGGCAAGCGCATCCTCTCGGCCCTGGACGATGTGGCCGCACGCAAGGACGCGACACCGGCCCAGGTCGCTCTTGCGTGGCTGATGGCGCGCCCCGGCCTTACGGCGCCCATCGCCAGCGCCACGAGCGTGCAGCAATTGCAGGACATCGCAAAAGCAACCAAGTTGCGCCTCGATGAGGCCGAGATCACAGAGCTCGATAAAGCCAGTACGTCAGGCTGAGACATCCGTTTTTTGCATGGCAGCTTTCCGTTGTCTGAGGCGGAAGGCTTATTATCTCGTGTCGACCTGTGCTTCAGTTAATTCCACAGGATGAAACGAGGTTTTCAATGAGTGCCCATGCCAACGCATTGTTCCAGCCCTTCACACTGGGCAGCCTGACCCTGCCGAACCGCTTGGTCATGGCTCCCCTCACCCGCAATCGGGCCGCGGAGGGTGACGTTGCGCGTGACATCACCGCCACCTACTACACCCAGCGGGCCAGCGCGGGTCTCCTGATCTCGGAAGGATCGCAGATTTCCCATCAGGGACAGGGCTACCTGCGCACGCCCGGGATCTACACCTCGGAGCAGGTTGCACACTGGCGCAAGGTGACGGACGCCGTTCACAAGGCCGGCGGCCGGATCTTCATTCAGCTCTGGCATGTGGGTCGCGTGTCCCACACCTCGCTCCTGCCGGGCGGTGCAGCACCGGTGGCGCCCTCGGCACTCCGGGCTCAGACAAAGACGTTTATTACAGACGGTTTCGTGGACGTGTCCGAGCCCCGTGCGCTCGAACTCTCAGAGATCCCGGGCATCCTGCGCGACTATGAGAATGCCGCCCGCAATGCCAAGGAGGCCGGCTTCGATGGGGTCGAGATCCATGCGGCCAATGGCTACCTGCTCGACCAGTTCATGAAGGACGGCTCGAACCACCGCACGGACGCCTATGGCGGCTCCATCGAGAACCGCGCTCGCCTCACGATCGAAGCGGCCGAAGCCGTGCTGAAGGTCTGGAACAAGGGGCGGGTCGGCATCCGCCTCTCGCCGGCGAAGGTCAACGACGCGGCGGATTCAAACCCGCAGGCCCTGTTCGGCCATGTGGTCGAGCGGCTCGACAAGCTCGGGCTCGCATACATCCACATGATCGAGGGCGCCACACAGGGTGACCGGAACGCTGTCGACATGGACTACACAGATCTACGCCGCTCCTTCCGCGGCGCCTACATTGCCAATAACGGCTACGACCGCGACATGGCGGCCGAGGCGATCACGAGTGGACGGGCCGACCTCGTGGCCTTTGGGCGGCTCTTCATTGCGAACCCGGATCTTGTCGAGCGTTTCCGCCTCGATGCACCGCTCAACCAGCCGGATCGCGCCACCTTCTATGGCGGCGGCACGGAAGGCTACACGGATTATCCGGCTCTCAACGAGGCGGCCTGAGCATCAGCAGGTGGAGCAGACGCCCTCGCGGGCTTTCTGCTCCAACTCCTCACCTTTGCGAAACAACTCCTCTTCCCGAGCTGTCGGAGCGACCGCAGAGCGCTCACCCGGCTCAAGCCGGTTGACGCCCCCAACGCCGCCAGTGGTGTTGGGATCGGTTGAGGAACGGTTTGCGCTGGTGGCTGCTCCACCCGTGCTGCCTTCGCTGCCGGGGGGCGATCCGGCACGGCCTGTGGTCGCGTTCCCGGTCGCGCTGGTGCCCTGGTTCGCGCCGTTTCCGGTCAGGGTGTCAGGCGCGCCCCTGACACCCGTGTTTCCGGCAGCACCCTGCCCAGGAGGGCGGAGGGCCGGGTTGCCCGGCTGTGCGGCAGTCCCCGAGGAAGATGAACCGGTCGACGGCGCTGCACTGGAGGAGGAACCGCCAGCGCTGCCGCTGCTGGAGCTTCCGGAGGATCCTTGCGCCCATGCGGCTCCTGCGATCAGGCAGCTTGCGACCAGGGCGGTCGAAATGGTGAGATGACGCATCGGCGCCTCCTTTCGAGGTGCTGTCGAACGTCAACTCCAGCCAGAGTCATGAGTTTCCGTCAGATGGCCGCCAAATCGCCAGGGTGACCCTGCTCGCCGGGTCGAGGACCCGGCGCTCTCCCGGAACGAGGCCCCGCTCCGACAGAATTGTCTCAGCGTTCCTGCTGGCTCGGCATTCCGAAAAGACGGGAACACCATCAGGCACATGTGTGCCTTCCGCGCGGGTCAGGTGGAACGCATCGTATCCGATATCGAGAAAGAGATCGAAGACCTGGCGCCCGCCGGGTACGGCGACCCGGCCGCCTGCCGGCAGAACAGTGCTGATCGCCTCGGCCCACGACAGCTTCCCGGGGTGCCACCACCATCCGTCGGCACGCCGCTCGAGGCCGGGGGATGACGAGGACAGGATCATCCGCAGGCGGCCCTTGGGGTTCGCGTTGGCCTCGTGTCCGAGACGACCGAGCACGATGACGGCGGACTTGTTGAGTTCGGCCTGGAAATAAGCCCAATCCGCCTCGTTGCGCAGCACCTCGGGCGTATGGCCCGACGCGTCGGCGATGCACTCGTTGTCCGACACGATGGCATAGCCGTGGATCTCAACCTGGGACATGGATGGACCTTTTATGGGACGCATCAACGATGGCAGCCCTCATGAGGAGCCCCCTTCCGATCGGCCGGAGCCGAGCACGAAGAATTTGCAGGAACTTTCGGTGGGCATAAGCCAGGATTCGGGCATGGGGCGCAACCATGGGGACGATGGCGAAGTTCCGGCTTGCCAGCCAAGGACGAAAATCCGATGAAGCACAGGCGACAGGACAACGGGAGTGCCGGGATGCGGATTGCCACGTGGAATGTGAACTCCATCAAGCAGCGGCTGGACCACCTCGGCACCTTCGTGAAGAGCGCCGACCCGGATGTCGTCTGCCTGCAGGAACTGAAATGCGTAGACGAGGCCTTCCCGCGAGCCGAGGTCGAGGCCATGGGCTACAACGTGGTGACCCATGGGCAGAAGGCCTATAACGGCGTCGCGATCCTGTCCAAGCGGCCGCTCGAAGACGTGCGCCGTGGCCTGCCGGGAGACGAGAGCGACGAGCAGGCCCGTTACCTGGAAGGCGTGATCTCGACCTCCACGGGCGCCGTGCGGGTCGCCTCCATCTATCTGCCGAACGGAAACCCCATCGGCACGCCGAAATTCGACTACAAGCTCGCCTGGATGGACCGCCTGCGCGCCCATGCCCGCAGCCTGCTGGCGCTGGAGGAGCCCCTGGTCCTGTGCGGCGATTACAACGTGATCCCTGAGCCCGAGGATGCCTACGATCCGGCAGCCTGGACGAGGGACGCCCTGTTCCAGCCGGAGAGCCGGGCGAAGTTCCGCGAACTTCTCAACCTGGGCCTATCGGATGCTGTGCGCGCCTGCAGCGACCAGCCGGGGCTCTACTCGTTCTGGGATTATCAGGCCGGCGCGTTCCAGCGGAACAACGGCATTCGCATCGACCACCTGCTGCTCTCGGCCCAGGCGCAGGATAAGCTGAAGACAACCTCGATCCGCAAGGAAGTGCGCGGCTGGGACAAGCCTTCCGACCACGTGCCGGTGATCGTCGATCTCGATATCGAGTGATCGTCAGGAAGCTCTTACGTCATGGCCGGCCTTGTGCCGGTGATCTCGATTCCAAGGTGCAGAGCCTCACAGAATTGAGATGGCCGGGACAAGCCCGGCCATGACATGAGGTGTTCAGTAGCCCGTCTTAGCGGCGCGCCTGGATGTACTGCTCCAGAAGAGCGAGCGCGAGTTTGCGGTCGCTGTCGTCCGCTGCCGTGAAAGCATCCTGGTACAGATCCACGATCCACTGATCCTTGGCGGCATCCGTCGAGGCTTCGCGGGCCAGCGTCAGCCACATCAGCCCCTTGGCGCGCTGGCGCGGAACGCCCTGCCCTGTCATCAGGAGATGGCCCAGGAGCGCCTGGGAGGCCGTATGGCCCTTCTCGGCAGCCAGGTTGAACCAGCGGGCCGCATGGCGGGCATCCTTGCGGACCCCGGTGCCTTCCAGGTAGAGACGCGCGAGGTTGTACTGCGCGTTGGAGTCGCTGAAATACGACGCCGCGTAGCTGAACATCTCGACGGCGCGCGCCGGATTGGCCGCGACATAGGTTCCCTGAATGCCGTCCAGGAAATAGCCGCCGAGCGCCACGAAGGCGCTGGAGACGGCGCCGGCATTCGGCGAATCCGGGCTCTCGTCCGCATGCTGGTCGGCGAGCTTCGAGAAATACTCGAACGCCTTCAGGTCGTCGTGCTCCACGCCGTCACCGTCGGCATACATGCGCCCGAGCTTCCAGAGCGCAAGCGAGTGGCCCTGGCCGGCCGCATATTCGAGCGCGTGGACGGCCCCGATCTTGTCGCCGGCATTGTAGGTGCGCATGCCGCTGCGCAGGGCATCGCGCGCCGAGCCGTACTTGGTGGCAGGCGCCAGCGCCGGCGCGAGAGCAGGCGTCAGCGGCTGCGGACGCGGCGCGGCATCGAGCGCGTGAGCGGCGCCCGCCCCGAGGAAACCCACCCCCAATGTGACCAGGATGAAGTTAGACGTCCGCATAGGCTTCTTTTTCTGCGGCTCCGCCCGGATGGGTGACTGCCCCATCCCGTGCGGGACCAACGGTTTGTGCATATTTCCAAAGATAGCCCGAGGTGGCGCTCGTCTCGCGAGGCTTCCACTGGGCCCGGCGCCGGGTGAGCTCCTCGTCCGAGAGTTCCACGTCGATGGTGCCGTTAATGGCATCGATTGCGATAATGTCGCCGTCCTTGATGAGCCCAATGGGCCCGCCCACGGCAGCCTCCGGCCCCACATGGCCGATGCAGAAGCCGCGGGTCGCGCCGGAGAACCGTCCGTCGGTGATGAGCGCGACCTTGTCGCCCATGCCCTGGCCGTAGAGCGCGGCCGTCGTGGACAGCATCTCGCGCATGCCGGGACCGCCGCGTGGTCCCTCGTAGCGGAT
Source organism: Microvirga sp. BSC39 (assembly GCF_000739015.1). GTDB lineage: Bacteria > Pseudomonadota > Alphaproteobacteria > Rhizobiales > Beijerinckiaceae > Microvirga. The sequence continues at coordinate 8,839 of NZ_JPUG01000065.1, forward strand.
CACCAGAACCTCGCCTTCTTCGTACTGACGCTTGGAGACGGCCTCGAAGCAGGCCTCCTCGCCGTCGAAGCAGCGGGCCGGGCCGCGAAACACCTGGCTTCCGGCGGCCATGCCGGCCACCTTCACGATGGCGCCTTCGGGCGCGAGATTGCCCTTGAGGCCCACGACGCCGCCCGTGGGTGTGATCGGCGTGTTCGCCGGATAGACCACGTCCTGCTCGTCGTTCCATTTCACGGAAGCGAGGTTCTCGGCCATGGTGCGGCCGGTGACCGTCATGCAGTCGCCGTGCATGAAGCCGTGATCGAGCAGCGTCTTCATGAGGAGCGGGATGCCGCCGACCTCGAACAGGTCCTTGGCCACATAGCGTCCGCCGGGCTTCAGGTCCGCGATGTAGGGCGTACGCTTGAAGATCTCGGCCACGTCGAACAGGTCGAACTTGATTCCCGCCTCATGGGCGATGGCCGGCAGGTGCAGGGCCGCATTGGTCGAGCCGCCGGAGGCCGCCACCACCGTCGCGGCGTTCTCCAGGGACTTGCGGGTCACGATATCGCGCGGGCGGATGTTCTTGGCGATCAGGTCCATGATCTGCTCGCCGGCCGCGGCGCAGAACCGGTCGCGGATCTCGTAAGGAGCCGGAGCGCCGGCCGAATACGGCAGCGCAAGTCCGATGGCCTCGGAGACCGTCGCCATGGTGTTGGCGGTGAACTGCGCCCCGCAGGCGCCGGCGGACGGGCAGGCCACCTGCTCGAGCTCGGTCAGGTCCTCGTCCGACATCTCGCCGACGGAATGCTTGCCGACCGCCTCGAAGAGATCCTGCACGGTCACCTGGCGACCGCGAAAGGAGCCGGGCAGAATCGACCCGCCATAGATGAAGATCGACGGCACGTTGAGGCGCACCATGGCCATCATCATGCCCGGCAATGACTTGTCGCAGCCGGCCATGCCCACGAGCGCATCATAGGAATGGCCCCGGATGGTCAGCTCGACCGAATCCGCGATCACCTCGCGGGACGGGAGCGACGCCTTCATGCCCTGGTGACCCATGGCGATGCCGTCGGTGACCGTAATCGTGCAGAACTCGCGCGGGGTGCCGCTGGCCGCCGCCACGCCCTTCTTTACGGCCTGGGCCTGGCGCATGAGGGAGATGTTGCAGGGAGCAGCCTCGTTCCAGCAGGTGGCGACGCCGACCAGTGGCTGGGCGATCTGCTCCCGGGTCAGGCCCATGGCGTAGAGGTAGGAGCGGTGCGGCGCACGAGCCGGCCCGACCGTCACGTGACGGCTCGGCAGCTTCGACTTGTCGATCAGGCGCGCATCCATGGTCCGCACTCTTCTTCACCCGGTTCCCACAAGGAGATCCAAGCTCTTGGAACTCCCGTGATCTGCCATGTGCCGCACCACCCGTGCAATGACCCTAAGGAAGGATCGGCTCAACAGGCTTAACCTGGATTTGCCCCAGGGTGCCTTACTGTAAAGCCTTGGTTTAGAAGCACTTTAGCCAGCTTCATAAGGTGCGCTCGGTTTATGGCGGCATCGCGGCGGAGCTTGGGCCAAGGCAGGCAAGATGTTGAAGGTTTGAGGGTGTTGCTCGGCCGCAACATTCTTGGGAGGGGATTTCTGTTGGCCCCTTTGCCAAGCCGCTTCACATGGAAGGCATACCGATGGAATATGCCCGTGCCGCCGTGTAGTGTTCAGACTGCCCACGCCCGCATCTGCTCCGACGAGAACCAGATATCCTCGTAAACGGCAACTGCGCTGGCATCAGGCTCCCGCTCGCTCCTGATCCACAGGGATCGAACGGCGGCAAGGTCCGCCTCGCTCGGCAGGTTCCTACTCGAAGCGGTTTTTCTCGTGCCGCTGCAGGGGATGAAACCAACCCTCATCAGTGGGTGGGCGCTGAAGCCATTGGCCTGCCGCGTTACCAGAACCGCCGGTCCCCAGCTTTCGTGCGGCTGCCAGGGAAAGATCAGCCGCCCGCCGGGATTGAGGGCCCGCAGCCACTCCACATCCGGGGCCGTGACCCCCGCGTTCACATAGACGACATCGGCCTTGGGCAGCACACGCCCGAAAGCTGATTCAGCATGGATCGCGACGTTTGAACGGCCCTGCAGGTTCCGCCGGGCCTGCGACGCCAAATCGGCCTCGTACTCGAACCCTTCCACGTAGCCGCCAGGCTCGACGAGCAGAGACAGGATAGCGGTGTAGTAACCCAGCCCAGCGCCGACATGAATCACTGTCTCGCCCGGTTGAGGGCTGACGGTATCGATCCACGATGCGTGAAGCGCAGGCTCGCCATTGTTGATGCCACGGTCGCGGTCGATGGCGACAAGAACGTTGCTGTAGATATCAGAGACCTGGCGGGTCTGCGTCCCGATTCCCATGCTGATCACCGTCCAGGGCGGAGGCGGCAGAAAGCGCTCGCGGGGAATCTGCGCAAAAGCGTTCTCGACCCGGGCGTTCTCTACCCCGGCCAAGCGCACGAGTTCGGACGCATAAGAGGTCCGCACCTGGGCGGATTGGTCCTGATCGGCGTGGGTTTCCATGACTTACCGTCACTCTCCTCTCCGTTCGGAGAGGACATCAGGAATCAAGTCTATGTTAAGTAAATGGCGCTTCTCAGGGATATGCCAATGGCAATTCAGCGCCTTCCTTCCTTAGGGTTTCTTGCACTGCTTCCGCTCGTCGCAGCCTGCAATCAGACAACAGCCTCCCCTCCTGCCGCCCCTGCGGTGGATCCAAATGCTATGGGATCCGGCGTGCATGCCGCCTTGGCAGACGTGCAGGTCACGCGCGAAAGGCACGACTCTCAAGCGGCCGGGATGGCCGTCATGAGCTTCTTCGATCCGATCGGCATCACGGACCTTGCCGAACCTGCCATGGAGGCGGAGCACCGCCGGGAACTCGACGAGAAGTACCGCCGCGTGGAAGAAGAGGTTCGCAAGACCGTTGCTGAAGCGGAAGCCATCAAGGCGCAGAACCAAGCGGGCGCAAATAACTCGAACGCGCGTAGACGCGCACGTCGAGAAGCTGAATAGGAAATATACCTGATCCTGGAGCGTTCCACCATGAAGTGGGGCTCAGTCCTACATCCTGAACACGCCGAACTTCGTTTCCTGTACAGGAGCGTTGAGGGCGGCCGAGAACGCCAGTGCCAGCACGCGGCGCGTTTCCGAGGGCAGGATGATGCCGTCGTCCCATAAGCGGGCGGTCGCATAGTACGGGGAGCCCTCCTCCTCGTACTTGTTGCGGATCGGTGCCTTGAAGGACTCTTCCTCGTCGGCACTCCAGGACTTTCCTTCGGCCTCGATGTTGTCGCGCCGCACGGTGGCGAGAACGCTCGCCGCCTGCTCGCCGCCCATCACCGAGATGCGGGAATTCGGCCAGGTGAAGAGAAAGCGCGGAGAGTACGCACGTCCGCACATGCCGTAATTGCCGGCGCCGAACGAGCCGCCGACCAGGAGCGTGATCTTCGGCACCTGGGCGCAGGCCACGGCGGTGACGAGCTTCGCGCCGTCCTTGGCGATGCCGCCTGCCTCGTACTGGCGACCGACCATGAAGCCGGAGATATTCTGCAGGAAGAGCAGCGGGATACGCCGCTGGCAGCACAGTTCGATGAAATGCGCGCCCTTCTGGGCGCTCTCCGAGAACAGGATGCCGTTGTTGGCGATGATGCCGACCGGCATGCCCCACAGCCGGGCGAAGCCCGTCACCAGGGTGGTGCCGTAGAGGCGCTTGAACTCGTCGAACTCGGAGCCGTCCACGAGGCGGGCGATCACCTCGCGGATGTCGTACTGCTTCTTGAGGTCGGTGGGCACGATCGCATCGAGGTCATCGATGGAATACCTGGGCTCCACCGGGTCGGCGATGTCGATGTCGATGCTCTTGCGGGTGTTGAGCGTGCCGACGATGCGGCGCACGATGGCGAGGGCATGGACGTCGTCGGTGGCGTAGTGATCCGCCACGCCGGATTGGCGGGCATGCACGTCCGCGCCGCCGAGATCCTCCGCTGAGACCACCTCGCCGGTGGCTGCCTTCACCAGGGGCGGACCGCCGAGGAAGATGGTGCCCTGGCGGCGCACGATGACCGTCTCGTCCGACATGGCCGGCACATAGGCGCCGCCCGCCGTGCAGGAGCCCATCACACAGGCGATCTGCGGGATGCCGAGCGAGGACAGGGTCGCCTGGTTGTAGAAGATGCGGCCGAAATGGTCGCGGTCGGGAAAGACTTCCGTCTGGTGCGGCAGGTTCGCGCCGCCGGAATCGACCAGATAGATGCAGGGCAGACGGTTCTCGCGCGCCACTTCCTGGGCGCGCAGGTGCTTCTTCACCGTCATCGGGTAGTAGGTGCCGCCCTTGATGGTCGAATCGTTGCAGACGATCATGACCTCGCGACCTTCGACCCGGCCGATGCCGGTGATGATCCCGGCGCCGTGGATCGCGTCCTCATACATGCCGTGAGCCGCAAGAGAGCCAAGCTCCAGGAAAGGTGCTCCGGGATCGAGCAGGCGCATCACGCGCTCTCGGGGCAGCAGCTTGCCGCGGGCGAGGTGCCGTTCCCGCGCCTTTGCGGGCCCGCCTTCCGACACAGCCCGCCGCTTGGCCTGGAGATCCAGGGCGAGCTCGGCCCAGGCGGCGCGGTTCGCCCGCGCGGCGTCCGATGTCAGGTCGGCAGAGGTGGCGATGACGGGCACGGCGTCGGTCTCCCTGGTTCTTGGGTTTTGGCTCCTGCCCGGCGCAAGCCGGAGGGCTTTACCGCTCAGTAGCTAGAACCGGGGAGCCTGCGCAACTGGGACTTGGGAGGTTCAGGCCTCAGCCCTTGGCCTGAATGACCGCTTCCCGCCGGATGACGCCCGATCCGCAGTGATAGGCGATGCCGCGCACCAGAGACCAATCCTGGGAGACCTGCTGCAGGTAGAGATGCGTGCCGCCAAGGGCGACGGTGGCCTGCAGCATGTCGTCGGTGGCGCGGCCGAAGGTGGACCTGCCGAGCGTCACGCCGAAGCCGACATTGACCTGCGTGTGCGTTCCGGGCGTGGTGGGGGTCACCGGGCTCACCTCACCAAGACGCGTGCAAGCACGGACATCCACCGGCGAATCGACGATCTTCACGAGTTCCGTCGGCTCGGGCCGGTAGGCGCAGGCCGAAGCGGCCAGGGCGACGAGGGAGGCAAGGAGGGCACGTTGCATGGAAGTTCCGCCAATGATCAGCCGTTTGCCCCAGCTTAGAGCATGAAGCCGCGTTGAGGAGAAGCCTTGCCGTATGGAAGGCGAAAATCCTAGGCGGCGTGGCTCGGGAGCAACGGTGCGTCGACCCGCACGGTCGGCCCGAAGATCTCCTCGAACGCCGTCCGCATGACTGAATCGACTTCCGGCAGGGTCACGGGAATGCCGAGATCGACGAGGCTCGTGACCCCGTGCTGGGTCACGCCGCAGGGCACGATGCCCGAGAAATGGGAGAGATCCGGCTCCACATTGAGGCTGATGCCGTGGAAGGTGGCCCAGCGGCGCACTCGGATGCCGATGGCGGCGATCTTGTCCTCCGCGGCTTCCCCCTTGTCTGGCCGGCGGACCCAGACTCCGACCCGATCCTCCCGCCGCTCGCCGCGAACATTGAAGCCATCCAGAGTCGCGATAATCCAGGCCTCCAGGGCGGCCACATAGCGGCGCAGGTCAGGCGCCCGGCGCTTGAGATCGAGCATTACATAGGCGACCCGCTGACCCGGACCGTGATAGGTGTACTGCCCTCCCCGGCCCGTCTGGTGAACCGGGAAGCGGTCGGGATCCACGAGGTCCGCGGCATCGGCCGAGGTGCCGGCCGTGTAGAGCGGCGGATGCTCCAGCAGCCAGACCATCTCGCGGGCCTGGCCGGCCGCAATCGCCTTGGCCCGGGCCTCCATGAAGGCCACGGCCGCCTCATAGCCGACGAGGGCGTCCGTAATGGCCCATTCCACCGGTTCGGAGCCGCTCTCGGCATGGAACTGAACGGCCAGGCTGTCTCGCAGGTTCGACACCGATTCACCTTGAATTTTCTAGAATCCAGAACGGCAGGCGTCCTGATCCTTGAGGGAGCGAGGGTCTGCTCCTGCGCCCATTGAGTTTGGGCTTATATAGTCGTTCCAGAGGCTTATCGCCTATCCCCTCCGTCGTCGCCCGAGACATGCACGCCCTTCAATCGCCGCAAGCTCCACGGAAGGGGTTGCAGCGGTCCGATCGTTCTGCTAGAGCGACCACCTCTTCAGGAAAACCCTTCCTGAAACCGAGTTCGCGGTCATGGCGGAATTGGTAGACGCACTACCTTGAGGTGGTAGCGGGGAGACCCGTGGAGGTTCGAGTCCTCTTGACCGCACCAACTTTCAGCACATCTCGTGCTGAAAACATAAAGGCCCCTCACCGGGGCCTTTTTTGTTGACCTCAGCTGCTCCGGCTCCTGAGGGCAGGAACGGCCGACAAGCGATATTCCGAGAAAGCCTTTGGGGCGCATTGCGCTGACTGGCGCAGGCACCTAAAAGGCCGGCAACCCACTCCCGAGGACGGCTCATGCAGGAAGTCGAAGACAAGACGCTGCTTCCGACCCCCGATGGGTCTATGCCGGTTACACCGGCATTCCGGGACGAGGAAGGCGAACTCAATCCGGAATTCCTGGCCGCCGCCGCCGATGCCATTGAGGCCTCGGACGCGGATCTGCTGCAGCAACTGGTGGAGGACTTCCACGAATCCGAGATGGGCGATCTGCTCGAGGCTCTGGCGCCCGAGCACCGCCACCGGCTGATCGAGCTCCTCGGCTCCTCGTTCGATTTCGCGGCGCTGACCGAGGTGGACGAGGCCGTCCGCGAGGAGATCCTTGAGGAGCTGGAGACAGCCACCGTCGCCGAGGGCGTGCGCGAACTCGATTCAGATGATGCCATCACCATTCTCGAGAGCCTCCCGGAAGACGAACAGGCGGAGGTTCTCGACCAGCTTCCCGCCATCGAGCGCGTGGCGCTCCAACGCTCCCTCGACTACCCGGAAGACAGCGCTGGCCGGCGCATGCAGACCGAGTTCATCGCAGTGCCTCCGTTCTGGACGGTGGGGCAGACGATCGACTTCATGCGCGAGACGGAGGATCTGCCGGAGACCTTCTACGAGATCTTCGTCATCGACCCCGCGGCCCACCTGCTCGGAGCGGTGCCCCTGGACAAGCTCCTGCGCTCCAAGCGCCCGGTCACCATCCAGGAGATCATGAACGACGAGCCGGACCGGGTGGAGGCCACCCAGCATCAGGAGGAGGTGGCCCGCCTGTTCGAGCGCTACAACCTCGTCTCGGCCGCCGTGGTGGACGAGGGAGGCCGGCTTGTCGGCACCATCCTCGTCGACGACATCGTGGACGTGCTGGAGGAGGAAGCCGATGCCGACATCAAGCAGCTCGGCGGCGTGAAATCGGACGAAGAGCTCTCCGATACGATCCTCTACATCCAGAGAAGCCGCTTCCCCTGGCTCTTCGCCAACATGTGCACGGCGCTGATCGCCTCCAGCATCATTCGCCTCTTCGAGGGTTCGCTGCAGCAGATGGTTGCGCTCGCCATCCTCATGCCTATCGTAGCCTCCATGGGAGGCAATGCGGGCACGCAGACCATGACGGTGGCGGTCCGGGCGCTGGCCACCCGGGAGCTGGGGCGCTCCAATGCCTGGCGCATCATCCGCCGCGAGGGAGCCGTCGGCCTGCTCAACGGCATGGCCTTCGCCATCATCATGGGTGTCCTGGCGGGGCTCTGGTTCGAATCGCCGGAACTCGGCCTCGTGATCGGACTGGCCCTGATCACGGTCCTGTTCTTTGCGGCGCTCGGCGGCATCTTCGTGCCTCTCACCCTCAACCGGATGGGCGTGGACCCTGCCGTCTCGTCCGGCCCCTTCGTCACCAGCATCACGGACATCGTCGGCTTCTTCGCCTTTTTAGGCATCGCAACCGCCTGGTTTAACTTGTAAGCTTGTTTCGCGTCCGTGTCGTAAGGGCCTGTTAACGCTCTTGCGTCATCCCTGGTGTGATCCAGTCCTGCGTACAATACAGTTGAACCGATGAAGACTCGCCGCCGCTCCCCCAGCCGTTCCAAGAACTCTGGCCTGACGACGTTCGTTAGGGTCGCTCGGTTCGGCGCGCTTGCCGCCATGGCCTTGGGCCTTGCCTCCTGCGCCATCGCCCCCTCCTCGTCCAGCCGCTACCCGGCCAAGAGCGATGCCCGTCCGCACGAAGGCGTCGCCACCGCTCACCGGCTGCCGATCCACGGCGTCGACATCTCGAAATGGCAGGGTGACGTGGACTGGGCGTCCCTGCGCCAGGCCGGCACCAAGTTCGCCTTTATCAAGGCGACCGAGGGCGGCGACCACATCGACAGCAAATTTCATGAGAACTGGCAGGCTGCCAGACGGGCAGGCGTTCCGCGCGGCGCCTACCATTTCGTCTATTGGTGCCGCCCGGCCCACGAGCAGGCGGCCTGGTTCAAGAAGAACGTGCCGGCGGACCCGGACGCCCTCCCCCCGGTGCTCGACGTGGAGTGGAACGGCCAGTCGGTGAACTGCCCGAAGAAGGTTCCGCGCGAGCAGGCCCTCGCCATGATCGACCTGATGCTGCGCGAGATGGAGGCCCACACGGGCAAGCGGCCGATCATCTACACCGACATCACCTTCCATAAGGAGATCCTGGAGGGCGAGTTCAACGACCATCCCTACTGGATCCGCAGCACGGCGGCCGAGCCCCACGTGCGCTACAACAACCGCCGCTGGACCTTCTGGCAGTTCACCACCACGGGTCGTGTGCCCGGCGTGAAGGGTGACGTGGACCGCAACGCCTTCTACGGCACGGACAACCAGTGGCGCATGTTCGTCGCGAGCGCCTGCGACCCGCGCGACCACGGCCGGCTCAAGCCGCAGGGCATCTGCCGCGACATGGACGCGGTGCAGACGGCGAGCATCGACGAATAAGGCTCCAACCGGACGAAGTTCAGGCTCCCCACGGATCGTGCGGGAGCCTTTTCTTTTGCGAGCCAAGGCCAGTTACCGGTCGGGCCGTGACACCGCCTCACTTTTCTTGATGCCTTGGCCTTGATAAGGGCAGCATTGCTGACCAAAATGAGCCGCGAAAAAAAACCATCCATCGCGTACCCTTCCGGGTCACGAATGGAACGGGGAGGAATCAATGCTGCCGAACGCCGCCAAGGGCTTCAATTTCGATCTCGGCGAGACCGCCGACGCCATCCGCGAGACAGTGCGCGACTTCGCGCAGGACAAGATCGCGCCCCGCGCCGAGGAGATCGACCGCACCAACCAGTTCCCGCGCGACCTCTGGCCCCAGCTTGGCGAGCTCGGCGTCCACGGAATCACGGTCGAGGAGGAGTATGGCGGCGCGGGCCTCGGCTATCTCGAGCACGTGATCGCCATGGAGGAGATCTCCCGCGCGTCCGCGTCGGTGGGCCTGTCCTACGGCGCCCATTCCAACCTCTGCATCAACCAGATCCGCCGCAACGGCAACGAGGACCAGAAGCGCCGCTACCTGCCCAAGCTCATCTCCGGCGAGCATGTGGGCGCGCTCGCCATGTCCGAGCCGGGATCGGGCTCCGACGTGGTCTCCATGCGCACCCGCGCCGACAAGCGCGGCGACCGCTACGTGCTCAACGGCAATAAGATGTGGATCACCAACGGCCCCACGGCCGAGACGCTTGTGGTCTATGCCAAGACCGACCCGGAGGCAGGCCCGCGCGGCATGACGGCTTTCCTGATCGAGAAGGGTTTCAAGGGCTTCTCCACGCACCAGAAGCTCGACAAGCTCGGCATGCGCGGATCCGACACCTGCGAGCTGGTGTTCGAGGATTGCGAGGTGCCGGAGGAGAACGTGCTCGGTCAGGTCGGCCGGGGCGTGAACGTGCTCATGTCCGGCCTCGACTATGAGCGCGCCGTGCTGGCGGCCGGCTCCACGGGCATCATGCAGGCCTGCATGGACGTGGTGCTGCCCTACATCCACGAGCGCAAGCAGTTCGGCCAGGCCATCGGTGAGTTCCAGCTCGTGCAGGGCAAGGTCGCCGATATGTACGTGACCATGAACGCGGCAAAGGCCTACGTTTATGCGGTCGCCAAGGCCTGCGACCGGGGTGAGACCACCCGCGAGGATGCGGCTGGGGCGATCCTGTATGCTGCCGAGAACGCCACCAGGATGGCTCTCGATGCGATCCAGCTGCTGGGCGGCAACGGCTATATCAACGACTACCCGACCGGCCGCCTGCTGCGCGACGCGAAGCTCTATGAGATCGGCGCCGGCACCAGCGAGATTCGCCGCATGCTGATCGGCCGCGAGCTGTTCGCCAAGACCGCCTGACCAAGGCTGCACTCGAGACTTAACCAGAACGGCCGGGCGTAGTCCCGGCCGTTCGTTTGTTGGAGCCTGCCGCAGACGCGACGGGCCTTTTCGTTCAAGCAGGACTGTTTACTGTGAGGAGCGGATTCATACCCGCGAGGCCGCGATGACCTTGAAGCTCTATGCTCACCCCTTCTCCTCCTACTGTCAGAAGGTGCTGATCGCGCTGTACGAGAACGGCACGCCGTTCGAATACCTGACGCTCGACGATGCGAAGAACGGTGCCGAGCTTGAGACCCTCTGGCCCATCAAGAAGTTTCCCACACTCGTGGACGCTGGGCGCCTCATCCTGGAGGCCAGCATCATCATCGAGCATTTGGAACTCCATCATCCGGGACCGGTGCGGCTAATTCCAAAGGATCCGCACGCCGCTCTTAATGTCCGATTGATGGATCGCTTCTTCGACAACTACATCGCCACGCCGATGCAGAAGATCGTGCTCGACTGGATCCGTCCGGAGCAGGATCGCGACCCCTATGGCGTCACTGAAGCGCGAACCATGCTCGACAAGGCTTACGCCTGGCTCGACGCGACCCTGGCCGGGAGAGAATGGGCCATTGGTGCTACCTTCAGCCTTGCCGATTGCGCCGCCGCCCCGTCGCTCTTCTATGCCGACTGGGCGCATCCGATGGGCGAAAGATTTCCCCGCCTTCGGGACTACCGCCGGAAGCTTCTGGCCCGGCCCTCCTTCGCACGGGCCGTCGACGAGGCCCGACCCTACCGTCCTCATTTCCCGCTCGGCGCGCCGGACCGCGACTGACGCACGGCAGGAATGCGGCTGAGAAAGTCTCGTTGCGGTGGCGCTCCAGGCTCCCGGCCGCTATGAAAGCCTGATCCATATCAGGGAAGAACCCATGACCCTCGACAAAGCCATCGCCGACGCCCTGCGGGCCGCCTCCACCGCGACGCTCACTACCGTGCTGCTGAAAAAAGGCATCCGCCGGTGCTGGATGAAGGGGCCGATGCCGGCTTTCCACGCGTCGGAGAAGATGGTGGGCCGCGCCTTCACCCTGCGCTTCGTGCCGGCCCGCGAGGATCTGGCGACGCCGGAATCCTGGGCTTCCCCGATCTCCACCCGGGCGGCCATCGAGGACATGCCGGAGGATTGCATCGCGGTGATCGACTCCATGGGCGTCGTCGATGCAGGCGTGTTCGGCGACATCCTCACGGCCCGCATGAAGAAGCGCGGCGTGGCGGCGCTCGTGACGGATGGCGCAGTGCGCGACGCAGTCGGCGTCGAGGGAACGAACCTGCCGGTGTGGTGCGCGGGCATCGCCGCTCCTCCTTCCGTCGCAGGCCTGACCTTCGTGGGCTGGCAGGAGCCCATCGGCTGCGGCGGCGTCGCGGTCGTCCCGGATGACGTGATCGTCGCCGACCGGGACGGCGTCGTGGTGATCCCGGCCGCCATGGTGGAAGAAGTCGCCAAGGCTGCCGTGGCGCAGGAACACTACGAGATGTGGGTCATGCGCGAGGTGGAGAAGGGCGTTCCCCTCCCCGGTCTGTACCCGCCCAATGCGGAGACCAAGGCCCGCTACGAGGCCGAGTTGAACAAGTCTTAAATCTGCAGCGCCTCATTGAAGACTCGTACATAACCGCAGCACGTCATGGCCGGGCCTGTCCCGGCCATCCCGAGCCTGAAAAGCGCTGTGCCTCACCGGATCGGGATCACCGGCACAAGGCCGGTGATGACGCTGGGGATATTATTCAGCGAAACACCAAGAATAAGGATGGCGGGTGTTCTATTACGTTTCGAAAATCGCCTGGTTCTTCACCACGCCATCCAATCTGCTGCTGAGCCTCATTCTGCTGGGGCTGGTGCTCAGCCTCTTCAAGCGCCTTCGCCGCTTCGGCATCGGGCTGAGCCTCGTGTTCACGCTGGCGACCATTGCCCTGGGGCTCCTCCCCATCGCGAGCTATATCCTGCTGCCGCTGGAGGAGCGCTTCGCCCCGTTCCGAGACGACGGCAGGCCTGTCGACGGGATCATCCTGCTCGGCGGCGCGGTGGAGGCATCCGATTCGAAGGCGCGTGGCAGCATCGTGGCCAATGAAGCGGCGGAGCGCGTCCTCGACACGATCCAGCTCGCCCATCGCTATCCCAACGCCCGCATCCTGATCTCGGGCGGTGGCGGCACGGTCTTCGGCGGTGGCGCTGCCGAGGCTCCGATCGTTGCGGAGTATTTCAAGAGCATCGGCATCGACCCCACACGCATCCTGGTCGAGGACCAATCTCGGACAACTGCCGAGAATGCCGTCTATTCGCGAGAGCTCGCAAAGCCGCGCGAGGGCGAGCGCTGGCTCCTGGTAACATCGGCCTGGCACATGCCGCGCGCCGTCGGCGTGTTCGAGAAGGTTGCGTTCCCCGTCACGCCCTACCCGGTGGACTTTCGCACGGCCGGAGGGGCAAGGACCCACCTTCCCTTCGCGTTCGTCTCGGAAGGCCTGCGGCGCCTCGACATCGGCACCAAGGAATGGGCGGGGCTGATCGCCTATTACGCGTCCGGGCGCACCACGCGGCTGTTCCCCGGACCTCAGGCCTCCGCAGGCGGCAGCGCCAGCCGATAAGTGCCGCGAAAATCGTCCGGGTCGACCGGCCGCCCTTTGCGCAGGATGACGATGCGCCCCGCCTTCATGAGGCGCACGGCCGCCTTGCGGACGGGCTGCATGAGCGGCCCCCACCCGTCCGGCTGGTTGCCGCCGAGTGCCTGGGCCACATCGGCCGGCCCGATGGTCTTGCCGGGTCCCCGCTCCCCCAGGAGCGCGAGCATGGTGGCCTCAAGCTCTTCCGGTGTGGCGGTTTTAGACATTGGTTTTCCTCAAGGCTGCGTCATGGGCGTCTGACAGGAACTGGCGCCGCCACATGACGATCAGCACACCGGCCGTCGCGACCATGAAAAGATAGGCGCTCACGAACCATCCGAGATAAGCGAGCGAGAAGAAGAAGGCCCGCTGACCGCGGTTGAAGTGCTTGCCGGCGACCGCGTTCATCGCGCCGGCCTGGCGCGCAACGGCAAGCGCCTCCTCGCGACTGCTCTCCGTCAGCACGGGAACGGCCCCGACCATGATCGCCATGTAGTTGAAGAGCCGGTACGACCAGGCGAACTTGAAGAAGGCATAGACGAAGATCACGGCAAGGCCGCCGACCTTCACGTCCCAGGCAGCCCGTGTCGGCGGCGCCCCGAACGGCAGGTCGGCGAAGAGCGGCAGAACCGAATCCGTCGAGCGCAGAAGCGCCAGCACGCCGCCGATGGCGATGAGCGAGGTCGAGGCGAAGAAGGCCGTGCCGTTCATGAGGGAAGCCAGGATCGTGGTGTCGACGATACGGTGCTCGCGCACCACCATCTGCTCCATCCAGCGATAACGGTATTGGTTCATCACCTTGTTGAGGCTCTTCTGCCCCGCAGGCGTGAGCTCGAGAGCGGCATGGTAGCCGACCCAGGCGATCAGGAAGAAGGCCAGCGCTGCGTAATCGAGATTGGTGAAACCCAGCACCCGTGATCTCCCGTTGACTCCGCCGCCATCTCGTCCAGTTTGTTCAAAGGCCCGCAGAGAACCGGAACCCGTTATGCCTCAGACCATCACCCGCGGCTACAAGACATTGCTCGACGAGGCCAACGCGAAGATCAGGACCGTGCCGGTCTCCGAAGCCGTGTCGCTGCACGGCCGTGATGACGTAGTGTTCGTGGACCTACGCGATCCGCGCGAACTGGAGCGCGAAGGCCGTATTCCGGGCGCTGTGCATTGCCCGCGCGGCATGCTGGAATTCTGGATCGATCCGGAGAGCCCCTACCACAAGCCGGTCTTCGCCCAGGACAAGACCTATCTGTTCTTCTGCGCTGCCGGCTGGCGCTCGGCACTCTCGGCTGCAACAGCACAGGACATGGGCCTGCAGCCGGTGGCCCACATGGAAGGCGGGTTCACCGCATGGAAGAATGCCGGCGGTGCTGTCGAAACCGTTGAGCCGAAGAAGGCTTAAACCGTTCGCCTGATTTCGAACCGCTCCGGCGGGCCGAGATCCGCGTCTGCGCCGTCGATCGTCTCAACGCTCTCGACAAGCGCCCCGGCAGGGCCCTGACGGCAGGCCTTGAGCATCACCGCGACGAGATCGGCGGGTCCTGAGAAAACGGCCTCGACCGAGCCATCCTGCCTGTTCCGGACCCAGCCTCTGAGGCCATGCAACTCCGCCAGATGCTGCGTCCAGGCGCGAAAGCTCACCCCTTGGACGCGGCCATGGATCAGGACATGGATGGTTCTGCTCTCGGTCATTGTCCCTCATCGGCGCGCAGAGCGGGCATCGGTGTGGCGCCCGGCAAAGTCCCCTCGGTCTGGACAATGCGCTCCCAGCCCTAGGGATCCACCTTGCGCAAGGCCTCGCCGGCCCTCCCTGGGTTCGAGCAGGCCCGGCCTCTCACTCTGCCTCAAAAAGGCGGAACGAATCGTGAGTTCCGGAATTCAAGCTGAACAGTAGTTGTTCAGGTGCATCATGCGTACGAGGATTGCTGCGATCCTGATCGGACTTCTCGCTACGGGCGGCTGCAGCGACTTTCCCAAGGACAATGCGGAAACCCTCAAGCAGCTCCGGGCGGGCCGCGAGATGAAGGTGGGGGTGGCCCACAACCCGCCCTGGACCGTCGTCGCGGACGGACGGATCGACGGGGTCGAGCCTGCCCTCGTCACCCAGTGGGCCCAGAGCCTCGGCACGAAAGCCCGCGTCATAACCGGTCCTGCTGACGATCTGGTGGAGGCGCTTTACAGGCGGGAGCTGGACGTCCTGGTCATGGGATTGACCGACAAGACACCCCACTCCGGCCAGCTCGCCCTGTCCCAGCCCTATCTGGAGGTCAAAACCCACATCGGCGTTGCACCGGGGCAGATGCCCTTGGCCGATTGGACAAGGCAGCGCATCGCGGTCGATCCGGAGCGCCTCGATCTCGTAGCTCAGGTGAGGGAACTGGAAGCCGAACCCGTACCGCTGAATGGCAGCGGAGCCCCGGCCCCTATCATGGCCGGGTACGACTTCGAGCTTGAGCGGCGCGGCCTCAAGCCGACGGAGGATGAACTGTCGACCGAGAGGAGGGTCATGGCCGTCATTCCGGGCGAGAGCGCCCTGCTCCTCTCCCTCGACGAGTTCCTGCAGGCCCAAGACAAGGAAGCCCTTAAGGACAAGGCCATGGAGGCTTTGCGATGAGGCCAATTGAGACCTTCGAATTTCCCGAGGACAAACAAGCCCTGTTCAAGCGCGCCCGGCGCCTCGAGGTCATCACCGTCCTCTACATCGCCTCGGCCGCAGCGGCTCTGTACATCACAATGGGCTCATCGCAGGCCATGCGGGCGAGTTTCCTTGAGGATGTGATCAGCGTCATCCCGGCCATTGTTTTCCTCATCTGCAGCCGCATCGCGCTCTGGCCTCCGAACCGGAAATTTCCTTATGGCTATCATGGGGCCGTTTCCATCGGCTACCTGATCTCATCGATTGCTCTCGTGGCGATGGGCCTGTTCCTGATCTTTGAATCCGCCAGCAAGTTCATCTCGGGCGAACGCACCACCATCGGCGGCATGCATATCTTCGGAGAGACGATCTGGGCCGGCTGGCCCATGCTGGCGGCCATTGCTTATACGGGCATCCCGAGCGTCATCCTGGGGCACATGAAACTGAAGCTGGCGCCCAAACTCCACGACAAGATTCTGTACGCGGACGCCAAGATGATGAAGGCCGATTGGATGGCGGAAAGCGCCACTGCCATCGGCGTCCTTGGGGTGGGCTTCGGCTATTGGTGGGTCGATCCATTGGCTGCGGGCATCATCGCCCTCGACATTCTCAAAGACGGTGTTTCCAACCTTGGCGTCGTCACTGCCGATCTCATGCAGCGGCGCCCGGAAAAGACCGACCGCTCAGGCTATGAGACCCTGCCGGAGGATCTTCGGCGCAGGATCGAAGCCCTGGACTGGGTCAAGGAGGCCGAGGTCCGCCTTCGGGAAAGCGGGCACATCGTTCTCGGCGAGGTCTATGTGGTGCCCAGCAAGACGGACAACCTGCCGGAGCGGGTGGCCCGAGCCATCGATGACGCCAAGGAGATGAACTGGCGCCTGCACGACGTGACCATCTCCGTCGTGCCTCGCCTCAGGGACGCCTCACCGGCGACGGATGGGCAGGGCTGATCCGCCTGGAGCGCCCCAGAGGGGACGAACCTTGGGCTGTTGCGGCGCCGGAGCCGAGGCCTGAGACTTCGGCAGCCACACGCCCAGGCTCCTGACGTAGTCCTCCGGCAGGCCGGCATGCTGCGCGGCCTCGACGACACCCTCCATGTAGCCGGGCAGCGGTGTACCGGGCTTCGCGCTACGCCCTACATATATAATTGCTCGGCGGGGCCCTTGGGCGGTCACGACCGGCTGAACGACCTTGGTGTAGAGGCCCGTCGAGAGGCTCTCGTAACGGTCCAGGGCCGGCACGTCCGCAAGCGCCAGGTCCCACACCATGCCCCAGACCGCCCGCTGCGGATCGCGAACGACCGTGGCGTAGCCCTCGTCGAAGATCATGAAGCGGTGCCGCATGAGCCGCCCGATGCCGACCGGCTTGGAAGCCGGGCAGCGCCCGAGCATGGCAGCTTGGTCCATGTTGGACCCATAGGCGAAATACAGCGGCATCCGGTGCGCCCTGGCCCTATGCGAACTCCAGGATCACGGCATCGACCGCGAGGCTGTCGCCCTCCTTGGCATGGATCTTGGAGATGGTGCCGTCGCGCTCGGCGCGCAACACGTTCTCCATCTTCATCGCCTCGACGATGCAGAGCGGCTCGCCGGCCTTGACCTCCTGGCCCTGGGCGACGCTGATCGCCTTCACGAGACCTGGCATTGGGCACAGCAGCTGCTTGCCCGTATCGGCTTCCAGCCGCTCCGGCATCAGGGCGGCGAGTTCCGCCTCGCGCTTGGTGTAGACCTTGACCTCAGCGGAAGCTCCGGCGTGAGACAGCGCAACGCCGTTGAGGATCGGCCGCACCTGCACGGCAAAGGCTTCGCCGCCCAAAGTGCCGGTCCAGACCGGCTGGCCCGGCGCCCAATCCGAGACGATCGGCAAAGCCTGACCGTTGATCACCACTGCGAAGCCGCCGTCGATATCCTCGACCGTCACCTCATGGCGCTCTTTGCCCAGCATCACCACGCGCTCGCGCTCGAAGCGCAGACTGGCGGCAGAGCGCATCTGACCCGAAATGTGGCGCTTGCGTTCGTTGAGCAGGTGATCGATGGCAGCGCCCACAGCCGCAATGCGAAGGGCCACCTCGCCTTCGGGTGCCGGCGCCCTGAAGCCTTGCGGGAATTCCTCGGCAATGAAGCCTGTGGAGAGCTTGCCCGATTGCCAGCGCGGATGCTGCATCAGGGCCGTGAGGAACGGGATGTTGTGGCGAATGCCCTCGATGGCAAAGGCGTCGAGTGCAGTTGCCTGAGCCTCGATGGCCTGGAGGCGTGTCGGCGCATGGGTCACGAGCTTGGCGATCATCGGATCGTAATAGATCGAAATTTCGCCGCCCTCATAGACGCCGGTGTCGTTGCGCACCGTGACGCCATCCTGCTCGCCCTCGTTCGGCGGTCGGTAAGTGACGAGGCGGCCCGTGGAGGGCAGGAAGTTGCGAACCGGGTCTTCCGCATAGATGCGGCTTTCCACCGACCAGCCATTGAGCTTCACGTCCGACTGCGAGAGGCGCAGCCTCTCGCCAGCGGCGACCCGGATCATCTCCTCCACGAGGTCGATGCCGGTGATCATCTCGGTGACCGGATGCTCCACCTGCAGGCGGGTGTTCATTTCGAGGAAGTAGAACGACTTGTCCTGGCCGGCCACGAACTCCACCGTTCCGGCGGAATCGTAGCCTACGGCCTTGGCGAGCGCGACCGCCTGCTCGCCCATGAGGCGGCGGGTCTCCTCGTCGAGGAGCGGCGACGGGGCCTCTTCAATGACCTTCTGGTTGCGGCGCTGGATCGAGCACTCACGCTCACCGAGATAGATGACGTTCCCGTGCTTGTCGCCCAGCACCTGGATCTCGATGTGGCGCGGGTCGGTGATGAACTTCTCGACGAAGACGCGGCTGTCGCCGAAAGAGCTGGCAGCCTCGGACGTGGCGCGGGCGAAGCCCTCCGCCACCTCGTCGGCGGAGTAGGCGATGCGCATGCCCTTGCCCCCGCCGCCGGCGGAGGCCTTGATCATGACCGGATAGCCGATCTCGTTGGCGATGGTCACCGCCTGCTCCGGACCCTCGATGACGCCGAGATATCCCGGCACCGTGGAAACCTTGGCAGCGGCGGCCGCCTTCTTCGACTCGATCTTGTCGCCCATGGCGGCAATGGCGCCAGGATTAGGGCCGATGAACACGATACCGGCCTCGGCCAGCGCCTTCGGGAAGGCCTCGCGCTCGGACAGGAAGCCGTAGCCCGGATGGACCGCCTGGGCGCCCGTTGCCTTACAGGCTTCGATGATCTTCTCGATCACCAGATACGACTGGGCGGCGGCGGCCGGGCCGATATGGACGGCCTCGTCGGCCATCTCCACGTGCAGCGCGTCCCGGTCGGCATCGGAATAGACGGCAACCGTCTTGATGCCCATGCGCCGGGCGGTCTTGATGACCCGGCACGCGATTTCACCCCGGTTGGCAATCAGGATCTTGTCGAACATGAACCCTCGAACGCTCCAGCCAATAACTAAGCCCCACCTCCGTTACTGCACATCGGTGCCTTGGGGAAGCGGGGCTGGGTCAGCATTTAGCTTTAGAAGATATGTCAGGCGGCCATCTGGGACAGCCTCGCCTGCTGGCGTCCGCGCATGATGAAGTCGAGGAGCGCCACGTCCACATGCCCGGCCTCGTCCAGGATGGCATAGGCGATGCTCATGGCGCTCGGGGACGGGCCGCTGACCTCCAGGAGGGTGGCGAGCCAGAGGGCGTCGTCGTTGCTGACCGCACCCCGAGGCGCGCGCTTCCAGACCACGAAATCGGCCACGAGCCTGGTCAGCGCCGCTCCCCAACCATCGACGGCGGTGACGATACGGTCAAGGGCCAGCAGGGACTCGACCTCGATACGGCTCGTGATGCCTTCGAAGAGAATCTCGTCTTGGAGCATCGCCACGTCATCATCGCAGACATGCCCCCTCTCGGTGGCTCTGTCGATGAAATCGCGAAGTTGATCCTTCAACATCCGTTTTGACTCCCGCCGGCTCTTCTTGTCCCAACGCCGGTTGATCGCTTGTGCGAGGTGACATTCACACGGACGGCAGGGCTAAACCGTTAACACGACATGCTGAATCGCCGTTGAGGTTAAGCCTTGTTGAGACTCTTTGGTTGCCGGATTCTTGACGTGCCGGATTCCTCAACGTTTGCGCGGATTTGCCGATGACGCTGCTGGAGCTTTGCAATCCCGCAAGGTCGCCCTTTCCGCACTTCAACGAAGCTTGGTGGTACTTATTTCCCAGACAACGCAGCGCAAACCCGCGCTTGCCCGTTAAGGAACGCACCCATGCGGCACCACGGCATCCATCACGTCACCGCCATTGCAGGCCCTGCCCGTCGCAACCTCGATTTCTACACCCGGGCGCTCGGCCTGCGCCTCGTCAAGAAGACCGTCAACTTCGACGATCCAGGCACGTACCACTTCTATTTCGGCGACAGCCTCGGCCAGCCCGGCTCGATCCTGACCTTCTTCCCCTGGGAGCACGTGGCGCCCGGACGGAACGGCATCGGCACAACCCAGGAGACCGCATTCCGCGTGCCCGAGGGCTCCCTCGGCTTCTGGATGCACCACTTCATCGAGCAGGGCGTTGAGCACGGCACGGTGGAGAAGCGCCTCGGGCAAAGCGTGCTGACCTTCAAGGACCCGCACGGCACGAGCCTGTCGCTCGTCGGCATTCCGAATGCCGAGACCGAGGAGGCTTGGAATGTGGACGGCATCCCGGCAGAGCACGCCATCCGTGGCCTGGAGGGCGTCACCCTTCTGGTCGACAACGGCGAGCGGACGGGCGCGATCCTGACGGACGTGTTCGGCTTCACCGAGGCAGCCCGCGAGGGCTCCCTCGTGCGCTACAAGACGGAGGCACTCATGGGCAGCACGGTCGACATCCGCAGCGCCGGCGGCTTCCTGCCCGGCCGGATGGGTGGCGGCTCCGTGCACCACGTGGCTTTCCGCGCCAAGGACGATGCCGATCAGGCCGAGATGGTGAAAAAGCTCGCCGAGAACCACGGCCTCCAGACGACGGAGCAGAAGGACCGCAACTACTTCCGGTCCGTCTACTTCCGTGAGCCAGGCGGCATCCTGTTCGAGATCGCCACCGACGAGCCAGGCTTTGCAGCCGACGAGGCACAGGAGCGGCTGGGCAACGAGTTGAAGCTTCCGGCGTTTCTGGAGCCGCGTCGGAGCGACATCGAGGCCCGTCTGCCTGAGCTGGCTTGAACCAAAAGCCCTCTCCCCTTTGCGGGAGAGGGACAGGAGCATCCGATGACCGAACTGTCCTTCATCCACCGCTTTGAGCCCGCCACGGACCCGTCCCGGCCGCCTCTCCTGCTGCTCCACGGCACGGGTGGCGACGAGAACGATCTTCTGGGTCTCGGCCGCATGATCTCCCCCGGCTCCGCTCTGCTCTCCCCGCGCGGCAAGATCCTGGAGAACGGCATGCCCCGCTTCTTCCGGCGCCTTGCCGAAGGGGTGTTCGACGAGGACGACGTGCGGTTCCGCGCGAACGAGCTTGCTGAATTCGTCGCCGAAGCGCGCAAGGAATACGGGCTTCAGGCGCCTATCGCGGTCGGCTTCTCCAACGGCGCCAATATCGCCGCCGCCATGCTGATGCTGCGCCCCGACGCACTGGCCGGCGCGGCGCTGCTGCGGGCCATGGTGCCGCTCGCCCAGGCTCCAGCGGTGGACCTCGCTGGCAAGCGGGTGCTGATGATCTCAGGCGCCATGGACCCGATCATTCCGGCGGAAAACTCGAAGAGCCTTGCCGCGTCGCTGTCCGCATCCGGTGCCGCCGTTCAGCACGAGATCCTGCCGGCAGGTCACAACCTGTCGCAGACGGATCTGCAGCTGCTGGTGAGGTGGTTCGGTCAGTAGTCCCTCAGAGCCTCCACTGTCATCCCCGCGAAGGCGGGGATCCATAACCGCTGACGGTGCAAGAAGAGGTTGAACGGCTTCCTTTTCATCCATCCAAGGGCCGTCGTGTTTATGGATTCCGGGCTCTGCTGCCCAGCCCCGGAATGACAGAGAGGGTTTCAATTACACCCCCATGGCCGGGTTCGTCCCGGCCATGCACGTCTTAGGAAGCAGCCAGGACCCCGGTCTCGAAGAACCGTTCCATCGCCTCCTCGGCGGCCTTGATGCAGATGCCGCGGCATTCGAGCCAGGCATCGTTGAAATGCGTGCTGCGGTAGCGCTCGCCGGAATCGCACAGGAGCGTCACGACCGAACCCTTTTCGCCGTTCCGCACCATCTCTTCGATGACCTGCGCCGCGGCCCAGAGATTGGTGCCCGTGGAGCCGCCGCAGGAACGGCCGATGCGGAGTGAGAGCACCCGCGCGGCCGCGATGCTCGCCGCATCCGGCACCGCGTAAACGCGGTCGATGAGCTCCGGCACGAAGGACGGCTCGCAGCGCGGACGGCCGATGCCCTCGATCACCGAGGGCGGCCCTGACACGGTGCAGACCTGCCGGTCCGCTAGGTGGCGATGGAACACGGACGCTTCCGGGTCGGCCAGGCACAGCCGCGTCGGCAGGCGGCGATAGCGGATGTAGCGCCCGAGCGTGGCCGAGGTGCCGCCGGTCCCCGCCCCCACCACGATCCAGCTCGGGATCGGATGCTCCTCGTGGCCCATCTGGCTGAAGATCGACTCGGCGATGTTGTTGTTGCCGCGCCAGTCCGTCGCCCGCTCGGCATAGGTGAACTGGTCCATGTAATGGCCCCCCAGTTCCTCGGCCAGCCGCGCGCTCTCCGCATACATCTCGGCGGGTGAGCCCACAAAATGGCTCTCGCCGCCATAAAAGGCGATCTGGGCGATCTTCTCGGCGGATGTGGAGCGCGGCATCACGGCGATGAAGCGCAGGCCCAGCATCTGGGCGAAATAGGCCTCCGACACGGCGGTCGAGCCGCTCGAGGCCTCGATGATCGGGGTGCTCGGCCCGATCCAGCCGTTGCACAACCCGTAGAGAAACAACGACCGCGCCAGCCGGTGCTTCAGGCTGCCCGAGGGATGGGTCGACTCATCCTTGAGATAGAGTTCAATGCCCGGCACCGCCGGCAGCGGTACGCGCAGCAGATGCGTATCCGACGAGCGGTTGAAATCCGCCTCGATGGTTTGGATGGCGGTGGAGACCCAGTCGCGGTTGCACGCAGTCTTCAGGGGCATATGTCGATGGGCCTCGCCGACAGCGCCCGCACCGGACGATTCCAGGTTGGGGCTGTTCACAGAGACGCCTTATCCGAGGTCGGAGGCCTAGCGCAATGGCTCCATGGCCCTGCCTTAGGGGCGCACGGCTGCCGTGACGGCGGATTGCTGAGGGGCATCGGTCGGCGCAACCATGGAATGGAGGCTGTCGGCGATGAGCTGCGCCATGCAGTCATAGCCGCGATCGCCCATGTGGAAGCCGTCGCTCGAGAGCATGGAGCCCAGAACATCCGGCGACCTCTCGCCCCAGGCCTTCATCAGGCGGTAGCGCGAGAACACCGGCACCTGTTCGGCGGCCCCCGCTGTTCCGACGAGGCGGACGAACCTCTCGTACCGACCGAGATCCTTGATGGCCGGGAAATACTGCTGGTCGACGAGAAGGACCTCGACGCCAGCGGCCTGCGCGGCATCGATTCCCTGCCGCAGAAGGTCGGAGAACTGCCCCTCGTCGCCGCCCTTGACCGCATCGTTGGTACCGACCTGCCAGATCACGAGATCTGGCTTGTCGGCTTTGAGGAGAGCAGCTTCGAGGCGTCCGACGGTCTCGGGGACCGTCTCCCCGCCTTTTCCGGCATTCTCGATGAGCACTGTGCCCTTCCAGATCC
Source organism: Microvirga sp. BSC39 (assembly GCF_000739015.1). Lineage (GTDB taxonomy): Bacteria > Pseudomonadota > Alphaproteobacteria > Rhizobiales > Beijerinckiaceae > Microvirga. Next base: position 32,228 of record NZ_JPUG01000065.1, read on the forward strand.
GGGCGAGATCCGCCTGGAGCTGGACCGGATAGGAAAAGGCCGGGGAGGATGCCCCGATGCCCTGGGTGGAGGAGGATCCGATGGCCAGGATCCGAACAGGCTCACTCTTCTTCAGCCGCGACGCCAATCGCTCCATCTTGGCCTGGACGGACAGGATCGGCTTGGCGCCCGGACAGCCAGCCTCGTCCGCCATGGCGGAATAGGTCGTGCCAATGACCAGAAGGGACGCTAACGCGGAAGTTGCCCAGGTGAAACCGACACAAGGCCGGATTGTCCGGCGCGCTCCAGCTTGGGAGCGGTCGAGCCTTTCTTTTTCCATTCGAGATATCGTGCCAGTCCGAGAAGTGCGAGAATGCCGAAGAGGGTGAATACCATACCCACGACATGCGGACTAGCGGAGGACTTGACGGCTGCCAGCGTCATCATGACTTCCCCGGCAGCACTCAGGACGGACCCAACGGCGAAGACCGGCAGGGCGTTGCGCCCTAGGCGCGCCATCTCGGCCCCGAAGGTCGTCTTTTCCAGCACCTGCCCCATTCGAAGCTGAGTCACCACATAGGCAAGCGCCAGGAAGTGAAGCATACGGCCAAGCCCGAGATCGCTCTTAACGAGATCGAAATTGACGAAGGTGCTCCAGAGCAGGTTCGGGTAGAGTCCGAACGCATCCGTCATGGCGACCGTCGATACGGCGAGGAAGCCTACTGCTCCTGCGAACGCGAAGCGCTGGTAGGCCACACCCGTGCGGACCAGGAAAGCCCCCGTGAAGATTCCGATCGTGAACAGGAGCTGCCAGGCGAAGGGGTTGAAGAACCACCGCCCTGGCTCGGGCCAGCTCGGGATCGCCAGCACGTCGGCACGCGCCAGCACATAGATGCCGATCGACACCACCGCGGCCAGAGCCACATGGACTCGCATGAGGATCATCGCCACCGGCGCCCACAGCATCAGGGCGATATAAAGGGGCAGGATGTTGAAGTAGCCCAGTTGATGGCCCAGCAGGAGAATACCCGTGATGCCCCGCGCCGTATCGTCGAACACGGCGCCACGGCCATGAGCCTCCAGCATCCCGATATCGTTGCTGACCACATAGCCGACGGAGAACAAAGCCACAGCCGCGCCGGTCATGATGAGATGCATGCGGTAGAGCTCGAACGAGCGTCGGAAGCAGCGCCTGACGACACCGAGAACATCGCCCTTGGGCAGCCGCGGATAGTAGACGAGCGCGACGGAGAGGCCCGAGATGAACACGAAGGCCTCGGCCGCGTCGGAGAAGCCGTAATTGCGCGGCGTCATGTGCTCGAGGATGTTCCCCGGAATATGGTTCACGAAGATGATGACGAGGACGAGTCCGCGCCAGAAATCGATCACCGTGTTGCGGCCGCTCTGGGCGTGCATTCCCGATCCTCTGAATTTTTAGGTGACGGCAGAACGCCGGAAACGGCTAAGGGATCCGAAGATCGTCATCAACTCTTCGAGACAGATTCGGTCCGCCAGGGGGTATCACAAATCCGCGACTCGGAGGCAAGCGTGACAGAGCACCGTGCATGATCGTTTTGACGAGCAAGGACCCGCGCGCTAGCCTTCAACTCTGCTCCTGCCTTCGTCTTTCAACTTCAAAAAGGAATACTCGTGCGAAGCTGCATCGTCGCGCTTATTGCTGTTACGTTCATGGCTGCTGCGGCATCCTCTCCTGGCGCAGCACGTGCTGAGGAAACGCGCTCTCAGCATCAGGAATGGATCCGTAAGCTGGAAACACCTGGCGGTACTTTTTCATATGTTCTCGAGATCGAGTCGGAGGATTCCGAGACGATGTCGACAGCACCGAGCGGAACAACGCCGCAGCACAGAAGCTGGCTGAGAAAGCTGGAGACCCCGGGAGGGACATTCAGTTCGTCGCTCTAAACAGCAAGGCAGCCCTGGAACGGTGTTCCAGGGCTGCCCGGTCGTGACTGGAAGATCTTTCCTCTCATAAGGGAATGTTGTCGTGCTTCTTCCAGGGCCGCTCCGTTTCCTTGTGGCGCAGCATCGCCAGGGCCCGCGCAATCCGCCGCCGGGTCGAATGCGGCATGATCACCTCGTCGATGTAGCCGCGCTCGGCGGCCACGAAGGGTGACATGAAGCGATCCTCGTATTCTTTCGTCCGAGCTGCGATCTTCTCCGCATCGCCGATGTCTTGGCGGAAGATGATCTCCACCGCGCCCTTGGCGCCCATCACGGCGATCTGGGCGGTGGGCCAGGCGTAGTTCACGTCGCCGCCGATGTGCTTTGAGGCCATAACGTCGTAGGCGCCGCCGAAGGCCTTGCGCGTGATGACAGTGACCAGCGGCACGGTAGCTTCGGAATAGGCAAACAGCAGCTTGGCGCCGTGCTTGATCAGGCCGCCATATTCCTGCGCCGTGCCCGGCAGGAAGCCCGGAACGTCCTCGAAGGTGACGATGGGGATGTTGAAGGCATCGCAGAAGCGCACAAAACGGGCTGCTTTTCGGGAGGCATCGGAATCGAGCACGCCGGCCAGCACCATCGGCTGGTTGGCGACAATCCCCACCGTGCGGCCCTCAACGCGCCCAAAGCCCGTGATGATGTTCTTGGCGTAGACTCCCTGGATCTCGAAGAAATCGGCCTCGTCGACGACCTTCAGGATCAGCTCCTTCATGTCGTAGGGCTTGTTCGGGTTGTCCGGGATCAGGGTGTCGAGGCTGTTGTCCACCCGGGCCGGATCGTCGAAGCTCGGGATCTCCGGCACGCCGTCCATGTTGTTGGCGGGCAGGAAGTCAATGAGGCGGCGCACCTGCAGCAGCGCCTCCACGTCGTTGTCGTAGGCACCGTCGGCCACCGATGACTTGGTGGTGTGGACCTTGGCGCCGCCGAGCTCCTCCGAGGTCACCGTCTCGTTGGTGACGGTCTTCACCACGTCGGGGCCGGTGACGAACATGTAGGAGCGGTCGCGCACCATGAAGATGAAGTCGGTCATGGCAGGCGAATAGACGTCGCCGCCCGCACACGGGCCCATGATGACCGAGATCTGCGGGATCACCCCTGAGGCGATCACGTTGCGCTTGAACACCTCGCCATAGCCGCCGAGCGCCGCCACGCCCTCCTGGATGCGGGCGCCGCCGGCATCGAACAGGCCGACGATGGGAGCGCGCATCTTCAGCGCCATGTCCTGGATCTTGGTGAGCTTCTGGGCATGGGCCTCGGAGAGCGAGCCGCCGAAAACGGTGAAATCCTTGGCGAAGACGAAGATCGTGCGGCCATTGACGGTGCCCCAGCCGGTCACCACGCCGTCGCCCGGAATCTTGGCCTTGTCCATACCGAAATCGGTGGACCGGTGCTCGACGAACATGTCGAACTCCTCGAAGGAGCCCTTGTCGAGCAGGAGCTCAATGCGCTCGCGGGCGGTGAGCTTGCCGCGGGCGTGCTGCGCCTCGATGCGCTTTGCGCCGCCGCCGAGGCGGGCCTGCGCGCGCCGCTCCTCAAGCCGTTCGAGCATGTCTTTCATGGCTGGACCCTGACTCCCGGGAAAAATGATCCCCCGCTTAGCACAGCCGTGCCTGTGTCAAAATCCCACTATGGATGTGTGCTCCACAGCACTTCACAGACCCATCGGAGCAGGCTAGGAGGTGCATGCTGTTACGTTACAACGGGGCTGAACATGAACAAGACCAAGCTTGCGGCTCTCGCCGTGTCCCTCTCGCTCCTGGCGGCCGGCTGCGCCAGCCGCTCTGAGGACGTCGGAGCGGCTTATGTGTCGCCGGTCACCTACCAGAGCTACAACTGCAAGGAATTGAGCCTTGAGGCTCAGCGGGTCAGCAGCGCGGCTGCCGCCGCTGCAGGCGCCCAGGACTCCCAGCGGACCAAGGATGCGGTCGCCACCACTGCCGCCGTCGTCATCTTCTGGCCAGCCGCCTTCCTCGTGGGCGGCGACAATGCCAAGACGGCCGAACTCGCCAACCTGAAGGGGCAGATGCAGGCCATCGAGGCTGCTTCGATCCAGAAGAAGTGCGGAATCAGCTTCCAGCGCGCCTGATTTCCAACGAAATGAGCCGCCGGTGCCTGTCGCGCCGGCGGCTTTTTCTATGACTGCGTCAGGCGATAGACCAGAGACGCGGCCCTGAAATCGGCCTCGCGCCGACGGCGGCGCTCCATGGCCTCGTAATCCTCGCCCCAGACGCTCTCCTGATAGGCCTCGTCCACATGGGCGGCGGCCCAGGCCTGGTCCACATCGAGCTGCCGGGCTGCATGGGCGAGCGCGATCAGCACCGAGCCGGACAGGGTCGTCATGACATGCAGGGCGGCGAGCGCGAACGGCGATCCGATCTGCTCGATGGCCCTGCGCATGGCCGCGACCGCCTCTTCCGGCTGCGTCACATGCATCACGCCTTCACCCAAGGTAAAGCGCGCGCCATGGGCATCCCTGGCCCAGTCGAGGACGGGGCTCCAAGCAGCATCCTGGGACTTGGCGAGGCGCTCGGGCTCGCCGGCCCGGTAATAGATGAGGTCCGACCCCGCATAGCGGACGAGATCGTCGATCACCTCGGCCTTTCGAGGCGCAACCCCGTCGATGGCGGAGTTGACGATGCGGGTGACCGGCATGGTGGACGGGTCGATCTCGCTCCCCTGCCCCTGCCATTCCTCCGCCAGGGCTTCCGCCAGCGCCCGGGTGGGCACGGCCAGGGCCTGCTTGCTCGGCGTCTTCGCCGTTCGGCCATCGAGCGTGAGATGGAACAGGCCATCCCGCTCCTCGACCCCGGCCTCCTTGTAGAAGCGCTTCGGCAGGGTTGGCTTCATGCCGGCCTGGGCGGCCCGCATGGGGTTGGGTTCCTCGGCTGAGGGGAACCAGTCGCGTGAGTCTGTCATGGGGCGAAAATAGTCGCTCCCGCAGCCATGTGCGAGGGATGCCGCGAAAATTCCTGAGGGTTGAGGCGTAACCCGCCTACCACCGGACCCTCAGTTCCCCTCCCACGGACCAGCGGCTGAACGGCTCGTCGTCCCGTCCGGCATCGAAGTTGCCGTCGTCCTCCGACGACCGTGCATAGGAGACAAGGTGGCTTGCGTAGAGGGCGAAGGTCGCCTGCGAGGTGAAGTCGTAGTTCAGGCGCGCCGAGGCATAGGACACGAAGCCCCCTTCTCCGGGCTCGCTCCAGCCGTATCCCGCAGCCCCCTGAAGATCGAACCACCATCTATCCGCCAAAGGGCCGTAGAAATGGACGCTTGCCTCCAGGGACTGGTAGCGCTCGGGATTCCAGTACCCGTTGTCGACGACCTCCGCGAAGTCGAAGGCCGTGTAGCGCGCACCCAGCCAGAAATACGGATTGGCCGTGAACCGCTTGGCGAACTCGACCTGCCCCCAGGCGCGCTCATTGCCGTCGGAATAGTGGCTGTAGATTGCCTGAGCGGTGAACCGGGTCGCGTTGTCAGGGGTTACGAGAACCTTGAGGCCGACATCATTCGCCAGAACATCGTTCACGATCGAGCGGGTGTTCTCGTCCGCGTAGCGCCGCACCAAGTTCAGGTCGAACCGGAGCAGATCGGACGGGATCAGGCTCAAGGTCGTATCATGGGTCAGCGTGACGTCCTGATCTTCATCCCCGTCGGGACGATTGCGCCGCGACTCGTCCTCGAAATTCAGGAAGATCGATGACTTGAGCTCCACATGGTCGCCAAACCTGTGCTGGCCCGCGATGCCGATGCTGGACATGTCGACGCTCGGGAAATCATCACCCCGATAGCGCATGAAACGGGCCTGAGGCCCGAACTTCGTCAGGCCGCCGTTGAAGGTCAGTTCGTGCGAGGCCTGCAGCGACCAGATCGCGAGATCGTCCGAACGGCGGGCATACCAGCTTTCGATGCGGCTCAAAGGCCGGCGTTCCTGATAGAGCTGATCGAGAAGCGCCAGGGCGCCGGCATCACCGGGCTTCTGCGCCAGGACAGCCTTAGCGTAATCCTCGGAGAGATCCGGCCGCCCCATCTCCCGCCGTGCCTGGGCGGCGATGAAGAGCGTGGCGGGATTCCGGTCGCCGCTGGCGAGAAGAGGCTCGAGCCGGGCAAGAGCTGCCCGAGGCAGCCCCATGGATCTCTCGGCCGTCGCAGCGCCGCGGATTGCCTCCACATTATTGGGCTGTAACGAGAGAACCACCTCGAAGTCGACCAGGGCCTCCCTGTGTTCCGTGATGTCGTTGAGGGCGTTGCCGCGCCCGATAAGAGCATCGATGTCACTGGCGTTCGACGTGAGGATCTCGCTGAAAACCGGAATCGCGAGCTTCTGCTGGCCGCTCCAGGCGAATGCGCGGGCAAGCCCGAGCTGGGCGTCCCGCCTCTCCTGCGTGTTCAGGTCACCGCGCTGAAGCACCTCTTGGAAGAGCGGGATGGCTCTCAAGGGCTGGCCTGCATAGAGCACCTGCTCGGCATATTCCCGCAGCAGCTCCCGGCGGCGCCCCGGCATGACGGCTAAAGCGCGCTCGAAGAGGTTTACCGCTTCCGCGTTGCGGGTCTGCCCAGCGGCCTGGCGCGCGGCACCGACGAGCGCATCCGAGAACGCCTTGCGGGTCTCCTCGTCGCGCGGGTTCTCCCGGAACAGGGGCTGCCAGGCGGCGATGGCCTCGCGGAACTGATTGCTCCAGAGGAGTGCGAAGGCAAGGCCGCGCCGCACGCGCCGGCGCTCCGCCTCGGGACGCTGGCCATCCCGCAGGGCTTCCCGGTACAGAGGCACCGCACCTGCCGGATTGCCCGAATAGGCGACCTGATCGGCGTATTCGGGCAGCAGCTCTTGCCGTCGCTGCGGAGCGGTCTCGATGGCTCTCCGGAAGAAGGAAGCGGCATCGGCGTTGCGGGTGCGCTCGGCGGATTGACGGGCTGCCCCCACATAGGCGTCGGAGAGCGTCTTGCGTGCCTCCGCATCGCTCCAGTCAGCCTGCAGGATGTCGCCCCAAGCCTCGATCGCGGGTTGGAACTGGCTGCTCCACAGCAGGGCGAACGCCAATGCGCGGGTTGCCTGCTGACGCTCCGCTGGCGGGAGGTCCCGGCGGGCGAGAACCTCGCGGTAGACGAGAACGGCCCTGCCCGGTTCTCCGGAGAAGGCGAGCTGGTCGGCATACTCGCGACCGATCTGTGCTCGCTTCGACGGATCGAGCGCAATCGCTCTCTCGAAAAGTGAAGCCGCTTCTTTGTTTGCGCCCCGTCCTGCCGCCTCTCGGGCCGACGCGATGGCTGCGTCGGCAGGTGAAGCTGGAGCAGCGGCAGGCGCTTGAGACGGCGTTGTTGATGGAACTGGCTGGGGAGGCTGCCCCGCCTGTGCACGGCCCCTCTCGGCGCCGCCTCGGGCTTCTGCCAGTCCCTGCCGAACCTGAGCGTCGTCCGGAGAACCCCGGAGCACATCCTCAAGGGCTGCGACGGCAGCCGGAAACTGGCCGCTCCACAGGAGCGCGAAAGCCAAGCCCCGCCTCAGGCGGCGCTGCTGGTCCTCGGGTCGACTGCCGTCCCGAATGGCTTCACGGTAAAGCGGCACGGCCTGATCCGGCTGGCCGGCATAGGCGGTCTGATCGGCGAGTTCCGGCAGCAGTTCCTGGCGGCGCTGTGGGGCTGTCTCGATGGCTCGGCCGAAAAGCGTCCTGGCATTCGCATTGTCAGAGCGTTCGCCGGCCTGCCGGGCTGCTCCAACCAGGGCATCGGACAAAGCCTTCCCGGCTTCGTCGCTGCCGGAATCAGCCCTCAGGCGAGCTTCCCAGGCCGGAATCGCCTCCTGGAATCGGCTGCTCCACAGGAGAGCGAAGGCCAGCCCCCGCTCCGCCCGTTCCCGGTTTTCAGCATCGAGAGTGGGATCGGTCAGGCGCTCACGATAGAGCGGCACGGCATCGGCCGGGCGGCCCGAATAGGCGACCTGATCCGCATATTCGAGCAGCAGCTCGTTTCGGCGCTCCGGTGCAAGATTGATGGCCTGCTCGAAAAGACGAGCGGCCTCCCGGTTGTCGTTAGTGGAGGCGGCCTGGCGAGCCTGCTCCAGCAGTTCCTGGGCGGATTGCGCCAGCGAAGGCAACGTGCTCAGCCCGAGTCCACAAAGGAAAGCGAGGCTTGCGAACCGGATACGAAGGGCAAGCCTACGCTGATGCATCGTCTGAGAATCTCGAATCAGAACTTCGGGAGAGGCAGTATCTGGATTTTGCGCTTATGACGGGTAAAGATCGAATTCGGCGACAGCATCGCCTCGCCTAACTTTCTTTCCCAGAAAATAACCTACTTTCTTCCCTGAACCAGAGGCCCCGCCCTTAAACTTTGTTTGGAGACGTCCTGCTTGCCCCGCCCTTCCTCCCGTTTCCAAACGCAAGTGCCTTGGACTCCACTGCCGTACTCGCCTCTGCATGAAACAATATGGCAGTTTCTCTGCGTCGCCAGCCTTGTCTTTGGAACTTGGTACATCGGCTGGCGATGGGTCGCCTCGATCAACTATGACGCCCTGTGGTTTGCAATTCCGCTGCTGATTGCGGAAACGGGCTCCTTCATTGGTCTCGTTCTCTTCACGGTGAACCTCTGGTCGGCGAAATCGCCGGTTCCCGGCCGTCTTCCGGCGAGTATCCGTGATTGCATTGACGATCCGGACACGCCCGACCGCCCGCTCGCAATCGACGTCTTCTTTGCCACCTACAGCGAAGATCCCGAACTCGTGCGCCTTGGACTGCAGGACGCCAAGAAGCTCACCTATCCTCACCCGATCAACCTGCAGGTTCACGTGCTGGATGACGGCAAGCGGCCGGCCATGGAGGCCGTGGCACGAGAGGAAGGGGCAAACTACATCACCCGCTCGGACAATGTCGGGTTCAAGGCCGGTAACCTGAGAAACGCCATGGCCGCGACATCAGGCGACTTCATTCTCATCTGTGATGCGGACATGCGGCCCTTTCCGACCTTTCTGGAGGAAACCCTCGGCTACTTCCGCGACCCGAAAGTGGCCTGGGTCCAGACCCCGCAATGGTTCTATGACGTTCCGCCGGGCGTACCTCTGCCAGCGGCACTCGGAAAATGGCTCGGAGGCGTCGGGCGCGGCTTCGGACGAGCCTTCGAGCGGGTCTTCGGCCCCGTTCAGATCGGGCAAGACCCCTTTGCGAACGACCCGCAGCTCTTCTTCGACGTCATCCTGCGCCGGCGGAACTGGGCCAATGCCAGCTTCTGCTGCGGGGCCGGGTCGATCCACCGACGGGAGGCCGTCATGGAGGCTGCGCTGCGGCAATGGTCCGATCAGGTCGCTGCTGCCGCCGGGCGCAACGAAAGGGCTGCCCGCCAGATCACCGGCGAGGAGGCAATCTCCGGTTCGATCAGCGACGTCATGCGCTGGCAAAGTGCGCTCGAGGAGGAATTCCAACCCTACAAGTTCCACGTCTCGGAAGACATCTACACCTCCATCGTGCTGCACAGCGACAGAGAGCGAGGGTGGAAGTCCGTGCTTCATCCCGTCGTCCAGGCCAAGATGCTTTCTCCGAACGACCTTCTGAGCTGGACCATCCAACGATTCAAGTATGCGGGCGGCACACTGGATATCCTCGCACACGACAATCCACTCCTCCGGCGGGGGCTGACGCTGCCGCAGAAGCTCATGTATGGATCGACGTTTTATTCCTATCTGGCGCCCCTGTGGAATATCGTCTTTCTCTTCTCCCCCATCGTCTTTCTGTTTTCCGGTGTCGCACCAGTCGCGGGCTATTCGCTAGATTTCTTCGTTCACATCGCACCGTTCCTGCTCTTCAATGAGCTGTCGCAACTGGTGGCCATGTGGGGCAATTCCAACTCGAAGGGACGTGCCTGGTATCTCGCCATGTTCCCGCTGAACCTTCAGGCACTCTGGGCCGTCGTCCGTGGACGCAAGATCTCATTTCCCGTTACCCCAAAGGACCGCCAGATCGGCTCCTATCCCCGTCTGGTGAAATGGCAGATCACCCTCGTGGTATTGACGCTCTCAGGTCTCATCTGGGGCTGGGTGTCCTTCACTCTCGGACGCGAGGGCTATACGCTGGGAGCCATGATCGCCAACACCCTGTGGGGGACCAGCAATGCCCTTTCGATGGCACCTATGATCCGGGCCGCCTTTTGGCAGCCAGACCCCGTTTATGAGGCGGCCATCGTCGAAGGCCCGCTCGCCGCACAGCAGTAAGACGTTCAGTTGCATACGGAGACGAACAGTTGGGTTTCAGAACAGGCCTTCTCAACGCGCGAGGCCAGATCACCTTCATCGTTGCGTTGGCCCTCTCGACCGGGTTCATCATCTATCTCGAGACGCTCGACACCGAAGAACGGGTCCAGGGCCGCGTCGCGACTGAGCTCGCGCGCCAGAGGAATGCGCCGCCCAGTATCCTGCCCGCAATCGACGCGAGGGTGAGAGCCAACCTGCAAAAGTCCGAAGAGGCTTATGCCTCCGGCTCCGGTCTGGCTGCGAACCGGGCGGCGCTGCTTGTTTCCCTTGCTTCCGCCGTGCAACTCGGCATCCTGAAGCCGGAGGATGGTCTGACGCGGACCCAGAGAGTCCTTGCCGACATGGAACGTCAGACAGGCGAGGTCACCCCCGTGCTCGTCTCCGCCCTGGGAGCCGCGGCGGTCGCTTTCCCTTCCCTGCAGGACAGGATAGCGGGCTTGGCTTCAGCCCCTTAGGTTCGGGCTGCGATCCGCTTGATCATGCGCAGGCGGTTCTCGGATTCGCTCGAATGATACTCGACCTCATCCATGTTCATGCGGATGAGCGCCAGACCCATGCCCCCTTCGGGAATATTGGCGATGTCGGTCTCGTCGAAGGTGAAGGTGTCCTCCGAAGGCTTGTCGAGCACCTGAGTGGGCATGGGGGGAGCATGATCGATGATCTCGATCACGACCTGATCCGCCTGAAGCCCGACCGCCACTTGGACGTCCTTGCCACGCTCTCCATGGTACCCATGCTTGATGACGTTGTTGATGGCCTCCACGAGGCTGAGTTCCACCGCGTCCTGATCCTCCGGACTCAGCAGATCCTCGCACAGGGCCCGAACCGCGCGGGCAAGGAGCGACACCTTGTCGAGGTCGCTGTCGATTGAGAGGCTGATGGAGGAAACCATCGTGGCTCTTTCTGCGCTCTGGCGGCGGGGGATCAGGCGGAAAGCTGTTCGACAGCGGTATCCACGTCTGGATGAAGAGCGAAAACCCGATCCATACGGGTCAGGGTGAACAGGCGGCTGACCGCTCCGGTAGCGCCCGCAACCGCCAGGCTCCCCCTCGGCCCGAGGCGCTTAAGGCAGGAGACGAGAGCCCCGAGGCCGGAGCTGTCGATGAAATCGACCCGGCTCAGGTCGAGAACAAGCTGGTTCTGCCCGGCCTCGATGCACCTTGTCATTTCATCCTTGAATGCCGGAGCCCTGCTGGCATCGATCCGCTTCTCCTCAACCCGGACAACGAGAACATTATTGCGTAGATCAGTGGACAGCATTCGCAGGCATCCTTTCGGCAGAGCGCTCCAGCATGAGAACGCTCAGGTCGTCGTCCAGGGTTTCAGTGCTCCGCCAGTTCCGCAAGACCTCATTGAGCCTGTCAAGCAGAATGGCACTTGGTTCTGCCGCGGCGTCGCGCACGAACGTGCGCAGCCTGACCTCGGAGAACTGCTCGCCACTTTGGTCCTCAGCCTCGACCAGCCCGTCAGAGTAGATGAAGAGGCGATCTCCCGGGCCCAGGTCGAATTCCAGCCTTTCATAAGAGGCGGCAGGCAACATCCCGACGGGGAATCCTCCCTCGCCGATCATCTCGACGGCGCCATCGGAGCGGATCACCAACGGTGACGGATGTCCCGCCTGAATGATGCTGGCGCGCCGGGAGCGGGAGTCGATCTCCCCCAGGATCATCGTGAAGTACGGCAGATCCTCCGGCCACTCCTCGTTGATCTGTACGACAATCTCCTCCAGCGGCGTCCCCTGTGTCCGGGTCAGGATCGCCTGCGAAAGAGCATGGTGGCAGGCGACGGACACCAGCGCCGCCGCCGCTCCATGGCCCGCAACATCGACTTGGAAGAAACCGATTGCGCCATCGGTACGCCGCACCACGTTATAGGTATCGCCGGCGATGAGGCTCGAGGGCCGGAACAGGCCGTGATACTCCACTCCGTCAATTCGGGCGGACGGTGGCAGCATCGTCCTTTGGATGACGGCGGCAGCCTCAAGGTCCTTCCGAAGCTGGCTGTAGGCATCCCGGAGACGGGCATGCAGGACCTGCTTCTCGTTCTGGGTTCTCTGCCGCTGAATGGCATTCGCCTTGAAGACTCTCAGCGCATCGTTCATCTCGCCGATCTCGTCAGCCCTGGCCAGACGAGGCAAGGGGATCTCCAGATCGTTGTCAGCCAGCCTGAGCATGGCCTGACTGAGGCTCTCCAACGGCCGGACCACCCTCCGGCGTACGACCATGATGCTGGCGAGCACGGCAGCAGCCCCCAGCAGGAGCAGGGCCGACCAAAGGGCGACAGACCTTCGGGTCCGGCTGAGCTCCGCATCGAGGCGCTCCCGCGTACTGCGAAGAAGCTCCCGCTGCATCAGAGCGATGTTGCTCAGCGTCCTTCCGGTCAAGTCGTACCATTCCCCAGGGCCCAGGGCGGGCGGCACCTGTCCAAGAAGTGCCGCGATCAGAGATCTTTGAAGCGGCGCAAAGGTCGAGCTGTAGTTCTCATGGGTGCCTGATACGGCCCCCTTGACGCTCTCGCTCAACGGCACGACCATCTGGCCATCAATGAGCTCCCAGGCCAGTGCCGCGCGGCCGGCATTTTGACTGATTGCGTCAACCTCGAGCCCGCTGATCTCGGACGGGTTCTCGAGGGCCCGGCTCATCAGTGCTTGGTTGCGAGCGATGCTCTCGCTGAGGATGGCGCCAAATGCTCTCAGGTTCGCTTCGGTTCTGAGAGCCGGGTCGAGCGGCCTCTCGCGCTGCAGAATGGTCATCCGGGATGACTGCAACTCCTCAACAAGGCGAGTGGCCTCCTGGAACCAGTGTGGGGCGAATTCCTCGCCTCTTCCGCCCTCTGCAAGTCCGATCAACCCATCTGCCTGCTGCCGCAGGGCGTCGATCTCCCGGCGGATGCGCGAAACTGTGGCGAGGCTGCTGCTGGTGTTGCTCAAAGATGCCTGGGTGGCTGTGATCTCGCGCTCGGCCGTATTCAACAGATCGTCTACCTGTCGCCGTACGTCGCGCAGCTCCATGATGCCGCTGGCTCCGTTCCTCTGCCCGATCAACAGCACGTATGTCTGGCTGCGCTCGCTCGCGAGGGCAGCCGTCCCGAGCAGGAGCCTCTCCCTTACCGTATTCGACGCCGCCATCCGTTCCGCCGTCTGATAGCCGAGCAGCTCGTCACGAATCTGGAACGCGACAGCGATCAGCAAGGCAGCCCCAAGGAATGCCGTCAGAATCAGCAGAATGTGTCGGATCTTCATAAGTGAGGTCTATAGAGGTATCGCGTTGGATGGAAAGTCGCCTGTGATATCATTCAGGCAGGGAATAAGAATGCACCATGAGCCAAAGAAGAGCAGCTTGTCGAGCGCCGCTGCCCAAAACGGCGTGCTTTTCGGCACCGCTGTGTGCTCCTCCGACCTTCTGTCGCAACCCATCACCAGAGCGATCCTGGGCAACTGTTCTATCATTACGCCAGAATACGAGCTGAAATGGGATGCCGTCTGCAGGGTCCAAGAAAACCTTGAATACTCCGCCGCCGACCAGCTGATTTCCTTCGCTGCGGACAATGCTCTGGCAGTCCACGGGCACACTCTCTGGTGGCATGAAGCCGTTCCGCAAGGCCTTCAGATGACTTCGGACAAGCAGTTTCGGGAAGCCGCCCTGAACCACCTGACGAGCACCGCGGCCCGGTATGCTGGGCAGTTGCATTCATGGGATGTCGTGAATGAGTCACTAGAGCTTGACCATGGCCGGAGGGATGGCTTGCGTGAGACGCGCTTTCTCGCGGCCTTCGGCCCTGACTACATCGAGATCGCCTTCAGAGAGGCAGCGCTCCTGGACCCCAACGCCATTCTCGTCCTCAACGAAATGGGACTCGAATACGACTCTCCCGCGGCTGAAGGAAAACGACGGCAGATGCTGGCCCTGCTCGAGCGGGAAAAAGCCAGGGGCACTCCGATTGCCTGTCTCGGAGTCCAATCTCACCTGACGGCCTTGGAGCAGCCCCGGGACCATCCGGACTTTCGCCGCTTTCTCCGGGAGGTCCGGGCTATGGGCCTGAGCGTCATGATCACCGAGATGGACGTGTCGGATCACCTTTGCCCCCGTGACCGGAAGCAGCGAGACGCGATCGTGGCCGAGACCTATCGGTCCTATCTCGAGCTCGTCCTCGCGGAGGCTGACGTCCTTGCGGTGAGCACATGGGGGCTGTCTGACGGCCGAACTTGGCTGAACGGCTTCAGGCCCCGGCTCGACGGCGCCCCGCAGCGGCCGCTTCTGTTCGATCGGGCAGCTCGAAGGAAGCAAGCTTGGCACGGAGTCAGAGATGCCCTCCTGAGTGGACGGCAGACTGGTTCAGAACTCTCGGGTCTCCGCATAGGAACTGATTAATACGGATGGGTTACTGTAAACGCTTATGATTTATGATCAAAATAGAGCGGCCTCTACACTGACGGAGCTTCCGGCCTTCTGATGCTCCAGTACCGTCTCCTTAGACTTGGCTTCAGGAAAGAAGCAGTTGGTATCCATAGCAATGTCCTTCCCTACAGGTCCTCATGAGGAGGAGCGACTAAGAACCCTTCTTGAGACAGGCGCTCTCGATGCCAGGGCAGATCCGGCGCTCGACACGATCTGCGAAGAGGCCCGACAACACTTCGAGGTTCCGATCTGCACGCTCACCCTGCTGGACAAGGCAAGGCAACGGATCAAGGCAGCGCAGGGTCTGGAGGCGGGCGAAACGCCGCGGGACGTGGCGTTTTGCAACTATACGATCCTGAGCGACGAGGTCTTCGTCATCGAGGACGCTTTGGCTGACGACCGTGTCAGGGATAACCCCTTCGTGACCGGGGCACCCTTCATCCGGTTTTATGCAGGAGCTCCGTTGATCTTTTTGAAGAACATAAGGCTGGGTGCCTTGTGCCTGATCGACGCGAAACCCCGTTCCTTCTCCCGAGGCGACAAGGCGGAACTTCAACTTTATGCCGACAGGGCTGTCCGGCAGATTGCCACAACCGAATTCGATAAGAGAAGCTGAAGTCGCTTTCACCCACCCGGACACCCGGTCCAAAACCCGGTGGGGAAGCCGGCCAACATCATCGATCGCGGACAACACCTTTCTTCAGGATGATATTTCCATAGAGCCTTCTTTCGCCCGTCGATACGATTGCAAAGGCCGCCTTGGCCCCCTCGTAAAAGGCGAAGCGCTCAAGGCTCGCGAGACGGAAGGTCGAGCCTTCATGACGCCCAATAATGGCGCGGAACTCATCGAAGATAGGCTGTTCCGCCTGTGGGTCGCCCACAACCTCCATGCGCCAGGCCGCCTCCGGCACGAAATCGTCGAGAGGCATCACGGACAGGATCGCATTCGTGACGTCGGTCGCCGTCAGCCCGTCGAGCCGGACAAGACGCCGAGCCATCGAGGCCGCCGGGAAGTTGGCGTCGACAATGGCGATGTCGTCGCCATGCCCCATCGAGCGCAGCACCATCAGCAGATCGGGAGACAGGAGAGGATCGATGTTCTTGAGCATGGTGGATTATCCTGGATTGTACTGGCGGCTCGCCTCGGGATCGTCGGTCGAATAAGTGAGGGATGCCAATTCGTCCCAGACGGATTGCGGAATCGGACAGCGTGCCCACTCGAGCGTCTGAGCAACCCGTTCTGGTTTGCTGACGCCGCAGATCGTCGAGGTGATCCGCTCGTCCCGCATCGAGAACTGCAGGGCGACGGCTCCGGGCGGAACACCGTGCTTGGCGCAGACGGACTCGATCTGGCGGATCGGGTCCAGGACATCCTCCGAAGCCTCCTGATAAACATAGCGTGGATAGGAGTCGGAACCCTTCGCCAGGACACCTCCCGCGTAGGGTGCTGCGTTGAGAACGGCAATACCTTTCGAATGGGCGAAGCTGATCATGGCTTCGGCATTGCGATTTGCCAGAGTGAAGCGGTTGTGCGTGATCATCGCGTCGAAGCTCCAGTCACGCAGGAGCGGCATCATGACGTCGACCGGCCCTGCGGCCAGACCGACCGCTTTGACCAGCCCCTCCTCCTTCATCCGGAACAGCTCGGCGAGAGCTCCCTGAGCGCCTGTGGTGGCTTCCAGCGAGTCGGCGTGCTCCGGATCATGAAGATGGAGAAGGTCGAGACGGTCGAGGCCGAGCGCCCTGAGGCTTTCCTCAAGAGATCGGCGTGCCTGTGAGGCATCGAACCGGTTGGTTTCCGGATCGCGATCCAGCTTGGTCGAGAGCACGAATCCTTCCGGCAATCCCCCACGCTCGCGGATCACATCGCCAATCCGTTCCTCGCTGCGGCCAAAACCATAGATGCGGGACGTATCGAGAAAGTTCACCGGCCCCGAGAAGATGGCCCGCACGGTCTCACGGGCTCGATCCTCACTGACGTCATAGCCGTAGGTTCCGGGCATATCCCCCAAAGACGAGGTTCCGAAGCAGATCCGTGATACCGAGAGATCCGTGCGTCCGAGCGGGGTCTTCTGAAGCGGGTCGATGGGCATCTGATCACTCCGTTCACGTCTCTCGGCAGCTTCGATCCGAGCCCAGGGACGAATAGGTTCAAGCCTATGGCGCCGCCTCCGGGCAGGCAAGCGACGAGACACCAGGCGCGCCACTGGGGAAAAAATCAAATCCTGTTGCAACACTATTGTATGCCCTTTTTCCCACTAACATTTTAGTTGCCTGCCTCTGATGTTCATGAATATCATCCTTGCAAGAAAAGCCTTTTGAGCTTTCGATCCGAGCCGAGACCCAAAGGAGCCCTGTAGAACAGCTTCATGGGTGCGGACCGTTACAGGGGGCGGTCGGGAGGAGCAGATGCAGGAGCAGGACGACGTCCTGTTGGCGTCCGCAACGATTTGGGGCTGGGGCTGCCCGATTGTCGTCTGGCTGCGCACGGAGGCTTCGAGCCTCGTCTCTTCGAATACTGCCTCAAATCCATGTCCGGGTTCCCGGCTGCAACCCTATGTGATGCAGGGACAAATGAGGCGCTGCTCATGACGCCGCTTGTCACCATCAGGGATCTCGACAAATCATTTCCCGGCGTGAAGGCTCTCAAGAAAGCCCGTTTCGAACTGCTTCCAGGCGAAGTCCACGCCCTCATGGGAGAAAACGGGGCCGGCAAATCGACTTTGATGAAGGTGCTCGCGGGCATCTACCGGAAAGATGCAGGCGAGATTCTCATTGAAGGCGAACCCGTCGATATTTCATCGCCGCGGGCCGCGCAGGATCTCGGAATCAGCATCATTCATCAGGAGCTCAACCTGATGAATGAACTCACCGCCGCGCAGAACATCTTCATCGGCCGAGAACCCAAACGGGCCAAAGGCCTCCTTCTTGACGAGGGGGCTCTGAACCGGGCAACGGCCGATATCTTCTCGCGCATGAATTTGGCACTCGACCCCCGTGCCGAGGTCGGCGAGCTCACGGTCGCCATGCAGCAGATGGTCGAGATCGCCAAGGCTTTGTCCTTCCGGTCGAGAGTCTTGATCATGGACGAGCCGACGGCTGCCTTGAACAAAGCGGAGATCGCGGAGCTGTTCGGCATCATCCGCCAACTCAAAACTCAGGGCGTCGGCATCGTCTACATTTCCCACAAGATGGATGAACTGAAGGAGATCTCGGATCGGGTCACGGTCATGCGCGACGGTGAATATGTCGGCACGGTCCCAACCGCCTCCACCAGCGTCGACACGATCATCTCGATGATGGTCGGGCGCAGCCTGACCGAGACCAAGACGGACGTTCCCGACCTGTCGAACCATGACGTGGTGCTCGAGGTCCGTAATCTCCGCCGCAGCAATGCGATCCAAGACGTCAGCTTCAAGCTGCGCAAGGGTGAGATCCTCGGATTTGCAGGCCTGATGGGAGCCGGCCGCACGGAGGTCGCGCGGGCAATTTTCGGAGCCGATCCGCTGGATGGCGGAGATATCATCGTCAGGGGCCGGCCCGTCACGATCCGCTCGCCCAAGGACGCCGTGCGCCTAGGCATCGGCTATCTGTCAGAAGACCGGAAGCGTTTTGGACTGGCAACCGGGATGGATGTGGCGGCGAACATCGTCATGCCATGCCTGAGCAAGTTCCTCTCTCTGAACATGATCCTCAGGGCGCGAGCGATCCGGGAGACGGCCCGCTCGTACATCAAGCAGCTTCGGATCAAAACGCCTTCGGATGCTCAGGAGGTGCGGTTCCTCTCAGGCGGCAACCAGCAGAAGATCGTGATCGCAAAGTGGCTCGCGCGGGACTGCGAAATCCTGTTCTTCGACGAGCCGACCCGCGGCATTGATGTCGGCGCGAAGAACGAGATCTACAAGCTCCTGAACACCCTTGCCGCACAAGGCCGGGCCATCGTGATGATCTCATCCGAGCTGCCCGAGATTTTGCGAATGAGCCACCGGATCGCCGTGATGTGCGAGGGGCGGCTCACGGGTGAACTCCCAGGCGAGGGAGCGACCCAGGAGGACATTATGCGCTTGGCAACACAACGGCATAGCCTGACGGCGGACAGCCCGAACGCGGCGACTGGGGGATCAACCACGTGACGACCATCGTAGAAAAAGGTACCCGGACCATCGTCAGGCCCGCAGTGCTGAGCCAGGGGGCTTGGCAGAAGATCCTGGCCTTCGCCAGCCTGATCGCTCTGATGGCCGTCTTCAGCATCGCGTCAGAAAATTTCCTGCAGAGCGACAACCTCATCGGCATCCTGCAGGCGACGGCCGTGAATGGCATTCTCGCAGTCGCTGCAACCTTCGTCATCATCACGGGCGGAATCGATCTGTCGGTCGGCACCCTGATGACGTTCTGCGCCGTCATCGCAGGAGTGGTCCTGACCTACTGGGGCCTGCCTATGCCTTTGGGCATCCTCGCGGCCATCGCTGCGGGCGCCCTCAGCGGGGCGGTCTCCGGCACCCTCATTGCCAAGATGAAGATCCCGCCATTCATCGCAACCCTGGGCATGATGATGCTGCTGAAGGGCCTTGCCCTCGTGATCTCGGGAACCAGGCCGATCTATTTCAACGATACCCCGAACTTCTCGATGATCTCGCAGGAATCCCTGATCGGAGTCGTCCTGCCCTTCCTGCCGATCCCCAATGGCGTCCTGATCCTGTTCGTCGTTGCGATCGTCTCAAGCCTCGTTCTCACACGCACGGCCTTCGGCCGCTATACCTTCGCCCTCGGCTCGAATGAGGAGGCGGTGCGCCTCTCGGGCGTGAATACCGATTTCTGGAAGATCATCGTCTACACCGTCTCGGGCGGGATCTGCGGCATTGCCGGACTCATCATCGCCTCCCGGCTCAATTCCGCACAGCCCGCCCTCGGACAAGGATATGAGCTCGATGCCATTGCGGCCGTGGTCATCGGCGGCACGTCGCTCAGCGGCGGTCGCGGGACCATTCTCGGCACGATCATCGGCGCATTGATCATCAGCGTACTCACGAACGGCCTGCGGATCCTCTCGGTCGCCCAGGAATGGCAGACCGTCGTGACGGGGATCATCATCATTCTCGCCGTCTATGCCGACATCTTGCGCCGCAAGAGCTAGGGCCCCTCGCCTGTCGTCATCATGAAAGGAGCAGACGAAACCGCAACAACACTCACCTATCCAGTACATTCGAACCCCGGACAGTCGGGGCCAACAACGAACGATATCCAGGAGGAACAGATGTGGAGCAGACGCAATCTGATCGGTGCCATCAGCATCGGAGCGCTCATCGGCTTTTCGGGTCCCGCAGCGGCCCAGGAAGTCTATATCCCCCTCGTCTCGAAGGGCTTCCAGCATCAGTTCTGGCAGGCCGTGAAGGCCGGAGCCGAGCAGGCTGCCAAGGAGCATAACGTTCGCATCACGTTCGAAGGCCCGGACAGCGAGACCATGGTCGACAAGCAGATCGACATGCTCTCGGCCGCACTCGCCAAGAACCCGAAAGCGATCGGCTTCGCGGCACTGGACAGCCAGGCGGCAATCCCGCTCCTGCGCAAGGCGCAGGCCGCCAAGATCCCGGTCGTCGCCTTCGACTCCGGCGTCGACAGCGACGTTCCGGTGACGACGGCTACCACGAACAATCTTGCGGCCGCGGCATTGGCCGCCGACAAGATGGCAGAACTGATCGGCGGAGAAGGTGACGTCGCTCTCGTGGTACATGACCAGACGAGCCGAACGGGCATCGATCGGCGCGACGGCTTCGTCAACCGGGTCAAGGAAAAATACCCGAAGATCAACATCGTGAGCGTCCAATACGGCTCCGGCGATCACCTCAAGTCGACGGAGATCACGAAGTCGATCCTCCAGGCGAACCCGCGCCTCAAGGGCATCTTCGGCGCCAATGAAGGTTCAGCCATCGGCGTGGTCAACGGCGCCAGGGAGATGAACCGCAAGATCGTCATCATCGGCTACGATTCCGGGAAGCAGCAAAAGCAGGCAATCCAGGACGGCCTCATGGCGGGCGCCATTACCCAGAACCCGGTTGGCATCGGCTACAAGACAGTCGAGGCGGCCGTGAAGGCCCTCAAGGGCGAGAAACTGGAGAAGGTGATCGACACCGGCTTTTTCTATTACGACAAGTCGAACATGAGCGATCCGAAGATCGCAACCGTTCTGTACGATTAAGATCCAGCCTTCGGGAGAGGGGTGATCCCCTCTCCCGCTCCCCATGCAGCCACCCTCCGCCGATTGCAGGTGAAAGATGAGCCATCCCCCGCGCATCGACTCTCATATGCATGTCTGGCAGCTGTCGCGCGGGGACTACGGCTGGCTGACCCCTGACCTTCCTGTCATCTACCGCGACTTCACGGTTGAGGACGTCCGAGCATCCTGGGAACAGGCTGGCATCGATTACGCGATCCTGGTTCAGGCGGCTCCCACCCTTGACGAAACACGCTATCTTCTATCGGTCGCGGAGAGCGAGCCTAGGATCAAAGGCGTTGTCGGCTGGGTCGACATGCTGGCACCTGATGCTGTGGACCAGCTTGAACGCTTGGCATCCAACAAGCTGCTTCGGGGTATCCGCCCCATGCTGCAGGACATCCCGGACGATGGCTGGATGCTCACGGCCGAGTTGACTCCCGTCTACAGGGCACTTGTCGATCTCGGCCTGTGCTTCGATGCGCTTGTCCTCCCGCAACACCTGCCCAATCTCCTGCGGCTGATCGAGCGCCACCCGGATTTGAGGATTGTCATCGACCATGGCGCCAAGCCGCCGATCGGTGAGCACCTGGGCTCCTGGCAGAGGGATCTGGCCCAGCTGGCCGATATCCCTCATGTGCATTGCAAATTGTCCGGCCTTGTGACCGAGTGCCGAGGGCAGACATCAAAAGCGGCTCTCAAGCCTGTCTCCCAAGCGCTTCTCGCTCTGTTTGGGCCAGAGCGGCTGATGTTCGGCAGCGACTGGCCAGTTTGCACCTTGCGCAGCAGCTATGTTCAATGGTGGCAATTGGCGCAGGAACTCACCACCCATCTGCCTCCGGAGCACAAGAGCGCCGTTTTTGGAGGCACCGCTCAACGATTCTACGGATTGCCTTGAAGGCTGAACCCGGGCTCTGACATACGCCATCAGCTTATCGTATGTCAGAGCCCGGAGGGTGTTGCTTCTACAGCGAGACGCGTCTGGGATGCAAGGCGGATGGGAGCATTCGCGGCGCCGTAACCCCGGTAATCCCGTCGTTCCACGATCTCGAAGAAGAACCCGCTTTCCAGGGTTTTTGTATAAGCCTGGAAATACTCGGCTCCGCCCTCCCGATCATACAGGATGTTGTTGGCGCGCAGCCGCTCCACATCCTCGGCAGAGAGATCAGTTCTCACCTCGAGATCATCGTAATAGTTCTCCGGGATCGGCAGAAGATCGACACCTCGCTCCTTGAGGCGCTCGACGGTGCTGTAGATATTCTCGGTCGCAAGCGCGATGTGCTGGATGCCCGACCCGAAGAGCTCATTCAGAAACCGTGACGACAGGGTGCGCTGGCTTTGGGAGGAATTGAGGATCAGGCGAAGGGAGCCGTCATGGGTCTCTATGGCCTGACTTTGCACCACTCCGCCAGGGTCGATCACCGCCTGAACCGGCGTTTTCCGAACATCAAGAAGGGATGTGTAGAACAAGAGCCAGGTCAGCATCTCCTCATAATGCATCGACTGGGAAACATGGTCGACCGACGTCAGCCCGGCACCGACATAGTCGTCTGCAGCGACTGGCTCGAAATCGACCTCCCATAGTCGGTCCAGCCCCGACTTCTGATCGACGAAGTACAGAAGGCTGCCGCCAAGACCGCGAACGGCCGGTATGTTCATCTCGCCCGGCCCCACCGGCTGCTGAAAGGGCTGATCGAGGAGCGTGCCGGCGCGGTCGACAGTCCCTGGCGCATCATCGACACGCAGAGCCAAGGCGCAGATGGCGGTGCCATGCGTGATGTTGAAGGAATGGGCGAAGCCTTTCTTGTCGGCATTCACGACAACGTTGATGTCGCCCTGCCGCCAGCGGGTCACCGCCTTCGAGCGGTGAAGGCCTGCTTTCTGAAAGCCGAGACCGCTTAAGGTATGCTCCAATCCAACGGCGCTCCGCTCGTCCACGGCGAATTCGACGAACTCGACACCGGAGCAAAGGGCCTTGGGCGGGAGAGCGTCGACATCGGGAAGAGCCGCGCCTGTGCGCCGACGGAGTTCGTCGAGCATGCCGATCAGGGAGCGTTGACCATCAACGGCGACGCTGCGCGTGGAACCCGCCCGGAAGCGGTCGTTGAAGATTTCGAGGGACAGGAGCCCGTCGAATCCTGTCGCATGAAGCGCGTCCATGAAATCCTCGATGGGCAGGTCGCCCTGTCCCGGAAAGCAGCGGTAATGCCGGCTCCAGGACAGGTAGTCCATGTCGAGTTTCGGCGCATCGGCCATCTGCACGAGGAAGATCTTGTCCGGCGGGATGGATCGGATCGCCGAAAGGCCCGTTCCCCGTGCCAGCACATGGAAGGAGTCGAGCACCAGTCCGACAGCCGGATGGTTCGCACGCCGCACGACTTCCCATGAATCGCGATAATCGTGGATGTGCCGCCCCCAGGAGAGCGCCTCGAAGGCCACGCGCAAGCCCCGCCTGGCGGCACGTTCGCCAAGTTCATGGAAATCCGCAGCGGCGCGCTCGATCCCGCCGAGCGAGTCCGGGGAGACATTGCTGCACACCATCAGGAGGTCGCAGCCGAGTTCCTGCATAACATCGAACTTGCGCTCGGCGCGGGCGAATACCTTCGAGCGCTGCGGCTCGGGCATGCCTTCGAAGTCACGGAACGGCTGGAAGGTGATCGTCTCGAGCCCGAGCCCTTCGATCATGCGCCGGGCATCCGCCGGGGTGCCGTTGAAGGAGAGAAGATCGTTCTCGAAGATCTCCACGCCCTTGAACTGCGCGGCCGCGATGGCCTCAATCTTCTCGGTCAGGGTGCCGCTCAGGCAGACGGTGGCGATGGCGGTGCGCATGCTCGTCGGTCCGTTTCCTCGGTTGTGGTCGGGAGCCTGTGCCGATCCGGCCGGCTCCTTCTCGTGTCAGCTGATGGTTCCGGTCGCCAGCGCATGCTCGACGCCCCCGGCTACGTGGCGCCTCAGCACCTCGCAGGCGCGCGCGGCGTCTCGCGCCAGGGCGCATTCCAGAAGCTCGGCATGTTCACTGGCGGCAATGTCGCCGCGATAGCTCAGGGCAATCATCTGATAGCGCAGATACTTGTCGAAGACCGCCGCATGGTTGTCGATCAGCATCGCCGACCCGCAGGCGGAGATGAGTGCCTGATGGAACTGCCAGTCGTAGCGCTTCCATTCCTCGGTATGGGATCTGTCCCCTTGGGCCATCCGCTCTTCCATTCGGGCGAGCCGGTGGTGGGCGGCCACGACACGACCTTCCCATTCCATGTCGCCGGCCCGGAACGACTGCTCCAGAGCCCGGCATTCGAGAAGCTGCCGCAGCGCGGCGATCTCCCTCAGGTTCGCAATCGACACGGGAGCTACCTCGAAGCCCTTCTGGCCCTCGGCCACCACGAGCCGCTCGGACTGAAGGCGGTTCAGGATCTCGCGAAGCGTGCTGACGCTGGCGCCGTAATCCGCCTTGAGGCGTTCAAGCTTCAGCTTCTTGCCGGGCGCCAAGCGGCCGAACACGATATCGGACCGGATCTTCTGGTAGGCACTTTCCCCGACTGTGCCGGATTGCGGGATCGCGAGCGTATCGTCTGTCATGTCAGCGCCCCGCTCTCCAGCGTGTAGGCCACGCATCCGTTCACATGCTGTGTGAGCACCGTGCAGGCTTTCTCGGCATTGCGCGTCAGGGCGCAATCGAGCAACGTTCGGTGCTCCTCCGCGGCGATCTCCCCACGGAAGACGACAGCCACCATCTGGTAGCGCAGATACTGGTCGAAGACGCCGCCATAGAGGTCGAGCAGAGTCTGTGAGCCGCAGGCCTCGATCAGGGTCTGATGGAACTCACGGTCGTAGCGCTTCCAGAGCTCCATTCCTTTTTGGTCCCCGGCCAGCATCCGCCGCTCCATGAAGGCAAGCTTGTGATGAGCAGCCACGACCCGGCTTTCCCACTCCAGATCGCCAGCCGTGAAGGACAGGGGCAGCGCGTAGGTCTCAAGCAGCAGCCGCATCGCCGCGACATCCTCGAAACCCGCCGGAGAGACGGGCGCGACCCGAAAACCCCGTTGGCCCTCGGCGATGACCAGTCCCTCCGAAGAGAGCCGACTCAGGATTTCCCGCAGGGTGCTGACGCTTGCTCCATAGGCTTCAGCGAGCCGGTCGAGCCGCAGGCGCAGCCCGGGGGCCAAGCGCCCGAAGACGACGTCGCCCCGGATGCGGTCATAGGCACGATCCGCAATGGATGTGGCCATCAATTCGATGCTCATCGGGCTTTTGCCTTCTCCTGAGCCAGCATGGAGACCCCTCCAGGAACGCTCTACCCCTTCAGATAGAGGCAGAAGCATATGTTAGAATGCAAAATATCATATGATTTCAGTAATGCCTATTGATTTTGCAAAAATCGGAGCGGATAGTGCCCTCAAGACGCAGGGTCATGCGCAGCAATTTGAAGGAGAGGAAACCATGGGATTTGATATCAATCGGCGTGTCCTGATGGCTGCGGGTGCAGCCCTTCTGACGTGGGGCACGGCTGGCCCGGCCGCCGCACAAGCTCCCACGAACCTGAGATTTTCGGCCGTGTTCTCGGAGCAGGACATCCGGGCGAACATGATGAAGCAGTTCGGTGAGGAGGTGAAAGCCCAGGGCTTCCACCTTCAGCCTTATTATGGCGGCACCCTGTTCAAGCAGGGCACCGAGCTTGTTGCCATGCAGCGCGGCAACCTCGAGATGGGCAACATCGCCCCGCAGGACATCTCGAACCAGATTCCGGAATGGTCCATCGTCACCTCGGCTTATCTGTTCCGTGATGCGGACCACCTGAAGAAGGTGTTTGCCAGCGATGTGGGCCAACAGCTGAAGAAGATGGCCTCGGAGAAGCTCGGCATCCACATCCTCGGCCCCACCTATTTCGGCGCCCGCCACGTGGGCCTGAAGCCCAACAAGAAGATCAACAAGCCTGAGGATCTGGCCGGCATCAAGCTGCGCATGCCGGGCGGCGATGCCTGGCAGTTCCTCGGACAGTCCCTAGGTGCGAACCCCACGCCGATGGCCTACGCGGAGGTCTATACGGGACTGCAGACCGGTGCCATCGACGGGCAGGACAACCCGCTGCCGAACGTGCAGAACATGAAGTTCTATGAGGTGATGTCGCAGATCGCCCTCACCTCCCACCTCGTCGGCTTCGATCTTCTGGCCGTATCCAACAAGGTATGGGATTCCCTCTCGCCGGAGAAGAAGGCAACCTTCCAGGCCGCCGCCGACAAGGCGATCGAGTGGAGCACGCAGGAGCACCTGAAGCAGGAGGCACAGCTCGCAACCTCGTTCAAGGAGCGAGGGCTCGAGGTCTATACTCCCGACCTGAAGGCCTTCCGCGACTTCGCGCAGAAAAAGTATCTGGCCTCCGATCTCGCAAAGAACTGGCCGGCGGGCATGCTGGACAAGATCAACGCGATGTAAGGTGAATGCCTCGGGCGCCGGGCGCATCATCCCGGCGGCCCTCTTTTCATGGACGCTCTTTGCCTTCTCGCGAAGGAACACCTTTCATGACCCCGTCATTGCGGACAATCGGCTCCTGGCTCGCGCGTCGCGCGGAGAATGTTGCGGCCGTCATGCTGGGCACGATGTTCCTGGCTTTCCTCCTGCAGATCGTCTTTCGGTATGTTCTGGGCCTCCCGATCGGCTGGACGCACGAAATCAGCGTGATCCTCTGGATCTGGCTCGTGCTGTGGGGCGCCTCGTTCGTCATCACGGAACGCGAGGAGATCCGCTTCGACATCATCTACGGAGCCGTGGGGCCCGGTCCTCGCCGCGTGATGATGCTGATCACCGCCGTGGTGCTGATCGCGCTCTATTCGCTCTCGTTTCCGGCGGTCCTCGACTACGTAACCTTCATGAAGGTGGAGAAGACGAGCTATCTCAAGATCCGCTTCGACTGGCTGTTCTCGATCTACATCGTGTTCGCCGCAGCCACGATCATCCGCTACATCTGGCTCGCCTGGCAGGCGCTCCGAGGCGTTGAACCGGACGAGTTCGATCCCACCAAGGCGAGTTCCGGCGTATGAACCTGACAAGCCCCTTTTCGCTCGCCCTCGTCGCCATCACGGTGCTCGCCTTCCTCGGGCTGCCCATCGGCCATTCGATGATCGCGGGCTCCATCCTCTACCTGCTGCTTGCAGGATTGGACATGGGAACCGCCGCCGAGCAACTGCTCAACGGCATGTATTCCAACTACATCATCCTGTCGGTGCCCCTGTTCATCCTGGCGGCGGAATTCATGAACATCGGCAGCATGACCGATCGGCTCATGACCTTCTGCAATGCCCTGGTGGGGCGGTTCCGCGGCGGTCTCGCCCAGGTCAATATCCTGCAGAGCATCATCTTCGCCGGCATGTCCGGCTCGGCCATCGCAGATGCCGCCGGCACAGGGCGCATGATGCAGGCCATGATGACCCGCGACGGGCGCTATACGCGGAGCTACGCGGCGGCCACGACTGCCGTCTCGTCCGTGATCGGGCCGATCATCCCGCCGTCCATACCGATGGTGCTCTATGCCCTCGTGTCCGACGCGTCCATCGGCTTCCTGTTTCTCGGCGGCGTCATCCCGGGGCTGCTGATGGCGCTGGGCCAGATGATCATCGTGGCCATCACGGCGCGCCGCAGGAACTTCCCTGTCGAGAAGCCGGTGCCCCTGCGCAAGCTGCCGCGGATCACCTGGAACGCCTTTCCCTCCCTGATGATGCCGGTCGTTCTGCTCGGCGGCATCTACAGCGGCGTGATGACCCCTACCGAAGCCGCCGCCGTGGCAGCGGCCTATGCCCTTCTCATCTCGGCCGGACTTTACCGCAGCGTGAGTTGGCGCAGCTTCTACAAATCGCTTGCGATCAGCGCTCGTACGAGCGTGTCGATCGGCATGCTGATCGCGGGCTCGCTCGTGTTCAACTATGTCGTCACCGTGGAGAACATTCCGGAAAGCGTGAAGACCCTGCTCGCAAGCTGGGACCTGTCACCGGTCGGCTTTCTGATCTTCGTCAATGTCCTGCTGCTTCTCTTAGGGTGTGTGCTGGAGGGAACGGCGATCCTGCTCATCGTGGTTCCGGTGTTTATACCGACAGCGCAGGCCCTTGGCATCGACCTCGTGCATTTCGGCGTGGTGGTCGTCATCAACATCATGATCGGGCTGATTACGCCGCCCTACGGGCTGCTGCTGTTCATCATGACGAACATCTCAGGGGCACCGCTGCGCGCCATCGTAAGGGACGTGATGCCGTTCCTCTTTGCGATGCTGGCCGCTCTGGCGATCCTGACCTTCGTGCCCGAAACCGTCCTCTGGCTGCCCCGCCTTTTCGGCTACCAAGGATGAGCCTGCTCCCCTTCAGAGACAGATATCAATGAGCAAGCCGATCTACATTCTCAACGGGCCCAATCTCAACCGCCTCGGAACACGCGAACCCGAGATCTACGGGCGAACGACTTTGGCCGGAGTGGAGGCCATGTGCCGGGAGGCCGCCCCGGATCATCCCATCGTCTTCCGTCAGTCGAACCGGGAGTACGAGATCATCGAATGGGTGCACGAGGCCATCGACGAGGGCAGCGGCATCATCATCAACCCGGCCGCGTTCACCTTCACCTCCATGGCCATCATGGATGCCCTGAAGATGTTTTCAGGCCCCCTTATCGAACTGCACATTTCGAACATCCACAAGCGTGAGCAGATCTATCACAAGTCCTACGTCTCCCCGGTAGCGACTGCGGTCATCGCAGGCCTTGGCACCAGGGGCTACCCAATTGCGGTAGGAGCCATGCTCGACATGATCGGCACCCTTCCGGCGAAGGCTTGAAACCCATGGCAAGGGTCCCTTCACCTGAACCACACTCCCCGGCTGGTGAAGATTCAGGGTCATGGCGCCATCCGTCCCTCCTCGTAGGATTGGTGGGCACCGGCATTCAGGCCTCCCGGACGCCTGCCCTCCACGAGCGGGAAGGCGCAATGCAGGGTTTGCGCTACGTCTACAAGCTGATTGACCTGGAGGCGCTAGGCCTCGATGCAGGTGCGCTCCCGGAGATCCTCACGGCCGCTCAGCGCTTCGGCTTCGCCGGGCTTAACATCACGCATCCCTGCAAGCAGGCCGTGATTCCGCTTCTCGACGAGCTGTCGCCCGATGCGGAAGCGCTCGGGGCCGTGAACACGGTCGTGCTGAAGGACGGCCGTCGCACTGGCCACAATACCGATTGGTGGGGCTTCGCCGAGAGCTTCAGGCGCGAACTGGAGGACGTGCGCCGCGACCGGGTCGTCCAGTTCGGCGCCGGCGGCGCGGGCGCGGCGGTCGCCCATGCCCTTCTCACCCTTGGCACGGGCGAAGTCGTTATCATCGACACAGATGAGGCCCGGTCCAGAGATCTCGCCGCCGCCCTATGTGAACGGTTCGGCAAAGGCCGCGCCTCCTCCGGCAGTTCGCCCGAAGAGGCACTGAGTTCGGCCGATGGCATGGTCAACACAACACCTCTGGGCATGGCAAAGTACCCCGGCATGGCGATCCCTCCAGACCTCCTGCGCTCCGACCTATGGATTGCCGACATCGTTTATTTCCCGCTTGAAACGGAGCTGCTGCGCCAGGCCCGTATCCGCGGCTGCCGCACCATGTCAGGTGGCGGCATGGCTGTCTTTCAGGCCATCGGGGCGTTCCAGCACTTTACAGGCCTGGAGGCGAATACGGAGCGGATGCTCCGTCACTTCAGCGAGATGTAGACGCAAATTCGAAACCGAGGCCGAGAATGCCCCCGAACCGACAGCCACGGCTGTGACGAGGCGCTTCATGCGCGGGCTCAAGAGTCCAGCGCATTAGCCTGCAAGGCCCAGCAAAGCCACACGTGTGATCCTCTGCTCAGTGACTTGGCTTCAGCCCGCAATGAGATTCGGATCCTTTCCATGAGGAACATTCAACTTCCTGACGTCGGCGTTACGATGGCGCTCGTGGCCAACCTGCAGGCGAGCCTGCCGGACTTCGGCCGCATCA
Source organism: Microvirga sp. BSC39 (assembly GCF_000739015.1). GTDB lineage: Bacteria > Pseudomonadota > Alphaproteobacteria > Rhizobiales > Beijerinckiaceae > Microvirga. Next base: position 62,000 of record NZ_JPUG01000065.1, read on the forward strand.
TCGATCAGTGCGGGCATCCGGGCCCCGCCTTGCGGAAGCTTGGTCTTGTCCATTGGGAGAATGGACGCTTCGATACGGCAGCCCGAAGCTTTGAGGCCGCCCTCTCTCTCACGCCCAGAGATCCTGACCTCTGGCGCGATCTGGCAAGCGTCTACAGCGGCTCAGATCGCGACGAGCAGGCGCTGACGGCGATACGGACGTCCCTTGAGATCAATCCGTACAACGCACAATCCTGGCAGACGCTCGCCAGCGTGGCGGACCGGCTGGACGATATCGAAACGGCGGAAGACGCATACCGTCGCACGGCCGCTCTCAATCCGGAAGCCGCCGCTGCCCATCTTGGGCTTGGCCTTCTGATGTTCAGGAAAAAGCTCTACCAAGAGGCCCTGGCGGCCGTGCGGACGTCTATCGCGATCGATCCCGTCAACGGCTTGGCCCATTACGCCCTCGGGCACCTGTGCTTCATAGCATCTGAATTCGCGGACTGCGCCAGAGCGTTCGACGAGGCGGCACGGCTCACGTTGCCGCTCGATGCGGCAGCCCGGCAGAAGCGGGCGCGGGCCACGACATTCCAGGCTATGATCGAAGGCCGCGTTGAGGAGGCCCTTCGAGACTACAACGAGATTGCAGGCGAGGACCACGAGGATCTCGACATTATTAAGCGGGACGCCTTTTCCGTTCTCAGTGCCTCTGGTCACCTTGAAGCGGCCGCCGAGATCGGCCGGATGCGGCTTGCCGAGAAGCCCGACGACCCGGTCCGGCGCTATCTGCTCGATGCCGTCCTCGGGCGGAGCATGACGGCCGCACCTGCGGAGTACATTGAAACCTACTTCGATCAGTTCGCGCCACAGTTCGACAATAAACTGCTCGCGACACTCCAATACGATGGCCCGCGCCAGATGACGAATCTGGTGGCAAGGCACCGGACCGGCTTTAAGCACATGCTCGATTTGGGATGCGGCACCGGACTTGCCGCTGCGGAACTGCTGCCCCTCGGCCCGACCCTGACCGGCGTCGACATCTCGTCAGGCATGCTGGCCGAGGCGGCCAATCGCGGTGGATACACCGAGCTTGTCAAATCGGAGGCTGTGGCCTATCTCAAGGCGACGCCCAACCGCTTCGATCTCATCTTCGCCGCGGATTCGCTGATCTATTTTGGTGATCTCGGACCGCTCCTGCGCGCCGCGGCCGGTGCAATGGTGCAAGGGGGCCTGTTCGCCTTGAGCATCGAGGTCACCGCGGGAGACGGCTTCACGCTGCAGCCCTCCGGTCGTTTCGCCCACTCCCTTGAGTATCTCAAGACAGCAGCCGACGACTTCACCATCCTGGAGACTATGGAAAGCGACATTCGGCTCGAGGCAGGGCGGCCGGTGGCCGGTCTCTACGTCATCATGGAAAGACGTTGACGACGCGGGGCCGACCGATCGAGGCTCTCTTCAAAGGTATTCGCCCTATCCACTAGTAGGCCGGGGCGCCCCGAGCAGGTCTCGTCGATCAAAATCTTGACGTGGATTGCCTCAATACCGGCGCCGGTGCCGATGCGGGGCGGCGGCTGGCCAAGGCCCTGCAGGAAACCACGATTCAGGACACTGTTTATTTACGTGTTCTCACAGCCGGACAGATGCCTGACACCGGCCTCAGTCCTTGACATTACCGCCCCGGTGCAGCCCGGGACGTCATTCGGCAGCGATCCTTGAACGCGCGGTTGAGGGAGCGTGTGGTGGGACCGCGGGCACTGCTGTATCGAAGTCACTCGGCACGGGCTCGTCCTTCGGACCGATGAAGCGGCTGAACAGGCGGCTAAACAGACGCGATAGGTCGTCCATGAGGATGAAGAAGGCTGGCACGAACACCAGCGACAGCAAGGTTGAAACGATCAGTCCCCCGATCACCGCGATTGCCATCGGGGCACGGAATTCGCCGCCTGCACCCAGCGCCAGCGCGCTCGGCAGCATGCCGGCAGCCATGGCGATCGTGGTCATGACGATCGGCCGCGCCCGCTTGCGTCCGGCATCGATGATGGCGGTTTTGCGGTCCACACCCCTGGCCACCTCCTCGATGGCGAAGTCGACCAACATGATCGCGTTCTTGGTCACGATGCCCATCAGCATCAGGAAGCCGATCACCACCGGCAGGCTAATCGCTTTCTGCGTGATCACCAGCGCCATGATCGCGCCGCCGATCGACAAGGGCAGCGAGAGCAGGATCGTGAACGGCTGCAGGAAGTTGGCGAACAGCAGGATCAGCACGCCCAGCACCATCATGATACCGGCTCCCATGGCCTTGCCGAACGAGGTGAAGACCTCCGTCATGACCTCGGCGTCACCCGTCTGCTTGATGGTTACGCCCGGCGGGAGATTCTTGGCCGTCGGCAGGCTGTAGATGGCCTCCAGAACCTCACCGAGTGCATCCGTGCCCCGCATGTCGGCCTCAAGCGCGACGCGCAAGGAGCGGTCGTAGCGATCGATCGAGGTCGGCCCCTGCCCGAAAGAAATATCGGCGACGGCCGAGAGCGGGACGGCGGCGCCGCTTTTGGTCGGGACCTTAAGGATATCGATCAGCGCGCGGTCGCCGCGCACCGCCTCCGGCAACTGGACGCGGATCGGGATCTGCCGGTCGCCGGCATTGAACTTGGCGAGATTGGCTCCGACATCTCCGATCGTCGCAACCCGCACCGTCTCGGACAGCACGTCGGTCGACACTCCGAGCTCCGCCGCCAAGTCCGGCTTCGGGCTGATGCGGATCTCGGGCCGGTTGAGCGGCGCCGTCGACATGGGGTTCTCAACGGTCGGAATGCTCGCCATCTCGCGCTGGAGCTTGGCCGCGGTCTCGATCACCACATCCTGGTCGGGTCCGCTGACGATGAGCTGAAGCCCGCGTTGTCCGCCCTCGCCGAGGACGAAGAAGCGGATATCCGGCACATCGCGGAACTCGTCGACAATACGCCCCTCGAACTGGCGCTGCCGCAGGGACCGTTCCTCCTTCGGGACGAGGTTTACCGTGAAGGTTGCCAGGCGCACCTCCTTCTTGCCGGGAAGCTGAAGGCCGCCGTTCACGAATACCGACTTGACCTCGGGCATGGCACGCAGGCGCTCCGCGATCCTGTCGCTCACCTGCTGCGTGTCGTTCAGTTTCGATCCCGGCGGCAGCTCGGCCACAAAGAGGGAGCGGGAGATATCCTCCTCCGGCAGGAACGCCGACGGCAGGAGATTGGTCGACCAGAGCGATGCTCCGAAGATGCAGAGCCCCAGGATGAAAGTGATAAACTTGTGCCGGACAGACCAGCCCACCAGGCGGGTGTAGGCCCGCATGATGAACCCGTCCTTCTGCTCGACCTGTTTGTGAGGCCGCATGAAATAGGCCGCCAGCATCGGCGTTACCAACCGGGCCACCAGAAGCGAGATCAGGACTGCGGCCGCGACGGTGAGGCCGAACTGCTTGAAGTACTGCCCGGCGATTCCACCCATGAAGCTGACCGGGGCGAACACGGCAACGATGGTGAACGTGATCGCAATCACCGCCAGGCCGATCTCGTCTGCTCCTTCGAGCGCGGCACGATAAGGCGACTTGCCCATGTGCATGTGGCGCACGATGTTCTCGATCTCGACGATGGCATCGTCGACCAGGATGCCCGTGACCAGGGTCAGCGCCAGGAGGCTCACCAGGTTGAGCGAGAAGCCCATGGTGCTCATGATCCAGAACGTGGGCAGCACCGAGAGCGGCAAGGCCAGGGACGCGATCAGGGTGGCGCGCCAGTCGCGCAGGAAGATGAACACCACGATGACCGCCAGGATGGCACCCTCGATGAGCGTGTGCATGGCGGATTCGTAGTTACCGACCGTATAAGCGACGGTGTCGTCGATCAGGTCGAAACGCACATCCGGATGAGCCTGTCCCAGCTCGGCTACCTTGGAGGCGACGGCCTCGCCCACTGTCGCGTCGCTGGCGCCGGTTGCGCGCGTGACGGCGAAGGCGACGACCGGTTGACCGTTGAACCGTGCGAAGGTGCGCGGCTCTGCGGCGGTATCGGTGACGGCTGCCAGCTCATCGAGGCGAACCTTTCGATTGCCCGGGAGGGTGATACTCGTCGAAGAGAGGTCTTCAAGGGATTGCGCGGCACCCAGGGTCCGGATCGACTGCTCCTGCCCGCCAACCTCGCCGCGCCCGCCGGAAAGATCGACGCTGGTCAGGCGCAGCTGCCGATTGACGTCTGCGGCCGTGATGCCGAGCGCCAACAGGCGATCAAGCTTCAGCTCAATACGGATCTCACGCTCGACCCCGCCGACGCGTTCAACGCGCCCGACGCCCTGGACACTCTGAAGCTGGCGCGCCACCACATCGTCGACGAACCACGACAGCTCCTCCGGCGTCATGGCAGGGCCGGAGGCGGCATAGGTGACAATCGGCAGACCGGCGATGTCCAAGCGCTGAATGACGGGCTCGTCGATGGTACGTGGCAGGTCAGAGCGGATCTTGGCAACCGCATCCTTCACGTCATTGACCGCTCGATCCGAATTGATCTCAAGCCGGAACTCGATCGTCGTGGTCGAGATGCCTTCAGAGATCGTCGAGGTGATGTGCTTGACGCCGTTGACGCCGGCAACCGAGTCCTCAATCCGCTTGGTGACCTGGTTCTGGAGCTCGGATGGTGCGGCGCCGGCCTGCGTGACCGAGACCGTGACGAGCGGGACGTCGATGTTCGGGAACCGCGTGATCGGCAGCCCCTGGAAGCTGAAGATGCCCAGGATCATCAGCACGATGAACAGGACGAGGGACGGGATCGGCTTTCGGATCGCCCAGGCGGAGACGTTAAGTTGCATCACCGGACTCCTTCAGCCTGCGCCGACTCGGCCAGGACCGGCCGGACCACGTCACCGTCGCGCAGGAAGCTGCCGGCGCGGGTCACAACCAGGTCGCCAGTGCTGACACCCTCGACCTGGATGAAACCATCGGCCGAGAGGCCGGTGCGGACCTGGCGCGTCTCGATGCGGCCGTCAACCACGACTTGGACCGCTGCGCCTTTGGCGCTGTAGAGCACGGCGCTGAGCGGAACCGCCACCCCCCTGGTCCGGGCCAGTTCGACCGTGCCGCGGGCAAAGGCCCCGATCCGCAAGGCAGGATCCCGAGGCAGGGCGATCCGCACCCGACCGAGACGGGTGGTGCGATCGACCTCCGGGGAGATGTTGCGCACGCGGCCCTCGACCGCCCGGCCCTGGTCGATGCTCACCTGGGCGGGAGCGCCCTCGCGCAGGCGAACAAGCTGTGTCTCCGTCACTTCCCCTTCGAGTTCGATCTCGCCGTTCGCGATGATGCGGAACAGCGGGTCGGCTGCCGCCGTCGCAGTGGCGCCGACCTTGGCGTTCTTGCGGGAGATGATCCCTGCTTGGGGCGCTTTGATCGCGGCACGGGCGAGGCGAACTTGAATCTCCCGTTTCTGCGCCTCCTCAGACTGCCTTTCGGCTTCGGCGATGCGCAGTCCGTCGCGGGCGGCGGCAAGGCGCCCTTCCGCAGCCCGGGCGGCGGAGACCCGCTGCTCGAGCTGGGCTTCTGTCGTGTTGCCGCCTTTGATGAGCGAGCGCGTGCGCTCCAGGGCCTGAGCCGCCTCGACCTGCGCGGCCTCGGCCTGTACGATCTGGCTGCGGGCTTGAGCGACCCCTGCCTCCGCTCGGGCGAAGGAGGCGTTGTTACGGGCCAGCTCTGTTTCGAGAAGATCGGTCGCCAGACGGGCCAGAACCTGCCCCTTCGTGACGACATCCCCCTCTTCGACCAGAACCTCCGTGATGCGCAGACCCTCGAGTTCCGGGGCGACGAGGACCTCCTCGCGAGGAACAAGCGTTCCGGTGACCACCGCCCGCTCCGTGATCTCCCGTTCCGCGGTGCGCGTCACGGACACCGCGGGCGCAGGAGCGCCCTGCGGCTGCGCGGCCAACGTTGCCAGAGGGAGAAAGACCATGGCAGCCACCAAACTGTGCAACCTGCGCATCATGACACGCTTATCTCCGGCACCCGATGTCAGGTGCGTGTTAGGTTGATCTTCCCGGCAAAGGCCGACTCAATGACGGCCATCAGGCTTGAGACCCCACGCTCGGCATCCAGCGTGGCATCCACGGCCCGGCGCACGAAGAGGCCGTTGGCAATGGTCACGATCAAGGACGCGAGGGCTTCCAGGTCGACCTCCGGCGCAATAGCCCCATCTGCCTGTGCCTGTCGGAACAAGGCGCACATGCGCTCGCATATGTCTCTGTCGAACGCCTCCGACATAGCGGCAAACGACCGGTTGCGGGTAGCCTCCGCCCAGATCTCCAGGCACAGCACGGCCCGCTCCCGTGGCTCCTCGGCGAAATGCTTGTGGGCAATGGAGCGTAAGGAGGGCAGGAGCTCCCCCGGCCGGGATAATGCAGCGAAATCCTCGCCGATCCGGGCACGGTCCCTCTCGGCGAGAGCCAGAACGACTGCGTCCTTCGAGCCAAAGTAGCGGTAGAGATTGCCAGGGCTCATTCCAGCCTCGGCAGCCACATCCTGCATGGTGGTGCGGTGAAAACCGGACCGGACGAAGCAGCGCTCGGCGGCATTGAGGATCCGCGTCTGACGCTCAGCAGACGGGTCTGGTTTCCGGTCAAGGGAGGTTTGCTGATCTGCCAAGAGGGACAAAGTTCCAAAGTTGCGAGAATGAACGTTCATTCTCATTTATGCATCAGGGTGTGCAGGGTCAACCCACACCCTGATGGGTCTGACCAATGCGGACTGCATGACGCGCCCTCGAAGAAAGGCGGCAACTATGACTTGGCTGCTATGACTTGGCTGCGAGTTTGCTCATCACCGGCGATGAAATACTGGGCCGGCCTCCCTGGACTCTATTCTGTCGAAAGAAAGCTTGAGACGGTGCCATCAAGGTGCCCTTCGCTATGGCGCACCGACTGGATTGAATGCGGTATGTCTGCTCTGGGTCATCCAGCGGCGATCCCTGACTTCTGGTCTCTACCGCGCGATCTTCTCCACCGAGACTTCGTGCGTAGCCTGCCCCGTGCGCTCGAAGGATGTAATGTTCCCGATCGTCGTCTCGGCAATATTGGCCAGCGCCTCCTCCGTGAAGAACGCCTGGTGGCCTGTAATCAGCACGTTCGGAAAGGTCAGCAGCCGAGCGAATACATCGTCGCCGATGAAGCGTTGCGACAGGTCCTCGAAGAACAGATCCGCCTCCTCCTCGTAGACATCCAGACCGAGGTACCCGATGGTGCCGTCCTTAAGCCCCCGCAGAACCGCCCTGGTGTCGATCACCGCTCCGCGGCTTGTGTTGACCAGCATAACGCCACGCTTCATGCGCCCTAGAGCCTGCGCGTCGATGAGGTGATGCGTGGCGGGCGTCAGCGGACAATGCAAGGTGACGATGTCGGAAAGCGCAAGCAACTCCCCCAGCGGCACATAGCGCACGCCCATCTGCTCGCAGGCGGCACTGGGCTGCGGATCGTAGGCCAGAACCGTGCAGCCGAACCCCGTAAGAATCCGGCAGACCACCTCGCCGATCTTTCCCGTTCCCACCACGCCGGCCGTCTTGCCTGACAGATCGAAGCCGAGCAGCCCATCGAGGGCGAAGTTGCCCTCCCTGACCCGGTTGTAGGCACGATGGATGCTGCGGTTGAGGGTGAGAATGAGCGCGATCGTATGTTCGGCCACCGCGTGGGGCGAATAGGCCGGAACCCGTGCCACCGTGATGCCCTCACGTCGAGCCGCTTCCAGGTCGACATTGTTGAACCCGGCAGCGCGCAGGGCCACGAGCTTCACGCCCATGGACGCCAGACTGGCGAGGATATCCGAATTCACCTCATCATTGACAAACACGCATACGGCATCGGCGCTTCCGGCCAAGCCGCTCGTTGCGGCGGACAGACGGGCGTCGAGGAATGACAGAGAATGCCCGGCCGTAGCGTTCGCCTCCTCGAGAAAACGGCGATCATAGGGTTTTGTGCTGAACACGGTGACATGCACGAGCGACGCTCCTTCGGGCTGACGATCATGGACCTGACCTCCGTTGATATCGGGTCGGGCCTTGAGAGTAGATTATAGCGCCGCCTGGCTTTGGTGCAGTAAGCGCCCTGCTCCACGGAACTCCCGATGAGCCTCGGCCCTCACCGCGACTTACGGAAGCGGTTCACATTGATGGTCCACTGCGACGGCCAGAAGGCCAGGATGGCTACGATGGCGGCAATCAACAGGAGAGCCACCATCACCCGGACGACTCCGAAAATGGCGGCATCCTGCGCCACGAACCAGCCCGTCACAATTCCTGCGGAGATCAGAAGAAACCGGACAATCCAGCCGAACATGGCGTCCTCCACTCAATTCTCTCGGGATTCCCCGAGACATAACTCAAGCCGATCTCGTCAAGGCGCATTGATGCAGATCAAGGCCGATGCTGGCCGGGGAGTCGACGATGCGTTCCGACGTCTTGATCTTCTGATGCTGGTGTGAGGTTGGAGCATCTGAATACGTCAAGCGCGTTCAATTTTGAAGGAAGGGTACCATGCTGCAGAACATTCACAGCATTCTGATTGGACTAACCGAAGAGGGCGATGCCGAGGAGCGCTCCACCGCCTTGGCCTACGGACTCTCACTGGCCCGTACGGCTGGCGCTCATGTCACGGTCCAGGCTGCCTCGCTGAAGCTGACAGTCACCCATGCCTTCATCAGCACCTTCGCAGAAGGGCTCGTGGCAGCCGAGAACCGCCGCCTGGATGCCTTGGCACATAGTGTTGCGGAAACGTCTCACCGGGCGGCGGCCGCATCGGGGGTCGCCTGCACGACGCAGGCACCGCATTTGGGCTATACTGCCTTGGTCAAGAGCTTCACCTCTCTGGCTCGGACCCATGATCTGACCGTTCTGGACTCCGAGCCGATTTCGCTCGCCGTTGACCGAGGGCTGATCGAGGCGGTGCTTACGGACAGCGGGCGGCCTCTCATCATCGTTCCCCAGGGTTGTGAGGTGTTTGCGGGAGAACGGATCATCGTGGCGTGGGATGGAAGCGCAAAGGCGGCGCGTGCTCTGAATGATGCCCTGCCCTTCCTGCGGGCCGCCTCGCAGGTCGAGGTGGTGAGCGTCACAGGCGAGAAGGACCTGACGAACACCGTCCCGGGAGCCGAGATTGCTCCCCATCTCGCGCGCCACGGTGTCAAGGTGAATGTCCTGTCCCTGCCCGTCCAGGATGGCGATGTGGCCGAGACGCTGCGCAATCATGCGCGCCTGACGCGGGCCGATATGATCGTGATGGGCGCCTATGTGCATTCGCGCCTGCGGCAGATGATGCTCGGCGGTACCACGCAGTCCCTGCTCAAGGACTGCCCTGTGCCTCTCTTCATGTCTTATTGAGCCAGCGGCGGGATGTTTGTACGAAACGTCCCGCCTTGAACGCCCTATCCCTGAATGGATTGCAGGTAAGCGAGCAGATCATTGATTTGGGCCGGATCGAGTTCGAACTGCGGCATCGACGGGTGGCCGGTTGTGATGCCCTCGGCAAAAGCCTCCGCCAGATCCTCGATTGGATAGAGGGTATGAAGCGTCCGGAACGGGGGCGCCTCGGGAATGGGGCTGTTGCCGAAGCGGCCGATGGCGTGACATTGGGAGCAGTTGGTCTGCGCAAAGGTGAACCCGCGCTGCACGCGTCCGGATTGGGCCATCGCAGCCGATGAGCCAAGCGCCAGTGCGACGCAAAGGAGAGTGAGCCGCTTCATCATGGATGCTCCTCTGCTCTGGCAGGCTCAGCCTGTTTCACGGAGGTCACCTGGAAGGTATGGGGCTTCTCGTCATCGTCCTGGATCGTGACGTATTCACCCTCGGCGAAGCGATGCTGATGGAGGCGATAGCCTGCCTCCTCATCGCCGGGACGGTCCTGGTTGTAGTCGATCATCCAGGTTGCCCCGCCGGATCCACCCGGGCGGTGGATCAGAATACCATGCCGCTCCCCCTCACCGGCCCAGAACCGCCGAACCCGGCAATAGGCCCGTTTGCCCGCCCATTCTTCTTGGTTCAGATGCCCCTGTGCATCGAGAGGCGCGGTGATCTCGTAGCCGTGGCGCAGGCTGCCCTCTGGAAACTCTCTGCTGCGGGCCAGCTGAAGTGTGACGTGGTAAAGCATGTCTCCCTCCCGGGTTCAGGGCGCGTCTGAAGCGAATCTCGCCATTGTGGCAAAGCTTAGAGACACGCCCCAGGACAGCCTTGATCCCGATCAAATCGTGTCGAAGCGGGAACGGAAGGTTAGTGGACCTACTCCTTGGAACCATCTTCCAAAGCATTCCGGATGCGCCGGATGATAACTCCTCTGGAGCTTTTGTCGGCGGCCTGGACGGCCTCGTTGATGTCGAGAAGCAACTTCGCATAGTCGTTGTGCCTATCCCGATGGCCAGCGCTTGAACTCGGCAGCCGCGGCTCTTGGCGGTTCATGCGCAACTCAGGTCATAAACATCATCAACCTCAGGAATGAGCGCATCCGGCGCCTGCTCCGGGCCAGCAAACGACGATTGTAGCGCCTTCAGCGCTGGATCCTCTCTGTGAAGCGGACCTTGATCTCCTCGCTATGGATCCGGACTTTCGATGTGCCGTCCTGAAGGATGCGCCCGAGGGTGCATTGCGCCTGGAAGCCGACGAAGCGAACTGTAGCCTCGTCTTTCCAGAGCCAAGCCTCATAGCGAGCGCGGAAGCCAGGGGCGACCTCCTGCCAATGGCTCTAAGCCACGGCGAGGAATTGCCTGAGGCATGCGTGGCGTCCTCCTCTGTGTAGGTCGGAGACACCGTGTCCTGCCCACGGCGGCTGTTGCGCCGGTCCGATTGGTCGATCTCCATCTCCTGGATATAGCCGGAGTCCGAGAGCCGGACCGGCCATACCGCCCGTGGCATAGATCGGCCCATCGAAGCCGGCTTTCAGCAGCTTCGGCACGACGCCGCTGTGGTCGATGTGCGCATAGGTCAGGCAGAGCGGATCAATGCCGGACGCGCGGAAGGGGAAGTGCTGGTAGTTGAGTTCCCGTTCGGTGTTCGAGCCTTGAGACATTGATGAGGAACTCGTGGACGAGGACCACAAGCTTGCCGGTGGCCTGGGGTTGCTGCCCCAGTTGGCGGGTCGACCGAGATATTGCAGGCTCCTGATATCGGAAGTGCCGAGGGAAATTCCCCGCCGTTTCAAACTGTCCGCAATGCGCCCGTCATCTAATGAATCCGCCATGTCTCAGAAGTGCCAGAAGTTCACATCGTGCTGATGTCTTAGACCTCAGCTCAGGTCTTGCCTCTGCGCCTTGTTCTTGAGCCAATGCTCGACGGGTGTTGCGAGTACCGTGGTCAGGACTATGACGGCCGCGCCGAGGCACAGCGATAGTGATGGAACCTCGTCAAAGTAGATCCAGCCTGCAAAACCCGAGAAGATGATGGACAGGTATCCGATGGGCGCCAGAAGCCGCGCCTCCTGCTTCTGGTAGGCCTGGAGCCAGCAATACTGTCCGACTTGGGCCAGGATCCCGATCAGGATGATGCTCGGTGCCTCAGCCCATGAAATCGGCACCCAGACGAGGGCCGCCGGAATGGATGTCAGGAGTGTCAGGCCCACCGTGTAGAATAGCATCAGAACGACCGTGTCCTCACCGGCAAGACGGCGCGTCTGCACCACGGAGAGAGCGCCGAAGAACACGGAGCCGAAAGCGGCGAGAAGGCCGACGTTCCAGGGGATCTCGTCGGGCCGCAGCATGACGATGACACCCACAAAGCCCAGAGCCGTGAGCGCATAGCGGATCCGGCTCACCCTCTCCCCGAGCAGAACTGCCGCCATGGCCAGCAGGATCAGGGGACGGGTGTAGCCGATGGCGGTGACGAGGGCGAGCGGGAGGGCCGCGAACGCTGCGAAGTTGCAGGTCAGCGCCGTGGAGTTGAAGGCGACGCGCACCAGATGGCTGCGGATGTTCGACAGTTGCGCCAGCTTGGCACGGTGGCGCCACATGAGCGGCGCCACGCCCAGGAACCCGACGAGAGAGCGCAGGAAGACGAGCTGGACTGCCGGATAGATGTCGCCCTTCGCCTTGACCATGGCCTGCATGACGGTCACCAGGCTCATGTCGAGCAACAGCCATCCCGCGCTGCTCCACAGGGAGACTGCGGAGCCCGCCGGCCGGCTTTCGTCCTCGACCGCCATCCGCTCAGGCTGGCTGAACGAGGTTGGCGAGCAGGCGGAACGCGCCGGGAACTAGCTTGTCGAGTTGGTGGTGCAGCACGAGCGACACATGGGTGTGCCGCCCACGTCCGATTCTAGCCGAGATCAGGGATCCCTTGAGCGGGTTCTCGCCAGGATCGCTCACGGCCAGCAGCTCCTCGTAGACAGCATCGTACTCCGCCGCGAAGTAGAGGCCCCTTTCCTTGTCCCAGCCCTGCCAGTCTCTAGCGTCGATTCGGTTTGGGGCGGTCAGCAGAGGATGTTCCGGGTCCAGGATCGTGACGGGAGCGGCAGGATCGGTCACGCGCCAGCGCAGTGACGGTGAGCCGATGACGAGGCGGCGCGGCGGTGTGGTTGCAGGGTCCCACGCATCGGTGGGGCGGTGGTAGAGCGTCACCAGATGGCCGCCGTCCTCCACGAAGCGGTGCAGCCGCACCGTCGCATCCCGGAGGTCGCGCCTGAGACCGAAGGCGAAGATGCCGACGACAATTGTCGTGAAGGCGGAAAGCGAACCCGCCGTCAGTTCGGCCTCCCCGAGATCCGTCACGTCGAGGCCGAGACGACGCAAATGGGTGCCGACATTGTCGCTCCCTCCGCCTACATAGCCGATACGGGCTCCGGCCGGGAGAGCAACGTCGAGCGAGAGGACCTTCAGCTCCGCTGGCGCGATGATCGATGTCGGTCGAATGTGCGGATAGGCAATGGTCCGCATCGAACTCGCCGGCCTGCCGTTCACAATGGGTACGAGCGTCACAATGCCAGCGCCCACGTCATGGGGCGGCACGGCAAGCCAGTCGCTTCCCTCCTGGTGAACAGTCCACCCCACTGATGCCTGCCAATCCATCGGCTCGGCTCCCACCGCTCGCACCCGGATACCGGAGGCGGGCTCTCCTGTCTTGATGAGTGCCACCGCAGGATCGAGAGACAGGGAGTGACGCGGCCCGATCTTCAAGGGCTCTTCCGGATCGAGATCGACCGCGATCCTGCGTGTTCCGACCCTTCCCGTGATGCGAAGGCCGGCCTCGCCGTTGCCGCCCAGCGGATCGAAGGATTCAGGATAGTTCCCCGTATGAGGCGCCGATTCAGCGATCGCGATTTCATACTGCACGTGCCCTGGTTCGTCGCGGGCCGCGGTGGCGTCGACGCCTGCGGGAAGGCGGGGCGCCGTGGTGACGTCGGAAAGTTCGCGCGCGTCGAGATGCACCTGCAGGGCCACCCGCGCGCCTGGATGCGCGGATCCGGTGAACACGGCTCGGGCCGTGTTGACGCTGGCTTCGAAGAGAGCCGCATCAATCTCCCGCAGCTTCCGGTCGAGGCGATGGCCTACTTGGCGCAGCGCCTCCTCGCCCAAGTCTTTTCGAGCTTCCTCGATCCGACACGCCGCGCCGTCCAGCGCTTCGACAATTCGGGAACGGTTCGGGAAGGCCGCGATGGCGGCCTCGATCTGCGCCTGCGCGTCCCGCAGGGCCGCGGCCGTCGAACCGGTCAAGCCTGTCATGGCCGCAATGTCGCCCAGCGTTGCAGGAAGGTGATCACGAATGTCATTCTCGGGCCCGGCCTCGCCTCCGGCCCGGACCTTGAGGTGCAGTTTCCAGCGATCAGCCGGCCTGTCCCGCCACATGCCCATGCCCTGGGACGAGTGCGCGGCACGCGACCACTCGCCGAGTTGCTTGTAGGCAAGGCCCGTTACCTCGTCAGGACCAGCAGCTTGGAGGTTCAGCGTCGCTGGCGGTGGGGGCACCTCATCGTCATAGGCGTAGCCTGCGCCCGACCAAGCCGGGAGGTAGTACTTGGACACCTGCCAGGGAAGGAGGCCGGATGCGCTATGCTCCGGAAAGGCAGACGGATCGGCCGCGAGGGCGAGGGCCGTCTCCGCCGCGCGGGTCATGGCGCGGTGGTGGCCGTGCTGGCCCGGCACGTCTAGGAAGGTCGGAATGACGATGTCCGGACGGTAGCGGCGATAGGCGCGCACGAGGCGCTCGACGATGCGCTCCTCGCCCCAGCGACGGAGCGTGTCGTCGCCGTTCTTCGAGAATCCGAAATCGTGGACCGGGTCGTCGGGACCATGGCCGAGCCACGCCACGTCCGCATCCATGCGGCGCGCGGCCTCTTCCATCTCAGCCGTACGCAGTACGCCGAGAACGCCGCCCCGCTCGGGCCCAAGCGCATTCTGCCCTCCCTCGCCCCGGGTGGAGCAGGCTACTACGACTCGCATGCCGTAGGCGAAGCGCAGGGCCGACAGCATCCCGTTGATCTCGTCATCCGGATGCGCACCGGTGTTCATGACCGTCAGAACGGAATTCAGCCGGCTGAGGGCTCGATGTGTGCGGACAAGGGCCGGCTGATGGACAGCGTGGGCCAAACGGCTGTGATCATCCAACAAGTGCGATCTCCTCGTTCATCGGTTCGCGCGCGGCCGCCTGAGCGGTGTCGAGCCGAGGTGTCATGGCTTCGAGGATCGGCAGCGCTGCGGCGCCGAGTGCCGCCGTGAACCGCCCCGTGCGGCCATGGATCAGGCGCGCTTCGCTCCGGTTCCTGCGTCGCGCAACGGACAGGGGCAGCGGTTGCATGGCCTTCGTGAGATCTTCCAGGAGACCTGGCGGCAAAGCACCGCCGATGACGACAGCCTCGGGATCGAAGAGGTTTTCGAGCATGGCAACCTGAGGCGCGAGATAACCGGCCGCCTCCTCGATCCATTCTGCGATTATCGGGTGCCGCTCGCCATGCAACTGCTCCAAGCGCGTGTAGTCGATCCCCAGAATTCCTGCCGCGGAAAGCTTTTCGGCAAGAGCCTGCACGGAGGCGTAGGCCTCAAGACAGCCGTGCTGGCCACAAGAGCAAAGGCGCCCGTCCCTTTGGATCAGCACGTGCCCGATCTCACCCGCGTTTCCGTTTGCGCCTCGGTAAGGGCGCCCGTCGATCAGGATGCCGAGGCCGAGCCCTTGCCCGAAATAGATCAGACAGAAATTCTTGAGATCCTTGGCTGCGCCGTGAAGGCGCTCCCCGACGGCTGCGGCAGTGGCATCGTTCTCGAGCGTGACGGGCGCCGCGAGCATTTGACCTATGGTGGCCACTGCATCGAAATCTGCCCACCCTGACAGCGTCGTGGGGCCGACTGAAGTCATGCCTTCCACATTGAACGGACCCGGCATCACCACCCCGACCCCGAGAAGCTGCGGCACGGGGGATTTCAGCTGAGCCTGTGCAGCGGCGATCTCGGCCTTGATGACGGGCAGCACGGTATCAGGATCGTTGCGTGGGATTGTGACCGTGCGCTGCGCCCGGACGCGCCCACCGATGTCCACCAGGAGCGTGGAAACGTGGTCGGCTGCAATCTCGATGCCGGCGGTCATCCCGCCGTTCGGATTGACCGCGAACTGGATCGGCGGCAGTCCACGTCCGGCCCTTAGTCGCCCAGTCTTGATGAGAAGGCCATCGGCAACGAGGTCATCGACGATGTTCGAAACGGCCTGGGTGCTCAGGTGCGCATGGCGCGAGATCTCGGTGCGCCCAACAGGACCAAGCTGGCGCACGACGTCGAGCACCACGCGGCGGTTGTGGGAGCGGTTGCGCTCCGGATTGCTGCCGATCGTCGAGCGTACCCCGGCCTTGGATTTTCTCGGCATCTCCAAACTCCAGGCTGTAACAATGACCCGGTGAATGGAATAACTCAAGTGAATTATCTTATTGACAGCTCGTTAAGTCTAAGGGAGCCTTGAGGTTGGATCGGCCACAAAGGCCGGCACCAGAGAAGGATCGGCGCCCAGCGCCAGCAAGAACGGAGAGGGACATGCGTTTAGGTCATATGCTCGCAAGCGTTGCCTTGGGCTTCGCCACCCTGGCCTCCACCGGCGCCAAGGCCGTCGAGATCGAATACTGGCAATATGTGTTCGACACCCGGGTCAAGGCGATGAACCAGCTCATCGCCAAGTTCCAGGAGGCGAACCGGGATATCAAGGTCAAGCAGACCACCTTCCCCTACGCCGATTACCAGACCAAGGTCGCGGCCGCGATTCTGGCAGGCCAGGGACCTGACGTCGTGCAGCTGTTCTACGGCTGGACCGACAATTTCATCGCCGGCAAGATGATCCGTCCCTTGCGCGCCGAAGCCTTCCCGGTCGCCGAGATCCAGCGCGATTTCTTCCCAATCGTAAGCGCCATGAAGCGCGGCAACGATTATTACGGCCTGCCGACCGCGGTGCGCTCGCTGGCCCTCTTCTACAACAAGAAGGCTTTCAAGGACGCCGGCCTCGACCCCAACAATCCGCCGAAGACAATCGACGAGCTCGTGGCTGCCGCCGAGAAGACGGTGAAGCGCGACGGCAGCGGCAACATCGTCTCCGCCGGCATGACGCTCGACATGGGTGGGCAGGACCATCAATGGTGGCGCGAGGTGCTGATCCGTCAGTTCGGCGGCGCTCCTTACACGGAGAACGACACCAAGGTCGCCTACAACGACGAGGCTGGCCTGAAGGCGCTCACCTTCTACACGGACCTGCAGAAGAAGCATAAGGTCGGTCAAGCCGGCTTCATGGATGAGGGACAGGCCGCCTTCCGTGCGGGCCTTGCCGCCATGACGATCGATGGAACCTTCCGCCTCGGCTCCTTCGGTACGATCAAAGCATTCGAATGGGGAGTGACCGAGCTTCCCGCCAACGCCCAAGGCGTGCGCAGCAACTATGCGAGCTACTTCGCCAACGCCATCACCACGAAGGCGGAGGGCGAGAAGCTGGCGGCGGCCGAGAAGTTCCTGAAATACGTCTCCTCACCCGAGGCCATGAAGGTCTGGATGGAAGTCGTGGGCGAGTTGCCGGCCCGACGTGATGTGGCGTTGACGCCCGAGAATGTTGCGCACCCTGTCTACGGCCCGTTCCTCAAGGGCCTCGAATATGCCCACACCACCCTGTTCAAAGACGAGGCGGCCCAGCGCCAAGTGGCCATCGACATGGCCAACCGCGTGCTGATCGGCGGCGAGGACCCCAAGACCTCCCTCGCCAAGGCCGCGGAGGCCGAGCAGGCAATCATCGACCGCGCCAAGCGCTAATCCACGCCCGCGAGGAAGCAGCGCATGTCCGCCGTCTCACATCGGGAGGCCGCCTCCGGCGGCCTCTGGTCGAGGATGAGCCTCGGCCAGAAGCAGGTGATCTGGGCGTGGAGCTTTCTCGCGGTTCCACTCGTCTTCTACGTAGTCATCCGCTTCTGGCCGACCTTCCAGGCCTTCTACCTGTCGGCAACGGATTGGACGATCACCAAGCCCGCCGCCTTCGTCGGTCTAGAAAACTACTGGAGACTGTTCGAGGATCCGCTGTTCTGGCAGGTATTCCGCAACACCTTCATGTACCTGATCCTCGGCACCCCGATCAGCCTGCTGATCTCCTTCGTGGTCGCCTACTACCTCGATCGCGTGCGGTTCATGCATTCCTTCATCCGCGCGCTCTACTTTCTGCCCTTCCTCACCACTGCAGCGGCGATGGCCTGGGTCTGGCGCTGGTTCTACCAGCCCGTTCCCATCGGGGTGATCAACGATGTTCTTTCCAGCTTCGGCATCCCGCAGCAGCCGTTCCTGCGCTCCACCTCGCAGGCGCTGCCGGCCGTACTTGCGCCCGCGGTCTGGGCAGGCCTCGGCTTCCAGATCATCATCTTCCTCGCGGGGCTCAGGGCCATTCCCGTCACCTACTACGAAGCCGCGCGCATCGACGGCCTTTCGGAAGGCGCGATCCTCCGTAGGATCACGCTGCCGCTGCTCAAACCGACCCTCGTGTTCCTGGTCGTGTTCTCGTCCATCGGCTTCCTGCGCATCTTCGACCAGGTCTACAACATCAACACGAACGATCCCGGCGGGCCGCTGAACTCCACCAAGCCCCTGGTGTTGATGATCTATCAGACCGCCTTCAGCTCCTACGAAATGGGATACGCGGCTGCGCAGACCGTGGTGCTGTTCGTGATCCTTCTCGTGATCTCCCTCGTCCAGTTGCGCCTCATGAGGGACCGCTGATGAAAGCCGCCGCATCCCCACCGGGCCTTGTGATGCCACATATCCGGCCGGGCCGGATCCTTGCCTGGACGCTCCTGTTCATCGGCGGCGTCATCATGGTGACGCCCCTGCTCTTCATGCTCTCGACTTCCCTAAAGGACGCCTCGCAGGTTTATGATCTGCGCGTCATTCCCGAGGCGCCGACCCTCGACAACTACATCGAAATCCTCGGCGACGGACGCTTCACGCGCTGGCTCATCAACTCGACCATTGTGGCGGTGATCGTCACCCTGTCGAACGTGTTCTTCGATAGCCTCGTCGGCTATACGCTGGCGAAGTTCCGCTTCCGCGGCCGCTACATCGTCTTCATCGCGATCCTGTCTACCCTGATGATACCGACCGAGATGCTGGTCCTGCCCTGGTATCTCATGGCGAGCCAGTTCGGCTGGATCGACAGCTACTGGGGCATCATGTTCCCAGGGATGATGACGGCCTTCGGCACCTTCCTGATGAAGCAGTTCTTTGAAGGCGTACCGGACGACTTCCTGGAGGCGGCCAGGATCGACGGGCTCAACGAGTTCACCATCTGGTGGAAGATCGCCATGCCGCTGGTCACTCCAGCCCTTTCGGCGCTCGCCATCTTCACGTTCCTCGGCAATTGGACGGCATTCTTCTGGCCTCTCATCGTGACCACGAGCGCCGAACTCTACACCCTGCCCGTCGGGCTCTCGAGCTTCGCGGTCGAGCAATCGATCCAATGGGAGAAGATCATGACGGGCGCGAGCATCGCGACCCTTCCGACCCTCATTATCTTCCTGTTTCTCCAGCGTTACATCGTCCGCGGCGTGATGCTCGCCGGGCTGAAAGGCTGAGCCGATGACTGCAGGCCCCTACAACGACGGCTCCGTATTCCCCAATCCGGTCTACAAAGAAACCGTTCTGCGTCCGCTCTTCGATGGCGCGAAGGATCATCATGTCGAGGGCTTCCGCCGGATCGACAGGGCTCATCTGGTGATGCTGCACGAGACCGGCATCCTGTCGATCGAGCAGGCACGTCCAATTGCCCAGGCGCTTGAGGCGATTGACCGCGAGGTGGATGTCAGCACCCTCACATACACGGGAGAAG
Source organism: Microvirga sp. BSC39 (assembly GCF_000739015.1). GTDB lineage: Bacteria > Pseudomonadota > Alphaproteobacteria > Rhizobiales > Beijerinckiaceae > Microvirga. Next base: position 81,288 of record NZ_JPUG01000065.1, read on the forward strand.
TCGAGGACTTCTTCTTCCTTATCGAGAAGGAACTGCGTGCGCGGCTCGGACCGGATCTGGCAGGCCGCCTGCACACCGCGCGCTCGCGCAACGACATTGACCATACCTTGTTCAAGCTTCGTCTCAAGCACCGGATCGACCTCCTGCTGGAGCGTCTCGTCCGCCTTGCCGAGACCCTGGCGTCGGTCGCCGAGCGGGAGAGCAGCACGCTCATCGTTGCCTATACCCACGGCCAGCCGGCGCAGCCGACCGTCTTTGGACACTACCTTGCGGCGATGCTGGAAACCCTGCTGCGCGACATCGCGCGGCTGGAGGCGGCGCGTGACATCGTGGACCGCAGCCCCATGGGAGCCGCCGCCATCACCACGAGCGGCTTTCCCATCGACAGAGACCTGATAGCGCGGCTTCTCGGCTTCAGCCGTCCCCTGCAGAACTCCTATGGCTGCATCGCGTCGATCGACTATATCACCTCGACTTATTCCGCCATCGAGCTGGTTTTCCTGCATCTCGGCCGCTTCATCCAAGATCTGCAGTTCTGGACGAGCTTCGAAGTCGGCCAAGTCTATGTGCCCAACGCCTTCGTGCAGATCAGCTCGATCATGCCGCAGAAGCGCAATCCCGTTCCTATCGAGCACATGCGCCACCTTGCCTCCCAGACGGTCGGGCGGGCGCAGGCCATGCTCACGATCATGCATAATACGCCGTTCACCGATATGAACGATAGCGAGGGCGAAAGTCAGGGCTTCGGATACGGCGCTTTTGAGAGCGGCGGGCGCGTGCTCGACTTGCTCACGGCCCTGGTACCGGCGCTGCGCATCAATCCCGACCGGGTGCGTCAGAACATCCGCCGCAGTTGCATCACGGTGACGGAACTCGCCGACAGCCTCGTCCGCCGTGAGGGACTTTCGTTCCGGGAGGCTCATGAGATTGCGGCATCCGTCGCCCGCGCCGTCGTGGCCATCGAGGGTGACATCGGGATCGACGGCTACGAGGCTTTCCGAAAGGCTTTCGAGCACTGCACCGGACGTTCGACGATCATCGACAAGGATCAGTTTGCTGAAATCGTTTCGCCCGAGAACTTCGTCGCTGTACGCGACCGGTTCGGTGGACCGGCGCCTGGGGCGCTCTCCCTGGCCATCGCTGCCTACAATGATGAGATATCCGGCATTCGCACACGTATGCAGAACGCGGCGCAGCGCGAGCAGACCTCTGCACGTGACCTTCAATCCCGTTTCACAGCACTTCTGGGAGCCCAGTAATGGCGACCATTGACCTCGATCACCTCGTCAAACGCTACGGGCCTACCACTGTCGTCCATGGGATCGACCTGTCGGTTCATGACGGCGAATTCGTCGTCCTCGTAGGCCCTTCGGGCTGCGGCAAGTCGACGACGCTCAGGATGATCGCCGGACTTGAGGAAATCAGCGGCGGCGAGATTCGGATCGACGGGCGTGTCGTCAACGATCTCCAGCCCAGGGATCGGAACATTGCCATGGTGTTCCAGAACTATGCCATCTATCCGCACGTGACAGTCGCCGACAACATCGCTTTCGGTCTCTACCGCTCCAAGCTCTCGAAGAGCGAGAAACGTCAGCGCGTCGAGCAGGCTGCCGAAACGCTCGGCCTTTCCCAGCTCCTGGATCGCCGCCCTTCGGCGCTGTCCGGCGGCCAGCGCCAGCGTGTCGCCATCGGCCGCGCCATGGTGCGGGACCCTGCCGCATTCCTGTTTGACGAGCCTCTTTCCAACCTTGACGCCCAACTGCGCACCCAGATGCGGATCGAGATCAAACGGCTCCACCACAGGCTCGGCACGACCTCGGTGTTCGTCACGCACGATCAGGTCGAGGCCATGACCATGGCCGACCGGATCGTGGTCATGCGCGACGGCAGGATCCTGCAGGTGGGTACGCCCCTTGATCTCTACGAGAACCCGGTCGATGTATTCACCGCCCGCTTTATCGGCAGCCCGACGATGAACCTAGTGCCGGCATCCCTTCGGGACGGCGGAGCGGATCTGTCACTCGGCGGATCCGTTCAGGTTCCGCAGGCAACCGCAACCACCGCCGACATCCTTGTTGGGGCACGCCCACAGGATCTTGTCCCAGGCAGCGCCGGTGTGCCGGGGCTGACCGTCTCGGGCACGGTGGCGGTGGTGGAAACCCTCGGCTCGGAGACCCTCGTGCACATCGAGAGCGCGGGTCAGACCATCATCGGCTCCGCCCCGGGTCGACAGATCCCACAGATCGGCGAGCATCTAACACTCCATGCTCCGGCAGAGCGCCTCTATTATTTCGACAAGGCCACCGAGAAAGCGCTGGCAGCCCGATGACCGGAACGCCCACTGACCGCGGCAAGGTCCTATGCCTTGGGCGGACCTACTGCGACATCATCTTCACCGGCCTGCACGAGATGCCGACGCTAGGCCGCGAGAGGTTTGCAGACAACGTGACCATCGCGGCCGGAGGTGGGGCCTATATCACGGCAGCGCATCTCGCCTCTCTCGGGCGGCCGGCGGCCCTCCTCTCCCGCCTCGGTTCGGACCCACTCTCCCAAAGCCTCAACCCGGAACTCGAAGCCAGCGGGATCGACCTGTCGTTTGTCGAGCGGTCACCTGACGCCGGACCTCAGCCGACGGTGGCCCTGGTCAGACACGGGGAAAGAGCCTTCGTGTCCCGGCGTGCCGGGGGCTCACGTCCGGCGACGCTGGAGCAGGCACTCTCGGCCCCTGATGTCGCCCATCTGCACATCGCGGAATTTGCTACCCTCAAGGATACTCCGGACGTGATCGCTTTGGCTCGCAGTTTCGGCCTGACGATCTCCCTTGACCCGAGCTGGGACGATGAACTGATCCGCCGCGACTCCGACTTCTTCGAGATCTGCGAAGGGATCGACCTGCTGCTTCCGAATGTCGAGGAGGGAAAGGCGCTGACGGGAGAAAGCGCGGACGACGCTATCCTGGAGAGCCTGCGAGAGCGCTTTCCATTGGTGGTGCTCAAGCGCGGCGAGCGCGGTGCGGTGGCGTCCTGCGGATCGATCTGTGTCTCTGCTGAAGCGCCTCGGGTGAATGTTGTCGATACGACTGGAGCGGGTGATGCCTTCAACGCAGGCTTTTTGCACTCCTGGCTCAGCACCTCAGACCTCGAGAGCAGCTTGGCGGCCGGAATTAAAGCCGGGGGATTGTCTGTCCAATCGGCCGGAGGAGCCCCACCGCGCATGTCATGATCGGGTGTGACGCAGCCGATGCCCTCCTGACTGCGGAACAGGTTGAGATCTGACCCTCTGAAGCTCAAGCAGCCAAGAGACAAACGACCGGCGCGTGCCATTTCCGGACCTTATAGTTTTAAGGCACAATCGCCGATGATTGACGGAGTCAGGTCAACCTAGCTCGTCCGCTCGATGATGTTCCGGATGCGCGTTGCCAAAGCTTCGACTGCGAAGGGTTTGGTGATCATTTCCATCCCTGGATCGAGGAAGCCACTGGCCAATGTGGCATTCTCGGCATAGCCGGTGATGAATAGCACCTTCAGGTGAGGCCGCGTCTCTCGCGCCGCATCGGCGAGTTGCCGTCCGTTGATACCGGGCAGGCCGACATCAGTGACGAGCAGATCGATACGCTGCCGCGATTGCAGGATTTTGAGGCCTGAGGGACCGTCCGGTGCTTCGAGCGCACGGTAGCCCAGATCCTGGAGCACTTCGACGATCAGGTTGCGGATGACGGGCTCATCCTCGACCACCAGCACCGTCTCGCCCGCCTCCGCCCGGGGGGCCTCGGCAAGAGAAACCGTGGACGGCTCCTCCTGGGCGGCGCCGCGGTGCCGCGGCAGGTATATTCTGATCGTGGAGCCCTGCCCCACCTCCGAGTAGATTTTGACATGCCCTTCGGACTGCTTGGCAAAGCCATAGACCATTGAGAGCCCAAGCCCGGTGCCCTGCCCTATGGGCTTCGTGGTGAAGAAGGGCTCGAAGACGCGCTCGATCAGATCCGGCGCCATGCCCATGCCGGTGTCCGTTATGCAGATCGCCACGTATTGTCCCGGTGCGATGTCAAGGTGCGCCGCCGCATAGGTTTCATCGAGGGAGGCATTCGACGTCTCGATGGTGAGCTTGCCGCCATCTGGCATGGCATCGCGGGCGTTGATGGCAAGGTTCAGGATGGCGCTCTCGAGCTGGTTGGGATCGCACAGAGTCGTCCACAATCCGCCCGTCGTGACGATCTCCAGGGCATGAAGCGGACCGATGGTGCGGCGAAGCAGGTCCTCCATGGAGGCAATGAGCTGGTTGGCGTTGACCGGCTTCGGATCGAGGGGCTGCCGGCGGGCGAAGGCGAGCAGGCGGTGGGTGAGCGCGGCGGCGCGCTGCGCCGAGCTCATGGCCGCCTTGGCATAGCGTCCGACATGCTCCGTACGGCCTTGCGTAATGCGGGTCTGCATCAGGTCGAGGGAGCCGACGATGCCCGCGAGGAGATTGTTGAAATCGTGGGCGATTCCCCCCGTCAGTTGCCCCACGGCTTCCATCTTCTGAGCCTGGCGAAGCTGCTCTTCGGCCCGCAGAAGCTCCTGTGTCCGTTCGTCGACACGCTCCTCCAGGGTCTGGTTCAGGTGGCGCAGCGCTTCCTCGGCTGCCCGGCGCTCGTTCACATCGCGCAGAATGGCCGTCACGAAGACGCGCGTATCGCTCTGCCAGCGCGCCGCGGAAACCTCCAGGAAGCTGATGGAACCATCCTTGCGCTTCGCCGTGACCTCCAGGGAACGGTGCATGACGTTTCCTGCCAGAACACTTGTCCAGAGCTCATTCCATGACTCCGGCACATTCAGAAGCGCGGTCATCTCCATACCGATAAGCTCACGGAGAGCATACCCGAACTCCCGTGCGGCGGCGGGATTGGCGAGCTGGATGACGCCTTGTGCATCGAGCGTCAGGATCGCGTCCGGCGCGCTGTTCACCACGGCGTCATAGCGCGCGTTCTGCCGCTCGCGCAGGACCTGTTCGCGCTGGACGGCAACCGTCACGTCGGCAATCTGCACGAGGCATTTGAGATGGGGCGGCGTTCCCAGCGGGCGCACGGAAACGTTGTGGATGAGCTGCCTTCCGGAGCGGGTCTTCAGCGGCAGGATGAACGGGTGCAGGGAATGGGTCAGGAGCCTTGAGGAGCCTGCTTCCAATGTGTTCGTGATGGCGGATTTGAGCCCCGGCGAGACCGCGCCCGGAAACAGTTCATCCAGCTGTCTTCCGACAGCCTCCGGGCAGGAGATCCCACTGGCCGAAACGAACCACGCGTTCCAGGCGACAACCCGCATGCTGGCGTCGAGCACGATGAGGCCCGTATCTACGGCGTCGAAGACCGACGACAGAAGTTCATCTTCAAGCTGATGCATTGATCAGGATGCCGTCCCGTCGGTTGCCCGCTCGATAAATTCGCCGAGCAGGTTCTTGAGCACAGCCAGAGAAGGGATATCCATCAGCATGACGATGTAGCCGCTGATGTCCCGTTGTCTGACCGTGAAGTTTATATAGAGAAACATCACCACGTCGGCAGCCTCAGGGGGAGGCGCAAGGTTGAAGAGTTCGGGTCCTTTTCCACGAATGATTTCCGGCAGGGACATTCTCAGGCTGCGATGGAGCATGTTGGCGATCGTACCCAGGCAGCCGTTCAGCAGAATGTTGCCGGTCTCGGCCAGTGCCTCCTGCTCCAGCTCGATGATGTCTTCGAGAGAAAGCTCGCCACCTGTGACCGCCCTGACGAGTTCGAGGCTCTTGGTCTCTGGGAAGATCAGCAGGGCGCGCCCCGTGATGTCTCCCTCGAAGACCTGGTGAACCGCCACGAGCGGGCCGGCCTCCCGTCCCTCAAGGATCTCAATGGCCCGCGTACGATGCACAAGATCGACACCTGGCACGGACAGATGAACCTGCTCGCCGACCATCTCGCGAAGGCTGAACGCGGCGCGGCTGACACCGATATTCACGAGCTCCGTCAGAGCATCGAGCTCCAGCTCGTTGAGCACTTCCGAGATCATTGACACCGTCATTTCAAACCTCGGCTGTGGCGTGTCGCCAGGTTTTTCGGGACTGACACTTCTTAAGCCGCGCTCGACCGCAGGCGCAGGGCTGCTCCAGAAATGAATCCTCTCAATCCGTCCTCCGTCAGAGGCTTGCTGACGAAAGTTGCGTTCACCTCGCGCGCCCGAGCGATCACCTCGTCCTGGATGTTGGCTGTAATGACCGCAATCGGCATGGTCGGGTGGCTGGAACGGATCTCCGTGGCCAGTTCGAGCCCATCTTTCTCCGGCATGTTGAAGTCGATCATGGCCAAATCGATTTTCCGCTCGCTCAGGATGGTGAGGGCTTCCCGGGCGTTGCCGGCCTCGACTCGGTCCCATTCAGGCTGGAGCGCGGCCAGAGCCTTGGCTGCCACGATGCGCGCGAGCTTGCTGTCGTCGACGATCAGAACCGTTATCACCACTCAGATACTCCGCTCGGGATAGACTGCCCGGGACAACCGGAACGACTAGGAGAGAAAGGCCGTAGGTCTCTTTTAGTGTATGCAGGGAGAATGACAACGTTTCAGCTGCCCCGCGGGTCTGATCCGACAGGGTTTTTTCCCACCAAGGCCGGAGTGATCCAGTCTCGGAGAAAGGCGTCCCCGGCCGTTCCCCCGATCGTGGGCTGCAGAGCCATCAGAATCTGGAGAACGGCGGCGTGGAGATGCTCGGCACCCGTCAGGTCCACCGACCGCCCCCTGTCGGCCTGGAGCAAGCCCAGCAGCGGCTCCGCATCCTCGACGCGGCATTGCCCCTCAAGGATGATGACGTCGCCGTCCAGCCGCACGCTCATCCGATCAGCTCCGGAATATCGAGAATCATCAGCACGCTGCCATTGCCGAGCAGGGTCGTCCCCATCACGCCGGGCATGCCCGCGAGAATACCGGTCATCGGCCGCATCAGAACGTCCATCCGCTCGGCAAATCCATCCACTGCCACCCCGACTAGGTCGTCACCCGCTGCCATGACTATGACCTTCAGGCGTTGAGGGTCCTCCCCTGGAGGCTGTATTCCCAAGAGATCGGCAAGCCGCACCAGAGGAAGCGTCCTGTCACGCCAGACGAAAGCCTCCGCGTCTCGAATCGGAAGGACCCGCGAGGCCGGCACGAAGGCGGTCTCGAGGATTCCATCGAGGGGAATGCCGTAGAGTTCGCGACCCAGCCGGACCGCCATGACCTTCGTCATGACGATGGTCAACGGAAGGGACAGGCGGATCGTCGTGCCCTGACCGGGCCGGCTTCGCACGCTGACCTGACCGCCCAGGCGCTCCACCGCGGAGCGTACCGCATCCATGCCGACCCCCCGGCCCGACAGGTCGGTCACCTCCGAGGCGGTCGAGAAGCCGGGGGCGAAGATCAGGTCGAGGGCGTCTGCATCGCTCATGCGGTCAAGGTCGTCCGCCAAGGCGATCCCGCGTTGGAGCGCCGCCTCCCGAATCGCCGCCGGATCAATGCCGCGTCCGTCGTCCTCGACTTCAACCCTGACGCGGTCGCCATCGCGATAGGCCCTGAGCACGATTCTCGTTCTCACCGGTTTTCCGGCCTCCAGACGGAGGGACTCCGGTTCGGCACCATGGCCGACCGCATTGCGCAGGATATGCAGCAGAGGCTCGAAGAGGCCTTCCACCACGGCCTTGTCGGCCTCGACCTCCTCCCCTTCCATGGAGAAGTCGATGGCTCTGTCCAGCTGACCTGCGAGGTCGCGTACCGCCCTGGGAAAGCGTCGGAAGATGTCCCGCATGGGCATCATGCGAACATCCATGACGGCCCCATGCAGTTCGGCCACGAGGCGTTCGATGGCCGCTTGGCTCGCAAGCAGGCCCTGCGAAATGCGCTTCCGGTCCAGCCCGTCGTCGAATTGTCCCGCCAGATGCGCCAGCGCGTTCTTGGCGATGACCATTTCACCGACGAGGTCCGCCAACCGGTCGATTCGCGAGGCATCGACGCGAAGCATCCGTGCGCCCGCTCCACCGGCGGCTCCCATCGCGACGCCGGCGGCTCCGCTGGCGAGCACCATGCCGGAGGCCGGTTCCTGGGCAGTCCGAGCGATCTCGCGAAGGGTCACCTGATCCGGCACAAACCGGAAGATGGCCTTGACCCTGTCCAGTTCGGCGCCGGAGATCGCTTCAATCCTCAAGTTACAGGAGAAGGGATCGATCTCAGCCGCAGGCGGCCACGGGTCCCGGGGCGAGAGGCGGACGGCCATCAGATCAGGAACCGAGCGCAGGAGCGCCATCGGGTCGTCGCCGGCAAAAAAGCAATCGGCGCGCGGCGTGTACCGGATCGCCACCAGAGGACGATCCTGCGCCCTCAGGGCTGCCCAATCCGGGCCCTGAGCCATCAGTTCCTCGATCCAGCCGAGATCGGCCTGGGGAACCGCATCTGCGGCTTGAGCAGGATCCTCATCGAGCTGGGAGCGCAGTGCCCGTGCCAGACGGTAGCCTTCCTCCGCAGCATCCGGCGGCAGATCTCCTGTCTGCTCGATCCCGGCAACCCACCGCTCGGCCTGACCGATGCAGGCGAGCAGGCTGTCGATCACATGGCTGTCGATGCCGGCCCGCTTCTCCCTGAGAGCGCCCAGCAGGTCCTCGGCGGCATGCAGGGCAATCCCCATCGGGGCGAAATCGAAGAGGCCGACCGATCCCTTCAGGGTGTGGACGGCGCGAAAGGCGCTGTCCATGGGCGCTGCTGCCTGCGGGTTGCGCTCCAGGGCCAGGAGGTCGTCCGTCGCCTGCTGGATCAGCTCGTGGGCCTCGACGATGAAATGCTGGAGTAGGTCATCCATCGCGGTCGCTCCCGGGCCGTTGATAGACGATCGCATCCTCGAAGCGGCGAAGGTCGAAACGCTTCGAGATCCGGGTCATCGACTCGGTATGGCCGAGACAGATGTAGCCTCCCGGGTGCAGGGATTTGTAGAGATTGTCGACGGCCAGAAGGCGTGAGGAATCGTCGAAGTAGATGAGAACGTTGCGGCAGAAGATGACGTCGAACTGTCCCTGCGCCGCTACGGAAGCAGGATCGACAAGATTGGCCGATGTGAACTTCACCGATTCACGCAGATCCTGGATCAGCCTGCGCTGATCCTTGTGAGACAGTTCGAAATAGCGCTCGACCACGTCGGAGGGCAACCGCGAAAGGGCGCGTTCGCCGTAGGCTCCCGCCTGAGCGTCCAGCAGAACCTGCGTGTCGATATCCGAGCCGACGATCTCGATATGATAGGCATCGACCAGCGGCCAGTTCTCGAGCAGCCAGATGGCGACGGAATAGGGCTCCTCCCCCGTCGAGCAGGGCACGGACCAGATCCGCACGAGATCGCCGGGCTTCCTGCCCTGCACGATTCCGGGCAAGAGCGAGCGGCTCAGGCAGCGGAGCTGATGCTCCTCACGGTAGAAGTAGGTCTCGTTCACCGTGAAGACGTTGATCAACTGCTCGACTTCGCGGCGGTCGGCCTCGACATGAGCGAAATAGGCATTGAAGGTGAGCATTCCCGTCGCAGCCATACGGTCGGCGATGCGCCTTTCGATGTAGTAGCGCTTGGTTTCACCGAAGATCATACCGGTGCGGCTGTGGAGAAACGCGCCGAGGCGCCGGATCTCGTCGGCCGTGAGCGCCTGGGCCTTGCGTGGCCTGCTCATGAGCGCTCCACCATATCCATGATCCGGTTGGCTATCTGCTCCAGGGGCGCGATGAGCTCCGCGCCGCCCCGGCGAACCAATTCGCCGGGCATGCCCCACACGACGGCGCTCTCTTCGGCTTCCGCAATGGTGTGGCCACCCTGCCCATGGAGCCGTGTCATTGCCTCGGCTCCATCGCTGCCCATGCCGGTCATCAGCACCCCAAGCAGGCGCTCGGGGGCGAAATGCTGCATGGCGCTGTCCACCAGCCGATCAACGCTCGGATGCCAGCGGTGCTCGGGCAGCGAGGGAGCGGCCAGCACCACAGGACCGTCAGGCCGAACGCTGACGATGACGTCGGCATCGCCCTTGCCGATATAGACGTTGCCGGGGGCAAGCGGCATCGCCAGGGCTGCTTCCGTCACGTTGAGAGCACACAGCTTGTCGAGCCGGCGGGCCAAGGGACCAGTAAACGTGCCCGGCATGTGCTGCGCCACGACAACCGGCCACGGAAAGTTGGCCGGCAGCCGCGACAGCACCGTATCGAGCGCCGGAGGACCTCCTGTGGAGACGCCGATCAGCACGAGACCATGGGCTGGCGCAGCCTTGATCCGTCGCTTCGGCGGCGAGGCCGGCGCACGAGGTCGCGGCGCCTGAGCAGAGGGTGCCTGTCCCAAGCCGCTGCGCAGCCGCACCCGCTCGGCCAGTCTCAGGCTGCTGGGCAGACGGGCTCGCGACGCGGCGCGCACCGTCTCGACGAGCCGGGGGGCGAGCGTTTCCATCTCCAGCGAAATGGCCCGATCAGGTTTCGTGATGAAGTCGACGGCTCCAAGCTCGAAGGCCTCGAGAGTGACGCGCGCGCCTGCTTCCGTCAGGGAGGAGATCATCACCACCGGGCACGGGCGCTCCAGCATGATCCTGTCGAGGCAGGCAAGACCATCCATCTCGGGCATGTGCACATCGAGGGTGATCACGTGCGGCTTGAAGGCCCGCAGCTGCTCCAGAGCCTCGACACCGTTGCGGGCGAAGGCGATCTCGAAATCGCCCTCGGCGGTGAACACGCCGCCAAGCAGACGTCGCATCAGGGGAGAATCGTCGACGATGAGCAGCCGGATCACGAAGCGGGTCGCTCCGGGTCGCTCTCGCCCATGGCGGCGAGCAGATCCTTCTCCGCTCTGTCCAGCAGCTCGCGCGGATCGAGCAGGAGGATCATCCTTCCCTCGACCTCGATATTGGCTATGCGGTCGATGACCTGACTCCCGTCCGCAGCCAGATCGGGCGTCGGGCGAAGCTGATTTTGGGGAATGTTCAGAACCTCCGACACGGTGTCGACCACGAAGCCGGCCTGCATCTGATCGATCCTGACGACGACGATACGCTCCCGTCGCCGTTCTCCTTGTCCGTCCAATTTGAAGCGCCGCCGCTGGTCGATCACGGGAACGACGCGGCCCCGCAGGTTCATGACACCCTCGATGAAAGCAGGAGCTTTGGGCAGCCGTGTCAGCGTGTCGGGCACACGCACCACTTCATCGACAGACCCGATGGGCAGCCCGTATTCCTCGCCGCCGAGCTGGAACACGATGAACTGCTCGTCGCCCGTTGAAGGGCCATCCACTGTGGCCATGTCGTGGTTCTTCCCCGTTTGCGACGTGATCTGCTCCATCAGCGCCTGGTCTCTGAACAGGTGGTCTGTCGACAGCACCGAGACCAGCCGCCGGCCGCCTTCGAGACGGCAGATGCCCTGGATCTGAGCCTCCGCATCCCCCCGTGTCAGGATGGCCGGCACAGGGTCGATGGCGCTGCTGGGAAGGCGAAGGATTTCCTTCATGCCGTCGATGGCAAGCCCCACGAACCCATTGCCGATCCGTGCCACCACCACGCGGGACCGGTCACCGCCCTGCCCGCCGACCCGGAGCCCGAGAAGCGCACGCAGGGATACCAGCGGCAGCAGTTGCCCGCGCAGGGATGTCACGCCCAGCATGACGGAATCCGTCTGCGGGACGACGGCGACCCCGTCCGGCAGGGCCACCACCTCGCGAACGGAAGTGAGAGGCAGGGCGAAATCCTGCCCCGCCACGACAAAGCACACCAGGGCAACCTGGCTCTGCTCCGCAGCCGTTCGATCCTGCCCGTCGGTCACGGCCTGGACCTGCCGGTGCTGAACCCGGCGGATGGAGCGGCCGAAGTCCTTGGCCAGCAGCGCATCCAGATCGATCGTCTGCGCAGGCGCGCCCGTGCCGCCATCGGCGCCCGTCTCCCCGAGCGAGGCCACTCGGTCGATCATGAGACCGACCGGGGCGCCGCGGTCGATCACCACAACACGTGCATTCGACGAGGGGCCAGCCTCCCCTCCGAGCAGTCGATGCAGCGACACCACGGGCATCACCGCACCACGCAGATTGGCCACTCCGAGCAGGCTTGATGGCCCGAGGGGTACGAGGGTCACAGTCGGGGGACGGATCACCTCGGCCACATCGGATGCCGGGAGGGCGAAGCGCTCGTCGCCGACCTGCACCGTCAGGAACGACTGGGCGACAGCCCCAGAGGCCGCCTCTGCCATGGCTTTAAGACTCCGCCATCTGGAGTTCTTCGGCCAGGGAGGCGATCTCTTCGATCGCAGCAGCCAGATCCTCGGCTCCTCGCGCCTGCTGGCGCGCTGCGGTGGCGGCCTGCGCGGCGGCACTGCCGGCCTGCTCGGCCACGGCGGCAACCTGCTGGGTGCCGAGCCGGACCTCGCGCACCGCCGTCAGAATCGTCTCGGAGCCTGACAGGATGGCGGTGCTTCCCTGGCGGATGGCCTGCACACCGGCCTCCGCCGCGCCCAGCCGCTCCGCCGTCAGAGCATTCTTGGCAACCTCGGCTTCGGCAATGGCAGCGTTCTGCTCCAGGTCGCGCCTGACGATGGTGATCTGATCGCGGATCTGGCGAACCACATCCTTGATCCGGTCGGCATTCTCGGATGCGTCCCGCGCCAGATTGCGGATGTCGCTGGAGACGATCGCGAAGCCGCGCCCGGCCTCGCCGGTCCGGGCGGCCTCAATGGAGCCGCTCACGGCCAGCATGGTGGTCTGAACGGCCACGAGAGCGATGCCATCAACGATCTTTTCGATGCGGCGACTGGACTCGTCCAAGCCGCTCATTAGGCCGATCACGGCCTGCGTCTCCCGCAGGCCCTCCTCGACGCCCGAGGCCAGCCGCTCGGTGGCGGTGCGATTGTCCTGGAGATCAGCTGCAAGTGCCTCAATCCGCTTAATGGCGGTGCTCGCCGCATCCTGCGATGCGGCAGTCGCGCGCTCGATCTGCTCCATCGCCACGTTGGCCTGCTGCGTGGCCGCAGCCTGCATCTGGGCTCCCCGACTGATCTGATCGACGGCCGTCATGATCTCGCCGGATGCCCCGGAGAGTTCCTGGATGGCCGCAGACAGCTCCTCGGCCGCGGAGCCGACCTGCTCGGCGCTGGCAGCCCCGGCCGCACCCTCCTGAAGATCGTCCGCAAGAGCAGCCAATGCCTGCGCGGTCTGCTGGCTTTGATCGAGCGATGCGCTCTGCTGCTGGACGGCCCGCTGAGCCTCGGCGGCGGCCGCGGCCTGCTCCTCGGCGGCACTCGCCACCTGCTCGGCCCCGCGCTGCGCCTCGCGGATGGCCGCTTCAGCCTCGACGGCTGCCACAAGGATGGCTTGGCTCCCCTCGGCCAGGAGGGACACATCGGTTCGGATCTTGTCCAGGGCCGACACCACGGTCCGGCCGATCTTGGCCTCGCCCGATGCGGTCTCTGCCGACGCACGGATCCGCTCGGCCACAGACCGGACCTCGTTGACGATGCCCTCCGCCAGGGCCTGGACATCCTGTGCGCTTTTCTCCGACGTGCCGGCGAGGGCTCGGACTTCATCGGCCACGACCGCAAAGCCGCGCCCGCTCTCTCCGGCCCGGGCCGCCTCGATAGCCGCATTCAGCGCAAGAAGATTGGTCTGGTCGGAAATGTCCCCGACCACGCGGGTGATCTCACCGATCTCGGCCGCCTGCTGCTCAAGGAGCGAAACGATTTCGACCATCCCCCGCTGGCGCGACGCGTTGGCCTCCACGGCGGTCACGGATGTGCCGATCTGGGCTCCTGTTTCGATCAAAAGACTCTGAAGGCCGGCCGTTTTGGTGCGCGTCGCCTCGGCGTGAGCGCGCGCCTCGGAAAACGAGGCACTCAGGCTCACGATGGCTGAAAGCGACTGCTGAGAGGCGCCGGCAGCCTCCTCGGCTCCGCTGGCGATCTGCTCCATGGAGCGTCGGAGCTCCTCGGCGGCCGATGAAGCCTCAGCCACGCCGCTCGCGAGCTCCTCTGTCGCAGCACCGATACGCTCCGCCGCCTTCTGTTGCCGGGCCCTGACACGCTCCAGGGTCCGCCGTTGAGACGCGGCTCCCCGTGAAGGTGAAGGCATGATGCTGGAATTGGCGGCTTCATCGCCGGCCGGACGTGAATTGCCCTTGCCCGCAAGTTCGGACGTCTTGACCAATGCCATTGGGGTTCCTTGAAGCTTTGACACGGTACCCTAACACCGCTTCAGCTCGAAAGCCGGGTTCCCAGCTTCGTCGAAGGATATAGAGAGGAGCTAGACTCTTATAGGTCTAGCCGCCACCTGAGCAAGGCATGCAGGGCTCAATTGCGAGGAGTGGAAGGGCCGCTTTGGGTCAAAGCGGAATCTGGACGATGTTTCCCCGAAGTCAGCTTCGCTCGCGGAAGCGGGATTTTCCTCTGAGTTGATGTAGGTGGGCACACGGTTGCTGAAGGCTATCAGCAGTGGCTGAAGTTGCTCTGGCGCCGGGATAGAGAGTTGGGTGCAGGATATCACTCGGCGCTCTTCGGGGTGTAGGTGCCTTCCTGACAGGTTGAGGTCGGCTCACGACTTTTGGCATCACCCCACACGTGGTCCTGGCTCGCAAGTTATCGGAGTGGATCGTTCGCGAGCAATATCGGCTGACCATGCTGCGTCGTGTGCCGCGCGGGCTCCATCCTCATGCGGTTTTAAGGTCGCTCTCCCGGGCATCGGTCGAGACACTCGGTGTTCGATCCGCCTGCTCCCCCCAGAGCTCCCGGCCCGAATAGCCGACGGCGTGGAGCTATTGCGGCTGCTAGCCTGCACATATGCGTTCGCGCCCGAAACACGTGGGCGCCCTGCCCCATCGCAACGACGCCCGACTTGCGGCAAGCGTAGAGCGGCAGGCAGGTGTGAGCGTGGAGATGCAAATTGCGGATGCGGATCCGGTCACCAACGGCAAAGCGCGCCGGCTGCTCGAGCGCGCCCGGCCGAACTGCCACGCCAGCTCCTCCTGGGAGACGAGACCTGTCGCAACGACCCGCATCTCGACGCCCCAGTATTAGCCCGACAATCGGAGCATAGGTCCATAAGGCGCCACCAACGAATTTCGCGGTTCAGGATGAACGTGATCCTTCACCTGCTGAAGCGGACCAGCGTGAATCTGCAGGACTAAGAAACGATTGTGGTGAGCACAGCGGCCAATGTTGCTAGTAACTTTGTTCAACCAATTCTCAGCTGACAGAAATCTACGGAGACGCCTCCGATACAGCTTGGTTGACTGCAGCTTTAGATGAAGTACGGATTCCGTGAGGAATTGCCCCCTTGCTGAGCTTCAATCCATCTGCCTAAATTGCTCCCGGGGTACAATTTGAACGAATTTGCAGTTTCAAGCTTCTCGGGAGCGACCGTGTACGATCTGGTCATCAGGGGCGGAAGCCTCGCGACTACAGAGGGCGTCACGGCCTCTGACGTTGCGATTTGCGGCAGTCAGATTGTGGCACTCGGCCGGAACCTACCACCCGGTCGGCGCACCATCGACGCCACGGGCAAGCTCATCCTTCCTGGTGGCGTAGACGCCCACTGCCATATTCAGCAACTCTCGGGCGGCGGGCTGATGAACGCAGACACCTTTGAAACGGCAACCCGCTCTGCCGCTTTCGGCGGCACGACCACAGTCATCTCCTTCGCGGCGCAGCATCGCGGCGACAGCCTGTGTAATGTCGTCGAGAACTACTCGCGCCTTGCTGCTTCCGGCGCAGTGACCGACTATGCCTTTCATCTCTGGATTTCGGATCCAACGCCGGAAACGCTGGAACGCGACCTGCCGGCACTGATCGAGAGCGGCCACCGGTCGATCAAGATCTTCATGACCTACGATCGCGTTCGCCTTCTCGACGAGCAGGTTCTGGACGTGATGATGGTGGCCCGCAGGCATGGAGCCATGGTCTGCGCCCACGCCGAGAATCACGGCATGATCAAGTGGATGGCCGACAGGCTCATGTCCCGCGGCTATGTCGAGCCCAAGTACCACGGCGTGAGCCATCCGCGGGTGTGCGAAATCGAGGCCTTCGAGCGTCTCATTCGCTTCTCACAGCTGCTGGATCAGCCCATCATGCTGTTCCATGTCTCCACCGCCGAAGGCGCTGCCGTCATCCGGCGCGCGCGCGGCGAAGGCATCAAGGTTTTCGCCGAAACCTGCCCGCAATACCTGTTCCTGACGGCGAAGGATCTGGACCGGCCGGGTTTGGAGGGCGCCAAGTGGATGTGCAGTCCTCCTCCCCGCTCGACGGACGATCAGAACGCACTATGGCGCGCGCTCGAACTCGGCGACCTTCAGGTTATTTCCTCCGATCATGCGCCTTACAGGTTCGATGGGACCGGCAAGCTTTCCGCAGGCTCCAACCCGGACTTTAAGCAGATCGCCAACGGCCTTCCGGGCCTTGAGACGCGCCTGCCGCTGCTGTTCGACGCTATGGTGAGCCGGGGCAGGTCGAGCCTGGAAAAGTTTGTCGAACTGACGGCAACGGCCCCGGCAAAGATCTACGGCCTTCACCCACGCAAGGGCGCCATTGCTGTCGGTGCCGATGCCGACATCGCAATCTGGAACCCGGATCGGGAGGTCGTGCTCACGGATGACGGGCTGCACGACAATGTCGGCTACAATCCTTTCGCCGGTCGCGCCCTGCGAGGCTGGCCCGAGACCGTTTTGCGCCGGGGTGAGGTGATCATCGCCGACGGAACGCTTCAGGCCGCTCCTGGATCGGGCCAGCTGCAGCTGCGCGAACCCGCCGCTTCGATGCGCCCGACCGGACGCCTGAGCCCGGAGTTCGACCCAGACACCAATTTCGGGGCTCACCTTCTGTGACCCACCCGGCGCAACTAGGCGGCCTTTCGGCCCATGAACAATCATCCCTCTGCATCGGTGCCCTAAACCATGACTGACACGGTAACGGTTGTTCGCAAGGCTGCCTGGGTGGTCGCTTGGGACGAAGGCGCCTCGCGGCACGTCTACATGCAGGGTACCGATGTAGCCTTCTCCAGGGCGGGGATCCTGTATGTGGGCCCGGCCTATCAGGACCGCGCCGACGAGGAGATTGCCGGCGCCTCTGTTATGGTGATGCCCGGCCTCGTGAACGTTCACTGCCATTCCGGAGACGAGCCCATCGCCAAGGGCCTGTTCGAGGATGTCGGCACCGCAGCACTCTGGGGCAATGCGCTCTACGAATACTCGGCGCTGATCGACTCCGATGACGATGCCAAGGCCGCCTGTCAGACGGTCATGCTGGGCGACCTGATGCGCAGCGGCGTCACCACGCACCTGGATATCGCGTCGCCTCATGCGCAATGGCTCACCCTGGCGGCGCAAAGCGGATTGCGGGCCTATCTCGCCCCCGGCTTCCGTGAGGCGCAATGGCGCATGGCCGGCAGCCATCGTCTCGATTTCGAATGGAACGAGGCGCGCGGACGGGAGCGCTATGCGGAAGCGCTCGCCTTCGTCGACGAAGCGCGTGCTCATTCCAGCGGCCGCATCGATGGTGTGATCGCACCGTCGCAGATCGAGACCTGCTCTGAGGAGCTGATCACGGATGCGGTGGCTGAGGCGCGCCGTCGCGGGGTGCGGATCACCATCCATGCGGCGCAGACCATGGCCGAGCACGAGGAACTGCTTCGGCGGACGGGAGAGACGGCGCCCGCCATGCTGGAGCGCCTCGGCGTGCTTGGGCCCGACCTGATCCTCGGACATTGCATCTTCCTCGATCATCACTCCTGGACCCGGCAGCGCAGCCGCGACGACCTCGTCCGTCTCGCCCGAAGCGGCACCTCGGTGGCCCATTGCCCCGTCACCTTCGCGCGCAGCGGCATGACTTTGGAAAGCCTCGGCTCCTACCAGCGCGCAGGCGTCAATGTCGGCATCGGCACCGACAGCTATCCGTTCAACATGCTGGAAGAAATGCGCGAGGCGCTGATCTGCTCGCGCGTTGCCGGGCGCAGCGTCTTCGATCTGGATACGGGCAACCTGTTTTTCGCCGCGACGACTGGCGGAGCCAGGGCTCTCGGCCGCAGCGACATCGGACGACTGGCACCCGGCGCGAAGGCTGACCTGTCGCTGGTCGACCTGAGCCATCCGGCCATGCAGCCGATTCACGATCCGCTGCGCAACTTGATCCACTGCGCCGCAGAGCGAGCCATTCGCGATGTCTATGTGGACGGCCAGGCTGTCGTGAAGGGTCGCAGGGTCGCGAACCTGGACTACGAAGGTGCGGTTCGGGAACTGCAGGATGCGCAGAGGCGCGCCTCCCGGCGAGCGGAGCATGACGACCCGCAGGGCCGCTCCCTCTCCGTCCTGGCGCCATACTCATTGCCCATCGCGGCCCGAGGATGAAGCAATCATGAGCTCTTCCGTCTACGTCATCAATCCGAACTCGTCTCAGGCGGTCACGGCAGCAATCGACGCGGCCGTAGTGCCCCTGAGAAGCGTCGACGGTCCGGGCATCGTCTGCCTCTCGCTGGCCGAGGGACCGCCCGGGATCCAGTCGCAGCGGGATGTGGACGGCGTCATCTCGCCCATGCTGCACAAGGCATCCGAGCTGGAGGAGAGCGCCGGCGCCTTTGTCATCGCATGCTTCTCGGATCCTGGCCTCCACGCCTTGCGCGAGCAGAGCCGCCGCCGTGTCTTCGGGATTGCCGAATGCGGTGTGCTGACGGCGCTCACGCTCGGGCAGCGGTTCGGCGTCATTGCCATCCTGCCGACCTCCATCCCAAGGCATCTCCGCTATTTCGGCGCGATGGGGGTCATGGATCGCTTCGCGGCCGACCTTCCCATCGGGCTCGGCGTTGCCGAGCTCTCCGATGAAAGAGAGACCTTAGGCCGCATGATCGAGGTCGGCCGCACGCTGAAGTCGGCCCATGGAGCTGACGTCCTCGTGATGGGCTGTGCCGGCATGGCTCGCTATCGCGCCGCCCTGGAGGAGGCCGTCGGGGTCTCCGTCGTGGAGCCGACCCAGGCAGCCGTCGCCATGGCGGTCGGCCATGTCCGTCTCTCGCAGGCTTTCACGCCCTGACTGCGCTCGCCCCTTCCGATGCCCTCCCATCTCTCCACGGAGCTTGAAATGACCGATGCCGTCGCCAAGACGACCCTTTTCCGGAACTGCGACTGGATCGTCGCCTGGGATGAGGCGGCCCAATCCCACGTTTATCTTCGCAACGCTGATTTCGTGATCCGAGGCGCGGATATCATCCATGTCGGGAGCGGCTATTCCGGCACCGCCGATGCGGAGGTCGATGCGAGCCGGATGATGATCATCCCGGGCTTCGTGGATATCCACAGCCATCCTGGCCACGAGCCGGGCTGGAAGGGCATGCTGGAAGAGCTGGGGAGCCCGCGCCTCGGCCAGAGTTCGCTCTACGAGTTCATGCCCGTCTTCCAGATCGGACCGGAATACACGCGCCCGGCGCTTCGCGTGGCGGCATCCGAACTCCTGAAGAGCGGCGTCACGACCATCTGCGATCTCGGCAGGCCCCGCGATACCTGGGCCGACGAATACGCGGAAACCGGCATTCGCGCCGTCCTCTGGGGGATGTTCCGGTCCGGCCCCTGGAAAACCACCAACGGCCATTCGGTGGAATACAACCTCGATCCCGCCACCGGAGACCGGCTGCTGCGCGAGGCCATCGAGATTGCCGATGCGGCCTCGAAGCATCCGAGCGGACGCATCACGGGCTATTTCACGCCAGCCCAGATCGACACCTGCACGGAGGGGCAGATCCGGGATGCGCTCGATGCGGCGCGCGAACGGAACCAGCCCATTCAGATCCACGCCGCCCAGAGCATCGTCGAGTTCCAGGAGATCATGCGCCGCTATGGCTGCACACCCATCGAATGGCTCGACAAGATCGGAGCCCTCGGGCCGGACACGATCATCGGCCATTGCATCTTCCTGAACGACCATCCGTGGCTGCATTGGCCCCATGCTGACGATTTCGAGCGCCTGCGCGACAGCGGCGCGCAGGTCGCGCACTGCCCCGTGGTCTTCGCCCGGCGCGGCATCGCCTTGAACACCTTGAGCCGCTATATGAAGGCGGGCATCCGCTGCGGCATCGGCACGGACAGTTTCCCCCACAACATGCTCGATGAACTCCGCATGGCCTGCTACGCAGGCCGGATCATCGCGGGCAGCTTCACGGCAGCCACGACGCGGGACGCGTTCATGGCGGCCACGGCCGTGGGAGCCGACATGATTCGCCGCCCGGATCTGGGCCGCATTGCTCCCGGCTGCAAGGCGGATTTCTCGGTCGTCGACATGAGCAACCCCTACATGCAGCCCGACTACGAACCCATCCGCAGCCTCGTCTACTCGGCGAACGACCGCGCGATCAAGCATGTCTATGTGGACGGCCGCCAGGTTGTCCGCGACGGAGAGGTTCTGGACTTCGACATCAGCGAAGATATCGAGATGCTGCGCCGCGGCCAAGCCGAGGCAATTGCGTCGGCATCCCAGCGCGACTGGGCGGGACGGACCCTGGAAGAGCTCAGCCCCCGCGTCTTCCCCATCCGCAATTGATGGAGCGGGATAGCCCTACTCCACTGCCGTAGATCCAAAAAGCAAGAAAGACCCCGAGGTCTCTCGGGGTCTTTTGCATTGTCACGGCAGCTCCTCTCGAGGCAAGGCGCGTCAGCGGGCCACCTCTCCGTGACGATCGAACACGACCTCGCCCCCACGGATCGTAAGATCGCAACGGGTGTCGTGAAGGATCTCCTCGGGTGAGGCCGTCAGCAGATCGCGGGAGAACACTGCAACGTCGGCTGCAAGGCCCGGCACGAGGCGACCCCATTCGTGTTCGGCCTTGTTCACATAGGCGCCGAACTCCGTGAAGGCAGTGATGGCCTGCTCGATCGAAACCACTTCCCGCTGATCCATGACGGTGCCATGGGAGGTCTTGCGGGTGAGCATCGAGAAGAAGTTCGGGAAGGGATTGATGTCGCAGACAGGGGCGTCGCTGCCGGCTGCAGGCTTGAAGCCGAGATCAATCCAGGTCTTGAGCGGATAGGAGGGTTTCGCCCGCTCTTCCCCCACGACGGAAACATACAGGTCGCCGAAATCGTAGATGAAGACAGGTTGTGGGACGGGCTGGACTCCCAGGCGTTTCATGCGGGCGTTCTGGTCGGCCCTTGCATAGCCCGCGTGCTCGATCCGGTGGCGACGATCAGGGTCCGGCATTGCTTCGAGAGCCCGCTCGAAGGCATTCAGCGTCTGCTCGATCGCCGCGTCCCCGATGGCATGAACAGCCAGCTGATAGCCCTTCTTATGGTACTCATGCACGAGATCGTTCATCTCGTTGTCGTGCAGGAGCATCAAGCCGGTGGTTTTTGGTTCTCCGACATAAGGCTCGCTCATGGCGGCGGTCCGGCCGCCGGCGCTGCCATCCGTGAAGATCTTCACGGGACCGACGCGCAGCATGGAATCACCCACGCCTGTCACCACACCATCCGCATAGGCCTGCTCTACGATGCCGCCCGGACCTCCAAGCAGGCACTGCGTCGTCCGCACGGGCAGGCGGCCCAGGCGCTGGGCGGTGCGGTAAGCCGCGACCTCGCGGTAGCCTGCCCTCATGCCGACGCCCGCATCCATTACGCTGGTGATGCCATAGGACAGGCACGCACGGCCGGCATTGTCGATGGCCTGCACGAGTTCCTCATCCGTCGGCTCCGGCAGAACGGCCTTCAGTCGGTCGCGCCCGGTCTCGGCCAGCAGGCCTGTCAGGCGCCCGTCCCGCTGCTCAATGGCGCCTCCCTGCGGAACGGGAGTCGATTCGTCGATTCCTGCCAGTTCGAGCGCCTTCGAGTTACAGATCGTCACGTGGCCGCAAGCCCTCACGATCGCCACCGGATGATCAGGCGCGACGGCATCGAGTTCCTCGCGAAGGGGATGACGTCTCACGTCAAGTTCGAACTGATCGTACCCCCGCCCCTGAATCCACTGGCCCGGCGGCGTAACAGAGGCGCGCTGCCTAACTCTTTCGAGTAGCGCCGCAAGAGTGGGTGCGGAGGCAGCGCGCACATCCACGTGCCCCATGATGACCCCGTAAGGGAGAAGATGCATGTGCGAGTCGCACAATCCCGGGGTGGCAAGGCGACCCGCGAGATCGATCACGCGTGTCCGCGGCCCGATGAGCGGCTCCATGTCGGCAGCCGATCCCGCTGCTAGGACCTGTCCGGCCCAGAGGGCGATCCCTTCGGTCACCTGTTCTGAGAAGCCGCGGAAGATTCGGCCATTGGTGAGAACGACATCGGCTTTGGGCAGGATCGGCATGACGACTCGCAAACAATGAGGAGCGGCGAAACTTACTGTGGAAGACGGAAGACTGTGCATCCCTTTTGGTCAACCGGCAAGTTCCTGAACAACTTCCGTTGGGAAATTCTACCCTTGAAACTACAGTTGTTTAGGGTCTAGCTTTGACGCGTAGCAGCCGGATAAGGCGCACGGAAAGAGGGAATATAATGAAACAATCCAGATCTTTGACCCGTTGGCTCGCAATGGGTCTTATCGCCGGTGTTGCCGCTGTCTCGGCCGCGCCGGCTTCCGCACAGGCGACACTCGACACGGTCAAGAAGCGCGGCAAGATTCTCTGTGGCGTCTCGCCCGTCTCTCCCGGCTTCTCCTATGCCGACGATAAAGGTGCCCGACGCGGCTTCGATGTCGATGTCTGCCGCGCCATGTCGGCAGCGATCTTTGCCGATCCCGACAAGGTCGATTTCATCCCGCTCAACACCAATGTCCGTTTCCAGGCCGTTCAATCCGGTGAAGTGGACATCCTGTCCCGCCAGAACACCTGGAGCTTCTCGCGCGACGCGTCCCTCGGCCTCGATTTCGGGCCCGTGGTGTTCTACGACGGCCAGGGCTTGATGGTGTCGACCAAGCTCAACGTGAAGAGCGCCGGCGAACTCGCCGATGCCGCGATCTGCCTCCTGCCCGGCACCACGACGCTCCAAAATCTGGAGGATTTCTTCCGTCCCAGGAACATCAAGTATGAATCCGTGGTGTTCGAGAATTCTGACGAATGGCGCAATGCGTTCTTCAACGGGCGCTGCGATGCCATCACGTCGGATCGCTCCGACCTCGCTTCCGTACGCGCTATCGCTAACAATCCATCGGAATACGTAGTCCTGCCGGAGACCATCTCAAAGGAGCCGCTCGCTCCGACGGTCCGCCAGAACGATCCGAACTGGCGCGACATTCTGAGCTGGACGGTCTACACGCTCATCGCCGCCGAGGAAAAGGGCATCACCCAGGCCAATGTGGACGAGCATCTCAAGAGCAAGGATCCGGAGATCCAGCGCATGCTCGGTGTGAACGGCGACCTTGGAAAGATGCTCGGCCTCGACAACAAGTGGGGCTACAACGTCATCAAGTCCCTTGGGAACTATTCAGAACTCTTCGAGCGCAATCTCGGCCCGGAGACGCGGCTCGGTCTGTCTCGCGGCCCGAACGAGCTCTGGACCAAGGGAGGCCTGCTCTACTCGCCACCGTTCCGGTAATCTGCGATCAGCGGGCGGCTGCAAGGCCGCCCGTTCCGCCTTCAGCAGTCTCCGGGAAGGATCAACATGCCGGCAGATTCGATGAGCGTGACGAGGCTCCTCTACAATCTTCGCTTCCGGGCCATTCTTTATCAGGTTCTCGCCGTCGGGAGCATCGTCCTTCTCGGGCTTTATCTCTTCTCGAACGTCTCGCAGAAGCTTGCAGAACAGAACATCGCTACGGGCTTCGGCTATCTGAGCCGCGAGGCAGGCTTCGTCATCAGCCAGACGATGATCGACTATAAGCCGACAGACACCTATGGACGTGCCATCCTGGCCGGCATCGTCAACACGGTTTGGGTTTCGGCCTGGAGCGTCGTGCTTGCGTCCATTCTGGGCCTCGTCGTCGGCATCGCGCGTCTGTCACGCAATCCTTTGCTTGCTCTTCTTGCCTTCCTTTACGTGGAGGCGCTGCGGAACGTTCCTCTCCTGCTCTATCTCTTCCTCTGGTACGCCCTGATTGTTACTACCCTGCCGGCGGTGCGCGAAGCGTGGGAAGTTCTTCCCCACGTGTTCGTGAGCAACAGCGGATTGACCGTTCCGTCGCTGATCTGGACTCGTGCTCATACGATCATCATCGTCGCGTTGGTTCTCGGAGGGGTCCTGGCGGTTGTCCTTCACCGGCGCATGACCGCAGAGCGCATCAGAACCGGCAAGGATCGAACCACATGGCCATGGGTTGCCTTTGCTCTCCTGATCCCGCCGGTTCTCGCATTCCTCATCATGCAGCCTGAGTTCGCGGTCAGCCTTCCCGAGAAAGGTCGCTTCCGCCTGACGGGCGGCTCGCAACTGACGCCGGAATTCACCGCACTTCTCATCGGCCTTGCCCTATCCGCCTCTGCCGGCATCGCCGAGATCGTGCGAAGCGGCATCCTGTCGGTGCGCAAGGGCCAATGGGAGGCGTCGCGCGCCCTAGGTCTGAGGGACGGCTTGACCATGCGGCTCATCGTGCTGCCCCAGGCATTGCGGGTCATCATCCCCCCGCTCACCAGCAGCTACCTAAGCCTCTTCAAGAACTCGTCGCTCGCCATCGCAATCGGGTACCCGGATCTTGTGATGGTCTCGAACACGACCATGAACCAGACCGGTCAGGCGATCGAAGGCATCGCAATCTTCATGCTGGTCTATCTTGGCCTGTCGATTGCGATCTCCCTGTTCATGAACTGGTACAACAGCCGCGTCGCGCTGAAGGAGCGCTAGGCCATGACGACTGCGACCGACATTGCCGAAGCGCAATTGAAGATGCCGGTTCGGCGTGACCCGGGTGTGGA
This sequence comes from Microvirga sp. BSC39, assembly GCF_000739015.1. Taxonomy (GTDB): domain Bacteria; phylum Pseudomonadota; class Alphaproteobacteria; order Rhizobiales; family Beijerinckiaceae; genus Microvirga. The sequence goes on from NZ_JPUG01000065.1 coordinate 106,094, forward strand.
ACGCCGCCTGTTCCATCGTACGCTCAAGCCTCTCATTGGAACTCCCGTCAATGCGGTGATCACATTGGTCTGTCTCTGGATCATGTGGCTCGGGGTCAAGGGCGCCTACGGCTGGCTCGTGACCCGGGCTGTCACCGAAGGAGGAGCCCAGGCTTGTAAGGTGGGGCAAGGCGCCTGCTGGCCCTATTACGAAGCCAAGCTCCGCTTCATGGTCTTCGGCGTCTATCCTTATGACGAGCATTGGCGTGTTGCGCTCGCGATGATTCTATTTCTCGGCGCGATTGCGATCTCGATGATCCCGCGATTCTGGAGCGGCAAGCTCCTCGTTTTCTGGGCCTTCGTCATCATGGCGACAGGAGTGTTGATCAGCGGCGGGGTTCTCGGCCTCTCCTATGTGCCGACGACGCAATGGAGCGGTCTCCCACTCTCGTTCCTGCTCTCGGCCGTCGGACTGGCGCTCGGCTTCCCCCTTGGCGTGGTGCTGGCATTAGCACGCTCATCGAAGCTCCCCGCCATCCGGGTGATCGCCATCGTGTTCATCGAGGTCATCCGAGGCGTGCCGCTCATCAGCATCCTATTCATGGCATCGGTCATGCTGCCGCTCTTCATGCCGAGCGGGATCACTGTCGACAAGCTGCTGCGGGCGCAGATCGCGATCATCATCTTCGCTGCCGCCTATATCGCAGAGGCCGTGCGCGGCGGCTTGCAGGCAATTCCGCGGGGGCAGCACGAAGCCGCCAGCGCCATGGGGCTGCATTACTGGCAGTCCATGCGTTTCGTCGTTCTGCCTCAGGCCCTAAAGATCGCGATCCCGCCGCTGGTGAACATCTCCATCGGCTTCTTCCAGGATACGACCCTCGTCACGATTATCGGCCTGCTCGATTTCCTCTCCACCGTGCGCACGGCTATGACGGATCCCAACTGGGTGGGTATTGCCGTGCTGGAGGGCTATGTCTTCGCGGCCGTCGTGTTCCTGGTGTTCTCCTACGGGATGGGCGCCTACAGCCGATTCCTGGAGCGCCGCATGCGCCTCGGGTACGATTAGAGGACCGTGCTGGATCCGGGATCGTTATCAGGTCACTCGGGCGGCACGACGCTCCTTGGCGAGATCCATGGCCTGATAGGTCCAGTAGGTGAGCTGTGCCGCGGCAACGCCGAACGGGCCTCCGTTCCACCTGAGGCCGAAGGGTTCATAGAGCCGGTAGCGGTCGCTTGATCCGAGGATGCCCTCCGCGATCACGCGTCCTCCGATGGCCGTCGTGTTCATGCCGCGCCCGCCGAAGCCGAACACGTACCAGACCCCTGGCTGAAGCTGCCCGATGAGCGGCATCAGGTGACGGGCATAGGCCATGAGTCCCGACCACGCCGTGTCAACGCGGACGCCCTTGAGCTGCGGATAGGTGGAGATCATCGTCTTCTGCATCATCTCTGCAAGACGACGAGGCTCGGTCGTGCGCGTGGTGATGCGACCGCCCCACAGAAGACGCCGTCCGTCGTCGACGAGGCGGTAATAATCTCCGGCACGTCTGTTATCGCTGATCGCCATCGGCGTGCGCACGGCCTCCGCGAGCTTCTCGGGTGCCGCCTCAGTCAGCAAAACGTAGGTCGCAACCGGCAGGATGCTCCTGCGCAGGCGGGGCACCAGAGCGTCCGTATACCCTCCCCCAGCTAGGATCACGTCTCGCGCTTTCACCTCGCCCTGCGCCGTCCTGACGGTTTTCTCCGCCCGGTCGAGATCGCATCCCGTGACGCGGGACTTCTCGAAAATCCGTCCGCCGAGGGCCTCGACGGCATTTGCCAGAGAACGGGCATAGTTGAGTGGGTGGAAGTGAAAGCTCGCAGGGTCGTAAACGGCCTGATGGTATTTCGGCGACTGCAGCAGGGCCCGCACGGCGTCGGTGGGCATCACTTCGAGGTGGTAGCCGAACTCCCGCTGCATCATCTCGCAATGCCGCTCGAGGCTGTCGGGATCATGATAGCGGAGCACGCTCAACTTGCCGTAGACCCGCTTGTTGTCGCTCATGGCAAGGCTGTCGATGTTCTCCTCGACGATCCGGGCACCTTCGATCGAAAGACGGTGCAGAACCTGTGCCCGCTCCGGCCCGACCATCCGGGTGATGTCGGCAGGACCTGTCGCATATCCGGGCCCTACAAAGCCCCCGTTCCGTCCCGAAGCCCCCCAGCCGACTTTTTCAGACTCCAGAACCACTACGGAGCGCCCCGACCGTGCCAGATCGAGTGCCGCCGTAAGACCGGCGAGGCCACCGCCGATGACGGCAACGTCGGCGGTCACTGCCCCTTTGAGAGAAGTCCGTTGCGACACATCAGCGAGCGTGCGGGCGTAGTACGTATCCCCGTATCCAGTCATGAAACGCCCCATTTACTTGTTTCACATAAGACCGTAGCGGGAGAGTCCCCTAACGCAAAGGGATTATGAGCTTCCAGGTACATAACCGAAAGCATTTGGCGCCCATAGCAATCCGAGAGTGAACACTGTGGTCGTCCCACGTGGCGACAATGTAGAGCTTATAATGGGCCTGCCGTCTCAGAGGACGGCTGGCGCAGAATCCATATCTCTGTGAAATAAAATAGCTCAGATCGGAATATGCTGCGGGCCTGTCTCAATGGTGATCCAGCGCAGTTCCGTAAATTCATTGATCCCGGCCTTGCCGCCGAAGCGGTCATAGCCACTCGCCTTGACACCGCCGAATGGCATTTGGGCCTCATCATGCACCATGGCACCGTTGATGTGACAGATGCCGGGGTCAATCCTGTGGGCCACATCGAGAGCACGCGTGATGTCGCGACCGAAGACGGGGGCTGAGAGGCCGTACTCGGTGTCGTTCGCAATACGGACCGCCTCCTCGACTCCCGTTGCGCGCACGACGCAAACCACCGGACCGAAGGACTCTTCGCCGTAGAGCCGCATGGCCGGGGTGACATGGTCGAGCACCGTCGCGGACATGACCGTACCGTCGACCAGCCCTCCCGCGAGGAGCTTGGCATCCTTGGACACAGCATCGTTGACCAGACCGATGATCCGCTCGGCGGCCTCAACACCGACCAATGAGCCCAGAGCGAAATTGCCGTGACGCGGATTGCCGGCCTGAAGCGACTCCGCCTTCGCAGCCAGCCTCGTGATGAAATCGTCCGCTACCGCGTTGCCGACAACGATCCGTTCCGTCGACATGCAGATCTGGCCCTGGTTCATGAAGGCTCCGAAGGCCGATGCCGCGACGGTGGCATCGAGATCCGCGTCGTCGAGAACGATCAGCGGGGCCTTTCCCCCAAGTTCCAGGAGCACCGGCTTCAGGAAGCGCGCCGCCATATCTGCAATGATGCGCCCGACCCGGGTGGAGCCGGTGAGATTGATCCGGCGTCCGAGGCTGCAAGCGACATTCCGCAGTTGGATTCTATTGAGCCGCAGGAACCCGAAAGTCCCGACGGTGAACCTCCCTCGATTCGCTTGGATGTGCCCATCCGGCCGTCTGGCATGCAATAGATGGCGAGACCGGATTTCGATGCCTCAGAAGGACGAGACATCAATCTTTCAGGAGCTTAGGCCTGCAATCGAGAGCTGTGTCTGATCGCCCAGTCCTCGATAGGAGTTTGCTGGGACGAGGAAACGATGCAGGCCCTGTCGAAAACCACGGGCATGCCCTGAAGGTCGCGTCGTAGCGCAGTAACCGCCTCAGTCTTTTCCGAGCCTTCCGGAACCCCATAGGCCAGTGATATGTGCGGCATGAATGTCTCCAGGCTCCCAACCTCGAAGAGGCCGACGGCTCTCTCCTTCAAAGTCCTCAACGGCACACTGACAGGAAAACGGGCATAAAAGGAGCGGTAGTAAAGGGAGCTTTCCTCGACGGCGTCGACGGGTGCCGTGAATGAAGCCATCCCCTCGGTCAACTGCTCCAGGAGCGGCTTCAACTCCTCACAGGTGCGAGGCATGTCCTCGACGAGGGTGAGGTGAGGCTGGAAGACCGGACTGTCGAACCGCTTAGCGAGATTTCGGACGATCACGGCAAATGCCTGCTCATCCTCGTCTCGGGGCATCAGCCATATGGAATGGTATTGGACGGTCATCGCAGCGCATCCTTCGTTCACGAGCAGCACATTCTCATGCCTCACCCCTGAGGGGCCGGACACTTCCTCGATAGATCAAGGGAACGTCGAGCACGGACACGATGGGGCGGGCCTTGGGATCGGCTTGCCTTTGGTCCAACACCCTGATGATTTCATGGGCGAGAACTTCCTCGTCCTGGTGGAAGGTCGTCAGCCTGTAGGCGCCCCAGCGCGATGCGGGAACGCCGTCGAATCCGATCACCGAAAGATCTCGGGGAATGGACAGATTCAGGACGTCGCGAGCATAATCCATCAGGCCGAAGGCCATCAGGTCGTTGACGCAGAAGACCGCCTCGACGGCATCTCCCGTTCCCAGGAGCAGGGATGCTGCAACCTGGCCGCCATCGTAGTCGGTGTACCCGGCGCGCTGGATCCGGACATTCAAGCCATGACTGGCTGCGGCTGAAACGAAGGCCTCCTCTCGCTCAATGAGATTGGGGCTACGGACGGACGAGGTGACGAAGCCTAGTTTCCTCATCCCTCGTGCGACGAACACCTCCACGGCCACCTGTGCTGCGCGCACGTTATCGACCCTTATATGATCGGGGCCATGTTCAGTGCGCCCGACCACGATGAGGGGCTGACCGTTTCGCTGCGCGAGTTCAACCAGGGACGTGGACGGCATGCCCGACAACACGATCGTCGCCTCGGCCCTGTAGCGCAGCAGCGTCGAATGGGCGGCGCTAACCTGCTCCTCGCCCGTCCCGGTCGGGATGAGAACCGGAACGCTGCCGCGCTCGACGAGGCGTCTGGACAAGGCGGCGATCTGCTGCGTCCGGAATGGGCTCGCAGGATCCGAGGCGACAAGCCCGACGAGACGGCTCCGGTTGGCGAGAAGTCCGCGAGCCAGATCGTTCACCTGGTAGCCCAGCTCGGCCGCCGCCTGCATGACTTTTTCACGTGTTTCCGGCGCGATGCTCGCTCCTGGCGTGAAGGCGCGGGAAACGGCAGAGCGCGAAACGCCCGCGCGATCCGCCACCATGTGAGCGCTAATGAAGCGCGGCACCATGTCCGCAGGTCCTGTTTCCGGCTCTTCCATGGCTTGCCTAGTGTCCGACCCTGGAGAGTACATCCGACCTGAGGAATCTCTCGACCACGAACATGAAGGCGATCGACGGAACAAGGAGGATCAGGGCTGTGATTGAGGCGATCTGGTAATTGCCGCCCGAACCTGCCGTGTAGAGCAGCAGCGGCAGGGTCATGACGTCGGGAGCGCCGACGAAATAGGTCCCCGTGAACTCGTCGAGGGACTCCAGGAACACGAAAATCGCACTGGCGAGCAGCCCCGGCGCCGCAATGGGAAGGGTGACATCCCAGAAGCCTCGCAGGGCGCTGGCGCCCATCGACCGCGCGGCCTCTTCCAGCTCCCGGTCGATGGACGAGAAGGCGGCAGTTGCAATCCAGACGGCGTAGACCAGCCCGTGAGTGACATGCACGAGGACGACCCCAAGGATCGTGCCGTTGAGGCTGTACTGATAGAAGATCCGGGCGATGTTCACGTAGACCGGCAGGTTCGGGAACGCCTGAGGAATCAGGAGGGCCAGCAGAATCAAGCCGCGGAACGGCAGGCGCAGTCTCGCAAGCGCATACCCTGCCGGAATGGCGAGGCCGAGCGAGAGGATCACCGTCAAAGCGGCGATCAGAACGCTCGTTCCCAATGAAGCCATCGCGTTGCCGCGGGGGGAGAAGACATTCGCCCAAAACGAGAAGCCGTATTTCAACGGCAGCACATGCGGGAAATACCAGCGCTCCGCGACAGCCCACAGGATTAGGTTCGTCAGGGGGCCGAAGATGATGAAGGCCAGGAGACCAAACGCAATGCCGCGCGGGATCCACTTCCAGTCGATTTGAAAACTCATCGGCTATGCTCCCTCATGGTCTGGCGCAGATAGACCATAGCGGCCACGCTCGTCATCAGGAGCGAGATCAAGCCGAGTGCGTTGGCGACGCCATAATCGCCATGGGCGTTGATGCGGAAAGCCATGTTGGCGGTGATCATGGTGGGCGATTGGGCGTTGATCATGAGCGGCACGGAGAGCACCGACATCATGGTGACGAAGCTGAGGATGAGGCCGACCAGCAGGGTCTGGCGCACCTGGGGCAGCACGACTTCAATGAGGATCCGCACACGCCCTGCCCCCAGGTTGCGGGCGGCCTCAATGGTGCTCTGATCGATGGACGCCATGGCGCCTGCGAGCAGCAGGGTCACGAAGGGGGTCTGCTTCCACACGAAAGCGACGACGATTCCCCGCCAGTCGAGGAAGCTCATGGCCGCGGCAGGGGTCATGAGGCCGAGTTCGATGAAGATGTTGTTCATCAATCCGTTCTTGGCGAGGAAGGTCCGCAGGATCTGACCGACGACGATGAACGGGATGAAGAGCGGCCAGCGGTAGATCCATCGCAGAATGGCCACAGCCCGGGCGTTCGTTCCGAGCGTCAGGTAGCCGCCGATCATGATGGAGAACAGGCCGATCAGTCCCGACGACAGCAGCACGATGACGAGGGTGAACAGGATGTCGCCGCTATAGAGCTCCAACGCCTTCGTGAAGTTGCCGAGGCCGTAGGATCCGCCGACGTCGAAAGCGCCCGTGACGGAACTGACAAGCGGGACGATGAAGAGAAGAAGGACAACCGCCAGCGCCGGAGCGACGAGCAGGAATCCGATCAGTTGAATTGGCATGGCAGACAATCTTCCATCGGCGCCGGTCACTCCAGGGGCCTGACGTTGCTTCTCACGGGACCGAATTCTTGTTCTACCGCCTCAAGGGATGCGACAGAAGGGTTGCCCGGAGAGGGTTCCCTCCCCGGGCCTCGGAAACCATGTCAGTTGCTGACCTGGCGCTCATAAGCCTCCAAGATTGCCTTGTTGTAGGGAGCAATCGGGAACGGCTTGCCATTCTTGGCGAGCTCTTCGGGCGAGATGTCCGTGAAGAGCTTCTGCCACGTCTCCTTGTCCAGGTTCGCCTGAACGTGCTGCGCATCGATTCCGGGATACCAGTTGAACCGCTTGACGATCCCCTCGGCCTGCACCTTCGGGCTGGTGGCAAGGGCCACGAACTTCTGGGCGAGGTCCGCATTCGCGGTCTTGGCCGGGATGACATAGTGCATCGGCTGACCGGGCATGCCGGGCGTGGGCAGGACCAGCTTCATCTCGGGCGGGAGCTGTCCGTTCGCCTTCCACGAATAGAACATGTCGACCCAGACCGGACCAATTGCGATTTCACCGCGGCTGAGCATGTCGAGGGTTCCGGCGTTGCCCGGGGTGAGCGTCGCGTTACGGCTGAACTCCTTCAGGGACGCGAAGGCCTTGTCCCATTTCTTGGTCTCACTCTCGTCGAAAGGACCATTCATGAGCTTCTGCGCATCTCCGCCATAGGCATAGATCCAACCCATGACGAAGCTCACGCCGGACGCGCCGCCCTTGATTCCGTTATAGCCGAACTGCTTTGGGTTCTTCTTGGCGAACTCGACGATCTCGTCATAGCTCTTCGGCGGATTGGGAACGAGAGCCGGGTTATAGGCAAGTGCCGTCTGGCTGTTGAACATCGGCATGACATAGCCATCCACGTTCGTGCCAAGGGCCATCTTGGCGTTCTCGCGCGTCACCAGGGAGCCGGACGGAATCTTGCTGCGGTAGGCCTCGAGGAACTCCTGCTCAACCATGGGGCCGACGAACTTCTCGTGAACCACGGCCACATCGGCATCCCACTTCGCGACGCCCGCCTTGCTCTGTGCTTCGAAGCGCTCAAGAATCTTCTGCGATCCGGCATCGCCCGGACCAGTGCCGACCACACGCACCTTCGTGCCCGGGTTTTCCTTCTCGAAGAGCGGGCCCAGGTACTCGTTCACATAATCGACCATGTTCTGGTCGCCTGCCGTGAGAACCGTCAGTTCCGCGGCGGCCAAGGGCGTGCAGAACATGCCCGTCACAAGCGTTGCGGCAATCAGTTTAGCCTTCATGATATCACTCCTTGGGCAAGCCATCGGTGCCCTGGTTCATGCCTCGCCGACGGTTGAACCCGCCGATCTATGGTTTTGGAAACAGGAACAGCGCCTCTTCGGGAACGCGGATCGAAACGCGCTGGCCGATTGCAAAAGAGCGGGGGGAGTCCACGATCGCATGGGCCTCTCCGAGGGCGATCACATGACGCCAGAGACCACCGGGATAGCTTGTCTGCTCGACGATGCCGCTCAGCGTCAGGAAGCATTCGTCGCGCATGGACGAGACGTCTGCCGTCTCCTCGCTCAACTGCACCGACTCGCCGCGAAAGCGGGCGTTCAGAGGGCCGGAAAGTTTGCGCCCCCTTGCGGACACGACAGCGGAGGAGTTGAACGGACCCGATGCGATCTCAATCCGATCGCCTGACGTTCCTCCCGAGAGATCAAGAAGGTTCTCCGCTCCCATGAACGCCGCCACGAAGTCGGACGTCGGGTGGTTGTAGACCTCTTCCGGCGTCCCGACCTGAGCGATTTTCCCATTGTCGAGGATGACGATCCTATCGGCCATCACCATCGCCTCCTCGCGATCGTGGGTGACATGCACGGCTGTGATGCCCAAGCGCCGCTGGAGAGCGCTGATTTCATGGCGCACCGTCAGCCGGATCCGCGCGTCGAGATTCGACAGCGGCTCGTCGAGAAGAAGGATGTCGGGCTGGATGGCTAGGGCCCGGCCGAGGGCTACGCGCTGGCGCTGCCCGCCAGAGAGATTGGCGGGCTTGCGCGCGCCGAGCGGTTCCAAGCCGAGCAGCCTTTTGATCTCGGAAACCCGCTCTCCGATCGCGGCCTTCGCCATTCCTCGGAGCTTGAGCCCGTAGCCAATGTTCTGGTCGACGGTCATGTGGGGCCAGAGCGCATAGGACTGGAAGACGAGAGCCATGCCCCGCTTGTCGGGCGGCAACCGCGTCACATCGCGCCCATCCACCCGGATGGCACCGGACGCGGGAGTGTTGAACCCTGCAATGCTGCGCAAGAGCGTCGTCTTCCCACAGCCGGAAGAACCCAGGAGAGCAACGAACTCCCCCTTATCCACGGCGAGGTCCACACCTTTCAGAACCTCGTTCTGACCGTAGAAAACGTGGGCATCTGATACTTCGAGAAAAGCGTTCAACGTTTCCTGCTCCTCGGCTCAGCCCTCTTCCGGGACCTTCGTTGCACAGCTGTGCAAAGTATGCTCAGCGTCTCGAAGAACTCTCAAGGGGGACTAGACTAAGGTCTGATCCGATAACGGTGGGTAAGATGTCTTCGGCACATGCATTGATCGAAGAAGATTACAGGACCATGACAGGAGCGGGCGAAAGGCCTGGGACGGATTCAGACCGGCGCCGCCTGTGGAAGCCTCGATCCTCGCGCCCAATGTCCAGGCTCATCCGGCGACGACCTCCGGAGAACCTCCGGAAGCACCCCTCCGACCCGACAATGCCCCCAGAAAATCCGCGCGATCCGGATTGTGCAGGTGCAGGATGTCGGTCCGTTGAAGCCAAGCGCCTCCAGACCTTCCTTCAGGGACCGCGTTACCTGGGCGGTATCGAATCCTCGCTGCGACCGAACCTGCAGATGCGGGGTGTTTCCAAAATACTCACCGGGGCCGGCAAAAAGGGTCACGATCATAACTCGAACTCCTCCCTCGCCGAGAACAACGGTCAGATTGGCCAGCCATTGCCTTCAAAGTAGCGCGGCAACCAGAGCACGACATCCGGCGGAAAGATCATCAGCAGGAGAGCCGCAACGGGATCAGACCCGCATGGTTTGACCATCAACAGGAGCGGCGTGAGCTTCCACAAAGGGTTTTCGGCGTCAGCTTGCAGGATTCGTTCTCTGACAGAGACGCCCGATTCTCCTGTTCAAAGCGGATATCTGTCCTGCATCCGCAAAGTACCAAAAGGAGATATTGCCGGAAGGTGCGCTTGGCGGCAGCAGAATAGCGCCACATCAGGAACGCGGCTACCGTGGGCAGTCACTGCGCTTCCATCACGAACCGAACGAAGTTGCGCAGTTCCGCCAATCGGTGCTCGACGTTCGTCACCTGCTCATCAAGCCCGAGAGGCCAGGCGAGATCCCTGCGATCTGGAGCATGATGGAGGGCTTCAACCATGGAAGCATATGTCTCGAGTACCTCAGGACTGCTCGCATATCCGTCGCTCACCAGGTCGTCGCTCTGACGCCGCAGGGCCCCAGCCACTTCATACAGGTCGAGCTCAGGATGGTACTGCACGCCCCAGAACACTCCGGCTTTATGCCGGATCTCAACCGCTTGCACCTCGGTCACCGTGTTGAGGGCCAGTAACGTTCCTCCTTCCGGCAGTGTCTCAACCTCGTCGGAGTGGAAAGCCGGAGCGTCGAACGAGGCAGGCCGCCCCGCCAGAAGCGGATGTCGATGTCCTGCTTCTGTCAGGGTGATGCGACGGGCAAAGCCTGCTTCCCGCCCTCTGCGGCTGGGGCGAACCGCTCCGCCGGCCGCGACGGTCGCAACCTGCAAGCCGGCACAGGATCCGAAGGATGGGACACCCGCTTCGAACACGGCTCGCATCAGATCAACCTCGCGGCGTGTCTCGGGTGTGTCCTGGTAGAGGTGAAGCGGAGAGCCGGTCACGAACACCGCATCATAGCTCCGAAGCTCTGCCCGATCGGGCAGAGCGGCCCCTCTGTCGGCAGGCTTCAACCGGTGACACACAGCCGAGGGTGCGAGAAAGCGCAAGGTGTCGATGTATGTTTCGCCGGAGCTACGTCCCACGCTCTCACGGCGGGTTTCACGGGCTTGAGGCGGCTCACTTTCCGCGACGAGGAAGCGCAACTGATCTGGCAAGAGGAGGTTTCCGGAGGAAGGAGCCGAAGCGGCAGGAAGTGCGAAACACCCCAGACCTTCCTCTGGTTCCGGCTCGCTGTTCCTGACTTGGAGGCTGTCCGGCCGCCAGACAGCTGGCCGCCGGACAGGTTGCGACTCTGCTTCTATAGGAGCGGGGTTCCGCCCGTCACGGCGTAGATGCCGCCTGTCATGTAGCTGCCCTCATCGGATGCAAGCAGAACGTAGATACCAGCCAGTTCCTTCGGCTGGCCGGCGCGGCCCAGCGGGGTGTCCTGGCCAAAGCTCTTCACCTTTTCGTCCGGCATGGTGGAGGGGATCAAAGGTGTCCAGATCGGCCCCGGTGCGACTGCGTTGACCCGGATCCCCTTGCTGCCCAGCATTTGAGCCAAGCCGGCTGTGAAGTTCGAGACGGCACCCTTGGTCGAGGCATAGGCCAAGAGCATGGGGCTGGGCTTATCCGACTGGATCGACGTCGTATTGATGATCGATGATCCCGGCCGCATGTGGGGGACAGCAGCCTTGGCGAGATGGAACATGGCCTCGATATTGGTGCGGAACGTATAGCTCCATTCCTCGTCAGGGATGTCCTCAAGCTTCTCATATGTGCGCTGGAAGGCGGCGTTGTTCACCAGGATGTCGATGCGGCCGAACTCGCTCACCGCCCGGTCGACGATGGCGCGGCAATGCGCAGCCTCGGCAATGTCGCCCGGCACCAGCACGCAACGGCGTCCCGCCGCCTCAACGTGCCGCGCCGTCTCACGGGCGTCCTCGTCCTCCTGCTCGTTCAGGTAGCTGATCAGGACATCGGGGCCTTCCCGAGCATAGGCAATCGCGACCGCCCGGCCGAGCCCGCTGTCACCGCCGGTGATCACGGCCACGCGACCGACAAGCTTGTCACAACCTTTGTAGCTTGTTTCGCCATGATCGGCCTGCGGCGTCATCTCCGCTTCGGTGCCAGGTGGATCTATGTGTTCCTGCTCGGACTGGCTCATAAGGGCGCTCCTGCTCGCGAAAACCCGTCAATTGCTGGGTCCTTGGGAAGTTCCCCTAC
>NZ_JPUG01000066.1 GCF_000739015.1 Microvirga sp. BSC39
CCTGATGCCTCCACACGGAGAGGATGCCGTTCTCCCTGAGGTGGCCATTCAGATCGAGAGACGACAGAAGGCTCTTCCAGGCTGGCAGCGACTCCGCATTGATCGAGCGGATCGCCCCGATGCTGGCCTTGATGCGTGAGGGCGACGAGGCCATCAGGAAACGCGCCAACCAGGGCGCCAGATGCGGCAGGTAGCCTGGCCGGATGGTCAGTGGCCCGAGCGGGTCCATCAGCCAGCGCGGCAGGTTCCGCCACGCCTTCGGCGAGGCGAGCGGCATCACGTCGGTATGGGCGATCCAGCCCGCATTGCCATCCGTCGGGCGCCCCTGCTTGGCCCCCGGCTCGATCAGAACCACCTCATGGCCCCTGTCGAGCAAGGCGTGCGCGGTGGCAAGCCCCACGACGCCGGCTCCTATGATCGCAACCCGCATGGTTTGCCCCTGAAACAGGCTTCAGGCCTAGCGGCTCTGGTCGACGACCTGGAAGCCGTTGGCGAAGGGATCCCGGTCGTCGATGAAGATGGTGTTGAACCCGGTCACCCTGGCCCAGCCTTCGATGGACGGGATGATCGCGTCCCGGTCGCCGACCGTGGTACGGCCTTCGATGCGCCCGGTGAAGGTCGAGCCGATGATGCTCTCGTGAACGAAGGCATCGCCCTCGTTCAGGGCGCCGCGGGCAGCGAGATGCGCCATACGGGCGGAGGTGCCCGTGCCGCAGGGCGAGCGGTCGATGGCCTTGTCGCCATAGAACACCGCGTTGCGTGCCGTGCTGCCCGGATTCTGGGCTTTCCCGGTCCAGAGAACGTGCGTCAAACGGTCGATGGCCGGGTTTTCGGGGTGCGCGATCTGGTAGCGTGCATTGAACGCCTCGCGCAGCTTCGGGCTCCAGCGCAGGATGTCGGACGGATTGACGTCTGCAACATCCGAAAAGAGCGTCTGCGGCTCCACGATGGCATAGAAGTTGCCGCCATAGGCAACGTCGACCGTGAGGTGGCCAAGCCCCTCGACCTCGACCTCATAGCCGGTGCCATAGAGGAACGACGGAATGTTGGTGATGCGCACCCGCTCCACGAAGGGACCGTTCTGCTCGTAGCGTGCCTCAACGACGCCTGCCGGCGTATCGAGCCGCAGCAGTCCCGGTGTCTTCGGGTGAATGAGGCCGTTCTCAAGCGCGATGGTCACGGTGCCGATGGTGCCGTGACCGCACATGGGAAGGCAGCCCGAGGTCTCTATGAACAGGATTCCCACGTCGCAATCCGGCCGCGTCGGCGGGTAGAGGATCGAGCCCGACATCATATCGTGGCCGCGGGGCTCGAACATCAGGCCGGTCCGGATCCAGTCGTATTCCGCCAGGAAGTGCTGGCGTCGGTCGAACATCGTGTCCCCTTTGAGCTGGGGAATGCTGCCGCCGCCGACCACGCGGACCGGGTTGCCGCAGGTATGGCCGTCGATGCAGAAGAAGGTGTGGCGCGCCATGGCCTCACTCGCTGTTCACAAGAGATGTTGTCGAAGACGAAAGGCGGCGCGTGACTGCACCGCCTTGATTTTATCAGGCCGCAGGCCTCAGGCCCACATCCGGCAGCTTCGGACGGTTCTTGAGCGCCGTGTCCATGACAGCCTCGACGTGAGCACGGTCCGCTCCCTCAAGAGGCAGACGCGGCGGGCGGGTCAGAGCGGAGCCGCGACCCATGATCTCTTCGCAGAGCTTGATGCACTGCACGAGGTCCGGGCGGGCGTCGAGGTGCAGGAGCGGCATGAACCATTCATAGAGCGCCCTCGCCTCCTCGTAGCGGCCGGCTTTCGCCAGACGGAACAGGGTCTCGCCCTCCTGCGGGAAGGCATTCGACATGCCGGAGATCCAGCCCTCGGCGCCCAGCATGACGCTCTCGACCACCACGTCGTCGAGCCCTGCGAACAGGACGAAGCGGTCGCCGACCATGTTCTTGGTGTCGACGAAGCGGCGCGTGTCCCCTGATGAATCCTTGAAGGACACGATGGTCTCGCAATCGGCCAGCGAGGCCAGGATGTCGGGTGTCACGTCGTTCTTGTAGATCGGCGGGTTGTTGTAGACCATCACCGGCAGATCGGTAGCCTTGGCGACACCGCGGAAATGGGCGGCGGTCTCGTGCGGCTTCGACGAATAGACCAGCGCCGGCATGACCATCACGCCGTCGATGCCGACCCGTGCTGCCTCCTTGGCCACTTCGGATGCGAATTGCGTGGTAAATTCGGCGGTGCCGGCAATCACCGGCACTCGGCCGCGGGACACGCTCTTGGCGGTCTCCATGACGGCTACCTTCTCGGAGCGGCTCAGGGACGTGTTCTCGCCGACGGTGCCGCAGACGATCAGGCCGGAGACGCCATCCCGGATCAGGCCATCAAGCACCTTGGCCGTTGCATCAAGATCAAGATCGTAGTTCGACTTGAACTGGGTGGTGACTGCCGGAAATACGCCTTCCCAACCTATTTTGTTCGCCATTGTGACCCTGCTCCCGATGGTGGATTGAAGTTCCATATTGTAGATTGTATAAAATCTACGCTGTCAAGCGAACCCTGCCCTCCTGATCCAAGAGTTCAATGGCAAACCGAGCTGCACCATCGTCGAAGCCTGTTCAGAAGACCTTCTTGCACCGGACGATCTCCGCCTCGGTGGCAGAGGAGTTGCGGAGGCGTATCGTTGACGGCGAGTTCCGAGCCGGATTTCAGCTCCGCCAGGAAGCTCTGGCCGTGGAGTTCGGCGTGAGCCGGATCCCTGTCCGCGAAGCCCTGATGCAGCTCGAGGCCGAGGGGCTCGTCAAGATTCATCCCCACCGGGGCGCCATCGTGTCGGCGCTCTCACCGGAGGAGGTCGAGGAACTGTTCGAACTACGCGCCCTCCTTGAGCCTCGCCTCCTCAAGGCCTCTGCTCCGCGCCTGATGGAAGCCGACTACCGGCGGCTGAGGGAGATCCTGAAGGAATACAGCTCGGAGCTTCACGCCATGCAGGTGAGCCGCTGGGGCGAGCTGAACCGGGAGTTCCACCTGGTTCTGTATCAGCATGCGGGTCAGCCGCGCTCCCTGGCCATCGTGGCGAACCTCCTGCAGGAATGCGACAGGCACACCCGGCTTCAGCTGGCCCTGACCGATGGCCGGGCACGGGCAGAGGCCGAACACGACGAGTTGCTCCGCCTCTGCGTCGACGGGCAGATCGATGCGGCCTGCAAGCTCCTGAAAACCCACATCGAAGGCGCCGGGAAGTCGCTCCTGAAGTACATTCACGAGCACCAGAACGACGGCAGGGCCGCGGAATCGGTCTAGCTATGAGGCCTGAAGGGCTGGCTCGGCCTGCTGCTTCATGCGGATCTTCGCCTGCCGGGTCATCCAGACGGTAAGGACGATGGTCGCCACGAGGCCGACAGCCAGCAGAATCCAGTTCGTCACGCCTGCGCCCCCTTGGGCGGCGGTGCGTCCGATGACACCGATCCACACGTTCTGGATCGTCCCAGGCACGATCCCGATGGCAGTCGCCAGGAGGAATGAGCGGAGGCGAACACCAGTGACGCCGAAGGCGTAGTTCTCGACAGCAAAGGGTGTGACTGGCGTCAGGCGCGCCAGCACAATGGTCTTGAACGTCTCCTCGTGGGCAACCGTATCGACGGCCTTCATGGCCGGGTGCTTGTCGAGAAAACGTTTGACCCGCTCCCGGGCGAGATAACGGCTGATCAGGAATGAGATCACGGCAGCCGTCATGCCGCCGAAAAAGCAGATCGCCAGCGCCCACCAACCATAGGCGACCGCTACGGCAAGCGTCAGCGGCACCCCTGGGACGAGCAGGATCGTGCAGATCACGTAGGCGACGCTGACCAGCACAACGCCCAACGTTCCCAGGCCCTGCGCCCAGCGGCTGAACCCCTGCAGCCATTCATCCATGGGCAGCAGGAACCAGGCGGCGATGAGGGCGACGAAGCCGAGTACGGATGCGGCGGCGAGCCAAATGAAATTTCGATTGGTGGAGGCGGATGACAAGGGCATGGCTTCTCGGTTGGCCGAAGCCAAACGTCTGATCGTCCCTGCCGTTCCGGGCTAAAGCTTTGAAGGCAGCTGCCGCACGGCTGCCTCCCCCATTGATGAATGGCGACTCCGGTAGGGCTCGAACCTACGACCTGCCGCTTAGAAGGCGGCTGCTCTATCCAGCTGAGCTACGGAGCCGTCCGGCGGTGGGCCTTGACTTCAGTGGGTCCAGGGGCCGACGCGGTTGAATTTGAAATTATCTGAATAGGAAATCGTCCGCCGCTTGATTTCATGCGGCTCCTCGACCCGGTAGGCGATGCCTTCCCGCTCCGCGTAGGCCATGGCCTCTTCCTTCGAATCGAACCACAGGCGGATCTGCTGGCGGGTATCGCCCGAGCTCGTCCAGCCCATCAGGGGTTCGATCTCGCGGGGCTTGTCCTGCTCGAAGACGAGAAGCCACTGCTTGGTCCGGGCCATCCCGGACTGGGTCGCAGACTTGGCAGGCTTGTAGATGCGTGCAGGCATCGCTTTCGGACTCTCTCCAAGACTCATGCGGTGATGATGGTCGGGGCGGCAGGATTTGAACCCGCGACCCTCTGCTCCCAAAGCAGATGCGCTACCAGACTGCGCTACACCCCGATATCTTCAACAGCTTGGTTTCTCTATCGATTTGAGAACCCCTGTGCAAGCCCCCCAGTTCCTCGTGCGACGCTCCTATGAAGCAGCAGCATCGGTGGAGTGATGTGCCGGCCCCGGATTGGAGCAACGCACGTCCAACAAGGAGCAGCAGCGACGCTTGCCAAGGTGTTCCGAGGTGCGGGCGCGTTCCTAGGGTCAAGAAAGTATTCATTCAATCACCATAGGAAAAAGGGCCGCGCTCTGTCATTGATCGACAGTGTCCGCGACCCTCCCGGCCCGTATTGCCCCTACGGGAGAATCCTCCCTAGGACAATGTTTACGCTTGATCAACCTGTTTTCGTTCATAGATAAACTTTTAGATAAGATACAATATCCTGTCGGATTGCCTGCAGATCTTCTTGTTGTAAGAATAGCCGCAATGATGACATGATCATGCAGCAGATATGCATGAACCGGCCTTCTTTGCCCCTACGGGCCGGACACTCAGCGTCCATGCACAGCCATGGACGCTTTCTTTTTGGCGGGGATCATCCAAAAGCCAGCATGACCGTTATCAACGCTCCAAGGGCGACAACCCCTGTGGCGAAGCCGGCGACGGTCAGGGCGTTGTTGCGGTCTCGGCGATCCATGGAATTCCCCCGGCTTGGTCAGAACTATCCTGCCAACGCGGAACAAGGACGAACGTCCCCACAGAAACAGTTCAGGCGGTTCGGGGCTATGCACAAACGGCGCTGGCCAAAGCGTTAGGGCATGGCACCTAGCGCGCATTGCTGGTCTTTGGCTGTCACGTCGTCAGTGATCACCCAATGGATGATTTTCTCATCCTCATCGATCTCAAGCACCATTTCGAGAACCGAGTTCTCCGCATAGACCCCAAAGAAGCCGTAGCGGCGCGCCCCCCAAGAAGGAAGGCTGAAACGCTCGATCTCGTGGGTCAGGCCATGGCAGCGCGCCAGGGTCAGCTGGAGGTCCTCGACCGAGTATTTCGTCTGCAGATCCGGCGCCAGAAGCTCACGGAGCGCCGCGGCATCCCTCGCGTTATAGACGCTCAGAAGGCTCTGGGAGACATTGATCACCGCATGAGGGCCAACCTGCGCCAGCGTCACCTCCGTCATCAACAGGCTGACGAGGACAGCGGCCATTCTCATGAGCCTGCCGGACATCCCTGCCCGTACCTGCTCAGCGCTTGAAGATGGGGTGTTCCACCCGGTCGCCCGGCTTGATGCCCAGCTTGGCTGTCGTGCCGGCGTTCAGCTCGAGAACGGCCAGCACCGGCTCGCCGGACGGGATCGTGCGGGTGGATAGCGGCTCGGTATTGGCGGCGATGCGAGCAATCGTTCCATCGGGTCTAATGAACAGCATGTCGAGAGACAGGTAGGTGTTCTGCATCCACATGGACACAGGTTCGACGCGCCCGAAGTCGAACAGCATGCCCTGATCCGCCGGCATGGAGCGCCGGTACATCAGCCCCTGCGCCCGATCTGCATCGTTGCGGGCCACTTCGACCCGGAAGGACTGCTTCTGTCCGCCCTGAGTGGCAATCGCCAGCGTCTCAAGGGCCTGCGCGTAGACGGAACCGGCCAAGAGAGCGACAAAGCAAAGAGCCGGGAGAACCGGCCGGAACCGCTGCAGCACGGATCGACTCATCAATGGGAGTGCGGCAGGGCCATGTCGGCCAGACGGACCTCGGCAGCCATGAGCCCCTTCGAGCCGTCGCCGAACCGCACGAAGACCCGCTCGCCGGGCTTCAATTCGGCAATGCCGTAGCGGCGCAGGGTCTCCATGTGGACGAAGATGTCCGGCTTGCCCTCGCCTTGGGTGAGGAAGCCGAAGCCGCGCAGGCGGTTGAACCACTTCACGACCGCAGGCTCGAGGCCGCTGGTCGGCACCACCTGAACATGGGTGCGCGGCAGCGGAAGCTCCGACGGGTGAAGCGCCGTCGACTCGTCAAGGGACAGGATGCGGAAGGCCTGCAGGCCCCGCGGGCGCTGAACGGCCTCGACGACGATCCGGGCTCCTTCATTCGCGGCCTGATAGCCGTCGCGGCGCAGGCAGGTCACATGAAGCAGAACATCCGGCATGCCGTTATCGGGAATGATGAAGCCGAAACCCTTGGCCACATCGAACCACTTGATACGGCCGCTGACTTGGACAAGGTCGAGAGCGCCCTCCTCCGAGCCCGGCTGAGTAACCTCGCGGCGCCCGTGATCCAGGGAAGGATTCTCCTCTCGGAGACTGAAAGAATTGGAGCCGTAATCGCCAGTCATGAAATAACCCAAACTCGAATCATGAACCCGATTCTTAAAAAGAGGATAACATCGTCCTGAATCAGGGGAAGCCAGAAACACACCTCAATGGCCGATGAAATTTTCGGCACGCCGCATGTTCTTGAAGTTACGCAATAAATTTCGAGAAGACTTCACCTATTTCCGCATGGATCACCAGATCGGCGGCCTTGTCGAGGGGTGTCGACTCACGATTGACGATGACGAGGCGCGCCCCGTTCTCCTTGGCGAACGCCGGAAACGCAGCCGCGGGATAGACCACCAGCGATGATCCGGCCACCAAGAAGAGGTCGCAAGCTGCCGTGAGTTTCTGCGCCCGCCGCATGGGTTCTTCCGGCATGGCTTGCCCGAACGAGATGGTCGCCGACTTGAGAATGCCTCTGCAGGCCATGCATTCCGGTGCATCACCGATTCTCTCGAAATGGTATCGCACCCAGTCGAGTTCATGCCGGCGACCGCAGGACAGGCACCGAGCGTAGGTGCCGTTGCCATGAAGCTCGATGACCTGATCCTCAGCCAGGCCGGAGGCCTGATGGAGCCCATCGATGTTCTGGGTGATGACCGCAGGCATCCGTCCCGAGGAGATCAGCGACGCAAAGCCGATGTGACCGGCGCTCGGGGCAGCGCCGCGATAAAGATCATCCATGGTGAACTTGCGTCGCCAAGCCTCACGTCGTGACCTCGGATCCTGGAGAAAGAGCTCGAACGGAATCGGCTTGTTGCGCATCCAGGGAGAGTTTGGCGAGCGGAAGTCGGGAATGCCGCTCTCCGTCGAGATCCCGGCTCCCGTGAAGCCCGCCACGATCCGGGCAGCTTGAATCATGTCCTGCAATGTGGCGATTGAACGGTTGGGACTTTTGGTCATGTCTGTTCATCTAAGACTGAAAGATCAGGAAGGAACGCCTCTGCCCATGAGACATTCGAACGCGAAGGCCGGTTCCTTCCCGCCGCAAGCGGTTGCAGATCTGCGGTGGGACGCCATCGATGTCGCCCGCGGGCTCGCGATCCTGGCGATGATCGTCTACCATTTCAGCTGGGACCTGAGCTTCCTGCAACTCATCGAGACGAACATCCTGCAGGTCCCGGCCTGGCGCTGGTTCGCACGCGGCATCGCGGGCTGCTTTCTGCTGCTCTCGGGCCTGGGTCTCGTTCTCGCCCACGCAAAAGGCGTCGACGGGCGCGCCTTCCTGAAACGTCTCACGAAGGTGGGTGGCGCGGCTCTCGCGGTGACCGTGGGCACGTACTTTGCTTTTCCCGACACCTATATCTTTTTCGGCATCCTTCATTGCATCGCGGTCTCGGGCGTGCTGGCCCTGCCCTTCCTGAGGCTTCACCCGATCATCACACTGGCCTCCGCGGCCCTGTGCCTCGCGGCGCCGTACGTCCTCACGGATTCGGCTCTCGATGCCCCATGGCTCGACTGGCTCGGCCTCGGCTCGGCCGATCCGGTCACCAACGACTACGTGCCGATCTTTCCCTGGTTCGGCCTCGTTCTGAGCGGTGTGGCTGCTGGCAGGATTCTGCTGACGAGACGGGAGACCATGAGCCTTGCCGGCTGGCGCTCCCGGGACTGGTTCTCGGGGCTTCTGATCTGGGCCGGGCGCAAGAGCCTGCCGATCTACCTGACCCATCAGATCATCCTTCTTGGCCTTCTCTACGGCGTGCTGCAGATCGTCGGCCCTAACCGCATGGCGGAAGCACAGCCCTTCATGAACCAGTGTGAGGCTTCTTGCCTGCAGAACGCCCAGCCCCAAACCTGCCGTGCCCTCTGCTCGTGCACCGTTGAAACCTTACGCCAGAGCGACCTCTGGCAGAAGGTGATCGACAACACCACGACGGCCGCGGACCAGACCCGAATTTCACGCGCCGCGCAGCAATGCCTGCGCCAGAGCCCTCCCTCCTAGGAGGCCTCTCGCATGATGGCGCACGCCAATGGACTATGTTCTATAGAAGATCTTAGACTTTGGCCGTAAGCTCAAGCTTGTTCTGGCGTTTTGAAACTGGATAATGTATCTATCGTCTCGTTCCCTTACGTTAGATGCCCCATGACCCATGCAGTGACCTTTCCGTCGAAGGCAGACGTCGCCCAACACGTCATCGCGCTCTGCCAGACGATCCACGGAAATAAAACGCCCCCTATCGCCATGGACGTCTCCCTCACGCGCACGCTTGCCTTCGATTCCCTCAAGCTCGTGCAGTTCTTTGCAGGGGTCGAGCAACTCTACCCCGGCATCGCGCTGGAAGACTGGTTCGTCGAGCACAGTGCCGATGGACGGGATACGCTGGACAGCGCTGCGGCTTACATGACGCGATTCCTGGCGCCGAGCTCCTAGACGGTTGAAACCGAGCCTGTTCCTGTCCAACTAGTAGCGGCCGGCTGGCAGCCGGTGTCCTGTGCCCGAGGGCACCTTTGGGAGGCGAATGGTGCTGCGCGACTATCTGGCTGAACTCCCTCTCATCGCGATCCTGCGGGGTCTGAAACCCGAAAACGCGGAAGCCGTCGGTCATGCTCTGGTGGAGGCAGGCTTTCGCATCATCGAAGTTCCTCTCAATTCTCCGGAGCCGTTCCGCAGCATCGAGATCCTGGCCAAAACCCTGCCGCGGAACGTCCTCGTCGGAGCTGGCACGGTACTCGATCCTGAGCAGGTGAACGGGATCCGCGACGTGGGTGGCCGGCTGATCGTCATGCCTCACGCGGATCTCGATGTGATCAGGCGGGCCAAGGAGCAGGACCTCATCTGCACGCCCGGCGTGGCGACACCCACCGAGGCGTTCGCGGCGCTCAAGGCCGGAGCCGATGGCATCAAGATCTTTCCCGCAGAGGCCATCCCGGCGGCTGTCGTGAAAGCCTGGCGGGCCGTGCTGCCCAAGGACGCCATCGTCGTGCCGGTCGGGGGCATCAAGCCCGACAACATGAAGCCCTATGTGGACGCCGGGGCGAACGGGTTCGGGCTCGGCTCGGCGCTGTTCACGCCAGCCATGCCGGTCGAGGAGATCGGCCGGAACGCCCGCGATTTCGCCGCCGCCTGGCAGGCTCTCAGAACCGCTTGAGCCTTCGGCGGACGTCATCCTGAAACATTCGGGCAGGAACCCCTGAGGGCAAAAGCCGTTCTCAGGAAGAGATCCCCTATTGTTGGAGTTTGACGATGAAAAAGACAGCTTTGATCCTTGCAGCTTCGCTTCTGAGCACCGCTGCATTCGCTCAGGACACCACTACGACCATCAAGAAGGAAGAAGGTCTCCTGGGCAGCAAGACCACCATTGAGCGCTCCACGGAGCCGAGCACGACGTCCTCCACGTCGGTGACGACCTCCACGACCGGGAGCGTCGGCTGCACCTCCGAGACCAAGCAGAAGACCGACGAGTTCGGCGACACGACGACCAAGAAGAAGGTCGAGTGCTAAATCGCTCCTGCGCTTTCCTCAGCAGAGCCCGGTCCACGCCGGGCTCTTCTTTTATCGGCGGCGCCCGCCGCGAAAGAACGGAACCGTGAGAAGGCGCCGACCCGTTTCGTCGGTAATCTCGAGCTCGATGTTGCCGGCATCGGCCAGCTCGTCGCGCAGCTCTTCGACCGTCGCCAGAGCCTCAGCCTTGGCCGCTTCGAGATCGGGCAGCTCGACGCCCTCCTCATCCTCGTCGACGTCGTATCCGTCCCGGATGTTGAAGAAATAGCGGGGCATGGTCTTAGCTTCATTCTGTGTGGCGGGAGAAACGCCTTTGCCGGCGGCAGGTTCAACCGAGAGCCTTCCGCCTCCTATACACATTCCTGTCCCGGACAACAGCCGGGATCCGAACAGTGGAGCTTTTTTCGTCATCGTGCGTTTATCAGCACGCCAAGGGCCAGTGCGGGTCAACCGTATAGGGAATACCATGATCCGTTCCTCCCTTGCCACGCTCACCGCCTTGGCTGCGCTGACTGCGGTCGCGGCCCCAGCCAGCGCACAGCAGGCCTGCGGTCCCCGTGAACAGCTCGTCAAACTGCTCGCCAGTCAATACAAGGAAGATCCCGTCGGCATGGGCCTGTCCCAGCCTGGACAGGTTCTGGAGGTCTTCGCATCCTCGAACGGCTCCTGGACGATGATCATGACCATGCCGGATGGGAAAGCCTGCATGATCGCCGCCGGCGACAACTGGGAGATGGTGACCAAGGTCAAGGGCAGCCCCGTCTGACCGGACGTCCTGCTCGTGGCCAGACCGTCTAAACCCGGAGCCTGCCGAATTCTTCCCTGGTGTCGATGTCCTGGACAACGGCTCTGTCCGCCGTCGGCCATTCCACGACATCCGGCCTTCCACGAAGAACGGGTCCTGCGCCAACGTCGCCGGAAAGCTCTTCGATTGCAGTCTGAAGAGCACGCGAGATCACGACAGGGTTGCCGCGCCTGCCGTCCAGCGTTGGAACCAGAGCAGCGGGCTCTCGGCTCTCATGCCAGCCGGCCACGAGAGCATCGATGAGGCTGGCGCTGACGAGCGGCATATCTCCCAGAAGGATCAGGGCAGCCCGTGCCCCCGGTGGCAGTGCGGAGAAGCCGGCCTTCAGAGATGTCGAGAGACCCTCGGAGAACAGGGGATTGTGAACGATCTGGACCGGGAGCCCCTTGAGCTCCGCCTGAACAGCATCAGCGCAATGGCCCGTCACCACGATGATGGGACCGGCCGTGGAATGGACGGCAGCCTCCGCCGCATGGCGAACAAGCGCCTTGCCGCTCACCTGGGCCAGCAGCTTCGGCTCCTCGCCGAAACGGGTGCCGCGCCCGGCCGCCAGGAGAATGGCCGCCACGTCGCTCATTCCCCACCCTCGCTCTCGCCGCCCTCGCGCGGCTGCGGTCGCGAGACGATCTCCATGAGAAGCCCTCCGACCCCAAGCGACATGATGTCGGCCCGTGTCACGGGCACGTCTGCGAGAAGGCGGTGCAGAATCCAGTCGAAGCCGTTATCCTTCGGGGACCGGGCGCAGCCAGGGGCACCGATGACGGGCTTGCCGCCGATGGAGCCGATGAGGAGCAGGTTTCCCGGATCCACCGGCATGCCGAAGTGCCCCACCCGCCCCCCGGCCATCTCGATAGCCGACGGAATGACGTCGCGCCGATCGGCAATGGCCGAGGCCCCGAAGATGACAATGAGGTCCGCGTCGCCACCTTCCTGTGCAGCCAGCTCCTGCGCCAGGGCCGCAGCCTCGTGAGCTACGCGTCGATCCTGCACGATTCGGGCGTGCGTCGGCTCAAGCCTTCTGCCGAGCACTGTGAGGGTCTTATCGATGACGCTCGGCTTGAGGCCTGGAAGTGTCGTCGAGACAACACCGACGCTGCGCCGGGCGTAGGGCGCGATGCGCAAGGCGCTCCTGCCTGCTCTCTCGACACCCCTGTGCAGCAAGACCTCCGAGATAGCGTAGGGAATGATCTTGACGGTGCCGACCATCTCCCCTGCGACCACCGGTCTGTACGCGGGCAGGGTGGCGGCCGTCATGGCCTCGTCGACGGCGTTGAGGCCGTGGATTGCCTCCACGTCGATGACGAGAACGCCCGAAGTTTGAGCGTAGAGATTGGAGCGTCCGGTGAACGGTGCTTCGACGGCGATATTGTCGCCCGCGAGGGCATGAGCCAGCCGGGAAGCTGCCTCGTCCTCAGCGATATCACCGGGCTCGAACCTAGCTGCGATAAGGGTCTCGACACCGGCCTGCCTCAGGCGCATGGCGATGTCCGCCGTGACGAGGGTTCCCTTCTTCACCACCATCTCGCCGGCCCGCACACTGTGCGCCGCCAACGCTCCGATCGCCTCCTCGACTGTTACCTGTCCGAAGTTCACGCCGTTCGCCTCCGCTCCTTGCGCAGGCTGGCAACAATCTCTGCCAGGATGGAAACTGCGATCTCCGCAGGCGAAACGGCGCCGATGTCGAGGCCGATGGGCGCATGAATTCGAGCGAAATCCGCTTCCCCAAAACCGGCCTCAGTCAGGCGCTGGACGCGACGCTCATGGGTTTTGCGCGAGCCGAGCGCGCCGATGTAGAAGCACTCCGACCTCAGGGCGGCGATGAGCGCAGGATCGTCGATCTTCGGGTCATGAGTGAGTGCAACGACAGCCGTATACCGGTCGATTCCGATTTCCGGTAGAACCGCATCGGGCCACTCGGCCAGCACGGGCACATCGGGGAAGCGCTCTGGCGTCGCGAATGCGGTGCGCGGATCGATGATCGTGACATCAAGGTCCAGCCCCTTGGCCATCGGCGCCAGCGCCTGGCTGATATGGACAGCCCCAATGACCACCACCCGCACCGGCGGCGCCTGCACGGTCAGAAAGAACTGGCGGCCATCCTGATCGATGAGCCCGCTCTTGCCTCGCCGCAAAGCACCCTGCAATTCCTGGGCCAGTGGATCGCCCTCGACCTCCGCCTCCCGAACGAGACGCTGCTCGCCCGACGCGACATCGGTTACGAGAACGGCGGCGCGCCGGGCGGAGCGCTCTGCGTTGAGATCGGACAGGAGGCTCAGGCGCATGCCGTCTAATCCACTCGCTCGACATAGACCCGGATCCGCCCCCCGCAGGAGAGCCCGACCTGCCAGGCGGTCTCGTCGGCGACCCCGAACTCGATCATGCGCGGCTTTCCGTCGGCAATCACATCCAGGGCTTCGGTGATCACCGCGCCTTCGACGCAGCCGCCGGAAACGGAGCCGAGAAATTTCGTCTCTTCGTCGATCACCAGGTGGCTGCCGACGGGTCGGGGCGCCGACCCCCAGGTCTCGACAACCGTCGCAATCGCCACGCCCCTGCCCTGGCGCCTCCAGGCTTCCGCCGTCTTCAGGATATCCGTGTCGGTGGAGAGCATGACATTTTCCGGCACAAGGAGCAGTTCGCCGATCGATACTGCCACCACCGGCCCTCGGACGGCAACCGGCATGGAACGGACAGGTGGTGTGGCATTGACAGGCACGGCGTCGCGGCGTCTGATCCCTCCCGAACAAGCACCTCCGCTGGATGGACCGCCCGCAGGATGCTGAACGACATCTACAGCCGCCGCATCCTGGAGCTTGCGGCCGACATTCCGCTTCAGGGGACGTTGCCGGATCCCCATAGCAGCGCAAAGGCCCACTCGAAGCTATGCGGGTCGACGGTTACGGTGCATCTGAAACTCGACGGCGATGTCGTCAGCGCCTTTGCTCATGAGGTGAAGGCCTGCGCCCTGGGTCAGGCCTCCTCGTCGATCATGGGACGGCATGTGATCGGCTCGACCGCCGGGGAGCTTCGGGCGCTTCGAGAAGAAATGCATCGCATGCTGAAGTCAGGCGGGGATCCTCCTTCCGGCAAATGGGCCGATCTGGCGCTGCTGGAACCGGTGCGGGACCTGAAAGCCCGCCATGCCTCCATCCTCCTCACCTTCGACGCTGTCGTCGATGCGCTGGCTAAAGCAGCCGAGAAGGAACAAGCCGTCACCAGCACCTGATCACCGCACCAAGCGTGCATTGCAGCAATGCTTGGCAGGTGACGTGCCGCCTGATTTGCCCTTACTCTGCTGTCGGGCTGGTGACAGGAGGAGAACGCAGCATGGCGATGACGATGCAGGGCGAGGTGGCGCTTCCGGCCGACCGGGCGACAGTGTGGGCGGCCCTCAACGATCCCGAGGTTCTGAAGGCGGCGATCCCCGGGTGCCAGGAACTGGAGAAGATCAGCGACACGGAGTTCCAGGCCGTTGCCAAGGTGTCGGTCGGGCCCGTGAAGGCAACCTTCAAGGGCGGGGTGAACCTCACCGACCTCGACCCGCCCAACGGCTACACGATCAGCGGAGAGGGACAGGGCGGCGTCGCCGGCTGGGCCAAGGGCGGCGCGAAGGTGCGCCTCGAAGACATGGAGGGCGGCACAAAGCTGATTTACGACGTCGAGGCCAATGTGGGCGGCAAGATCGCCCAGCTCGGCGGGCGTCTCATCAACGGCGTCGCCAAGAAGTACGCCGACGAGTTCTTCGCGAACTTCGCGAAAATCCTCTCGCCCGCCGAAACGGCCGCCTGACCGGATCTCCCGGGTCCGTTCCTTGAATCATTCCAATGCTTGACCGCTCCACCGGGGCGGGCCACACTCAACCTCGATGGATCGCATTCGTGCGGTCGTCCAACAACAATACCTGCCGGTGTCTGAGACCACCTGAAGGTTGGCCTGACTCCCGGCTTTTGAGGAGGAAGCCACGCATGACCACCGTCTCCCTGACGGTGAACGGTCAATCCGTCACCGCAGACGTCGATCCCCGCACCCTGCTCGTTCAATTCCTGCGCGAAAACCTGAGACTCACCGGAACCCATGTGGGCTGCGACACCAGCCAGTGCGGCGCCTGCGTCGTTCACCTGAACGGACAGGCCGTAAAGTCCTGCACCACCCTGGCTGTTCAGGCCAATGCCAGCGTCGTCACCACCATTGAGGGCATTTCTCAAGGCAGCGAGCTGCACCCCATGCAGGCGGCTTTCCGTGAGCATCATGGCCTGCAATGCGGGTACTGCACGCCGGGCATGATCATGTCCGCCATCGATATCGTGAACCGCAAGGGGAATACCCTCGACGAGCAGACCATCCGGGCTGAGCTCGAAGGCAATCTGTGCCGCTGCACGGGTTATCACAACATCGTCAAGGCCGTTGCCGCCGGAGCCCAAGGGATGGCCCAGGCGCCTCTGCAGCAAGCAGCGGAGTAAGGCGACCCGAAACGTTCGTTCAACGCACGGTGCCCTCCCGAAGGGATGCAAGCTGCAGACGAGCCTCGGAGCGGGCGCTCAATCGAAGCCCTCTCTCAGACTCCCGGTTCGCTTCCGCCTCAGGTCGAGGGCCAACGAAGACAGGGAGAAATTCATGACCGCTACAGGGATCGGCGCACCCGTCCGCCGGAAAGAGGATCAGCGTTTCGTCACTGGCCAGGGACGCTACGTGGACGACTTCAACCGGCCTGGCCAGGCTCACGCATACTTCCTCCGCTCGCCGCATGCCCACGCGGCGATCCGGTCCATCGACACGGGACCGGCGACGATCATGCCGGGCGTCATTGCCGTCTTCACCGGCGACGACCTCGCGGCCGGCAAGATCGGCGGGCTCATCTGCGGCTGGATGATCCACTCGAAGGACGGCAGCCCGATGAAGGCCGGGCCTCATCCGGCACTGGCCCAGGGCAAGGTGCGCTACGTGGGCGACCATGTGGCGGTGGTGATCGCCGAGACGCTTGCCCAGGCAAAGGATGCGGCCGAAGCCATCGTGGTCGACTACGACGTTCTCCCGGCCGTCGTCGATACGGCCCAGGCGACCAAGGCATCAGTTCAGGTGCACGACGTCTCCCCCGACAACACGGTGTTCAACTGGCATCTCGGCAACAAGGACGAGACGGAAGCCGCCTTCGCGCGGGCGAAGCACGTGACGAAGATCGACCTCGTCAACAACCGGCTGGTGCCGAACCCCATCGAGCCCCGTGCAGCTGTGGGCGAATATGATTTCGGAACTGACAACTACACGCTCTACACCACGAGCCAGAACCCCCACGTGGCCCGACTCGTCCTCTCGGCCTTCATAGGCGTCGCGCCCGAGCACAAGCTGCGCGTCATCGCGCCGGATGTGGGCGGCGGCTTCGGGTCCAAGATCTTCATCTATGCGGAGGAGACGGTCTGCGTCTGGGCGGCGAAGAAGGTCAAGCGCCCGGTGAAGTGGACCTCGGATCGCTCGGAAGCCTTCCTGTCCGATGCCCATGGCCGCGACCACGTCACCCATGCGGAAATGGCCACCGACGAAAACGGCAAGATCATCGCCCTGAGGGTCCACACCACGGCCAATCTCGGGGCCTATCTCTCCACCTTCTCCTCGTCGGTGCCGACCTATCTCTACGCCCCGCTCCTGTCGGGTCAGTACGACATCCCGGCAATCTATTGCGAGGTCGACGGGGTCTATACGAACACGGCGCCGGTCGATGCCTATCGCGGCGCTGGACGGCCCGAGGCCACCTTCGTGGTCGAGCGCCTTGTCGAGAAAACCGCGAGAGAACTCGGCCAGAACCCGGCTGAGTTCCGCCGCAGGAACTACATCACGCAATTCCCGCACGCGACCCCGGTCATCATGACCTACGACACGGGCGATTATGCCGCCTCCCTCGACAAGGCGCTGGAGATCGCCGACTACAACAACTTCGAGCAGCGCAAGCAGGAAAGCGCCCGCCGGGGCAAGCTGCGGGGAATCGGCTTCTCGAGCTATATCGAAGCCTGCGGCATCGCTCCCTCGCAAGCGGTCGGCTCGCTCGGCGCAGGTGTGGGCCTGTGGGAATCCGCCGAGGTGCGCGTCAACCCGACCGGCTCCGTCGAGGTGCTGACCGGCTCGCACAGCCACGGCCAGGGCCACGAGACCACCTTCGCCCAGCTCGTCTCGGACCGGCTCGGCATTTCCATCGATCAGGTCAGCATCGTCCACGGCGACACCGACAAGGTGCAGTTCGGCATGGGCACCTATGGGTCGCGCTCCGGTGCGGTAGGTATGTCGGCCATCGCCAAGGCGATCGACAAGGTGATCGCCAAGGGCAAGAAGGTGGCGGCCCATGTGCTCGAAGCGTCCGAGGGTGACATCGAGTTCAAGGACGGTCGGTTCGGCGTGGCCGGCACCGACCGTTCGATGGCCTTCGGCGAGATCGCCCTCCAAGCCTATATCGCCCACAAGTTCTCGGGCCAGGATCTGGAGCCCGGGCTGAAGGAGGGAGCGTTCTACGATCCCACCAACTTCACCTTCCCGGCCGGCGTGCACATCTGCGAGGTGGAGATCGACCCCGACACCGGCGTGACCAAGATCGAGCGCTGGACGGCGGTGGACGATTTCGGGGTGATCATCAACCCGATGATCGTCGAAGGCCAGGTTCATGGCGGCATCGCACAGGGCGTCGGTCAGGCGCTCCTCGAAGGTGCCTTCTACGACGAGAGCGGCCAGCTGATTACGGCCAGCTTCAACGACTACTGCATGCCGCGCGCCATCGACCTGCCGTCGTTCCAGGTCGGCATGACCGTGACGCCCTGCCCTTCGAACCCGCTCGGTATCAAGGGCTGCGGCGAAGCGGGAGCCATCGCGGCCCCGCCGGCGGTCATCAACGCGATCACCGATGCGCTGGGCCATGAGGATATCGCCATGCCGGCAACACCTCAGGCGGTCTGGCGGGCGGCCCAGAAGGTGCGCATGCCCATGGCGGCGGAATAAGGGAGAACGTCAATGTACGCTTTCGAATATCACCGCCCCACGAGCGTCAAGGAGGCGGCAAACCTCGCCGGCCAAGCCGAGGACATCAAGTTCCTCGCCGGCGGACATACCCTGCTGCCGACCATGAAGCTGCGGCTCGCGGGCCCGGCCAACCTGATCGATCTCGGGCAGATCGCCGAGCTGCGCGGCATCGAACGCTCCGGTGACACGATCACCATCGGGGCCATGATGAAGCATGCGGAAGTCGCCAACTCGGCCGAGGTGAAGGAGGCCATCCCGGCCCTTGCCGAGATGGCCGAGCTCATCGGCGATCCGCATGTGCGCAACCGCGGCACCATCGGCGGCTCCATCGCCAACAACGATCCCTCGGCGGATTATCCCGCAGCGTGTCTGGCCCTGAACGCGACGATCATCACCAACCAGCGCAAGATCGCCACGGACGACTTCTTCCAGGGCATCTTCACGACCGCTCTGGAGGAAGGCGAGATCATTACCCAGGTGTCGTTCAAGGTCCCGTCCCAGGCGGCCTACACCAAGTTCCGCAACCCGGCCTCGCGCTATGCCCTCGTTGGGGTGTTCGTGGCCCAGCATGCGGACGGTGCGCGGGTCGCCGTGACGGGGGCAGGCTCCAACGGCGTGTTTCGCGTGCCGGAGATGGAGCAGGCGCTGAGCGGAAACTTCGCACCGGAGGCTCTCGACGGCATTGCCGTGGCAGAGGATGAGATGAACAACGACATCCATGCGGATGCTGCCTATCGGGCGCACCTCGTCGGCGTCATGGCACGGCGCGCCGTGCAGGCGGCCGTCGCGCGGGGCTGAACAGCCGCACCCGAACGACATTGACCTGATGCCCGGGCCCGTCCCGGGCATTATGCCCTTGAGGAGGCAGCAGAGCCCGTGGCCGACAAACCCGGTTCCATCGACAGCACTTTGGCCCTTCTGGAGAGCGCCGGCTACGTAGCCGACCGTTCGCTCGCGACGGTGCTCTTCCTCGCGCTGAAGCTTGGACGCCCACTCTTCCTGGAGGGCGAAGCGGGCGTGGGCAAGACAGAGATCGCGAAGGTGCTCTCGTCCGCGCTCGGGCGGCGTCTCATCCGTCTGCAATGCTACGAGGGCCTCGATGTCGCCTCGGCGGTGTATGAATGGAACTATGCCGGGCAGATGATGGCCATCCGGTTGGCCGAAGCCGGCGGAGCGGTGGATCGGGACACGCTGGAAAGCGACCTGTTCTCGGAACGCTATCTGGTGAAGCGCCCGCTCCTGCAGGCGCTGGAGCCCGACACCGCCGGCGCCCCGGTTCTGCTGATCGACGAACTCGACCGCACGGACGAGGCCTTCGAGGCGTTTCTTCTGGAGGTGCTCTCCGACTTCCAGGTCACGATACCGGAGCTCGGTACCGTCAAGGCTGAGCACCCGCCCATCGTCATCATCACGTCGAACCGCACCCGAGAGATTCACGACGCGCTCAAGCGTCGCTGCCTCTATCACTGGGTCGATTATCCGGATGCCGAGCGGGAGCTCGCCATCCTCTCACGCCGTGTTCCGCAGGCCGCCGAGCGCCTGTCACAGGAGATCGTCGCCTTCGTCCAGACGATCCGGAAGGAGGATCTGTTCAAGGCGCCGGGCGTCGCCGAAACCCTCGACTGGGCCTCGGCTCTCGTGGAGCTCGATGCGGTGGCGCTCGACCCGTCGCTGGTCTCTGACACTCTCGGCGTTCTGCTGAAATACCAGGACGACATCCAGAAGATGCAGGGCAGCCGGGCCAAGGACATGCTGGATCAGGTTCAGAGCGTGCTGAGGGCCCCCGCGTGACCGAGAAGACCGCCCGCCAGGGTGAAGGTCGTCTTGCGGACAACATCGCCTACTTCGCCCGTGCCTTGCGGACAGCGGGTCTGCCGGTTGGGCCCGGGGCGGTTCTCGATGCCATTGCGGCGGTCGAGGCGGCAAGGATCGGCACCCGCGAGGATTTCTACTGGACGCTTCATGCGGTGTTCGTGAAGCGGCACGAGCACAGCATCCTGTTCGATCAGGCCTTCAGGATCTTCTGGCGGCGGCGCGCGCTCATCGAGAAGCTCATCGCTCAGATGTCGCCTATCGCTCCCGGCGGCGCCAAGGAGGAGAAGAAGCCTCAGGCCGGCGCCCTGCGCGTGGCCGAGGCCCTTGCGACGCCCCGGCAGGAGAAGCCGGAGCCGGTTGAGAAGACCGAGTTCTCCGCCCGTCTTACCGTGTCAGATCGTGAGGTTCTGAAGGCGAAGGATTTCGCTCAGATGTCGGCGGCCGAGATCGCCGTCACCAAGCGCCTGATCGCCGAGATGTCCCTCCCGGACGATGAAGTGACCACGCGCCGCTTCCTGTCCGATCCGCGTGGTCGCCGGATTGATCCGCGCAGAACCTTCCGGAGATCCCTGCGTGGCGGCGGGGCTGCGATCGACCTGGCCTATCGCTCTCCTGCGGTGCGCCATGCGCCGGTGGTCGCGCTCATGGATATCTCGGGCTCCATGGCCGAATACTCGCGGCTCTTCCTGCATTTCCTGCACGCCATCGCCGAGAAGAGGCGGAAGGTTCACTCCTTCGTTTTCGCCACGCGCCTGACCAACATCAGCCGCGAGCTCACGAGCCGCGACCCGGACGAGGCGCTGGCCCGCGCCTCGAAGCGCGTGCAGGATTGGGAGGGCGGGACGCGGATCGCTCACGCGCTCCACGACTTCAACCGCCACTGGTCCCGCCGGGTGCTCGGCCAGGGCGCCATCGTGCTGTTGTTCACCGACGGGCTAGAGCGGGAGGTGACCAGGGAACTGACCTTCGAGATGGACCGGCTCAAGCGCTCGTGCCGCCGCCTGATCTGGCTGAATCCACTCCTGCGCTTCGATGCCTTCGAGGCGCGGGCCACAGGCATCCGGGCGATGCTGCCGCATGTGGATGAATTCCGCCCGATTCATAGTCTGGCATCAATGCAGGAGCTCTGTCGTGCCCTGTCGGGCGAGCCGGCCGAGCGAAGCAACCCGCGCCGCTGGCTGCGGGCGTCGTGAGCGACACAAACCGAGCTACGGTCGAACACGGCCTCGAACCTGCGACAGGACGACGGCGCTGTGCAGAAGGCTTCTCTTGATGAGACGTCGGGCAAGATAATGCCAGCAAACTTCTCAAAAGATTGGATTTTTTAGGAGTGGAAGATGGTGGCGCGCCCTAGGGGAGTCGAACCCCTCTCTCCAGCGTGAAAGGCTGGCGTCCTAACCGATAGACGAAGGGCGCAGGTCATTCGGGGCGGTGCCGCCGAAGTGGGCGAACCTATAGATGGGTTCTTGATGCATCGCAAGCACCCGAATTCAATTATTCGGGTCTTGCGGCATCCGCGATGCGAAGCTCGGCTTTTTCCCCGCCGCCCCACCGGTCGATGGAGAGCGTGCCCGCCACGTGGAGCGGATTTCCGATAGCCTGGGACAGGACATTGCCCAGCGGCTGGCCCGCAGCGCGGAAAGCGATTCCGCCGATGACGCTGCCGTCGCCGCCGCGAAGCTTCACGCGCAGGTGCCCGCCGCTGCCGACCTCCCTCGCCTCCACAACGCGATGCTGCGGAAAGACGAAGGTAGGTTCGGGCTGGCCCTGGCCGAACGGGCCTGCCCGTTCCAGCGCCGTCACCACGGCCGGCTGGGCGCCGGCAGCCGTCAGGGTCGCATCGATGGCGAAATTGTCCCGCAGCCGCATGGCGCTCACCGGCTCGGAGAGCCTGTCGGTCACGAAATCCAGGAACCGCTGGAGGTCCGTGGCCTGGATCGTCACGCCGGCCGCCATGGTGTGGCCGCCGCCCTTGATGGCCAAGCCGGCTTCCACGGCAGCCCGGACTGCATAGCCCAGATCGACACCCGGCACCGAACGGCCGGAGCCGGTGGCCGTGCCATCCGGGTTGAGGGTGAAAGCGAAGGCCGGGCGGCGGAAACGCTCCTTGGTCCGCGCGGAGATCAGCCCCACGACGCCCGGATGCCACTCGGCCGAGGCCGTCACGAGAACTGGCAGGTCCGGCATGCGCTCCAGAGCCATCATGGCCTGGGCTTCGGCTTCAGCCACCGCCACGACCTCGATGGCCTGCCGGTCCCGGTTGAGCTGGTCCAGCTCGGCGGCCAGGCGGCTGGCCTGAACCGGATCCTCGGTCAGGAGAAGCTTCGAGCCCAGGGCGGCATCGCCGATGCGCCCGCCGGCATTGATGCGAGGTCCGACGAGATAGCCGAGGTGCCAGCTCTCCGGGGCTCCCGCGAGGCCCGCCGTGTCGAAGAGCGCCGCCAGACCCACCCGGCGGCGGCTCCGCATGATCGCCAGTCCCTGGCGCACGAAGGCCCGGTTCAGGCCCAGCAGCGGCACCACGTCGGCCACCGTGGCGAGCGCCACGAGATCGAGACTGCCCATCAGGTCAGGCTCGGGCCGGCCGTTGAAAAACCCGCGCGAGCGCAGGGTGCGATTGAGGGCGACGAGGGTCAGGAACACCACACCGGCCGCACAGAGGTGGCCGAGGCCCGACAGGTCGTCCTGCCGGTTCGGGTTCACGATGGCGAGCGCTTCGGGTAGTTGCTCGGGGGCCTGGTGGTGATCGAGGACGAGAGGATCAAGGCCAAGGCGGCGGGCTTCCGCCAGAGGCTCGATGCTGGCGGTGCCGCAATCGACCGTGACCAGAATGTCGGCGCCCTGCTCTTTCAGGGCCCGGATGGCATCCACGTTCGGGCCATAGCCCTCGGTGATCCGGTCGGGGATGTGGATGGCGTATTCCACCCCGCAGGCGCGCAGGTATTCGGCCAGCAGCGCCGCGCTGCAGGCGCCGTCCACGTCGTAGTCGCCGAAGATCGCCACCTTCTCATTGCGCATCACCGCATCGGCGAGGCGGGAGGCTGCCGCCTCCATGTCGGTGAGCTTGTGCGGGTCGGGCATCAGGTCCCGCAGGCGCGGGTTCAGGAAGCCGTCCGTCTCATGAATGCCGACGCCCCGGCCGGCGAGTACGCGGGCCAAGACATCGGGCAGGCCGTGGGTCTGGGCGATGGCGAGCGCAATGGTGCTCTGGGCGGCATCGCAGCGCTCGACCCAGGTGCGCCCGAGGGCGGAATTGGCGACGCCCAGAAAGGGCTTGGGCAGTTGAAGAGGAGATGATTCGGTCACAAGGGGACTCTTACCCCTGAATTGTGGTCAAAGCACCGGGCTTCGTTGCACTTGGATTCCGGGTCGGGTGCAGAGTTGCGCCTCTTTGTGCGTCGTCGGCGGCTACGGATCCCCTTCCCTCGCTTCGCTCGCCGGGGATGACAACCCGCCAACGTCATCACCGGCCCTGTGCCGGTGATCCCACTTCGTGAGGCACGACGCTTCTCGGGTCGGGATGGCCGGGACAAGCCCGGCCATGACGCGGTGGGTGTCGGAACCGAGAAAATGCCGCTCCCTGAAGCACCCGCAGCGGAAAGGAAGCGAAGCCACCCTTACGCCGCACCACCGCTCGCCGGGAATGTGTCCCCTCAGCCCAGCAGCTGCCGGTACTGGATGAAGCCGGTGCGGGACGCGACCTTCTCATAGAGCGCCTGGGCTGCCGTGTTGGTCTCGTGGGTCAACCAGTAGACTCGGCTTGCGCCGTCCGCTCTCGCCCTTTCATAGACGGCCTCGATGAGGGCACGGCCGGCGCCCTGCCCGCGGGATTGCTCGGCTGTGAACAGGTCCTGCAGATAGCAGTAGTCGCCCGTCGTCCAGGTGGAGCGATGGTAGATGTAATGCACGATGCCGACGATCCGGCCGTCGAGTTCAGCCGCAAGGCCATGCATGGGCTCGGCCGGATCGTTGAGCCGCCGCCACGTCTCCTCCGTGACCTCTGCGGATAAGGAGGATTTGTAGAAGGTCAGGTAGCCCTGCCACAGGGGCTCCCAAGCGGCATGGTCGTCGAGGCGGAAGGGGCGGATTTGAAGCACTTGGTTCTCCCGGCATGTACCATCGTCATCCCCGGGTTTGTTCCGGGGATCCACGTCTTGAGCGTCCTCAAACGTGGATGGCCGGGACGAGCCCGGCCATGACGCAGTATGAAGTGTGGTCTGTGCCTGGAGCAACCTAATCCAGATGGAACTTCGACAGCTCCCGGTGCTCGCCGTAGATGCGGCGCACGGTGCCGGTGGCGGAGCGATAGACCACGGTTTCCGTGGTGATCACGTCCTTGCCGAAGTGAACGCCCTTGATCAGGGCGCCGTCGGTCACGCCGGTGGCGGCCACGATCACGTCGCCGCGGGCGAGGTCGGTCATGTCGTACTTCTTGTTGGGGTCCGTCACGCCCATCTGGAGGGCGCGGGAGCGCTTCTCCTCGGTGTCGAGGATCAGGCGGGCCTGCATCTGGCCGCCGATGCAGCGGAGCGCCCCTGCCGCCAGCACCCCCTCGGGCGCGGCGCCGATGCCGAGATAGATGTCGATGCCCGTCTCTTCCGGCTTCGTGGTGAAGATCACGCCGGCCACGTCTCCGTCGGAGATCAACCGGATGCCCGCGCCCGTCTTGCGGATCGCCGCGATGAGATCGGCATGGCGCGGGCGGTCGAGCACAAGGGCGGTCAGCTCGTTCACCTTCACGCCCTTCGCCTTGGCGAGGTTGTGAAGGTTCTCTTCCGGGCTGGCGTCCAGATCGACCACGCCGGCGGGATAGCCCGGACCGACGGCGATCTTGTGCATGTAGACGTCGGGCGCGGCCAGCAGGGAGCCGGCTTCGGCCATGGCCATGACGGCGATGGAGCCCGGCATGTCCTTGGCGCAGAGCGTGGTGCCTTCCAGCGGATCGACGGCGATATCGACCTTCGGACCCTGCTTGTTGCCGACCCGCTCGCCGATGAAGAGCATCGGGGCCTCGTCACGCTCGCCCTCGCCGATCACCACGGTGCCGTCGATGGGCAGCTTGTTCAGCTCACGGCGCATGGCATCCACAGCCGCCTGGTCGGCAGCCTTCTCGTTGCCGCGGCCGCGCAGCCTGGCGGAGGCCACCGCCGCGCGCTCGGTGACGCGAACGAGCTCCAGGGTCAGGATGCGCTCGATGATTTGGCCCGGTTGGACGGTAATGCCTTGCGACATGGACGTGTCGTCTCCCTTATGATGATCGTCGCCGGGCCCTGCGGCCCGGGCGTAGGTTACTCGCGTTCGATGCGAATGACTTGGGGCGGCTCGGCAATAAGACCATCCCCCATTATTTTTTCGAGGGCGGAGCGGATCGAGGCCTCCGTCGCCGCATAGGTGATGAGCACCAGCGGGACCGGGGTGCCGGACCGTCCATGGGGATCCTTGCTCGCTGCGGTTTCCGAGCGCTTCTGGAGAATGCTCTCGAGCGAAATGTCCGCCTCGGCCATGCGTGTCGCCACGCCTGCGGCAACGCCGGGGCGGTCATGGACGGTGAGGCGAATGTAGTAGCCGCCCTCGTGGCGCTGCATGGGCGCGCGGGGCGCCGTTTCCAGCTGGTCGATGGGTGCGCCGAAGAGCGGCTGCACCTTGCCGGTCGCGACATCGGCGATATCCGCCACGACGGCGGAGGCCGTGGCATCGCCGCCGGCTCCCGGGCCGATCAGGGTCAGCTCGCGGACCGCATCGGCATCGATTGTGACCGCATTCGTCACGCCCATGACCTGGGCGATGGAGGACGTGCGGGGCACCATGGTCGGGTGGACGCGCTGCTCAATGCCGGTCTTGGTGCGCTCGGCAACGCCAAGGAGCTTGATGCGGAAGCCCAGCTCCTTGGCCATGGTAAGGTCGAGCGGGGCAATGGAGGAGATACCCTCCACATAGATCGCTTCCGCGTCGATCTGCGTGCCAAAGGCGAGGCTGGTGAGGATTGCAAGCTTGTGGGCGGTGTCGAAGCCTTCGACGTCGAAGGTCGGATCGGCCTCCGCGTAGCCGAGGCGCTGGGCGTCCTTGAGGCATTCCTGGAAGGTCAGGCCTTCCAGCTCCATCCGCGAAAGGATGTAGTTGCAGGTGCCGTTGAGGATGCCGTAGAGGCGCGAGATCCGGTTGGCCGGCAGGGCTTCGCGCAGGGTCTTGATGACCGGGATACCGCCCGCGACAGAAGCCTCGAAGGCGAGCGACACGCCCTTCTCTTCCGCCAGCTTCGCCAGTTCGAGCCCGTGCTTGGCGAGCAGCGCCTTGTTGGCCGTCACCACGTGCTTGCCATGGGAGAGTGCCGTGCGCACCGTCTCCAACGCCGCCCCGTCCGCGCCGCCGACGAGTTCGACGACGCAATCCACGTCGGTTGCACCGGCCAACTCCACGGGATTGTCGAACCACGTGAAGCGCGTGAGGTCGAAGCCGCGGTCCTTGGACCGGTCACGGGCCGAAATGGCCACGACCTGAACGGCCTTTCCACCGCGCTGGGCGATGGCCTCATTCTGGCGGTCGAGGATGCGAATGACCGATGCGCCGACGGTGCCGAGGCCGGCAATACCAACCCGAAGGGGACGTGTCACGAACAGCAGCTCCTTGAAAATCTTGGGCTGCTTTTACGACCGCCAGAGTTTCATGTCCATGCGGAGCGGAACCCCGGTCACAGGCATCGGCATCAATTCCTGCGGGCAGGATCAGACCCGCCGGACCATCGGCACAACGTTGTGGAGGGTCTGGTCGGCGCTGTCGAAGAATTTGCGGATGTTGCGGGCGGCCTGGCGGATGCGCTGCTCGTTTTCCACGAGGGCGATGCGCACGTAATCGTCGCCGTGCTCACCGAATCCAATGCCGGGCGCAACCGCCACATCGGCCTTCTCCACCAGGAGCTTGGAGAATTCCAGGCTTCCCATGGGGCGGAACTTCTCGGGGATCTGCACCCAGGCGAACATGGACGCGGTGGGCACCGGCACGTCCCAGCCTGCCTTGGCGAAGGAATCGACCATCACGTCCCGACGGCGCTTGTAAGTGGCGCGCATCTCGCGGATGCAGTCGTCCGGCCCATTGAGAGCAGCCGTGGCCGCCACCTGAACCGGCGTGAAGGCGCCGTAATCCAGATAGGATTTCACCCGGGCGAGAGCCGCCAGGAGCCGCTCGTTGCCCACCGCGAAGCCGATGCGCCAGCCGGCCATCGAGAAGGTCTTGGACATGGAGGTGAACTCCACCGCCACGTCTATGGCGCCGGGCACCTGAAGGATCGAGGGCGGCGGGTTGGTCTCATCGAAATAGACTTCCGAATAGGCCAGGTCCGACAGCAGAATCAGCTCGTGCTTCTTCGCGAAGGCCACGAGGTCTCGGTAGAAGTCGAGGGAGGCCACATAGGCGGTCGGGTTCGACGGATAGCAGACAACGAGCGCCACGGGCTTCGGAATCGAATGCGCCACGGCCCGCTCGGCAGCGACGAAAAAGTCGGGGGTCGGCTCGGCCGGAACGGACCGGATGACGCCGCCGGCCATGAGGAAGCCGAAGGCGTGGATCGGGTAGCTCGGATTCGGCACCAGGATCACGTCGCCCGGCTCCGTGATCGCCTGGGCCATGTTGGCGAAGCCCTCCTTGGAGCCAAGCGTCGCCACCACCTGGGTGTCCGGGTTGAGCTTCACGCCGAAGCGGCGCTCGTAGTAACCGGCCTGAGCGCGGCGCAGGCCGCCGATGCCCTTGGAGGCCGAGTAGCGGTCGGTCCGGGGCTTGCCCACGGTCTCGACAAGCTTGTCGATGACGTGCTGCGGGGCCTGGAGGTCCGGATTGCCCATGCCGAGGTCGATGATATCCGCGCCGTTGGCCCGGGCCGCGGCCTTGATCCGGTTGACCTGCTCGAAGACGTAAGGCGGAAGGCGCTTGATCCGGTAGAAATCAGACATGGTTCTCGTCCCCGAGCGGAATCACATCATTCCGTATAGGCACTAAGGCCTTCTGTTGGAATTCGTCTTCTGGCGCGTCTGCTGCGACGTGTTGGCCGGGAGCCTCACGGGCTCGGGCGGCGGAGTCTTGCCCATCTCTGCGGCCGCAGCACCCGCAGCCTCATTGCGCGACCGCAACGCATCGAGCTCCGCCTCCGCGGCTTTGATCTCCTCCGCCGTGCGCGCCGGTGTCGGACGCTCGGGAACAGGCGTTCCGATCGGCATGTAATCGAGAGTCGCCGGCCTTGAGCGTGCCACGAAATCAGGCGTCGGCGCTACCTGGGGACCGGCCCCGAGGGACGTGGCCACATCCCGCACGGGATTGCTGTTGCAGCCTGCCACCGCGGCGGCCGTGAGCATGATCAGCGCAAAGGCCGGTGCGCGAGGGATCGAAAGGGGCTTCATACGCATTTCTGATACCTAAGGATGGCAACATGACTCTGGCAAACCCAGCGTTCCAAACGCTAGGATGTCGGAAGTGCAGCCCGAGGGCAATGTTGCTGCGATAGAGGGAGATCGCCTTATGGACAAGCCATTTGGTGAAGAGAAGACCCAAGGCCCCACCCCGGACTTCGAGGCACTCTCCCATAACGTCGCGCGGTTCATCGAGGGTGCCGGCAAAGCAGCCGCCGCCTATCTCAAGCCTGTCCAGGAAGGCAAAACCCTGTCCGAGCCCCCGGGCGACACATCGGAGGCGATCAAATCCCTGACCCGGGTGGCCGAAGCCTGGATGACCGACCCGCAGCGGAGCCTGGAGGCTCAGACCCGCCTCGGCACCCAGTTCATGAGCCTGTGGGCTTCGACCCTGAAGCGCGCCCAGGGTGAGCCCACCGAGCCGGTCGCCGAGCCCGAGCCCAAGGACAACCGCTTCAAGGACCCCGAATGGTCCGAGAATCCGATCTTCGATTTCCTGAAGCAGGCCTACCTCATCTCCTCCCGCTGGGCGGAGGACCTGGTGGAGAATGCGGACGGCCTCGATGAGCGGACGCGCCACAAGGCGCAGTTCTATCTCAAGCAGCTCTCAAGCGCCCTCTCACCCTCCAATTTCCTGCTGACGAACCCCGAACTCATCCGTGAGACCCTGCGCGAGAACGGCGCCAATCTGGTGCGCGGCATCAGCATGCTGGCCGAGGATATCGAAGCCGGTGGTGGCGAGCTGAAGATCCGCCAGTCCGATCCGAGCAATTTCAGGATCGGAGTCAACATCGCCAATACCCCCGGCAAGGTGATCTTCCGCAACGAGCTCATCGAGTTGATCCAGTATGCGCCTGCGACCGAGAAGGTTCTCAAGCGGCCGCTGCTGATCGTGCCGCCGTGGATCAACAAGTACTACATCCTCGATCTCAACCCGGAGAAGAGCTTCATCCGCTGGGCAGTCGCGCAGGGCCTGACTGTCTTCTGCATCTCATGGGTGAACCCGGCCGAGCAGCACGCGGAGAAGGGCTTCGAGCACTACATGCGCGACGGCATCTTCGCGGCGCTGGACGCGATCGAGCAGGCGACCGGCGAAAAGAAGGTGACGGCGATCGGCTACTGCGTCGGCGGGACCCTGCTCGCGACGACCCTGGCCTACATGGCCGCCAAGCGGGACAAGCGCATCGACAGCGCGACGCTGTTTACCGCGCAGGTGGACTTCACCCATGCAGGCGATC
This sequence comes from Microvirga sp. BSC39, assembly GCF_000739015.1. GTDB lineage: Bacteria > Pseudomonadota > Alphaproteobacteria > Rhizobiales > Beijerinckiaceae > Microvirga. The sequence goes on from NZ_JPUG01000066.1 coordinate 29,570, forward strand.
TGAAGGTGTTCGCCGGGGAGCAGGAGGTCCAGAGCCTGGAAGCCTCCATGAAGAAGCGCGGCTATCTTGAAGGCGCGCGCATGGCCAACGCCTTCAACATGCTGCGGCCCACCGATCTGATCTGGCCCTACGTGGTCAACGTCTACATGAAGGGCAAGGCGCCGCTCCCCTTCGATCTTCTCTACTGGAACGCCGACTCGACGCGCATGCCGGCGGCCAATCACGCATTCTATCTGCGCAACTGCTACCTCGAGAACAAGCTCGCGCAGGGCGAGATGGAACTGGCGGGCGTGAAGCTCGATCTGAAGAAGGTGAAGGTGCCGATCTTCAACCTCGCCACCAAGGAAGACCACATCGCCCCTGCCCGCTCGGTCTTCGAGGGCTCGAAAGCCTTCGGCGGACCGGTCCATTACGTGCTGGCCGGGTCGGGGCACATCGCCGGCGTCGTCAATCCTCCGGGAAAGCCGAAGTACCAGTTCTGGACCGGTGGTCCGGTCGAGGGCGAGTTGGAGGATTGGACGAAGCAGGCCGCTGAGACGCCCGGCTCCTGGTGGCCCTATTGGTTCGAGTGGATCAAGGCTCAAGGGCCCAAGATGGTGCCGGCGCGCGAGCCCGGGGGCGGCAAGCTGGAGCCCCTCTGCGATGCGCCGGGAACCTACGTTCTCGCGAAGTCCTGAAGCCTCGAGCGCTTTCTCAGACGGAAAAAAAGAAAGGCCGGCTTTCGCCGGCCTTTCGCTTTGATCGTCGATGAGAGGATCAGTACTTGCGGACGATCGGAGCGGCCGGGATGGCGACGGCCGGGTTGTCCCAGCGGTAGCGCAGGCCAACCGACACGATATCGACGCTTGCATCCACGTCGGCCACGAAGGGCAGGCCCTCGTAGTCCTGGTGACCCGGAAGGATGCGGATATCCGTCTCCTTCGCGAAGATGTGCGTGTAGGCGACGTCGAAGGTCAGTTTGTCGTTCCACTGGTAGCTGGCGCCGACCGATGCCCAGATGCGATCATTGTCGGGCAGGCGTGTGGAGCGGACGTCCGTGTCGATCGGCGACTCCTCGTAGGCCACACCAGCGCGCAGCGTCAGCTGGTTGTTGAACTTGTAATCGAAGCCGAGGGAGTAGAAGTAGCCGTCATCGTAGTTGAGCGGGAGGTCGGTCACGACCACGCCACCCGGACCGGTGACCAGAGGCGTCTCGAGAACGCTCCAGTTCGTCCACTCGAAGCCGGCATGCACGGTCAGGGCCGGCGTGATGGCCTGGGAGATGCCGATGGTGAGCTGGTCCGGCGTGGTCAGGTCGGAGCTGATCGGGATCCGGCTGCCGGGAGCGGTCACCGTTCCCTCGAGCTCGTGGTCGATCCGCGAGCGATAGCCGATGCCGATCGAGGTGCCTGCGAACGGCGTGAGGGTCACGCCGGCCGTGAAGCCGAAGCCGATATCGTCACCGTCGAGGATGACGCTGGGAGCGCCCGGCGTGACGGCAGCGGCCCGCTTGAGGCGGATGTCGAAATACTGGAGGGACGGACCGGCCGCGACGGACAGCCAGTTGTTCACCTTGATGCCGAGGACAGGGTTGACGTTCAGGGAGAACACCTTGGACGAGCGCGAGTAAACCTGACCGGCCCAGTTGTCCCGCGGATCCGTCACGAGCCCGTAGGGCGAAGTGGTGGACAGACCAACCCAGAGCATGTCGTTGATCTGGTAGGAATTGTAGCTCGCCGGAACGATGGCATCCTGGCCGATATCGCCGGATGCGCCGAACGCGAAGGTCGGCACGGACGGCAGCGGGTTGATGTCAACGCGCGGTACGATGAGCGACAGGCTCGCCTCGGTGTTCCAGCCCGGCATCATCGTGATGACGGCCGGGTTCCAGAACATGGAGGACAGATAGCCCGAACCGGATGCTGCGCCGGCGAACGAAAGCCCCTGAGCAGTAGCGCTCTGCTCGCGGATGCCGAAGGCACCGGCTTGGGCGCCGCCCTGAGCGGCGACGAGGGCTGCCAGCGAGACTGCAGCCAGGGTCAAAGAACGAGAGAGACGGCTCATGGAGTTTTCCTGCCCATTTGCTTCTTGTGCGGGCGAATCCCGCCTTGGGCACAATCTGCCAATGCTTAAATTTCGCCGCAATCTGATTATGAGACCACGTCCGGTTGTTAAGAAGTCATAAACCTTGCGTATTTGCTCCGATCAATACTTGAATGCACTTGGAGATTTTCTTAGCACAATAAAGTATGGACCAATGGTTCATATATAAACAAATGTATTGACGGCTAATCGCCGGCTGTCATCTAACCCCTCCGAGAGCATGGATATCGCGCACTTTGTAGGAGCTCGTGGCAAAACAGCAACATATTTACGCCCAGAACATGCATTGTAGCGGAGCGGATTCGCGCCAATTATGCACATGCCGCAACGAGAGGAGCGTTTGATGAAGTTGGTGAGATTTGGGGAAGCGGGACAAGAGAAGCCCGGGTTGGTCGATGCCCAGGGGCAGGTTCGTGACCTGTCGGGTCTCGTTCCCGACATCACCGGAGCGACATTGTCCTCGGAGACCTTGAACCGCATCCGTCAGGCCGACCCGTCCAGCCTTCCGGTTGCGCCCTCTGGGCAGCGCCTGGGCGCCTGCGTGGGCCAGGTGCGCAATTTCATCGCCATCGGGTTGAACTATGCCGACCATGCCGCCGAGACAGGCGCGGCCATTCCGGCGGAGCCCATCGTGTTCAACAAGGCGCCGTCCTGCATTGTCGGGCCCAATGACGACGTGATCATCCCCCGCGGATCGCAGAAGACCGACTGGGAGGTCGAGCTAGCCATCGTGATCGGCGAGCGCGCGTCGTATATCGGGGCCAACGAGGCGCTGGATTTCGTCGCCGGCTACTGCGTCTGCAACGACGTCTCCGAGCGTGAGTTTCAGATCGAACGCGGCGGCACCTGGACCAAGGGCAAGGGCTGCCCGACCTTCGGGCCCCTTGGCCCCTGGCTCGTGACCAAGGATGAGATCCCCGACCCGCAGAACCTCTCCATGTGGCTCGACGTGAACGGCGAGCGCGTGCAGAACGGCTCGACCAAGACCATGATCTTCAACGTGGCGCAGATCGTGTCTTACGTCTCGCACTTCATGATCCTGGAGCCCGGCGACGTGATCACCACCGGCACCCCGCCCGGCGTCGGCATGGGGATGAAGCCGCAGCGCTTCCTGAAGGCCGGCGACGTGGTGTCGCTCGGCATCGAGGGCCTCGGCGAGCAGCGCCAGCGCTTCGTCGCCTTTGAGGGCAATGCCGTGGATACCAGCAAGAGCTGGAAGGGGCATTAGCTCCAGCAGGAAAAACGCCTATTCATGTGATGGCTGGGCTTATCCCGGCCATCTCTGTTTGAAAGGCGCTGCGCCTCTCACGAATGAGATCACCGGCACAAGGCCGGTGGTGACAATCATAGCGACACTGCTCTTCAAATCAGCCCGAGCATCAGCTGAATGTTCTGCACCGCCGCCCCCGAGGCTCCCTTGCCGAGGTTGTCGAGGCGGGCGACCAAGAGCGCATGGCTGTAGCTGTCGTGCTGGAAGACGAAGAGCTCCAGCCGGTCCGTGTCGTTCAGGGCCTCCGGCTCGATGCGCTCGATCTTCTTGCCGTCCCGGATCGTGGGCACCACGCTCACGAGGCCACCGTCCTTGTAATGGCCCATGAGTGCCGACTCGAGATCGGCAGCCTTCGGCTTGCCCGGAAGCATGTCGAGGTGGAGCGGCACGCTCACCAGCATGCCCTGCCGGAAATTGCCCACCGAGGGAATGAAGATCGGACGCCGGGTCAGGCCGGTGTACTTCTGCAGCTCGGGCACATGCTTGTGCTCGAAGCCGAGGCCGTAGAGCTCGAAGGAAGGCGCCGTGCCGGCCTCGTAGGACTCGATCATAGAGCGCCCGCCGCCGCTGTAGCCGCTCACCGCATTCACGCTGATCGGATAATCGGCCGGCACGAGGCCGGCATCCACGAGAGGCCGGATGAGCGCGATGGCGCCGGTCGGATAGCAGCCCGGATTGGCCACCCGGTCAGCATTGGCAACGGCTTTCCGTTGCGCGGAATCGAGCTCCGCGAAGCCATAGGCCCAGCCGGGGCTCACCCGATGGGCCGTGCTGGCATCGAGAATGCGGGGCTTGTGTCCGCTCAGGCCGTCCACGAGGCTCACGGTCTCCCGGGCCGCATCGTCGTGGAGGCACAGCACCACGAGATCGACCTCGGCCAGGATCTCGCGCTTGGCCGCCGGGTCCTTGCGCCGCGCCGGATCGATGCTGCGGATCGCGACGCCGGGCACGTCCTTCAGGCGCTCACGGATGCCGAGGCCGGTGGTGCCCGCCTCCCCGTCGATGAAGACGGTCTTCGTCTGCTGGCTGAGGCCCGTTGATCTGTCGAGGGTCGAGGTCATGGTCGATCCAATCTGTCGTCGAGGCTGAGATAGGGCCAAGCGCACAGGCCCCACAAGGTTTCAGGAAAAAGAAAAGCCGCGCAGAGGGCGCGGCTGGCAGACGAACGGACAGGCAGCCGTCATCGCAGGCGCGCAGGCGCGGCGGACAGGCTACGTCGGATGTCTGAAACGATGATCATGGGCCGATCTATGAAGCCATACAGCCTGGCTTGTCAAGAATTGCGGCCGACGAGAGCTTCCGGAACCCTCGTGCGCCGGCGCGGTTGCATCCGGAATCTCGGACAACAGGCAGGCGGCTCCAATGGCAGGCACGGCGAAGAAGACGAACCCCAAGCTCTGGGAGACGGTGAAGGCAAAGGTCACGAAGAGCGCCAAGGGCGGCAAGGCGGGCCAATGGTCGGCCCGCAAGGCCCAGATGGCTGTGGCCGAGTACAAGAAGGAAGGCGGCGGCTACGAGGGCAGGAAGACCTCGGACAACCACCTCAAGCAGTGGGAGCAGGAGGATTGGGGCACGAAATCCGGCCGGAAGAGCCGGGAGACGGGCGAGCGCTACCTGCCGGCCAAGAGCCGTGATGCGTTGACGGACGGCGAGTACAAGCGGTCGTCGGACAAGAAGAGAGACGACACCCGTAAGGGCAAGCAGTTTTCGAAGCAGCCGCGCGACGTGGCAAAGAAGGCCGCTGCCGCACGCAAGAGCGCAACCCGGAGCGGCGCTTCGTCCACCACCAAGGCCCAGCTCATGGAGCGTGCCCGCAAGCGGGATATCCCGGGCCGATCGCGGATGAGCAAGGCGGAGCTGGAGCGTGCCTTGACGTAGAGCATCGTGCCGACCCGAAGGGTCGCGCCCGGCGATGCCGTCTTTCACAAAGAAAGCATCGGATGCAAAAAGGGCGGCCCGAGAGCCGCCCTTTTCGAATGATTGGCTGAAGGAGCCTTAGCGCTTCGAGAACTGGAAGCTGCGGCGGGCCTTCTTCTTGCCGTACTTCTTACGCTCGACGACGCGCGGATCGCGGGTCAGGAAGCCTTCCTTCTTGAGCGGGCCGCGAAGCTCCGGCTCATAGTAGGTCAGTGCCTTGGCGAGGCCGTGACGGACCGCGCCGGCCTGGCCGGACAGACCACCGCCGTCGACGTTGACGGTGATGTCGTACTGGCCTTCGCGCTGGGCGATCTGGAGCGGCTGCGCCAGGATCATGCGGAGCACGGGACGGGCGAAATAGACCTCGGCCGTGCGGCCGTTGATCACGATCTTGCCAGAGCCGGGCTTGATCCACACGCGGGCAACCGCGTCCTTGCGCTTGCCGGTGGCATAGGCGCGCCCGAGCGAATCGAGCTTCTGGACGTGCTTCGGAGCTTCCGGAGCGGTGGTCTGGGCGTTTTCACCCAGATCGGCGAGAGACTGAAGGGTCGCCATGGATTAGGCCCTCACGTTCTTGCTGTTGAGGGCCGCGACGTCCAGGACTTCCGGCTGCTGAGCGGTATGAGGATGCTCAGTGCCGCCATAGACGCGCAGGTTGCCCATGATCTGACGGAAAAGCGGGCCGCGGGGGAGCATGCGCTCCACAGCCTTCTCGACCACGCGCTCCGGGAAGCGGCCGTCGAGAATGAAACGCGCGGTGCGCTCCTTGATGCCGCCCGGATAACCGGTGTGATGGTAGTACACCTTCTGCTCGCGCTTGCGGCCGGTGAACACCACCTTGTCGGCGTTGATGACGATGACGTTGTCGCCGCAGTCGACGTGGGGCGTGTAGTTCGGCTTGTGCTTGCCACGCAGGCGCATGGCAACCACGGACGCGAGACGGCCCACAACGAGGCCCTTCGCGTCGATCACAACCCACTTCTTCTCGACCTCGGCGGGCTTCAGCGAAGTCGTAGTCTTCATTGCGCTGTATCCCGTTGGAGCCCTGGGGCTCAGGTTCTGAAAACGACAAACCGCCACGAAGTGCGGCGGCTAGTGAGGGCTGTTTAGTGTTTTCAGACAAGCAAGTCAACCGGAAATGGGCAGCCCTGCCTCGCCAGAAATATCAAAGAAAACATATACTTGTGCTTATATGGTATTAAAACACCACATATGTGGTATCTTAGCACCGCATCTAGTCGCGGCATTTCGGCAAAGACTATGCTTGGCCGTAACTCTGAGGCACAATGAGCCTATACCAATAACAAGGGGCTCTCCATGGCTGATGCACTGATCTTCTTCACGAATCCCATGTCGCGCGGCCGCATCGTGCGTTGGATGCTGGAGGAAACAGGCTGCGCCTACCGCACCGAGATTCTGGGTTTCGGGCCGGACATGAAAGCCTCCGGGTACCGCTCCATCAACCCGATGGGCAAGGTGCCGGCCATCCTCCACGAGGGGACGGTCGTCACCGAGGCGGCGGCGATCTGCGCCTACTTGGCCGATGCCTTCCCCAATGCTAGGCTGGCGCCGCCTCCGGGCGATCCCCGCCGGGGCACCTATTACCGCTGGATGTTCTTCGCTGCCGGTCCGGTGGAGGCGGCCGTGAGCAACAAGTCGCTGGGCTTCGAGGTGCCGTCCGAGCGTCAGGGCATGGTCGGCTACGGCTCCATCGAGGACGTTCTGAACGCGCTGGAATATGCGGTATCCCAGTCCGAATACATCGCCGGGGATCAGTTCAGCGCCGCCGACGTCTATGTGGGCTCGCAGATCGGCTGGGGCATGATGTCTGGATCGATCGAGAAGCGGCCAGCCTTCGAGGCGTACTGGAACCGCATCGGCAACCGTCCGGCCTCTCTCAAAGCCCGCGCGATCGACGACGCACTCCTGCCGCCGAAGGCTTAAACCGGTTTTTTGCTTCAGCGGCGGTCCGGAATCGAATATGTCCCGGTCGCATGGCAGACCACGTCGGCGCTGCCTTCGGAGAAGATCGACACCTCGCCCACCGCCAACCGCTTGCCCAGCTTCAGCAGGCGACAATCGGCAATGAGGTCGCGCTGCTCGGGCTTTCTCAGGAAGTTGAAGTTGAGGCTCGTGGTGACGGCGAGGGCCACCGGGCCGATATGGGCGAGAATCGCCACGTAGAAGGCAAGATCCGCCAGGGTCATCATGGCCGGCCCCGAGATCGTCCCTCCCGGCCGGATATGGCGCTCGTGATAGGTCATCCGCATCCGGGCCGAGAGAGGCCCGACCTCGTCCACGAAGTAGGTCTGCCCGCCCATGTGGATCTGGGGGAACTCACGGTCGAGAAAGGCCGCGAGTTCGTCTCGGGTCATGATGGGATGGTGCGATGCCATGAATGTGCGATGCTCATTGAACTGCCCTGCCCTATCCCATACGTTCCCTTCATGAATCACGACAATTATCCGAACGATTACATCCGCGGCATCCTCAACAGCGTGAAGACCATCGCGCTGGTCGGCGCCTCGCAGAACCCGGCGCGCCCGAGCTGGATCGTCACCAAGTACCTGCTGGAGCGGGGCTACGACGTGATTCCGATTAATCCGGGGCTGGCCGGCACCGAGCTTCTGGGCAAGACGGTCTACGCCTCCCTGAAGGACGTGCCCGTGCCGATCGACATGGTCGAGGTGTTCCGCAACTCCGAGGCCGCCGGGCCCATCGCGGACGAGGCGCTGTCGCTCGACCCGCTGCCGAAGGTTCTCTGGATGCAGCTTTCCGTGCGCAACGACGAGGCGGCCGCCAAGGCCGAAGCGAAGGGCCTGCAGGTGGTCATGGACCGCTGCCCCAAGATCGAGTTCGGCCGCCTCTCAGGCGAGATCTCCTGGCAGGGCGTCAACTCGCGGATGATCAGTGCGAAGAAGCCGGTCCTGTCGGGGAAGGGCTTCCAGAAACTCAGCCTCAATCGACCGTAAGCCGGAGCGGCAGCCTCGCGTCCGCCGCCTTGACCGGAAGAACGTTTCGTTCTTTATAGAGAACAGAACGTCGTTCTTGAGAGGAAGAGGCCGCTGCCATGTCCGACCGTCTGCCAGGTTTCAACACGCTCGCCATCCATGCCGGAGCGGCCCCCGATGCAGCCACTGGCGCGAGGGCCACGCCGATCTATCAGACGACCTCCTTCGTCTTCGACGACGTGGATCATGCCGCCTCCCTCTTCGGGCTTCAGGCCTTCGGCAACATCTATTCCCGCATCGGCAACCCGACCTGCGCGGTTCTCGAGGAGCGCGTCGCGGCACTGGAAGGCGGCACGGCGGCTCTGGCGGTCGCGTCTGGCCACGCGGCCGAGTTCCTGACCTTCCACACCCTGCTCCAGCCCGGCGACGAGTTCATCGCAGCCAAGAAGCTCTATGGCGGCTCGATCAATCAGTTCAACCACGCCTACAAGAACTTCGGCTGGAATGTGGTCTGGGCCGATTCGGACGATCCGTCCTCCTTCGAGGCCGCCATTACGCCTAAAACCAAGGCGATCTTCGTCGAGTCCATCGCCAATCCGGGCGGCGTGATCGTGGATCTCAAGGCCATCGCGGCCATCGCCAAGAAGCACCGCATCCCATTCATCGTCGACAACACGATGGCGTCCCCCTACCTGATCCGCCCGTTCGAGCACGGGGCCGACATCATCGTGCATTCGGCGACCAAGTTCCTCGGCGGCCATGGCAACTCCGTGGGTGGCGTCATCGTGGATGGCGGCACGTTCAACTTCGCCGGCGACGACCGCTACCCGATGCTCTCCAAGCCGCGGCCGGAATATGCCGGCATGGTGCTGGGCGAGACTTTTGGGAATTTCGGCTTCGCGATTGCGTGTCGCGTGCTCGGCCTGCGCGATCTCGGACCGGCGCTCTCGCCCTTCAATGCCTTCCTGATCCTCAACGGCATCGAGACCCTGCCCCTGCGCATGCAGCGCCACTCGGACAATGCGCTTGCCGTCGCCGAGCATCTGCAGGGCCACAGCAAGATCTCGTGGGTGAGCTACCCCGGCCTGCGCTCGGACCGCTACCATAACCTCGCACAGGAATACTGCCCCAAGGGCGCCGGAGCGGTGTTCACCTTCGGCCTGAAGGGCGGCTATGAGGCCGGCGTGAAGCTGGTGTCGAACCTCAAGCTGTTCTCGCACCTGGCCAATATCGGCGACACCCGGTCCCTGGTGATCCACCCGGCCTCGACCACGCACCGCCAGCTCACGGACGAGCAGAAAACCCAGGCGGGTGCTGGCCCGGAGGTGGTGCGCCTGTCCATCGGCCTCGAGGACACGCAGGACCTGATTGACGATCTGAACCAGGCCCTGGATGCGGCGTAAGCCGCGCCCTGCACTCTACCACTCACCTTGTCATGGCCGGGCTCGTCCCGGCCATCTCGCTTTGAAGAGTGCCGCGCCTTTCCAATCGAGATCACCGGCACAAGGCCGGTGATGGCGAAAAAATTCAGGCGATCCAAGAGCAAAAAGGGCGGCTTGAGCCGCCCTTTTCCATGCCATGAAGCTCGGCGCTAGGCCGCGCGGGAGGAACCCGCCTTCTTGTAGGTGTTGTGGATGGCGTTGAGCGACCGCTCGAGTGCCGTCCAGAGGCGGCCGATCTCGTCCGCCCCCTGAGAGCCGGCATCGTATTCCCGGGCGCCCTCGCCCGTTGCCAGCGAGAGCGTCAGTTCGGGACGGTGCGTGATCTGGCCTGCCCAGACAGGAACCTGGAGCGCGTTCAGGGCTCCACGCGCATCAGCCACGACGGCCGCCTCGTTATCACCGTGCTTGGCCGGCGCGGCGTTGATCACGGCCGCGTAGGGCTTGCGGTTCTCGCGGGCGATGGCGACCGTGTCCTGCAGCGCCGCGATGTCGAACAGGCTCGCCCTGGTCGGAATGATCACGAGGGTTGCCTGCTTGATCGCCTCGGCGACGATCGAGGACTTGTTCGGCGGCGTATCGACGAGAACCCACTCGTAACCTTCGCGCTTGGCGTCCCGGATGGCATCCGCAATGTTGCGGACATTGTGCTTGAGGCCAAGGTATTCCTGGTTTCGGATCTTGTGCCACAAGGACAAGGACCCCTGCGGGTCGTTGTCGATCAGCAATGTGGGGCGTGAAGGGTTGGCGATATAACTCGCGAGATGAGCAGCGAGCGTGCTCTTACCCGAGCCGCCTTTCCGCGAAGCAAAGACCAGCACGTTCATGCCTGACTCCTTATCAGCCTGTTCCTGCAGCACTGCGCTTGAGGGTTAAGACCATCTTAATATTGTTCACCTGTAGCAGAGCAAGACCTGATTTCCTAATTCCGGCTCTGTTCCCACGGTGATTTTCACAATTCCTTGGTCGAGGCGGCTCAGATTCTACGTTCCGGCGGCTGGAGCGGGGCTGCCAGAAGCTCGGCAGCCCATGTGCCGTCCTTGAGTCGGAGCCCTCCGATAGTCGCCGCGATGAGACCGGATCACGCCCGCGACAACTGAAAACCCTCAGGAACCGTCAGGTTTCGCGGCATCATGTTTGCCGAGGGAGCATGGTCCTCAAGCATTGAGTGCAGCTCGGCACGGTCAGGCAGGAAGATCGCACGACTTATTCACAATTCGTGCTGGCACATGCTTGCCGAGCTCGGAACCACCTTTCTGCTTAGCCGTTAAGCTCCAGACTTCACCAGTTAGGAGCTGACACATGTCGAAGAAGATCTTGTTTGCAGGCGCCCTTCTCGTGGCTCTTGCTCCGGTTGGCGCTTTCGCTCAGTCGGGCGGTGGTGCTGCGGCCGGCGCGACTACGGGTGCCGTTGGCGGCGCCATTGTTGGCGGTCCGGTCGGCGCAGCCATCGGCGGCGTGACGGGTGCCATCGTGGGCGGCCTCGCCGAGCAGCAGCAGCCGCAGTTCCGCCAGTACGTTGTGACCCAGGGCGTTCCGTCCTACCGCTACCAGGAAGAGGTTCGCGTCGGTGCGACGCTCCCGGCTTCCGGCGTGGAGTATTATGAGGTTCCGCAGCAGTACGGCGTCAGCAACTACCGCTACACGGTCGTGAACGACACGCCGGTTCTGGTCGAGCCCAGCACCCGCCGCATCGTCCAGGTCATCCGCTAATCACCACAGCGGTTGAAGCATCAGGGCGGCCGAAAGGCCGCCCTTTTCCGTATCAGACGGCGCTCACGCGCGCATGAACCACAGCCATGGCGAGAACCGCCATCGCGAAGACCTGATGCGCAAGGCCGGCCCAGAGGGGCACCACGAGCAGCAGGGTCACGATGCCGAGCACCATCTGGGCGAGGGTCAGACCCGCCATGGCAGTGGCCCGCCCGGCCGTCTTCGAGTTCGGAGCTGTCCGCCGCAATGTCCAGGCATGCCACAGGGCAAAGGCCACGATGGCATAGGCGGCCAAGCGGTGGTTGAACTGAACCAGCACCACGTTGTCGACGAAGTTCTCGATCCAGGGCGAGACAGAGAACAGGGCTGACGCCGGTGGGACAAGGGCGCCGTCCATCAGCGGCCAGGTGTTGTAGGTCAACCCAGCTTTCGAGCCGGCGACAAGGCCGCCGAGCGCAATCTGGAATAGGATCAGTCCCATGAGGATGCGCGGCGCGTAACCTGCGGGCACCTCCCCTGCAGCGGAGCGCTCCTTCAGACCGGCCGCGACCCAGACCAGGCAGGCCAGGATGATGCTGGCGACCGTCAGGTGCAGGGCAAGCTTGATGGGAGCCACAGCGGTCATGCCGGGCTCGAGGCCCGAGGCCACCATGATCCAGCCGATGGCGCCCTGCAGTCCACCGAGAGCGCCGATACCCAGGAGGGTCAGGGCAAGCCTGCCTTTGATCACACCCCTCGCCCAGAACCAGACCAGCGGCAGGAAGAACGCGAGGCCGATGAGGCGCCCGAGCTGCCGGTGACCCCATTCCCAGCCATAGATGAACTTGAACTCGGACAGGGTCATGCCCTTGTTCACGAGCTCATACTGGGAGATCTGCCTGTATTTCTCGAACTCCACCAGCCAAGCCTGCTCCGTAAGCGGCGGGATGGCGCCTGTGACCGGCCGCCACTCGGTGATCGAGAGACCTGAACCGGTCAGGCGCGTGGCGCCGCCGACGGCGACCATCAGCACCACCAGCGCCGCGAGGGTGTAGATCCAGGTGCGGACCGCAGACAGAGATCGGGTTTGGGGCACGCGCGCCAGCGGCATGCCTTCGGTGGAGGCTGCGACAGCCATGCTCACTCTCATCATCGATTAGGGCTTGAACCCAGGATATGGACGTCACATAGAGGCTACGCCTCCTGGAGGCAATTCATGCCGGTGACGCACCGTCGGGATGAGGTTTCACGAAGTTGAGGGTTTCGGCCATGGGTACGCGCGCGCGCAAGCTGATCGGCACGGTGGTGATGCTGGCGTTCATCTTCTGCTATGCGCTCTTCGCCATGGCCGTTGCCGAAGGCAGGATTTCCGAAGCGCCGAAGCTCATTCAAACCCTGGCGTATATCGTCCTCGGCCTGATTTGGATCGTCCCGCTCATGCCGCTCATCCGGTGGATGGCGAAGCCTGACAAACCTTAGCGCTCAAGCGCCGCCGACCCCTTCGATAATCGTACCGGTGCCACCGCAGGTTTGACACGCCGTCGCACCGACGCGGCCGCTGCCCTTACATTCCGGGCACACGTTCTCACCAGTGCCGGGAGTGCCAGGTTCAGCCTGATCACCGGGGTTCAGCTTCGTCTGGTCGGAACCGGCCTGATCTTTCGGTGTGCTGGTCATGGCAAATCTCACATGGTTCTCATCCGATCAACGCGGCAGCAAAACCCCGGTTCTCCACCGTTCCAAAGAAAAGGCCCGCTCGGAGGCGGGCCTGATCGCATAAATCAGTGGCAGACTCTGCGGCTGCGGTGCTCCCAGCCCCAGCCCGGAACCCACTCCCGGTAGCGCTCGGTGGTGCACTGCTCCACATAGACCCGCTCGCGGATCGGACGCTCGTAGTAGACCGGCTCCCGACGCTCTTCCACATAGACCGGCGGCGGCGGAGGCGGCGCCCGGTAGACGACGGGCGGCTGAGGCTGAGCCACAGCAGCGCCGACAGCCGCACCAACGGCAAGACCACCCAGTGCGCCGAGAGCCACAGCTGCACCAGGCGACAGGCGATCCCGGGCTGCAGCCGGCTCGGCGACAGCCAGGCCGGAGACCAGCGCCAGAGCAGCGGCCGTGCCGGAAACAAGACGGAAGATCCTCATGATCAACACCCCGACAGAAGGGAGGCCCCATGTCTCCCTCTTCATGTCATGAGATATACTGTTCGAAACCTCTCCGAAAGCTGAACAGATTGTGGCAAAGCCTGGGTTTTCGCCGATCTTGCCGGAATGGTGAGCAAGCTCTTAACGGGGATGCGCGGCAGATTCAGTCTGCCGCGGTCCGCAACGGCACGGACAGGAGCACACGCACCAGATCCGCCTGACGGTTGGTATACGTCTTGCGGAACAGGTTCTTGAGATGGAAGACGACGGTGGTCTGAGCCACCTCGAGCTCCTCTGCAATCTGGTCCAGACGTTTGCCATCGATCAGCATCAGCGCGACCCGTGTTTCGGACGGCGTCAGGTTGTACAGGCGGACCAGCGTGTCGCCGGAAACCTTGGCGCGCTGCTCCGTGTCGATCACGAGCAGCACCACGGCCTCTGGTCGCTCCTCGGGCGAGAAGCGCTGGCCGGGGATCGGGACGAGGTAGGGCCGACCGCCCGAAAGGCGCGGGAAAGAGATGATCTCGTCGAGCGTTTCCTCTTCGAAGGCCTTCTCGATCGCCGAATAGAGCTTGCTGTTCTGCTTGGCTACGGAGCCTTTCAGGATGCCCTGCGCGGCACCCAGGCCATCCTCTTCGGCGAGGATGCGCTGCGCCTCCTTGTTCATCACCCGAACCGCTCCGGCCTCGTCGACGATCACGACGCCCACAAGAAAGCGGTCGAAGGCGAATGTCGCCTTATAGAGGGCATCCACGGTGCGCCCTTGAGAGGCTTTGAGGATTTCTTGCCAAGATTCTTCCGCACGGTGAACGGCACTCGTCTGCGCGCGCGCGACCTGATCGAGACGGGCTGCAACAGTTGCGAGCAGAATCTCGTAATCGATGGGCTTCACCAGGTAGTCGTCCGCGCCGGCCTGTTTTCCGGTCAGGACATCGTTGCGCTCGGCCAGCGCCGTGAGGAAGATGAAGGGAACGTCCACCATGTTTCCCTGCTCGCGCAGGGCTTTGAGAACATCATAGCCGCCAAGACCCGGCATGGTGATGTCACAGAGGACCAGATCCGGGCGATGCCTCTCGAGAAGCGCCAGCGCCTCGCTGCCATTCGCGGCCTGGAGCACGCGATAATTGGCAGCCTCCAGCTCCTCGGCGATGTCGCTCCGGAGATCATTTTCATCTTCTACGCAGAGGATTGTTTTTTGTGTTGTCATGATCATTAGTCACTCATGCAGCCTGCTGCGCTTGATCAGCATTGGCGATGGGTAGGTCGAAGGTGAACAGGGAACCTGCCGCCTCGTAGCTCTCAACTTGGATCTCGCCTCCATGGAGGTGCATGATCCTCTGGGCAAAGTTCAGGCCGATGCCGGTACCGGCGATTCCCGAGGCTGTGCTGGCGCGATAGAAGCGCTCGAAGATCTTCGGCAGTTCGCCCGCCGGAATTCCAATGCCCCAATCCCGAACGGAACAATAGGCACGCGAGCCGTCCATCCAAATCTTGATCTCGACGACGGGCGAGGTCCCGGAATACTTGATGGCGTTGGACAGAAGGTTCACCACCACCTGCTCGATCAACATGCCGTCGCAATACACCCGGACGGGAACGTCCGGCACGTCGAAGCGGATGTCGGCTTGGGAACTGACCTACCTCTGCCGCTCACAGATATCCATGACGAGATGGGTGAGATCATACGAGGCGGGGTTCAGTTCGATCGTTCCGGCATCGAGCTTGGCCGCATTCAGCACGCTGTCCACCAGGCGGGTCAGCCTCGTTCCCGCGTTGCGGATCTTCTGGACCCGGGTGACGAGCTCGTCCTGGGTGAGAGCCGAACCGCGCCGCAGGATGCGTTGCGCGCTCGAGTCGAGGATGGCGAGCGGCGTCCGGAACTGGTGGGATACCATCGACACGAAGGTGCGATAGGCATTCGTCGTCTCGCGCTCGCGCTCCAGGGCCGATTCGAGGGCCTTGGCGGCCTGCTTATAGGCGCTGATATCGGTCAAGCGGACAAAGATCGTGGCTCCGTCGGCCTTCGTGAGGGAGAGCCGTTGCCAGGTGTCCTTCTTCACCAGGAGATCGTACTCGATTTCCTCGAAGGGCACCTGGGCTTTCACGAGGCGAAGATCGGCTCCCTCGCACATGGCGAAGCAGCGCAGGAACACGGGCAGGCTCATGTCCTCGTTGCACCAGAGCGACACGGGAGCCGCCGCCCAGATCTGCTCATTGGCGAAGAGGAGCTTTCCCGTCCAATCGAAAGCCGCAAAACCCTCGGAAGCCGAATTGATCGCTGCGATCAGGCGGCGCTCGGCCTGGCGCAGGGCTGGGGTTCTCTGGAGAACCTTGATCTCAAGATCGAAGTTCTGCCGCTCAGCCTGCTTGCGTGCAAGCCACTGCTCCGTCACATCCCGGATAAAGGCAATTCCAAGCTTGCGCTCCGCCATGAGGATGGGGAAGCTGTTGATCTCCAAACAGCGCTCATGACCTTCCGAAGTCACCGCCTCGTGCTCCAGGACCGAGCTCGCGCCTTCGGTGGCATTGGTGAGGACCTCGACGATCTCGGTCCTGCCGAACAGGCGGTCCAGATTCTCCATCCGCTGTCCGATTGCCTGGTCCGGCTTGATGTTCAGCAGATCCTCCATGCCTGGGTTCCAGAGCAGGCACCGAAGCTGACCGTCGAACATGATGATGCCCTGGTTGCTGATGTTGTTGATCACCAGGTCGGACAACTCCTGCTCCTGCTTGAGCAGCTGCTTGGCCTGACTTGCCTCCTGAACGCCCTTGAAGAGGCGTATCAGAAGGAAGGCGGCGCTCAGAACAATTCCCATGAGGAAGGCGAAGCCTTCGAAGATCACCTGCAGATAGCTGGAGCGCTTCAAAGCAACCTGATCATGGCTGAGCGCGACCATCTGATTGGCGGCGTCCCTGAGCCTGTAGGCGAGCTGCATCATCTGCTCGCGCAGAAGCACCGCGGCCTGAGGGTCGATCCCGTTCTGCAGGAGCGGCTCGGCTATTGTGAGCTGAAGGTAGGCGCCCTTGAGGTCGCCTGCGATACCAATGTCCTCCATCAGCTTGCCTTGGCGTCCCTCCAGCAGAACCGACAGGCGGCTGATCAGAATGCTGGTTCTAAAGCCCGGCTGCTGCTCCGGTGCGCTGAAGCTCCCATTCGCGGCGGCTCGGCCCAGGTTCTCCGCCAGGACGGCTGCCTCGAACTGAGCCTGGGTTACGTACCAAACCGTCGAAACGGACCCATCATTGCGAAATTCATGCTCCATCTCGAAGAGCCGCGCGACGGTGAAGCCGAGACACACGACGAGGCTTGCAGTCGCGAGAAGCGTGACCAATGCAGTCTTATAGCGATGCAAGCTGAACCGCATGGCTATTCGATGTGAAGCTTGTTGAGCTGCCAGACCCAGCGGGCATCATATCTGGCGTCCTGCAGAACTTTGTGGTGGTCTCTCGGATAAGCGATCCACAAAGGTCCCTTGTCGCGGATCGTCAGCACGCGGCCGTCCACCTTGATGGCGAGTAACGGCCCGAATCCAAGATCCTCGATGGGAATGACCGAGACATAGTTGTTCAGGGCAGATGCTCTCAGGCTCTTTCCGCGGCCTCCTACCCTTTCCAGCAATGCGCGAAGCGGAATCCTCTCGAACAGCTGGGGCACCTCGGACAGCTCCCATCGTGTCGCAAACGATGGCCTGCCGAGCGCCTCCAGCATTTCCATATCGAACAGCGCGGCGCCGTTGCTATTGGTCCGCTCGATCTTGCCGGATACGGTCAAGACGACAGGCCCCTTGGGCAGCGGCAGCGGCTCCGTCGCGTAAGACAGGCCGCCAATGCCCATGGCTATTGAAAAAGACAGAAGCCACATGGAGAAAAGATATCAAGCAGGATCTCAATGAAAACGGCCCTGTGATGAATAATTTATAGGTAAACATCAATTATTAAACAACTTAGACCCAAGTATTCATAAATTTTCGTACCAAATAGTCATTTTATATGTTTATGTTTGCTTCGAGATCCGGCTGCGCTTTCGCCGTTTTCTGGGCCGCCCGGCCGAGTCCTCATCGGCAACCTACCTGTTAAGGTTGGCAAGCTTGGCCGCAAGAGTTATACTGCAATCGGATCGCCAAAGGATTGCTGTCGGCCTATCGGCCCAACAGGAGATAAAAATGCGCAAGTTCATGACAGCCTTGCTGGGTGTGGCCATGTTTGCCCCGGTCATCCCGGCCAGCGCAACCCCCGTTCAGACACGCCCCCTGCCCCGAGTCGAGCAAGCCTACCCGAACGAGGGCTATGCTCAATACTATCGTCGTGGGTACCGCCCATACTATCGTGACCGGTACTACTACCGCCGCGACAATGGCGCTGCCGTTGCGGCGGGCGTTGCCGGCCTTGCTGCTGGCGCCCTGATCGCCGGCGCGATCGCCAGCCAAGCTCAGGCTCAGCCGGCCGCGCCGCAGCCTCCCGGCGTGGTCGATCCGCAGGTCGCGGCCTACTGCGCCCGCAAGTACCGCTCCTATGACCCCGCAACCGGAACCTTCCTTGCGACGAACGGAATGCGATACGTCTGCACCTACCCGTAATTCTCAGCAAGACGTCTCTTCTCAAGCCCTGCGGCAGTCCCCTGCCGCAGGGCTTCTGCTTATGTCGCCCGCCTCTTATCCGTGGGCCTTTAACTCGCGGGGATATGCCTTAGAACAAGACGCAAGGCCGGCAAGATGCCCAACACCGAAACAGAAGGCTCAAGAACAGCTCCATGGCTCAAGATTCTGACAACGGCGGAACAGTCATTCCTCCCACCGAAGCCGCTATCCTGACTTCCGGCAACATGACGGATCTCGAGCTGATCCTTCCGGATATGGGCGACAGCGACCTGCCGGAGATTGCGATTTTTCTCGTGGCCTGCGCCATGCGCTTTCACAGCGATCCCGACTTCGTTCAGGAGCAGTTGGAATGGCTCGTCCAGGCTCATGATGCCGAGGTGGACGAAGGGATGAAGCCGGACCAGCTGAACTCCGCCAACGACGATTGATGGCCCGGCGCCTCAAGACGCTAGCCTAGTCGATGAACTCCACCGGAGTGCCCTTCTCGACCATCGCGGCCAATTCCTGAACATCCCAGTTGGTCAGCCGCACACAGCCGTGGGAGTAGGCTTTACCGACCTTCTCCGGCTCGGGCGTGCCGTGGATGCCGAACGACTCGATGGAGAGGTCGATCCAGGTGCTTCCCACGGGGTTGTTCGGTCCCGGCTTGATCTCGAACTTCTCCTTCGCCTTCACCCCTTTGAAGGCGTAATCCGGGTTGTAGGTGTAGTTCGGGTTCGGTGCGACGGCTCGAACCGTATGGGACCCTTTGGGAGCAGGCTTCTCCTCGCTGCCGATGGAAGCCGGGTAGACCGCCATCACGGCACCATCCTTGGATAGGACGCGCAGGATACGCTCGCTCTTGACGATTTCGATCTTGGCCACCTTCTCCTTCGGCTTCCCGGGATCGGGTTTCGCATCCACATTGGCCACAATGATGATCGTCCCCGCCTTGTCGAAGGATTTGTCGGGGTTCAGGGCCTTGAGCAGGTCCAGGTCCATATGGAACTTCTCAGCCAGCAACTCCTCCGGGCTCGAATAGCCAAGCCGGTCGAGTTCTGCCTGCTCCTCCATCTTGTCGGGGATTTTGACGAAGGGGCCTTTCACGTCGTTGTCGGTGATGGTGTATTCGCTCAGCACCGGCTCAGCGGATGTTTCGGTGAGCTTTCTCCACACCTCTTCGTCGAGCGCTCCGTCCGGTTTGAGCTCATTGGTCTTCTGGAAGATCTTGAGCGCGTTCTGAAGGTTCTCGCCGTTGTGTCCGTCGATGACGCCGGGCGAGAATCGCGCCCGGTCGAGCAGGACTTGAGCTTTGACCAGAGCCGGATCGATCTCCTTGCCCTTGTCGCTCTTGGGCGCCCATTCGGCACCGTTCACCGCTTCCAGATTCAGCCCCTGAGGCGCAGCCAGAGCAGGTCCAAGGACGCTCAGAAATCCGAGAGCAGCATAAGCAGTCAACTTCATGGGAGACTCCACCGACGATGTCATGAACGACAAAGCCCGGATCGCCCTCCCTGTTCCCGCGATCTACTGGCAGATCCGATAGTCTCCCTTGCGCTCGCGCAGATCGAGGTGGAGGTGATCACCGTGAGCAGCGTCGGATCCGGGGCCGAGCACCGTATTGAAGATGGGACAGGCAGCCTTCTGGATCGCAGACTGAAAAGTCGCTTCCGGCGAGTTTTCGGACTGTGCGGCGATCGTCAGCGGAGAGCGCTTTGCAAACTCAAATCCCATGATGTCGACTCCATTGCCGAGAGCATGCTCGCTGAGCTTGGCCCCGTTGCGCTGGTCCCGGCATTGATAGGATGTTCCGATAAGAACCTTCGTCGGGGCGCTCTGGAACTGACGCTCTGCCTCGGGAGCAACCACCTCGCTCATCCAGCGCGCGAGGCTCTCGGCCACCGGACACGCCATGAGCGACGCGGGGGCAACCTCGATGCCGTTGGACAGAGACGACAGGAGAACGGGGTTCTCGATGCTGCACCGTCCCTCCTGCACGGGAGGCCGCTTCTCGAAGCGCAATCCCAGCTTGGAAAGCCTCTCGAGACAGGCGCCATGGGCGCTGTTCTCGTCGGCCGTCTTTTCGGCAGGCACCTCGGTTGAGGGCGGGCCGTCAGAGCCGGGCTCGGGTTCGGGCATCTCCGGCCGGTCGGGACGCGGTGGCGGCAGCGGCGCTGTCGGTGCCTGCGCCCAGGCGGCCGACGTCAGCATCAGCAGCACAACCATGCTGGCGCTCATTCGCCTTGCCCTGCGGCCCCGAAGGTTCATCGCAACTCCGATCTTTTCGCCTCTCACTCCTATAACCCTCATGCGCCGAGCTTGAGTTCCCGCTCAGCCTTCTGCGCGCCTTGTTCTCCTGACGGGACGCACCAAAATCCTATGAGGATTCGAGGTCCCAGCATGAGGGCGTCCCCAGGGATGAATACCGGTTCGGACAAGAGTCTGGCGATGGTCTCGGTATTGACCCAGGAGCATGAAAGCTCCTGCACGAAACGTGTCGCAGAACTTGAGGCGCGCATTGCCCGACTTCAGGCGGAACTTCAGGAAGCCGAGACCGAGCTCGAGCGGGAAAAGACCCGCCTGCCCGCACCCGGCGACTTCGTCCGCTGTCCTCTGACGAATTTCTTCGGGCGCGTGACGAAGATCACCCCGCGGCCTCACGGCCGCCCCTGGATCGAGATCGTTCCCTATCTCGGTCCCGACCTGCCCGGTCATTCGACCATGGATCTCTTCGACAGCTGGGAACTGATCGATCCTCCCTCGAAAGAGGCAGCGGCACAAGGCGAAGCCAGCGAGCTCCCGAAGCTCCCGATCATCGCTCCCTTCATGCCGGTCGCCAGGCTGATGCACAGCCCGGCACCTGCAGAGGACGAGATCGAAGTGTCGCTCCAAAGGCTCTGGTCTCCTGCCAGGGATGTTTCATCCCAGTCCTGAGCCCCCGGGGAATCTGCAACATTTCCACGCATCTCGCGTTTGCCCTCCGGCATCGCTGCCCGACGTGCCAGCGAAGCCCCCACCGCATGGCACTCGGAAGAGCTGAGCTCCTGGCCCCTTCCCTGCATCTGCCATCGCATGAGCGACCACTCGAACGATGGGACGACAGCCATGGCAGAGGACGGGCAGAATGTACGGCTCCAGGTCGCGAATGCCCGACCGGACGATTCCGGGCGTGGCATCGCGCGCATGAGCCGGCAGGCCCTGGCGGAAATCGGCGTTCAGGAAGGCCAAGCCATCGAGATCATCGGAAAGCGCCATACCACTGCCATTGCGGTCACGCCCTATGCCGAGGATGAGGGCCTCAACATCGTGCGCCTCGACGGTCTGCAACGCGTGAACGCGGGTGTCGGCAGCGGCGATCATGTGGAGGTGAAGCGAGCCGATGTCCGCCCTGCAACCCGCGTCGTGCTGGCGCCGGCCCAGAAGGGCCTGCGCCTGCAGGGGTCCGGCGATGCGCTGAAGCGCACCTTCTATCAGCGTCCCCTCACGGCCGGCGACGTGATCTCGACCTCCGTGTACTCGCAGCGATCGGCGGATCCGCGCCTGCCGGAGGAGTTGCGCGGCATGCTCAACATCCCGGCCTACGGCCTGCAGGAGATCCGCCTCGTCGTCGTCACCACTCTACCGCGCGGCATCGTGCATGTGACGGCGGAAACCGAGATCGAGCTCCGCCCGCAATTCGAGGAGCCACGGGAAGCCCGCCGCGCCGACGTCACCTATGACGATATCGGCGGCCTCGGCAACACGGTCGATCAGCTCCGCGAGATGGTGGAGCTGCCGCTCCGACATCCCGAACTGTTCCAGCGCCTCGGCATCGACCCGCCGAAGGGCGTGCTGCTCTACGGCCCGCCCGGCACCGGCAAGACCCGGCTGGCGCGGGCCGTCGCGAACGAGACCGAGGCGCAGTTTTACCATATCGCCGGCCCCGAAATCATGGGCCGTCATTACGGCGAGTCGGAGCAGCGGCTGCGGCAGGTGTTTCAGGAAGCGCAGCAGAATGTACCGGCAATCATCTTCATCGACGAGATCGACAGTATCGCGCCCAAACGCGAGGAAGTGACCGGCGAGGTCGAGCGGCGTATCGTGGCGCAGCTTCTCACCCTCATGGACGGATTGGAGCCGCGCCAGAACATCGTGGTGATCGGCGCCACGAACCGGCGCGAGGCCATCGACGAGGCCCTACGACGCCCGGGCCGGTTCGACCGCGAAATCGTCATCGGGGTTCCGGACGAGCCGGGCCGCCGTGAGATCCTGGGCATTCACACCCGCGGCATGCCCTTGGCTGAGGATGTCGATCTCGCGGAGGTCGCCCGCACGACTTACGGCTTCGTCGGGGCCGATCTGGCGGCGCTCTCCCGCGAGGCGGCGATGGATTCGCTGAGGCGCATTCTGCCCGGCATCAATCTGCGGGACGGCATCCCGTCCAACGTGCTGGAGAGCCTTCAGGTCAACCGGCAGGATTTCCTGAACGCGATGAAGCGCGTCCAGCCGTCCGCCCTGCGCGAGATCATGATCCAGGTGCCCAACGTCACCTGGGACGATATCGGGGGCGTCGAAGAGGCCCGGACACGTCTGCGTGAGGGTGTCGAACTTCCCCTCAAGAGCCCGGAATCATTCCGCCGTCTCGGGATCCGACCCGCCAAGGGCTTCCTGCTCTTCGGCCCGCCTGGAACCGGCAAGACCCTGCTGGCGAAAGCGGTCGCCCGTGAGGCCCAGGCCAATTTCGTCGCGACGAAATCCTCCGACCTCCTGTCGAAATGGTACGGCGAGTCCGAGCAGCAGGTGTCGCGGCTCTTTGCCCGCGCCCGCCAAGTTGCCCCGACGGTCATCTTCATCGACGAGATCGACTCCCTTGCTCCCGTTCGCGGCGGCGGGCTCGGCGAGCCCGCCGTTACCGAGCGGGTGGTCAACACGATTCTGGCCGAGATGGACGGCCTCGAGGAACTGCAAGGCGTCGTCGTGCTGGCGGCGACGAACAGGCCCAATCTCATCGACCCTGCCCTGCTGCGGCCCGGCCGCTTCGACGAGCTGATCTATGTGCCGGTTCCCGATGCCAAGGGCCGGCGCCATATTCTCGGCATCCACACCAAGACGATGCCGCTCGGGCCCGACGTCGATCTGGATACGATTGCCGAACGGACCGAGCGATATACGGGAGCCGATCTCGAAGACCTGACCCGCCGGGCCGGCCTCCTCGCATTGCGGGAGTCGCTTCAAGCGCAGAGCGTGACCATGGCGCATTTCGAGCAATCCCTGCGCGAAACCCGCCCCTCCGTCACGCCTGAAATGGAGCGCGAATATGAGGAACTAGTCGGCACCCTCAAGCAGACGGGACCGCAGCGCCAACCCATCGGTTTCCTGCCCTTCAGGCAGGCTGCCGAGTAGACCGGGTTCAGAGAAAGAATGGCTCATGAGATTGTGCTCGTGAGCCACTTCTCTTGTAAGGCAGGCAAAGAAAAGGCGCGGACCCGAAGGTCCGCGCCTCTTTCTAAGAAGATGCAAGACTTACCGGACGCAAGCCACTGGAACACGGGTGTTGGAGACCGGATCCAGAACCGTGCGGCAGGGCACGCCATTCACCGTGCGGATCTCGTGCGGAGCCGCATAGGGGAACGGCGAAGCCGGGGTGCCCGACACAGGAGCGCCCATCATAGGGCCAACCGGGGCGGGAGCGATGCTGCCCGTCGCGATGACGTCAGTGCCCATGGCCATGGGAGCAGCCGAAACGCCTGCCACCGGACCGGCGCAGGCCACCGGAATTCGAGACTTCGAAGTTTGGTCGTAGACGGTGCGGCACGGCACGCCGTTGATCCAGCGGATCTCATGCGGAGCCGCGTAGGGGAACGGAGAGTTCGGCGTTCCGGAAGCCGGCTGTGCGACGGCAGTGCCAATCCCGGAAAGGGCCATCAGGCCGGCGCCAGCAATGAGTGCGATCCTCTTCATAGAAGTCTCCTGTGCTTGGTTTAGGCATGGCTTCTCGCCATAAGAACACAGGCTTAACGCGCTCGGGCCGAATGGTTTCCGAGAGTAATAGATGCCCACAGAGTTGTGATGAGCAGGGAGTATAAGGCCAAGTTGGGTATTGCTAAGCCTATAGACCATATATCGTAGTCACATCAGCGGTTGAACCTGTACATGTCAGCACAGCATTGTCTTCGTAATATTTAGTCATTCTAAACTGCGCTAATCGAAATCTACGTATATAGCCAAAAAGCAGAGCTTTATTCCCGCGCTATCGCAATTGTCGGTAGCAGATCGCGCACGGGAATGGCGCAACCCGCATGCTCCCGCGTGAGCACGCCCTTGCTCTTACCGCGCCTCACGCGCTCCGCTCCTCGAAGCCAGACAATGTCCACTCGCGACGCCTACAAGGCCGATCAGGAGGACGATCCTGCCGCCCCTGCTCGGCTCTCGAGAGCTTGGACTGCGCTTCCGCTCTATGCTGCAGCATCCACCGCCAAGCGCCCTTCATGGATGGCGTGGCAGGCGACGCCTCCGAGGAGCGGCGGAATTTCAGCCCGGCAGCGCTCGTTGGCAAAGGGGCAGCGCGGGTTGAAGGTGCAGCCAGTCGGCGGGCTGATCGGGTTCGGGATCTCGCCGCTCACTGGAATGCGCTGGCGCCCGGTCATACCTACATCCGGCACCGCATCCAGCAGCATTCGGGTATACGGATGCTTCGGCTGCGCGAAGAGCTCGCGCCCGTTGGAGATCTCGACGATGCGGCCGAGATACATCACGCCGATCCGGCTCGCCATATGGCGCACAACGGCAAGGTTGTGGCTGATGAGCAGGTAGGTCAGGCCGAGGCGATCCTGCAGGTCGCGCATGAGATTCAGGATCTGCGCCTGCACGGATACGTCGAGTGCGGATGTCGGCTCGTCGCAGACGATGAACTCCGCATTCGACGCAAGCGCACGCGCAATGGCGACGCGCTGGCGCTGGCCGCCGGAGAACTCGTGCGGATACTTCTTGCCGTCAGCCGGATGAAGCCCAACCAGCGTCAGCAGCTCGCCCACCCGCGCCTCGATCTCCTTCTCCCGCTCGATCAGCCGGAAGGCTCGGATCGGCTCGGCGACGATGCGGTCCACCTGCCAGCGGGGATTGAGGCTGGCATAGGGGTCCTGGAAGATCATCTGGATGCGCCGCCGCAGGCGCTGGCGCTCGGCCAGAGCAGCCCTGCTCGACATGGAGACGCCGTCGATCACCACCTCGCCGTTTGTCGGCGGCAGCAATCCCACCACCATGCGCGCGACCGTCGACTTGCCCGAGCCGGACTCGCCGACGAGCGCGAAGGTCTCGCCCTTGGCAATGGAGAAGGAGACGCCGTCGACCGCCTTGAGGTACTGCTTCTCGCCGCCTTCAAGCACCCGGTTGAGCCAGGGCTTGGAGACGTCGAACTCACGACGCAGGTCTTTGACTTCGACATAGGAACGCTCGGTCACGCGACGGCCTCCGATCGGGCGGAAGATTCATCATAGAGATGGCAGGCAACCCGGTGCTCGCTGTGCTGGATCGGTTCCGGCCGCTCAACCCGGCAGCGGTCGAACACATAAGGGCAGCGCGGATTGAACGGGCAGCCGGGCGGAATGGCCGAGAGGCGCGGCATCGAGCCCGGAATCTGCACGAGCCGGTCCGTCTCGCTCTCGAGCGACGGGATCGCTCCCATGAGCCCCTTGGCATAAGGATGAAGCGGGTTCTGCACCACGTCCCGCACGGGACCGATCTCGGCGATGCGGCCCGCATACATCACGGCCACGCGGTCGGCGGTCTCGGCGATCACGCCCATGTCGTGCGTGACCAGCATGATGGCCGTGCCGTGCTCGCGCCCGAGGCGCTTCAGGAGCGAGATGATCTGCGCCTGCACGGAGACATCCAGAGCCGTCGTCGGTTCGTCGGCGATGATGAGCTCCGGCTCGGCGCACAGGGCGAGCGCGATCACCACGCGCTGGCGCATGCCGCCGGAGAACTCGTGCGGATAGCTGTCGATTCGCCTCTCGGGCGCCGGGATACCGACTTCCGCGAGAAGATCGATAGCACGTTTGCGCGCCGCGCTGGCCGAGAGGTTCGTGTGGGTTCGGATGGTCTCGACGAGCTGTTCGCTGACCCGATAGAGCGGGTTCAGGCTTGTCAGAGGATCCTGGAAGATCATGCCGATGCGCTTGCCGCGCACCCGCCGCATCTCGTCGGGCGGCAGGTTGTCGATGCGCATGCCCGACAGCAGGACCTCGCCGCCGGCGATGCGGCCGGGCGGGTCGATGAGGCCGATGACGGCGGAGCCCGTCACCGACTTGCCGGCACCGGACTCGCCGACGACGCCAAGCACCTCGCCCTTGCCGATGTCGAAGGAAATGCCGTCGATGGCCTTGAGGATGCCGCGGCGCGTGACGAATTCGACGCGCAGATCACGGACGGAGAGGACAGGCTGAGTCATCAAAGGCACCCGTTCACTTGCCTCTCGCGGGGCACCGCCAGAGTCTTAACTGTATCTTGCTTGATCCACTCAATGCCTCTGCCTCTCATCGCCTGAGCCATATTGAATATATGACCTTGCTGACAAAAGGCTGGATCTTTGGCCAAGCCGCCTTCTAGAAGCCCTTTTATATCGTTCGAAACGCGGTCGATATCAGGAACAGTCCCAAGCTCTTTAGTTCTCGCATGAAGCGCCAGAACGCTCTCGTCTAGAGTTGCCCGGTAGTCGTTGCGTTCATCTGGATGGCATAGCTCCTCAAACAGCTGCACCATTCGGGTAATACTCCATACACAGGCTGTATTGGCGCTCTGAGCAAACGCTCCCTGAGCCGGTGCTGCAACCATGATAGCAGCCAACAATTTTGTGACTCTGCGTTTCATCATCGCAGCTTCGGATTAAGTGCATCGCGCAGCCAATCGCCTAGCAGGTTGATGGCGAGCACGAGCACGGCGAGCGCGATGCCCGGGAAGGCCACGATCCACCACTCGCCGGAGAACAGATAGTTGTTGCCGATGCGGATGAGCGTTCCGAGCGACGGCATGGTCTCGGGCATGCCGGTGCCGAGGAACGACAGGGTCGCCTCGGTGATGACGGCGAGTGCCAGATTGATGGTGGCGATGACCAGCACCGGACCCAGGACGTTGGGCAGGACGTGCCGGAACATGATCACCGGGGTCGGCAGGCCGATGAGACGCGCCGCGGCAATGTAGTCCTTGTTCTTCTCCACCATCACCGATCCGCGCACGGTTCGGGCATACTGCACCCAGAAGCTCAGGCCGATGGAGAAGACCAGCACGGAGAGGGTCGTCACCTCATCGAGCTGACCGCCGAGGACGGCTTTCACCACACCGTCCACCAGAAGGGCGATCAGAATGGCCGGGAAGGTCAGCTGTACATCGGCAATGCGCATGATGACGGCATCGGTCGTGCCGCCCACATAGCCGGCAATGAGGCCCAGGGTGATCCCGAGAGTGGCTGAAAAGGCCACGCCGAGGATGCCGACCGCGAGCGAGATGCGCAGTCCGTAAAGAATGGCGGAGAAGATGTCGCGGCCCTGCTCGTCGGTACCCAGCACGAAGGGCATCTGCCCTTCCGCATCCCAGATCGGCGGAAGCCGGCTGTTCATCAGCTCAAGCTGGGCAGGATCGAACGGATCCTGCGGCGACAGCAATCCCGCCAGGACGGCGCAAGCCATGAAGAGAGCCGTCAGGAAGGCGGCCACCATCGTGAGCTTGGAGCGCTTGAAGCTTGCCCAGATGTCGCTGTCGAGGAAGCGGCCGGCCCATGTGGTGGGCGGGGAATGCGGCGTGGGCGCCGCCTGAATTGCGTCTGCCATGGTTCCCTCCTCAGGCCGGCTGCCGGATGGACGTTCTCAGGCGGGGATCGACGATCGTGTAGAGGATGTCGACGGCGAGGTTGATCAGGACGAAGATGAGCGCCACCAGCATCAGGTAGGCCGCCATGATCGGAATATCGACGTTCTGCACCGCCTGCACGAACAGGAGCCCCATGCCGGGCCACTGGAACACGGTTTCCGTGATGATTGCGAACGCGATGACCGAGCCGAACTGCAGCCCTACGATGGTGATGACCGGCACCAAGGTGTTCTTGAGTGCATGTCCGAAATGAATGGCCCGGGTGGTGAGACCCCTCGCCCGCGCGAACTTGATGTAGTCGGTGCGCAGCACCTCCAGCATCTCGGCCCGGACGATGCGCATGATCAGCGTCATCTGGAACAGGCCGAGCGTGATCGACGGCATGATCAGGGCCTTCAAGCCCGAGGTGGTGAGAAGCCCCGTGGACCACCAGCCGAGGCGAACCGTGTCGCCGCGTCCGAAGGACGGCAGCCAGCCGAGGATGACGGAAAACAGATAGATCAGCAGAATGCCGATCAGGAAGGTGGGCAGCGAGATGCCGATCAGCGAAATCGTCTGGAACACCTTGGCCAGGAAGCTGTCCCGCTTCAGGCCTGAATAGACGCCCATCAGCACGCCGAATCCGATGGCGAAGAGGGTTGCGCAGAAGGCCAGCTCCAGGGTGGCCGGCATTCGCTCGGCCAGGAGATCGGAAACCGGCTGCCGGAACTGGTAGGACACGCCGAATTCGCCCTGAACGGCCCTGCCAAGATAGCGGGCGAACTGCACCGGAACCGGATCGTCAAGGCCCAGAGACTGGCGGACCTGTTCCCGCTCCGCCGCGGGGGTGTCGAGGGAGACGATCTGGTTCACCGGGTCGCCGGCGAAGCGGAACATCGCAAACGAAATGATGCCGACGGCCAGGAGAACGCCAATGGCCTGGAGGGCTCGGCGGATGACAAAAGCAAACATGCACAATCTCTTGATCGCTGCGCCTCGGGCGAAATTGCTCGTCCGGGGCCTTCGAATGAATTGTCCCGGGCAGCAGGCTGCCCGGGACATGCGATCAGGCGCGGACTATTCCTTCTTCTGGGCCCAGTAGAGCAGCACCTGGTTGTCGGCGCGCTGGGTCAACGTCACCTTGTTGGAGACGCCCCAGGCGAGAGCCTGCTGGTGCAGCGGAATGTAGGAGTAGTCTTCGGTCGAGATCTTGTAGGCCTCCTTGATCATCTGGTCGCGCTTCTCTTTGTTGCTCTCGACCAGGATCTTGTCGGTCAGCTCGTCGTGCTGCTTGTTGCAGTAGTTGCCGAGGTTCGACTCGCCGCGCGAGGATTGCGCGTTGTCGCGGCAGCCCTGGATGTCGAACAGCACGTTGTGGCTGTCGAAGGTGCCCGGCGTCCAACCCAGCAGGTAGAACGACGTGTTGTAGTTGCCGGACTTCAGCACCTTGGCGAAGTATTGCGCCTTGGGCTGGGCCATCAGGTTCACCTTGACGCCGGCGCGAGCCAGCATGCCGACGACTGCCTGGCAGATCGCCTCGTCATTGACGTAGCGGTCATTCGGGCAGTCCATGCCGACCTCGAAGCCGTTCGGATAACCCGCGTCGGCCAGGAGCTTCTTGGCAGCCTCGACGTCATACTTCGGGCGCTCGAAGTCCTTCGAGAGCGCGAAGATCTGAGGCGCAATCATCAGGGCCGACGGTGTCGCCATGCCGCGCATGACGCGAGACTTGATGGTCTCGATGTCGATGGCCTTATAGAAGGCCTCGCGCACGCGCTTGTCCTTGAAGGGGTTCTTGCCCTTCACGTTCGAGAACAGAAGCTCATCGCGGGTCTGGTCGAAGCCCAGGAAGATGGTGCGCAGCTCGGGGCCCGCCTGCACCTTCGCGTTGGCGCTGCTGTTGACGCGCTGAACGTCCTGCAGCGGAACCGGCTCAACCACGTCCACCTCGCCCGAGAGCAGCGCAGCCACGCGGGTGGCGTCGGATGCGATCGGGGTGAAGACGATCTCGTCGAGGTTATGCTCGACCTTGCCCCACCATTCCTTGTGCGGCTTGAAGACGGTCTTCACGCCGGGCTGGTGGCTTTCGATCTTGAACGGGCCGGTGCCATTGGCATTCAGCGAGGCATAGCTCGGCGTTGTTGCGGCAGCGGGCGTCGGCTGAACGCTGTTGTTCGCCTCCGACCACTCCTTGTCCATGATGTACCAGGTATCCCACTGGGCATTCATGATCGGGTTGGGCGACTTGAGCTTCACGTCGACCGTGTGGTCGTCGACCTTCACCCATTCCGAGCCGCTCGGCACGCGGGTCTGGAAGTTCGAGCCCTGGGCGCGAACGCGGGTGGCCGAGAAGATCACGTCATCGGCATTGAACGGATTTCCGTTGTGGAACTTCACGTTCTTGCGCAGGAAGAGGCGCCAGGTCATGCCGTCTTCACTGATCTCCCAGCGTTCGGCGAGACCCGGGATGATGGACAGATCCTTGTCGCGCTTGGTCAGACCTTCATAGACATGGCCATGATGGGCGATCGTGGTGGTCTCGTTGAGGGTATAGGGGTCGAGCGACTTCAGGTCGCCCTGGTTGGCATAGCGCAGGGTCACGGCCATAGCCGGCAGAGCAGCGCCGGTCATCAGCACGGCAACCGTGGCGGCAAGAAATTTCGTACGTCTGGTCATCGTGTCTCTTTCTCCTCTGGAAGCCCCGCGTCTTCGCGCGGTGTTCTTCTTGTTGGAAGCTCGGCTTCTGCCTTCCTTCCACCGGGCATGAAGTTAGGCAGGAAAGTGGCCGGCGGTCTAGCCCTGACTTGGGCCACCTTGATTACCAATTAGGCACAGAGCTCCCCAATGATGCGCCGCAGCAAGCGCTCGCCGGACTCCAGTTCGCTGATCTCGATATATTCGTCCGGCTGGTGGGCCTGGGCGATGTCGCCCGGCCCGCAGACCACCGTCGGCCAACCCGCCCGCTGGAAGATGCCAGCCTCGGTGCCGTAGGAGACCACATGGGTGCCGTTGTCGCCCGTGAGGCGGCGCATGAGACGCTCCGCCTCACCGTCCGTCTCGGGCCTGAGCCCCGGCACCTCGGCGATCAGCTCGACGGTGACGCCAGTCTCCGGGCGGATCGCCTTCATCCGCGGCTCGACGACGTCGCGAATATAGGCTTCGTAGCGATCCATGTAGTCGCGCGGGCTCTCGGTGGGTATCGCCCGGATGTCGCTGAAGAACCATGCGGAGGACGACACCACGTTGGCGGCGTTGCCGCCGGCCACCATGCCGCAGTGCAGCGTCGTGTAGGGCGGCTCGAACGGGTTTGCCGGATCGGCGCGGCGCCGGTTCTCCTCCATTACGTCGTCGTGCCAGGCGATGAGCCGGGCCGCGTTCATCACCGCGCTCACCCCCTGGTCGATCCGGCTCGAATGGACCGCATAGCCGGTCACATGGGTGCGCAACTGCACGGAGGCCTTGTGGCCGGTCACCACCGCATGCCGTGTGGGCTCGCCCACGATCACGGCGGCCGGGGTCGGAAGCGCCTTTGCCATGGCATCCACCATTGATGGCGCACCCCGGCAGGCGATCTCCTCGTCATAAGAGAGCGCGATATGGACCGGCCGCTTCAGGGGCATCTTCGCCATCTCGGGTACCAGAGCCAGAACGAGGGCATCGAAGCCCTTCATGTCGGCCGAGCCGCGTCCATAAAGGCGGCCGTTCTTCTCGGTCAGCATCCAGGGATCGGTGGTCCAGTTCTGCCCCTCCACGGGCACCACGTCCGTATGGCCGGAGAACACGATCCCGCCCTCCACCTTCGGGCCGATAGTGGCGTAGAGATTGGCCTTGTCGCCTTCCGGACTCATCACGAGGGTGCTCTCCACCCCATGGCTGTTGAGCCAGTCCCGGCAAAATCCGATGATGTCGAGATTGCTGCTCGTCGAAACGCTCGGAAAGGCAACCAGACGCGCGAGCATCTCGCGGGACGATAAGGACATGTCGTGCTTCTCCCAAGGAAAGGTGCGAGCATCCGATCCCACCATGCAGCCGGTCAAGCCGGAATTATCGCCCGTCAACCGGCGGCTGCCTGTTGACGCGGCAGGCCACGCGACACCATGATCCGCCCCTCCTCCATTCCGCCTCGACGGAGACACGATGACCACCTTTGACGTCACGCTTGCCGATATCGAAGCCGCCCGCAGCCGCATTGCCGGACGGGTCCGGCGCACGCCGGCCTTCGACAGCCCCGAGGTGTCGGCGCGGCTCGGCAGGCGCACGGCCCTGAAGATGGAGGCGCTGCAGCTTGCAGGCTCGTTCAAGGTGCGCGGCGTCTTCAACAAGGTGCTGACCTTGAGCGACGAGGAGCGCCGTCGCGGGCTGGTGACGGTGTCGGGCGGCAACCATGCCATCGCGGTCGCGCGCGTCGCAGGGACGCTGGGCCTCGACGCTCTCGTGCTGATGCCGAAGGTGACACCACGCTTCAACGTCGATCTGGCGACGAAATACGGCGCCCGCATCGAACTCTGCGACGATGCCTCCGAGGCCTTCGCCAAGGCGGAGGAGTACCAGCGCCAGGGGCGGCTCTTCGTGCACCCCTATGACGACCCGGCGATCATTGCGGGCCACGGCACCCTCGGACTCGAGTTCCTGGAGGATATCCCCGATCTCACCCACGTCTTCGTATCCATCGGCGGCGGCGGCTTCATGTCGGGCGTCGCGGCAGCCCTGAAGGCGACGCGGCCCTCGCTGACGATCTACGGCGTCGAGACAGTCGGGGCACCGACCATGACCGAGGCGCTGAAGGCCGGAGAGCCGGTGACGATTCGCCCGACCTCCGTCGCCAGGACCCTTGGCGCCCCGTTCGCGACCCACAGGACGGTCGCAGGCGCCAAACTCTTCCTGAAAGAGATCATCCTCGTGGAGGACGAACCTGTGATTGCCGACGTGAGTTGGCTTCTGCAGAGGGAAAAGCTCCTCTGTGAGCCGGCCGCCGCCTGCGTGCTGACGGCGGCTGAAACCATCGTGCCGTCGCTCCCCGACGACAGCGTGATCGGCCTCGTGCTGTGCGGCTCGAACCTGTCCGTGGACGACCTCGACGCGTGGCGTCAGGCGGCGAAGGGCGCCTGATCCCGCCAGCCTTGTCCCAGCCGGCCTGAGGGAATCGGATCCAACGAGGTGCTGCCGAGTTGTCTGCACGACAGCTCAACTGGAAAGTACCCGCGCATGGTTGATCCGGCTCTCCCTGCCCCTCAGCCGGCTCCACCGCCTGCAGGCTCGTCGCTCTTTACGGCGGGCGGGATCGTTCTGGCGATCGGGGGGCTCTATTTCGGCCGTGACATCTTCATTCCGTTCGCCGTCGGCATTCTCCTCAGCTTTGCGCTGACTCCCCTGGTCAACTGGCTCCGGCGACTAAGGCTCCCGAGAGTCGCCGCCGCGCTGGTCGCCGTGACGCTGGCCTTCATCCTGATCGGCGGTATCACCTACGTGGTCGGCCGCCAGCTCGTGCAGCTCGCCAACAACCTCCCGAGCTATCAGACG
Source organism: Microvirga sp. BSC39 (assembly GCF_000739015.1). Taxonomy (GTDB): domain Bacteria; phylum Pseudomonadota; class Alphaproteobacteria; order Rhizobiales; family Beijerinckiaceae; genus Microvirga. The sequence goes on from NZ_JPUG01000066.1 coordinate 62,987, forward strand.
ACGATCACGGAGAAGATCCGCGCCCTGCAAACCTCCGCGCCTGGAGGCGGCGTTGTAGACAAGGTCACGGCCACCATTCAGGACCTGAGCAAGGAGATTTCCGGGGCGGAGAAGGTGACCGATCAGGCAGCAGAGCGAGCCGGCACGGCTCTTGGCGCTCCCCCTGCCCCGCAGGAGCCGATCACGGTTCGGCTCGAGCGTCCCGAATCCCAGCCGCTCGAGATCATCCAGACGATTGCCGGTCCACTCCTTGCGCCTCTGGCCACCGCCGGTCTGGTGATCATCTTCGTGATCTTCATTCTGCTGGAACAGGAGGATCTGCGCGACCGCTTCATCAAGCTCGCCGGCGCGGGCGACCTGCAGAAGAGCACGCAAGCCCTTAACGACGCGGCCGCGCGGGTCAGCCGCTACCTGCTGATGCAGCTCATCGTGAACCTGACCTACGGGGTTCCCATCGGGATAGCGCTCTACTTCATCGGCGTTCCCAATGCGGTGCTATGGGGCCTGCTGGCGGCGGTGCTGCGCTTCATCCCCTATCTGGGCCCCTTCCTGGCAGCCACCTTTCCCATCGCTCTCGCCATCGCGGTCGATCCTGGCTGGTCCATGCTGCTCTGGGTCGTGGGGTTGTTTCTCGCCGCCGAACTCATCAGCAACAACGTCATCGAGCCTTGGCTCTACGGCTCCAGCACGGGCCTGTCGTCGCTCGCCATCATCATGGCGGCGATCTTCTGGACCACCCTGTGGGGACCGGTCGGGCTCTTCCTGGCGACGCCCCTCACCGTCTGCCTCGTGGTGATCGGCCGCTATGTGCCTCAACTCGAATTTCTCGGCGTCCTTCTCGGCAGCGACCCGGTCCTCGCTCCGGAGGAGCGCCTGTACCAACGCCTGCTGGCCGGAAATCTGGAAGAGGCCACCGAGATCGCCGAGGATTACGTGGATGAGCACTCCTCGCGCGAGTTCTACGACCATGTGGGCATCCCCGCCCTTCGTCTGGCAGAGAACGACCGCCAGCGCAGCACCACCGACACGAACTACCGGCGCCTTGTGGCGAACACCGCCATCTGCGTGGTGAAGGAGGTTGCCGACCATATTCAGGACAAAGCACCCGCATCCGAGGATGGGAACACGTCCGGCGAGGAGAGCGCCCTGGCCGCCACAGCGAACAAGCCCGTTCTCTGCATTGCAGGACGGACGGAGCTCGATCGGGCCGCCGCCGAAATGCTCGCGCAGGTGCTGGAGGAAAACGGAACGGGCGCGCGCGTTCTGCCCCCGATTTCCATCAGCGAAGGTGCTCTGGCGCAGCTCGATCTCACCGGAGTCGAGGTCGTCTGCCTGTCCTATCTGCACCCACAGCCGCAGGTCTTCGCCCGCTACATCTGCCGTCGCCTGCGTCGGCGTGCGCCTCACCTGAAGCTCATGGTCTGCTGCTGGAACGCTCCACCGCAGGGCACCCATACGGAGGATATGGCCCGGCAGATGTCTGCGGACGCGGCCACCCTCTCCCTCGACATCTGCATGAACCAGATCACCGCGTGGCTTGCGCATAAGGCGAGCGGCTCCGATAGGAATGGGGGCCAAGCGCCTGCCGTCATCGACAACGAGCACGAGCGGCTCGCCGCCATGCAGCACCTGGGTCTTGCAGGAGCGCGCCGTCATTCCTTCGATGAGGTCGCAAAGCGCGTTGCCGAGGCGTTCGGGGCTCCGATCGCTCTCGTGTCGATGGTCACGGACGAGCAGCAGCTCATGCCGGGAGCTCAGGGCCTCCCACCAGAACTCAATGCAAGCCGGCAGGTGCCGCGGGAGGAATCCGTCTGCGGCCACGTGGTAGCCTCCGACGAGGTGATTGTGTCCGAGGATGTGACCGAGGACCCCCGGTTCGCGAACAACCCGCTCGTGCTCGAAAAGGGCATTCGCTTCTACGCCGGAGCGCCCCTGCGCACGTCCGCCGGACTGGCCCTTGGCTCCCTGTGCGTCATCGACATGGAGCCGCGTGAGTTCTCCGATGCGGACCGTGTCCGGCTGCAGCAGATGGCCGACGACCTGATGGCCGAGCTCGAACGAGATTCCGAGAAGCAAGACGACAAGAGGGAGCCGGCCCATCTCTCAGCACAGAGACAGACGCAGGATGCATCCTCATGAACGGAGGGTCTGAACGTCGGGCTATCAGATGGAGCGGCGACGAAGCGAGATCGCCAGACTGAACAGCAATGCCCCTGCCGCCATGGCAATCAGGATTGCCCATGCCGTCCACAATGACGTGAAGGATGAACCCGGTGTCAGGGCCGACGAATAGGCCTGGATCGACCAGGCGTTCGGCGTCCACCATCCGGCCTCCTGCAGCCAGGGCGGCAGAAAGAAGCGCGGGACCATGCTGCCGCCGGCAGCGGACAGGATCAGCACCACGAAGGTGGACAGAACCTGCGCCTGCTGACGGGAGGAGCAGATCACGCACAGGCTCAAGGCAAGGCCGGATGTGGCTGCCGCGACAGCGAGGGTCGTCGTCAGCCACGGGCCGAAGGAGGCGATGAAATCCACGCCATAAAGAAGATAGGCCGCGGCAAAGACCAGGGCCGCCTGCACGCTTCCCTGAGCAACGAGGAACAGGAACTTTCCCAGGATGATCCTCGCGATGGCTCCGGGTCCTGCCAGCAGGCGATCATAGACGCCCAGGCGCCGCTCCTCGATGAGTCCCACAGCGCCCTGCACGGCCGCCAGAAGCAGGAACATCACCGCCACGGCTCCGGCATAGTAGGACACGGCCCAACCGGGATTCTTCGGCAGCGCCGACTCGCTGGCGACCAGTCCCGCATCGCGCATGCGCGGGTCGCTGCGTGTTTCGTCTGCCTTCTCCTTGAATGTCTCGTCTATCCAGATCCTCTGCTCGGATGTGATTCCCCCGATGGCTTCCAGGTCAGCCAGCACCTGGGCGAAGGCGACGTCCGGCATGTGCATCGCCAGCAGCCGCTGCAGGTGGCCTGCCATGATGGCCCCGGCAATGGCCCGCGCCTCGTGGGTGACGAGGAGGACCGGAGCGCCGGCACCGCGCTGGTTGAGATCGCTCCTGAGGATGAGCCCCAGATCGACGGCGCCATCCTTGACCAGGCCGCGCACGGTCCCGTCTGATGCATCCTCGCTGTACGTGACGCGCAGGGTCGGCTCCGAACGGAGCACCTGGACCAGCTGCGCGGTCGTCGGGGTTCGTGCCAGATCGGCGATGCCCACATGAAGCCGCAGCTGGTCGCCGCCGGCGGATGAGAAGATGGCCGCGAAGATCACGAAGATGAGCGGCGGCAGCACGAACGCCATAGCCAGAGCGCCCCGATCCCTGAGCAGGGTCAGGAGCATGACGCGGGCTGCCGGGAAGATCATGAGCGTGTGCCTTCCACATGAGCCAGCACATGCTCAAGCCCCGGCTCGCGCAGGCTGATCTCGTGCAGGTCGATCCCCTGCCGCCGGAGCGCAGCCGGCAGGGAGGCGAAGCCCTCCACGCCTGCCGACCACGAGGTCCATTCGAGCGGGTTGGCTGTCGGGGCGAATCCCAATCGTTCGAGAGTGCTCCTCACCGTGTCGCCCGGCTCCTGGCTCAAGGTCACGACCACCTCGCGCCTGTCTCCGAACATGCGGCGGAGAATGTCTCCGACAGGACCCTCCTCGGCCATCCGGCCGGATGCAAGGATGCCGATCCGGTCGGCCAAGGCTCTTGCCTCGTCGAGGTCGTGGGTCGTGAGCAGAATGGACATGCCCTGATCCCGCAGGCGCCTCAGGGTCCGGTGCAGCGACAGACGGGCATCCACGTCGACACCGACAGTGGGCTCGTCCAGCAACAGGAGCCGGGGCCGCGTCAGCAGGGCAGCGGCGATGTTGGCCCGGCGCTTGTATCCACCGGAAAGATGGTCGATCAGATCGCGCTGCCGGCCCTCCACCTGCACCAGGGCCATGGCCTCGGCGACGCGAGAGGAAATCTCCCGCTTCGCCAGCCCCGCCATTCCGGCCATGATCTCCAGGTTCTCCCGGACCGTCAGGCGTGGATAGAGGGCGATATCCTGCGGAACCAGGCTCATCAGGCGGCGGGGTGCGGCCTCCCGACCGGGGTCGCCTCCGAACACCTGCACATCGCCGGATGCCGGCCGGAGCTGTCCCGTCAGGAGGCGCATAAGGGTCGTCTTGCCGGTACCGTTGCGCCCCAGCAGAGCGAAGATCTCGCCTTGTTTCAGGGCCAGGTTCAATCCCCGCAGAACCTCGCGTGCTCCCAGGCGGACATGAACCTCGGTCAGAACCGCAATCACCAGCCCCTGATGCGCGGGCGCTGGCTCTTGGGTTCTCGACAGGTGCTGACGCGAAGGGATGGTTGTCTCCTAGGAAAGACCATGGATGCGGGCAGGCTTCTCCCGTCAGGAACCTAGCTTCGATTCCGGTTTCGGGAAGAGCACGCATTGATGTGATCGCCGGATGGGCCGGGAGCTCTCGCATTCTTGAAGCCACGCGCCAGGTTTGTTCTGGCCGGCCGCTCGCGGCCCGGTGTTCAACGAGGGGCACCATCCATGCTTCGACCGACTATCGGAATGATCGCTGTTGTCATGCTTGCGGGCGTAGCGGAGGCAGCTCCCCTGACCGTTCAGGTGGAGGGCGCCGGTCCTGGGCAGGGTCCGGTCCTGATCGGCATCTGCTCCGGCTCCCTGGACTTCGGCTCCTGCCGGTACAGCCAGAACGTGCAGCCTCCAGCTGCGGAGTTCCAGGTCGTGTTCCCCGATGTTCCAGAGGGATCCTACGCCATCGCAGTCTTCCAGGACACGAACGGCAACACCAACCTCGACCGGGACCCGAGAGGGCTGCCCCTCGAACCCTATGGCTTCAGCAACGGCACGGGCCGCACGGCCCCACCCTCTTTCGAGGCTGCCCGCATCAGGGTCGCGGGTCCCACGCTCACCAAGGTCCGCATCGCCCGCTCGCCTCTGGCGCGGTGAACCGGCTCGAAGGAACCGTGCTTCTGGAAATTGTAGTGGTGGGGTGGGGAAGAACGGGATTCGAACCCTATTCCGTAGAATAAAATGGTCGGAGCGAGAGGATTTGAACCTCCGACCCCTAGTCCCCCAGACTAGTGCGCTAACCGGGCTGCGCTACGCTCCGACTGCCGAAAGGCTCGGATGCTCTAACTTTTTAGGAGCAGTCACGCAACCCTGAAATTGGTGCGCCGAACAGAAAGGCACCAAAACCGCATTCCTGCCTAAGCTTCTTTTGACCCGCGCAGGCGCTTCTGCACACGAGCCCTGTGGCGTGATTGAACCAGCTATTCAGCAGGCACGGCCGATCCCTGCCCCGGGCGTCCGGACGGCGTGCCATTGGGGTTCATGCCGTATTTTTTGTAGAAGGCCTGACGATCCACCTCTTCCGCGGCTTGCATGCGCGCCCGTGCACTGGTCATCCAAGCCCGGTGGGCTGCCCGTCCGCCGACCATGAGGGGCAATGACGCAACGCCGGTGGAGTCGAAGGCTGCCGCAGCGCCTGCGGCGCCTTGAACCGTGCCGAAAGCGCGAGCCTCCGCCATCAGTTCATTATGCGTTGCAGCCGCGGCCGTCCCTGATTCATGGATCGGCTTGGCCGTTTGCTGACACCCGGAAACAGCGACAGAGAGAAGAAGGATGGAGAGAACAGTCCTAGTCATAGTGCCTGAGCTCAAGAGAACGAAAGAAGCGCCTGCCGATCGCGGGGCAACGCAACTTAAGCCATGATACAACATATTTAGCGCGTACCAAAGAAGTCTGTATCAACACTCGAGGTCACTTCTGAACTCGGCGGGCGGCTATCGGAGGCTTCTCAAATCGATCTTTGGTCGTCGTTGAATTCGCGACCGCTGAATTCTTCAATCGATGACAGCAGGGAGCAGATGCTTCCCCTCCACCCTGCTGTCTCTTCAGATACAGGAGGCAATCAGATCGACTCGACCCAGAAGTCGGTTGAGGACATTTTCCGGCCTGCGCCGATCTTCACGATAGCGATGGCGTCTTTTGAGCCTGTTCCGTCCGCATCATAGTAAACGACGCCATTCTTTGGGTTGTAGATGATGCGATCATTGCTGTCGTGAGCCTTGGTGCCCTGCCAGAAGGCGCTGGCCTTCATCCAAGTGTCTGCCTTGCGGAGCCCTGAGAATGCGTATTTCGAGAGGCTTATCGTATCGTATTTTCCATTATAATCCGTAATCACGTCAGTTGATGCTCTCGACAGGGCAGAGTTTCCAAAGAAAAAGGTGTCGTAGCCACTGCCGCCCGTGAGTCGATCCTGCCCTCTGCTTCCGGAAATGAAGTCATCGCCAGCACCACCGTAGATCCGATCGTTTCCGCCGTTGCCCCAAAGATCGTTGGAAAACGCATCTCCATAGATCGTGTCGCGTCCGTCTGTACCTAACGCAACTTTATTACCCTGAGCATAGATGACAGCCATTTCAGGCCCTCCGTTACCAAGCTTCTGTACGGCCCCGCATGTCTGGTGTCGTGCCAAGCTTCAGCTTGGTTCTGTGAGATCGCTATACGTAATTACATTTGCCCGCTGAGGAAGCTGTGCGGTACCGCACGGGACTGTGAACGCGGGCTTCGGTGCAGGCAACCGCCGAGCTGAAACCTTCCTGCGGCCATGGCGTTCGCCCCGTAACGGCGGCCCAGAGTCGAGCGCCATCTTCGGCGTGTCGCGGCCGAGCCGTGATTTTCAGCAGGAGAGACTTATGGATCGTCGTGCGCTCCTCGGCGGCTTGGCCGCCGCGCTTGTCATTGCCCCCGCCCTCGCTCAAACGAGCGGCTCCTCTTCCACCATGCCGTCCCAGTCGTCGGGCCGCATGCCCATGAGCCAGACCGGCGGCCAGATGAGCCAGGCGGACATGCAGCACATGCAGCAGACCATGCAGCTCGGCATGGTGGCCCTGGAGTCGAGCCGGATCGCGATGAACAAGGTCCGCAACGAGGACCTGAAGCGTTTCGCGAATTTCGAGGTGCAGGAGCAGACCACCCTGTCGGAGGTTCTGCGCTCCATGATGGACCCTGGAGCGACCGCCGCGACGGGATCGGCAAGCAGCCAGTCCGGTCAGTCGACCATGCCGGCCATGCAGATGGATGCCAGCGCCCGTGACATGATGCAGAAGATGCAGAACCAGCAGGCCGGCGCCGAATTCGACAAGATGTACCTGGAAGCGCAGCTGCAGGGTCACCGCGACCTCCTGCAGGTTCAGGAGCGCTACCTTCAGTCCAACCCGCAGAACCGCGAGCACATGAACGTGGCCAAGATGGCCCGCGGCCATATCAGCGAGCACATCGCCATGCTCGAGGACCTGCAGAAGACTATGCGCTAAAGCGCCAGACGGCAGAAAAAAGCCCGCTCCGGTCGATGGCTGGAGCGGGCGAGTCTCAGGAGTAATCCTTGGAGGGATCTTTCCCAAACCCGGATGGAACCCGAATGTTTCATGGAGCGGGTGCGGCGTTCCAACCCATCGTTGAAGCCGACCGCAGCCTCATACGCTCCAGTGAACTTCTTCAGAGTACCAGCCGTTCTCATGCTGCCGCCGTGGCGAGGATGGAACGGTGCCGGCATGCAGGGCAGCCTGAAACAACGAGAAGCAGTCCCGAGGGGCAGCCCGAGCACGCCTCCGGCCCAGCCAACCGGCTTTACCTCCGTACTTGAGCGGAACATCGAGGCTCTGCGGCGCAAACGCGAGGAGGATGAGCGGAAGGCCAGCCTCCAGGACCGGATCGCTCAGGTCATCACCCGCTTCACCGGCAGCATGGCTTTCGTCTATGTCCACTTGGTCCTCGTGGGCGGGTGGGTTGCCGCCAATCTTGGGATCGTTCCCGGTGTGCCGATCTTCGATCCGACGTTCGTGATCCTCGCCACCTGTGCGTCTGTGGAGGCGATCTTTCTCTCCACCTTCGTCTTGATCAGCCAAAACCGGGCATCCGCGGAAGCGGATCGAAGGGCGGAGCTCGATCTCCAGACCAACCTTCTCTCCGAACATGAGATAACGCGGCTTTTGACGCTCACGCGCGCCATCGCGGAGCATCTGGGGATCCGGGAAGCGAACGATCCCAGCCTTGCGGAACTCGAACGGCATGTTGCGCCGGAAAAAGTGCTCGATCGCCTGACGGAGGACGAGAGCAACGGCCCGCCCTGACGAGGCGCCTCAAGGGGATCAGGCGAGGTGGGGAGAAATGGTGGGCGGTGAGGGGATCGAACCCCCGACCTGCGGTGTGTAAAACCGATGCTCTACCAGCTGAGCTAACCGCCCGACAGGCCTGACATAAAAACAGAAGGCCAACAACGCAAGCGCCGTTGGCCCTCATGGCAGTCAATCGCTGTCAAAAAGCGATTACTTCGCGTTGACGGCGTCCTTCAGGCCGGCGCCGGCGCGGAACTTGGGGGTCTTGGAAGCGGGAACCTTGACCTTCTCGCCGGTGCGCGGGTTGCGCGCCTCGCCGGCTGCGCGGTTGGTCACCACGAACGTGCCGAAACCGACGATCTTGACCTCGTCGCCCTGCTTCAGAGCGCCGGTGATCGCCTCGATGGCGGCGTCGATCGCATCACCAGCCTGGCCACGCGAAAGGCCCACCTTGTCGGCGACGGCCGCAACGAGCTCGCCTTTATTCATGTCTTATCCTCCAGTGATCACGGCAGCCGCAAAAGGAAATGGTCCACCGTTTCAGGGACCACCCGTTTGGCGCAAAGCTTATCCGTAAGCAACCCCGAAGTGGCTGAAAACAGCCGTTTTTCGGCACATTTTCCCAAAAAGAAGCCTCCGGACTCGCGTCCGGAGGCTTCTGCCGTTACGTCAGGTTGAGGCTAGTGAGCCACGACCCCGGTCGAGTCGTCCTCGACGGCAGGCTTCGGCCCCTTAGGAACAGAAGCCTCGTCCCACTCGATCGGCTCGGGCATGCGCACCAGGGCATGCTGGAGAACCTGATCCATCATCGAGACCGGCACGATCTCCAGGCCGTTCTTCACGCTCGCCGGGATGTCGGCCAAGTCCTTGGCGTTTTCCTCGGGGATCAGCACCTTCTTGATGCCGCCGCGCAGGGCCGCCAGGAGCTTCTCCTTCAGGCCGCCGATCGGCAGCACCCTGCCCCGCAGCGTGACCTCACCCGTCATGGCGATATCGCGGCGAACCGGGATGCTCGTGATGACGGACACGATGGCGGTCGCCATGGCGATACCGGCGGACGGGCCATCCTTGGGCGTTGCGCCTTCCGGCACGTGCACGTGGATGTCGCGACGGTCGAACATGGGCGGCTCGACGCCGAAATCGACGGCCCGGGAGCGGACATAGGACGCCGCAGCCGAGATCGATTCCTTCATGACGTCACGCAGGTTGCCCGTGACGGTCATCTTGCCCTTGCCCGGCATCATGATGCCTTCGATGGTTAGCAGCTCGCCGCCCACCTCGGTCCAGGCCAGACCCGTGACCGCACCGACCATGTCCTCGGTCTCGGCCTCGCCGTAGCGATAGCGCGGGGGTCCCAGGAACTCCGGCAGGTTAGCGGTCGTGACCTCCACCGACTTGACCTTGGAGATCAGGATCTCCTTCACGGCCTTGCGGATGAGATTGGCCAGCTCGCGCTCGAGGTTACGCACGCCCGCCTCGCGGGTGTAGCGGCGGATCAGCATGAGGAGTGCCTCGTCGCCGATCTTCCACTCCTTCTCCGCCAAGCCATGCTTCTTCATGGACGACGGGATCAGGTGGGTGCGGGCAATCTCGGCCTTCTCTTCCTCGGTGTAACCCGCGATGCGGATCACTTCCATACGGTCGAGAAGCGGGCCGGGAATGTTGAGCGTGTTGGCCGTCGTCACGAACATCACGTTGGACAGGTCGTAGTCGACCTCCAGGTAATGGTCGTTGAAGGTCGAGTTCTGCTCAGGGTCGAGAACCTCGAGCAGGGCCGCCGACGGGTCGCCGCGGAAGTCCATGCCCATCTTGTCGATCTCGTCGAGCAGGATGAGCGGGTTGGACGTCTTGGCCTTGCGCATCGACTGGACGATCTTGCCAGGCATCGAGCCGATATAGGTCCGGCGGTGGCCGCGGATCTCCGACTCGTCACGGACGCCGCCGAGCGACATGCGCACGAACTCGCGGCCCGTGGCCTTGGCGATCGACTTGCCGAGCGAGGTCTTGCCCACGCCGGGAGGACCGACGAGGCAGAGGATCGGGCCCGTGAGCTTGTTGGCGCGCTGCTGCACGGCCAGGTACTCGACGATGCGCTCCTTGACCTTCTCGAGGCCGTAGTGATCCGCATCGAGCAGATCCTGGGCGGCCTTCAGGTCCTTCTTCATCTTCGAGCGGCGGTTCCACGGGATCCCGAGCAGCCAGTCGAGATAGTTGCGCACGACGGTGGCTTCCGCCGACATGGGCGACATCTGGCGGAGCTTCTTGAGCTCGCCCATCGCCTTCTCGCGGGCTTCCTTCGTGAACTTGGTCTTCTCGATCTTCTCCTCGAGCTCGGCCAGCTCGTCGCGACCTTCGTCGTCGCCGAGCTCCTTCTGGATCGCCTTCATCTGCTCGTTGAGGTAGTACTCGCGCTGCGTCTTCTCCATCTGACGCTTCACGCGGGTGCGGATCCGCTTCTCGACCTGGAGAACCGAAATCTCGCTCTCCATCATGCCGAGCACCTTCTCCAGGCGCTGGGCAACGGTCGGGGTTTCGAGAATCGCCTGCTTGTCGGCGATCTTGATGGCCAAGTGCGAAGCGATGGTGTCGGCGAGCTTGGCCGGCTCGTCGATCTGGGTCACCGCGGTCACGACCTCGGGCGACACCTTCTTGTTGAGCTTCACGTAGTTCTCGAACTCGGACACCACGGAGCGGGCAAGCGCCTCGGCCTCCACCTGATCGCCGAGCGAGTCGGGCAGAGCCTCGGCCTCGGCCTCGTAATATTCGTCCGTGCGGGTATAGGTCTTGACCTGGGCCCGGCTCGCGCCCTCGACCAGCACCTTCACGGTGCCGTCGGGCAGCTTCAGAAGCTGCAGAACGTTCGCCAGCGTACCGACCTTGTAGATCGCATCCGTTGCCGGATCGTCATCCGTCGCGTCGATCTGGGTTGCCAGAAGGATATGACGATCCCCCTTGACCACTTCCTCAAGCGCGCGGATCGACTTTTCGCGGCCGACGAAGAGCGGCACGATCATGTGCGGAAAGACAACAATGTCGCGCAGAGGCAGAACCGCATAGGTTCCGGTCGAGCCTGGAACAACAGGCTGACGTGGCTTCGATTGTGTCATGAGACGACTTCCTTTTGACTGCGTCCGGGAATCCCCTCACATGAGCTGGACCTCAGACGGATAACCGGAATGCTCAGGCTCTTGTTATGGGCTGCATCCGGTACGCCGGGCCCTCCCTCGGGCGATGAGCAGATAGCTCCGGCGCAAGACATAATGTGGCGTTGCGGACGTATCCTTTCAAGAAGATCGCCCGCAACGGATGGGTTCATGGGAGCCCCTGAGCCGACCTTAGGCGCTGGCGCTGGCGGCCTGATCGTTGCGCTCGCCGTGGATGAAGAGAGGCTTGGCCTTGCCCTCCACCACCTCGGGCCCGATCACCACCTGCTCGACGGAGTCGAGGCCCGGCAGATCGTACATGGTCTCCAGCAGGATGCCTTCCATGATGGACCGCAGACCGCGGGCGCCCGTCTTCCGCTCGATCGCCTTCTTGGCGATGAGGGTCAGGGCCTCGTCCTGGAACGTCAGCTGCACGTTCTCCATCTCGAAGAGGCGCTGGTACTGCTTCACCAGGGCGTTCTTCGGCTCCTGCAGAATGGTCTTCAGGGCGTCGATGTCGAGGTCCTCCAGGGTCGCCAGGACCGGCAGGCGGCCGACGAACTCGGGGATCAGGCCGAACTTCAGCAGATCCTCGGGCTCCACCTCGCGGAAGATCTCACCCGTCCGGCGGTCATCCGGGGAGCTCACGGAAGCCGCGAAGCCGATGGACGTACCCTTGCCGCGGCTGGCGATGATCCGCTCCAGGCCCGCGAAGGCGCCGCCGCAGATGAACAGGATGTTCGTGGTATCGACCTGCAGGAACTCCTGCTGCGGGTGCTTGCGGCCGCCCTGGGGAGGCACGGAGGCGACGGTGCCTTCCATGATCTTCAGGAGCGCCTGCTGCACGCCCTCGCCCGAGACGTCGCGGGTGATCGAGGGGTTGTCCGACTTGCGGGAGATCTTGTCGATCTCGTCGATATACACGATGCCGCGCTGCGCCCGCTCGACATTGTAGTCGGAGGCCTGGAGCAGCTTGAGGATGATGTTCTCCACGTCCTCGCCGACGTAGCCCGCCTCGGTCAGGGTCGTTGCGTCCGCCATGGTGAACGGCACGTCCAGGATCCGGGCGAGGGTCTGGGCCAGCAGGGTCTTGCCCGAGCCGGTGGGACCGATCAGCAGGATGTTCGACTTGGCCAATTCGACGTCGTTGTGCTTCGTCGCATGGGCCAGGCGCTTGTAATGGTTGTGGACCGCTACCGAGAGCACCTTCTTGGCGTGCTCCTGGCCGATCACGTAATCGTCCAGAACGCGGCTGATTTCCTTCGGGGTCGGAACCCCGTCGCGGGACTTCACGAGAGACGATTTCGACTCTTCGCGGATGATGTCCATGCAGAGCTCGACGCATTCATCGCAGATGAAAACCGTCGGACCAGCGATCAGCTTGCGTACCTCGTGCTGGCTCTTGCCGCAAAAGGAGCAGTACAGCGTGCTCTTGGAGTCGTTGCCGCCAGCCTTGGTCATTATCACATCTCCAATCCGCACCGGGACGGCCCTTCCGGCCCGATACTTCTTCTAAGTTTATGAGCGACGGAGCTAACGAAAGGTTCCGTCGCTAAGAATTGAACGATCAAATCGCCATGGGTTCCGAATCCATATGCAATCACGCGCAGAGCACGGGATCAATAGAAACGGAATTGCCCGCCAAAAAGACGCACCCTGGAGGAATTTGTCCCCAGGTTTTAAGGGTTAGGCCGGAGTGGCTGCCGGCTCGGGCCGCTTGGCGATCACCTGGTCGATCAGACCGAACTCCCGGGCAGCCTCGGCGGTCATGAAGTTGTCGCGCTCCAGGGCCCGCTCGATGGCCTCGTAGGGCTGGCTGGTATGCTGGACGTAGATCTCGTTCAGCCGGCGCTTGAGGGCTTCGCTCTCGCGGGCGTGGATCATGATGTCCGTCACCTGGCCCTGGTAGCCGCCGGAGGGCTGGTGGACCATGATGCGGGCGTTCGGGAGGGCGAAGCGCATGCCCTTCTCGCCGGCGGTCAGCAGGAGGGAGCCCATGGAGGCGGCCTGGCCGACGCAGAGGGTCGAGACCGGGCAGCGGATGAACTGCATGGTATCGTAGATCGACAGGCCCGAGGTCACCACGCCGCCGGGCGAGTTGATGTAGAAGGAGATTTCCTTCTTCGGGTTCTCGGCCTCGAGGAACAGAAGCTGCGCCACGATCAGCGAGGCCGAGTAGTCTTCGACAGGGCCCGTGAGGAAGATAATCCGTTCGCGCAGGAGGCGCGAATAGATGTCGAATGCCCGCTCGCCGCGGTTCGACTGCTCAACCACCATCGGGACGAGCGTATTGTTAAAGAGCGCTACCGGATCTCTCATTGTCTCACTGCTCCAGTTCGGCCGCGCAGATTCGCGGCCGTCCAATTCATGCAAGCAACGAGACGCTTAAGGGAGCGTTACTCGCCCTTGCCGGATTTCTCTCCGTCCTCGTCCTCGTCGCTGAAGAGCGCGTCCTTGGAGACGGTCTCTTCGTTCACCTTCACCTGGGACAGGATCTGGTCGACGACTTTCTCTTCAAACAGAGGAGCCCGGATTTCAGCTAGGGCCTGCGGGTTCTTTTGGTAGAACTCCCAAACCTGGCGCTCCTGGCCGGGGTACTGACGGACCCGCTCGATGAGGGCCTGAGTCACCTCGTCGTCGGAGATCTTGATATCGGACTTCTCACCGATCTGTGCAAGGACCAACCCGAGGCGAACGCGACGCTCGGCGATCTTGCGGTACTCGGCCTTGGCCTCGTCCTCGGTGGTGTCCTCATCCTCGAAGGTGCGGTTGTTCGACTTCATGTCGCCCATGACCTGCGACCATACGGCTGCGAACTCCTGCTCGACCAGGGTCGGCGGCAGCTCGAAGCTGTACTTGGCGTCGAGGGCGTCCAGGAGTTCCTTCTTGACCTTGCGGCGGGACTGGGTATCAAAGTCGCGCTTGATGGCGTCGCTGATCGCTTCCTTGAGCTTGTCCAGGGACTCCATGCCGAAGCCCTTGGCCATCTCGTCGTCGATCTTCAGCTCGCCGGGAGCCTCGACTTCCTTCACGGTCACGTCGAACTCGGCATCCTTGCCGGCCAGGTGAGCGGCCATGTAGTTCGTCGGGAAGGTGACCTTCACGAGCTTGGTGTCTCCGGCCTTGAGACCGACGAGCTGGTCCTCGAAGCCCGGGATGAAGGTGTTGGAGCCGAGCTCGACCCGGATGTCCTGGCCGTTGCCGCCTTCGAACTCGGTGCCGTCGATTCGGCCCACGAAGTCCACGACCACGCGGTCGCCGGAAACGGCCTCGCCGTCCTTCGTCTCGAAGGAGCGGTTCTGCTTGGCCATGCGCTCTAGCGATTCGGTGATCTCGGCGTCGGTCACCTCGGCCACCGGCTTCGTGACGGCGACGTCCGACAGGTCCGCAAGCTCGAATTCCGGCAGGACCTCGAGGGCGACGGTGAAGGCCAGATCGCCCTTGGCGTCCATGGCCTTCTCGACCTCTTCCTGACTCTCCGGGAACTGGACCTGGGGCTCGTTGGCGAGCTTCAGGCTGTTGTCCTCGACGATCTTGCGGTTCGCCTCGTTGACGGCGTTCTGCAGGACGTCGGCCATGACGGAACGGCCATAGACCTTGCGCAGGTGACCCACCGGCACCTTGCCGGGGCGGAAACCATTGAGCCGGACCCGGTCCTTCAGGGTCGACAATTCGCTGTTCAGGCGCTCTTCCAACTCGGTGGCCGGGAGCACGACCTTGAACTCTCGCTTCAAGCCTTGGGACAGTGTTTCCGTCACCTGCATGGTACTATTCGCCTTCATCACTCGAATATGAATCTCAAATCCAAGCTCCGGCCGATGCGGCGTCATGCCGTCACCTGAGCCGCTCGGAGCCTCCGGATCCAACCCTGACGGGATTGGTGCGGGCGGAGGGACTCGAACCCCCACAACTTGCGTCGCTGGAACCTAAATCCAGTGCGTCTACCAATTCCGCCACGCCCGCGCGGGAGCAGCGCGCGCGAACGCGCCCCTCTTCCGGGACGCGGCTCTATAGCATGGTTGAGGAAGCGTGCATCAAAAAAGTTCGTGTGCGGCAAATGGCAACCAAACTTGGCCGTTCACGTTCAAATCTGTACCCGTACCGATATCCCGAGCCCTCTTCGAGATCCCCGCATGATCACCCGCCGCGGCGTCACCGCCGGCCTCGCCACCTCCCTGATCGGCCTGCCGCGAACCGGGTGGGCGCAGGAAGCCGCCTCTCCCGTCGATGAGTTCACGGCCAAGCCCGGCCCGCTCAAGCTGCGCCCCGATGCGGGTGAGACAGAGGTATGGACCTTCAACGGCTCCCTGGCTCTGGTCGTGCGGAGCAGGCAGGGCACGGAGCTGCGGCTGAAGCTGCGGAACGAGACCGCCCTGCCCCTGTCCCTGCACTTTCACGGGGTGCGCGGCCCGAACGCCATGGACGGTGTCGGCAGCCTGACCCAGGAGCCGGTGGCGCCGGGGCAGTCTTACGACTATCGCTTCACGCCGCCGGATGCCGGCACCTTCCTGATCCGGCCCTGCGTGCTCGGCGGCAGCGCCGAGCCTCAGGAGCGCGGCCTCTCGGGCCTGCTGATCCTAGAGGAAGCCAACCCTCCCCAGGTCGACCGGGATCTCGCCCTGCTCGTCGACGACTGGAGCCTGAACGACAACGGCTCGCTCACGCCCTTCCAGAAATCACCGGAAACCGCCCCGGCCGGCCGCCTCGGAAGCTGGCTCAGCCTCAACGGAAAGCCGACGCCGCAGCGGATCGAGGCCCCTACTGGCGGACGCCTGCGGCTGCGGCTCGCCAATGCCTGCAATGCCCGCGCCATGCGCCTGCGCTTCGACGGGTTGAAGGCCTACGTGATCGCCATCGACGGCCAGCCGACCAGCACCTTCGAGCCGCTGCGCGCGTCCCTGCCCTTCGCGCCCGGCAGCCGCTATGACCTGCTCGTGGACCTTGCCTCCGAGCCTGGAGCCACCGGCGCCGTGATGGCCCTGATCGGCGACGGTCTGCCCCTCCTCGAGATCGTCACAGCGGGCGACAAGCGCCCGGCCCTGCCGGCCATCGCCCCGCTTCCGGCGAACACGAAGCTGCCGGAGGTGATCAAGCTGCAGAACGCCACCCGCAAGGACGTGGTGATCAAGGGAGATCCGAAGGCGCCGAACACCCCCTGGACGATCAACGGAGCCGCGGGACAACCGAATGGCGCCCCACTCGTCAAGGTGAAGCGGGGCAGCCCCATCGTGCTCACGCTGACCAACCAGACCGGCTTCATGCAGCCGCTGCACCTGCACGGCCACAGCGTCAGGCTCCTCCATGCCCTTGATGACGGCTGGGAGCCCTATTGGCTGGATACTGTGCAGGTGCCGGAGAACAAGACCGTCCGCATCGCCTTCGTGGCGGACAATCCCGGCAAGTGGCTCCTCGCGTCGACCGTGCTGGAGCGGTTCGATGCGGGACTCTGGACCTGGATCGAGGTTACCTGAGCAGTTCCCGCAGGATCCCCGGCACCAGTTCCGCCAGATCCTCGGCGATCAGCCCCGGCCCGAAGCTTGCCCCGGCCTCCGCATGAATCCAGACCCCGGCGCAGGCGGCCTCGAAGGCGGGCACACCTTGAGCCATCAGACCGGCGATGAGGCCGCAGAGCGTATCGCCCGACCCTGCCGTCGCGAGATAAGGCGTACCGTTCTCGTTGATCGCCGCGCGGCCGTCCGGCGCGGCAATCACGGTGTCGGCTCCCTTGAGCAGAACAACCGCGCCCGTATAGGCAGCGGCGCGGCGGACACGCTCGATTTTCGATGCAGGATCAAGAAGATCCGGATGTCCCTTGAACAAACGGCTGAACTCGCCGTCATGGGGCGTGAGCACCGTTGGCGCATAGCGAAACGCTCCGTGTAGCTCTGAGGCGAGCCCCTCGAAGGAGGTCAGCGCGTCCGCATCCAGCACAAGGCTGCGCCGGGCACGGACCGCCACGGCCACCATGGCGCGAGTGCCCGCGTGGATGCCGAGCGCGGGGCCCAGCACAAGGGCATTGAAGCGCGTATCCTGCAGGATCGTGTTGAGCCCCTCCGGTCCGTCGCAGCCCCGCAGCATGATGGCCGTGAGATGGGCAGCGTTGACCCCCAGGGCTTCCGGCGGCGAGGCCACGGTCACGAGACCTGAGCCGATGCGAAGCGCCGCCCGTGCCGCCAGCCGCGCGGCGCCGGTCCGGGTCGCACCACCGGAGGCGACCAGCGTGTGTCCGCGCTCGTATTTGTGGGACGAGAGCCCCGGCCTCGGCAGTACATGGCTCCAAAGGGCGGGGCTGTTGGCGAACAGAGTGCCGGCCTTGGCATCCAGCGTCTTGCGGCCGATCCCAATATCCGCCACCTCGACGGGGCCGCTATAGGCCCGCCCGGGCATCAGCAGATGGCAAGGCTTGCGCGCGGCGAAGGTCACAGTCCGGGTGGCTTTGACGGCCACACCCCGCACCTCTCCTGTGTTGCCGTCAATGCCCGAGGGCAGATCCACGGCGAGAATCGGCCGCCCCGATGCATTCATGCGATCTACCGCCAGCCGCGCAGAGCCTTCGAGATTGCGAGCAAGGCCGGTGCCGAACAGGGCATCGATGATGAGGTCCGCGTCGTGAAAGGCGAGGTCCTCGATCCGCTCGACTCTTCTAGCCCAGCTCTTGGCGGCCTCGGCCGCGTCACCGGTCAGCTTGTCGGGAGCACCCAAAAGGCCGAGGCTCACCTGGTAGCCGCGCTCAGTCAGCAGCGCCGCGGCAATGAAGCCGTCACCCCCATTCTGCCCCGGGCCCGCCGCCACGACAATCCTGCTGCCTGGGGCGGCTAATTTTTCGGCAGCCTCGGCGACAGCGCGCCCGGCGCGTCGCATGAGCTCGATCCCGGAAATCCCACCCGCGATGGTTGCCAGGTCGGCCAGCCTCATCTCCGTGGGGGTCAGAACGAGTTCGGGAGCGGTCATGGGAGCAAAATGGACCCGTTTTTCAGGATTTGGCGAGGATTTTCGCAACTGCACAAAGTTTGAGCAGAAGATGCTCAGGATGGCAGCAGATTGGACGACTTTGACTCGACGAGGCCATGGAAGGCTCCTCCCGGCTGGTGCTAAAAGCAGCAAAACCTCGAACGAGAACGGTTGAACGGGATGAAGAAGATCGAAGCCATCATCAAGCCCTTCAAGCTCGATGAAGTCAAAGAAGCTCTCCAGGAAGTCGGCCTGCAAGGCATCACCGTCATCGAAGCCAAGGGCTTCGGCCGCCAGAAGGGCCACACCGAACTCTACCGCGGCGCAGAATACGTGGTGGACTTCCTGCCGAAGGTGAAGCTCGAGATCGTTCTCAACGACGACATGGCGGATGCCGCCATCGAGGCCATCCGCAAGGCGGCCCAGACCGGGCGCATCGGCGACGGCAAGATTTTCGTTTCGACGGTCGAAGAGGCCGTTCGTATCCGCACGGGCGAGACCGGATCCGACGCGATCTAAACTCGCTTTTCCAAGCCAAGGCCTGACGGCCAAGGATGACTCTCAAGGGCAGAAGAGGACTTAACGACCATGCAGACCGCCAAGGATGTGCTGAAGGCGATCAAGGAAAACGACGTCAAGTATGTCGACTTCCGTTTCACTGACCCGCGCGGCAAGTGGCAGCACGTCACTTTCGACGTCGACATGGTCGATGAGGAGATGTTCGCCGACGGCATCATGTTCGACGGCTCGTCGATTGCCGGCTGGAAGGCGATCAACGAGTCCGACATGACCCTCATGCCCGACCCGACGACGGCCCAGATGGACCCGTTCTTCGCGGCCTCCACCATGTCGATCAACTGCGACATCCTCGAGCCCGCCACGGGCGAGCCCTACAACCGCGATCCGCGCGGCATCGCGAAGAAGGCCGAAGCCTACCTGAAGTCCACGGGCATCGCCGACACGGTCTATGTCGGCCCCGAGGCCGAGTTCTTCATCTTCGACGACGTGAAGTTCATGGCCGACCCCTATAACACCGGGTTCAAGCTCGACGCCGCCGAGCTGCCGACCAACGGCGACACGCCCTACGAGGGCGGCAACCTCGGCCACCGCATCCCCACCAAGGGCGGCTACTTCCCGGTTCCACCGCTGGATTCGGCTCAGGACATGCGCGGCGAGATGCTCGCGGCCATGAAGGCCATGGGCGTGACGGTCGAGAAGCACCATCACGAGGTTGCCTCCGCACAGCACGAGCTCGGCACGAAGTTCAACACCCTGGTGCGCACCGCCGACGAGATGCAGATCTACAAGTACTGCATCCACAACGTCGCCCAGTCCTACGGCAAGACGGCCACCTTCATGCCGAAGCCGGTCTACGGCGACAACGGCTCGGGCATGCACGTGCACCAGTCTCTCTGGAAGGGCGGCAAGCCGCTGTTCGCGGGCAACAAGTATGCCGACCTGTCCCAGGAGTGCCTGTGGTACATCGGCGGCATCATCAAGCATGCCAAGGCGCTGAACGCCTTCACCAACCCGTCGACGAACTCCTACAAGCGTCTCGTCCCAGGCTACGAGGCACCGGTGCTGCTGGCCTACTCGGCCCGTAACCGCTCGGCCTCCTGCCGTATTCCGTGGACGACCTCGCCGAAGGCCAAGCGCGTCGAGATCCGCTTCCCTGATCCGACCGCCAACCCGTACCTCGCCTTTGCTGCGATCATGATGGCGGGTCTCGACGGCATCCTGAACAAGATCGATCCGGGCCCGGCCATGGACAAGGACCTCTATGATCTGCCTCCGCGCGAGCTGAAGAAGATCCCCACCGTCTGCGGCTCGCTCCGCGAAGCTCTTGCCAGCGTCGACAAGGACCGCGGGTTCCTCAAGGCCGGTGGCGTCTTCAACGACGACTTCATCGACAGCTACATCGAGCTGAAGATGGCCGAGGTCGCCCGCTTCGAGATGACCCCGCATCCGGTCGAGTTCCAGATGTACTACTCCGTCTAACGGACGCGTTTCCTCCCGGCTGCGGATCCGCAGCCTTCCTTCGCCGGAGCCTTCTAGGCTCCGGCTTTTTTGTTCCGGCTGTGCAGACTGATCGCTGCTTCGGCTGCACCGCAGACGTGGGTGCTCGTCGATCCCCACACCTGACGGGTCGTGACGATGATCCAGCACAGTCAGTCGCCGTGCAGGCTCTTGCCCACTTGGGTCAAAGCACAAAGAAAAGGCCCGGGTTTAACCCGGGCCTTTTTTCGTCGCTGAAATCACGATGTCAGTATGACCCGAACTTATAGCTCAAACCAGCGCGGATCGTGTGGAATTCCGTTTCGACGTCATGAGTAACGCGGCTGGTGAAAACCCGGGTCAAATCATGGTCGAGGTCGTCGAACTGCGAATACCGATACTCAAGACGGGCTGTCAGGTTGTTGGTGAAGGCATATTCCACACCAGCACCGAGGGTCCATCCCCACTCTGCGTCTTCGAAGCTGGCTGCGTCCGTGCCACCAGTCGTCGTGTCGCGAAAAACGTAGTCAGTTTCGAAATTGGCGAAAGCCAATCCGCCTGTCGCATAGATCAGGGCGCGATCAAGAGCGAAACCAAGGCGAGCCCGCAGGGAGCCTTGTACGGTGATGTTGCTGTCAGCAAAGGTGGAAGATCCGGTTGTCGGGCTGATCCGACCGAACCCGCCGTCGATACCGGTGCCTTCTAGGTCAGCCTCCACACCTGCAACGATCGAGCCGAACTGGAAATTGTAGCCGACATGCGCGCCTCCGACGAAGCCGTCAAAATCGCCGTCCTGGTTGAAAGGGAGAAATCCCGTCGGGGTCGTCATCCCGCCCGAGCTGTCACCCCAGGCATATCCAGCCTGCACACCGACATAAAAGCCAGTCCATGTGAGAACCGGAACGGCAGCGACCGGGACGGGAGCTACACGGGACGGGAGGTCTGCCGCCATGGCGCCGACCGTGAGGCCGAGGAATGCAGCTGAGGAGAGAAGAACGTTCTTCATTGTCAGAATCCACTTAGGAATGCCGCTGTCATTGTTCTTACAGCAGATTCATTTCCCAAGCTGTGACATATAAAACACAATTACGTTTCGTTACCTGTGTGACTGGATAGGCGACCTCGATTCTGGATCCTCAATAGCTCGCATTGCAGCGGTCATCTGGGCGAGCGACCAACGAAAAAGGCCCGGGTGTTGACCCGGGCCTTTTCTGTCTCTGTAGAAGAGACGGATCTTAGTAGGTGCCGAAGCGGAAGTTCAGACCAGCGCGCACCACACCGAAGTCGGTCTCGCCGTCGAAGCCCGGGAAGTCGTCGTCGTTGTCGAGGTTGACGTACAGACCTTCGATCTTGGCCGACAGGTTGTTGGTGAAGGCGTACTCCACACCACCACCCACGGTCCAGCCGTTGGCCTCGTCAGCGAAGGCGAAACCGCCGGTGGCGTAGATCAGAGCGCGGTCGAAGGCCACACCGGCGCGAGCACGCACCGTGCCGAACCAGTCGCTGTTGTCGATGTCGTAGGTGGTGCCGCCCACCACGAAGGCACCCTCACGGCCGAAGTCGGCGTACTGGATGTCGCCTTCGAGACCGACCACGAACGAGCCGATCTGGTAGTTGTAGCCAACCTGGGCGCCGCCGACGAAGCCGCCGTCGTTGTCGTCGTCAGCCAGGGCAACGGAGTCGAAGTCGTCGTCCGACCAGCCGTAGCCAGCGTTCACACCGACGTAGAAGCCGGTCCAGGTGAAGATCGGAGCAGCGGCAATGATCGGAGCCGGC
>NZ_JPUG01000067.1 GCF_000739015.1 Microvirga sp. BSC39
GCCATGGCGCGCCACACCTTCTTCTGCATCGACGGTCATACCTGCGGCAACCCGGTCCGCGTGGTCGGCGGCGGCAGCATTCCCCAGCTCAAAGGGGACACGATGTTCGACCGACGCCAGCACTTCCTGGCGGAATACGACTGGATCCGGACCGGCCTGATGTTCGAGCCCCGCGGCCACGATATGATGTCGGGCTCGATCCTCTACCCGCCGACGCGGCCGGATTGCGACGTGGGAATCCTGTTCATAGAGACCTCGGGCTGCCTTCCCATGTGCGGTCACGGCACCATCGGCACCGTGACCATCGCGCTTGAGAACGGCCTCATTCACCCGAAGACACCGGGACTGCTGCGGCTCGATACGCCGGCAGGCGTCGTTGAGGCACGCTACGAGCAGAACGGTCCCTTCGTGGAGCGGGTGCGCATCACCAACATTCCGTCGTTCCTCTATGGCACCGGCTATGAGGTCGAGGTCGAGGGGCTTGGCCACCTCACGGTCGACGTTGCCTATGGCGGCAACTTCTATGCCATCGTGGAGCCGCAGACGCTCTTTTCGGATGTTGCAGACGTCAATCCGTCCGACATCCTGCGCTGGAGCCCGAAGCTGCGCGAGGCGTTCAATGCACGCTACCAGATCGCGCACCCCGAAAACCCGGCCATCGACCGTTTGACGCACGTTCTCTGGACCGGGAAAGCCCAGAATCCGGGCAGCACGGCACGCAACGCGGTGTTCTATGGCGACAAGGCCATCGACCGCTCGCCCTGCGGCACGGGCACCTCCGCCCGTATGGCGCATCTCGCTGCCCGCGGCGCCCTGAACGAGGGCGATGCCTTCGTTCACGAGAGCATCATCGGCTCGACCTTCACCGGGCGCATCGAAGGCCGTACCACGGTCGGCGACCGGGACGCGATCATCCCGTCCATCGAAGGCTGGGCCAGGGTGACCGGGTTCAACACCATCTTCATCGACGACCGGGATCCCTTCGCCAACGGCTTCCAGGTCGTCGACCAGAGCCGCTAGGCCTGAAGCCTGTTTCAGGGGCAAACCATGCGGGTTGCGATCATAGGAGCCGGCGTCGTGGGGCTTGCCACCGCGCACGCCTTGCTCGACAGGGGCCATGAGGTGGTTCTGATCGAGCCGGGGGCCAAGCAGGGGCGCCCGACGGATGGCAATGCGGGCTGGATCGCCCATACCGACGTGATGCCGCTCGCCTCGCCGAAGGCGTGGCGGAACCTGCCGCGCTGGCTGATGGACCCGCTCGGGCCACTGACCATCCGGCCAGGCTACCTGCCGCATCTGGCGCCCTGGTTGGCGCGTTTCCTGATGGCCTCGTCGCCCTCACGCATCAAGGCCAGCATCGGGGCGATCCGCTCGATCAATGCGGAGTCGCTGCCAGCCTGGAAGAGCCTTCTGTCGTCTCTCGATCTGAATGGCCACCTCAGGGAGAACGGCATCCTCTCCGTGTGGAGGCATCAGGGCGACTTCCTGCGGTCGCAGGACATCATCGAACATCAGCGCAGTTTCGGGATCGAGGCAAAAGCTCTGCGCCCTGAAGAACTCGCAGAACTGGAGCCTGCGCTCCGCAACGTCGAAGCCGCCGTGCTTTATCCGGACGCTTGCCATGTGTCCGATCCGGCTGTTCTGGCCGCTGACCTTCTGCGTCTGGCTCTGGAGCGCGGTGTGGTGCTTGTGGCGGCGCATGCCTCCAGAATCAAGATGCAGGACGGGGCCATTCACGTGCACACGGATGGATCCGGCCCGGCAGTTGCCGCCGACCACATTGTGATCGCGGCCGGCATCTGGTCGCGCGCCTTAGCCGCTCAACTTGGCGACCGAATCCCGCTCGATACTGAGAGAGGCTACAATGCGACGTATCCGAAGGGCACGTTCGGTATTGGTCGGCCCATCATGTTCGAAGGCGAGGGCTTCGTCACGACGCCTCTCGATACGGGCGACCGGGTTGGTGGCGCGGTCGAGTTCGCCGGACTTGAGGCGCCGCCCAACCACAGCCGGACCGATGCCATGGTGCAGCGTCTGACGCGCTTCCTGCCTCATCTCCAGTCCGAGCCGGCTGCCAAGCAATGGATGGGATTTCGGCCTTCGATTCCAGACTCGCTCCCGGTGATCGGGCCTGCCGGGCGGGACCGGCGCGTGATTTATGCCTTCGGCCACGGTCATTATGGCCTCACGCAGGCTGCGATCACGGCCCAGATGGTGGCGGGAATGCTTGAGGGTCAATCCGGCCCGGTCGATGGGAGCCCGTTCTCCGCCCAGCGCTTCTGATCCGGCTGCCTTGCTCACAAGTTCTGGAGCTTC
This sequence comes from Microvirga sp. BSC39, assembly GCF_000739015.1. Lineage (GTDB taxonomy): Bacteria > Pseudomonadota > Alphaproteobacteria > Rhizobiales > Beijerinckiaceae > Microvirga. Next base: position 2,317 of record NZ_JPUG01000067.1, read on the forward strand.
AGCCCGAATCAGGATGAAAGGTCTTTTGCTGAACGAGAAAGGCCGCGCATAATCGAGCGTCACTCCTATCGGGTTGCTAATGTCTTCCGTGAACTTGCTGGCCAGTCTTGAGCGGCCTTCGCGAGCCGCTGTCATCGGCGCCTCGGGAGGGATCGGAAGGGCCGTCACGGAGTTGCTGGCGAATGAGGGTTTCGAGGCTGTCCATGCCCTGTCGCGAAGCGGCTTCGGTAGCGAGCATCAAGGCGCGCGAACAGGCGTCGTCGATATCGAGCACGAGGCCGGCATCGCCACGGCGGCTGAGGGGCTCAGGGATGGGGCGCCTTTGCGTCTTGTTCTTGTGGCGACCGGGTTGCTCCACGCGGCGGACCATCAGCCGGAGAAAACTTTTCGGAGCCTCGATCCGGAACTCCTGGCCAGGAGCTTTCGCGTCAATTCCATCGGCCCCGCGCTGGTCGCCAAGCACATGCTCCCTTTGCTCCCCAGGAGCGGGAAGAGCATCTTCGCCGTGATCTCGGCCCGTGTGGGCAGCATCGAGGACAATCGGCTCGGCGGATGGTACGGCTATCGTGCCTCGAAGGCTGCCCTCAATCAGCTCATGCGGACTCTGGCGGTAGAACTCCGGCGCCAGAAGCCCGACGCGATTTGTGTCGCCCTCCATCCCGGCACCGTCGACACGGCTTTGAGTCAACCTTTCCGGACCGGGGTCGAAAGCGGAAAGCTTTTCACCCCTGCTTATGCGGCCGAGCGGCTGCTCACGGTTCTGAATGGCCTCACGGCTGCGGACAGCGGCGGGTTCTTCGCCTGGGATGGACAGCACATTCCGTTCTGAGATTAGCCTCCGAGCAGACCTGAAGCTGTGGCAGATTGCCCGCGAAGGACCTCACGTTCACGGTCGGCGTTCCCTCGCTGAAGGAGGCGCCCCAATGGATCCCGGACTGGCCCTGGATGGGAAGAGGGAGGCTACGCCAAAGCTCTGGCGGCCACGGCGCGTGCTTGTGACGCCGGCTGCGCTGGAGTGGGAGCATGGTCGTGCCATCCTTGAGCGGGCAGCCTCGCTGGGGTCCGAGATCGTCGAGCTGAAAAGCAATCGGCTCGCGGGTCTGGGCGGCGATAATGATCGGCAGAGCTATGTCAATGCCAAAACCACGCTCGCCGTTGTGGTGGCGCCTCCCGGCAAGCGCCGTCTGCAGCCAATCCCGCCGAGCGCGGACTGGCGGGTCGATCTGGCAGAAGGCTGCCCGGCCCATTGCCAGTACTGCTACCTGGCAGGCTCGCTCTCCGGCCCTCCGGTGACGAGGGTTTACGCCAATCTTCCCGAGATCCTCGACAGCCTGGCGGATTATGTCGGCAAGGGTGCGGTGACCTCCCGCTCCACCGACCGGATGCATGAGGGCACTACATTCGAGGCATCCTGCTACACCGATCCTTTGGGGATCGAGCACCTCACCGGCTCGCTAGCGGCAATAATCGCACATTTCGGGTCATGGCAAGCTCCCGTGCAGCTTCGCTTCACCACGAAGTTTGATGCAGTGCAGCCTCTGCTCGGCATTGCGCACGGCCGTCGCACCCGGATCCGCTTTTCGGTCAATGCCAAGCCCGCAGCGCGCTTCGAGGGCGGCACTGCATCCGTCGCGGCGCGGCTGAACGCGATGCGATCGGCAGCCCTGGCCGGCTATCGGGTAGGCCTGACGATTGCGCCGATCATGCCGGTCGAGGACTGGCGTGAGGCCTATGGTGCCCTGCTCCAGGATGCCGCTGCCGCAATGCGGGATGTGCCGGATCTCGACCTGTCGGTGGAGCTCATCACCCACCGGTTCACGCCAGGATCCAAGACCGTCCTGAACGGGTGGTATCCGGGATCGGACCTCGACATGGACGAGGAGACACGAGCCCGGAAGATGACCAAGTTCAACTCGATCAAGTATGTCTACACCTCAGAGATCATGAAGGAGATGCGCAGGTTCTTCGAGAGTGCGACCGGAAGCATTCTCCCGTCCGCTCGAATCCTGTACTGGACCTGATAACCGCGACCAGCACGGAACACGCTGGCCATAGCAGACTTCCTCAGTGCTGAACTCCGAGCGGCCAGGGCGCAAAGAGGCTGGGGCGTCTCCAAAGCACAAAATGGTCCTGCGCAGCAAGCTTCAGGCCGGCGTCCTTTTCCAGACGGGCAATCTGTGCCTCGATGATCCTGAGCTCCCGCTCAAGCTTTGCAGACCGGCGCGCGTTGGCTGCGAAGGGCTTTCTTTTCCTGCTCTTCATCTAGCACCTCATGGTCCGAAAAGCAGACGTCGTTCCCCCTGCTGAGGAAGACGATCGGCGCTCGGATGGCCATGCTTGTGCCCCCTGCAGTTCGTTCGATGTATTGTTGATTCGAATCGTACCTGAGGCCGCATTGGTTCGTCTGTCAGGAACCCGACATAGGCGCGATATTCGTTAACGCAGAGTAACCTGTGAAACCTCAGATCAACGCCGACTGTTGAGAGAATTGGAAATCCTCACGAACCCAGGGCGCATCGTGGCTACCACTGCATCCCGACGCTATCACCCATGGCCAGGCTATGTCCTCGGCTTTGCCCTTGGCGGCTTTTTCGATGGCATTCTGCTGCACCAGATCCTGCAGTGGCACCATCTCCTGAGTGCCATCAACGGGGATGACATCCGATTTCAGGTCGCTGCGGATGGATACTTCCACGCTCTGATGTACATAATCGCCGCCGTCGGGCTCTGGAAGCTGTGGGCGCCGCGGCGCACGCCCGGAGGGATGTCAGGCCGATTGCTGTTCGCAGGGATCCTGATCGGCTTCGGTGCTTGGCACATCGTGGATGCGGCCCTGTCGCATTGGCTGCTCGGGATCCACCGCATCCGGATGGACAGCAGCAGCCCGATCTTCTGGGATCTCCTCTGGCTGGGTCTCTTCGGTCTTGTGCCGGTGATCCTCGGATGGATCATGGGCGGGCCGAGAGACGGCGAGTCTCAGATCGGCAGACCGGCGGTACAGGCTCGCACATTGGCGGCTCTCCTAGTGATCGGGGCAGGCGCTTTGGGAGTGTGGCCTCTGCGGGGCAGCGAATTCACCACGGTGCTGTTCGCCCCGGGCACCGGACAGGACCGCGTCGTCAGATCGCTCGCAGCAGTCGATGCGCAGCTGGTCTGGACGGATGTGACCGGGGAACTCGCGGTGGTCAGGATGGCCGATGGGCAATCGGCGTGGGGGCTGTTTCGGCACGGCGCGATTCTCGTGACCGGAGCCGGACTTCCCGCAGGCTGCCTCAACTACCTGCGAACCTGACTTTCCGCCGCGTTTCAGCGCCTGCGCAGCCGGTCGATGGCCTCCTTGTGTGCGGCGGGATCGACGTCGTACTCGGCCGCGAGTCGTTCGATCTCCGCACGCCTGTCTTCAATGCTGAGCCGGGGGTTTAGACTGGCGACCGCAGCCAGAAACGACGCGCCGGCAAAAACCGGGTCGCGGCGGCGCGCAGTCTGGTCGCGCTCCTTCTTCATCTCCGCCTGCCGCTGCTTATAGGTCTCCAGCGGTCCGAATGCCCGGAGGGCACGGTTGCGCAGGGCCGGAGCCGGAAGTTCGTGCTCCTGGGCGATATCCTGCAGGGCTCCTTCCGCGTCCTCGCCCGCGAGCAGGGCTTCTGCGAGTTCCTCCAGCGCTGAAACGAACGGATCCATCATGGCCCCTTTCTGAATGGTTTGACCTTCAACGGATGGTGATCCGATCGGTTCTCCACCAAGATGTTGTCGAAGGCTCGAGTTGACCAATAATCTCTGTTTCCGATTGTCCTCCGCTCCCATCGCCCCCGGGCGAACTCCACACCAAGGTCGAACAGATGCAGGAACGTACGGATCCCTATCTCTGGCTGGAAGATGTGGAGGGCCAGGAGGCGTTGACCTGGGTGCGGACCCATAACGAAACCACCAAGGAGGCCCTGTGCGATCCCGCATTCGAGGCCGACAAGAAGGCGCTCTACGAGATCTCGACCCGGCCCGACAACATCCCGTTCATCACCCGGCGGCGGGGGCAGCTCTACAACTTCTGGCAGGACGCTTCCCACGTGCGCGGCCTGTGGCGGCGCACCACCATGGAGGACTACCGCCAGACGGAGCCTACGTGGGAGACGGTGCTCGATATCGACGCCCTGGCCAGTGCCGAGGGGGAGGACTGGGTCTGGAAGGGCTGCGGAACGCTTCAGCCGGAACAGCGCTACGGCCTGGTGAGCTTGTCCCGGGGCGGCGCCGATGCCGTGGTGGTGCGGGAGTTCGATCTCGTCGAGAAAAGGTTTGTCGAGGGCGGGTTCGCCCTGGAGGAGGCCAAAGGCGGAGGAGCCTGGCTCGACGCGGACACGCTCCTTGTCTCGACCACCCTGGGGGCGAACGCCGCCACCGCTTCCGGCTATCCGCGAACTGTGCGCCTGTGGCGGCGCGGCTCGGATTTCATGCAGGCTCCTGTGCTCTTCGAGGGCGAGGCCAGCGACATCTACATCTCGGCCTCGGTGGATCAGGAGCCCGGATACGAGCGCACCTTCTACCGGCGGCAGATCACCTTCGAGGAGGGGCTCAGCTATCTCGCACGCGAGGATGGCGAACCCCTGCTGATCGATCTGCCGCTCGATGCCCGTTTCGACGTGGAGAAGGATTGGCTCGTCGTGAAGCTGAAAAGCGACTGGGCCTTGCCGGGCCGCACCTATCCGGCCGATGCGCTCCTGGCGATCAGCTTCTCGCGCTTCCTTGAAGGAGCCCGCCGGTTCGAGGTGCTGTTCGAACCGGGTCCACGGCGCGTTCTCTCCGGGTTCTGGTGGACCAGGTCTCGGCTGGTGCTCACGGTTCTCGACAACCTTTCCAGCCAGATCTGGCTCGCCGCACCGGGCTCATCATGGAGCCTGGAGCAACTGGAGGGGCTACCCGACACGGCCTCCGTCCACGCCATGTCGCTGGATGCGAGCCAGCTCGAGCGCACCGACGAGTTTCTCCTGATGATCTCGAGCTTTGTCGAGCCGACGAAGCTTGCCCTGGTGACGGAAGACCGGCGGATCGAGGTGCTGAAGGAAGCACCCGCCGCCTTTGACGCCTCCGGCCTGGAGGTGACGCGCCACGAGGCCGTGTCGGTGGATGGAGAGCGGATTCCTTATTACCAGATTGGACCGAAGGATCAGAATGGGCCGCGCCCGACGGTGCTCTACGGCTATGGCGGGTTCTCGGTGTCGATGACGCCGGGTTATCTCGGCGGCATCGGCAAGACTTGGCTGGAGCGGGGCAATGTCTGGGTGGTGGCCAACATCCGTGGCGGCGGCGAGTTCGGAGCCGCCTGGCACAAGGCCGGCATGCGCGAGGGCAAGCGCCTGTCCCACGACGATTTCGCCGCCGTCGCTCAGGATCTCGCCAAACGGGGAGTGACGACACCGGAGCAGCTTGCGGCCTATGGCGGGTCCAATGGCGGTCTGCTCGTGGGCAACATGCTCACCCGGTATCCGGAGCGCTTCGGGGCGGTCTGGTGCACCGTACCGCTCCTCGACATGCAGCGCTATACGCGCCTGTTGGCGGGGCCGAGCTGGGTGGCGGAATATGGCGATCCGGACAGGCCTGAAGATTGGTCCTACATGGCGGGATTTTCCGCCTACCAGAATCTGGAGCAGGGCCGCGCCTATCCCCCCGTGCTGCTCGTGACGTCCCGGCGGGATGACCGAGTTCACCCCGGCCATGCCCGCAAGATGGCGGCCAAGCTGGAGGCCATGGAGCAACCGGTCTTCTTCTACGAGCCCGACGACGGCGGCCATGGCGCCGCCAACAAGGAGCAGGCGGCTTTCCTCTCCGCGTTGGGCCTTTCCTTCCTGCGAAGGACGTTGAAGGGCGACGGTACCGCATGAGCCGGAACAGGCTCTATTCGGCAGGGGATAAGGCTTTGCGGAGGGGAGCCGCCCATAGCCAGCGGCTCCCTTGATATTGCACTCTGCAGTGATCACATAGGAAAGGCGCGGCACCTCAATATCTTAACCCCTGCAACGACTCCAAGAGCATGGCCGGAGCAGCGGGGTCGTCATCGCTTCACAGCGACACTCGAAAACATCTGCAGCCTTCTGGAGTTTACCCGGACACGCGGCGCAAGCTGCGACGACAGGCTGTCCATGAACGAGGCGGGAGCCGCCTTTCGGAAATCTGAATGTCCAAGAAATCAAAGAACCTTGTCAGCCTCAACCACCTGCCGGGGATCCTGCTCGCCAGCCAAGCCGAATGCGAGCGTTGGATCGACGCTGGGCTGATCCCGGTGGCGGAGCGCCGTACAGTCCAAAGACGCGGGCGCAACGTTGAGGAACCGATGTTCGACCCCGAGGTCGTGGCCCCGCTCGCCGCCGAGGTTCCTGCGTGGCGGGAGCATGGCGACGAGAGCGGCTTGGAACTCCGTGCCCCTGCGCGTCGAAAAGAGGGGGACAGGTCTGCCGACCAACCTCACGACGATGCGGCGCATCGGCGGCGTCAAAGCATCCTGGCTCCTGTTCGCAGGAACACGGGCATATACGTCGCGGAGGACATCCGGCGGATCGAGAGCGGACGCTGGAAGCCCGAGCGCGTTTTCGCCGGCTACCGTGCCGTGTTCAGCCAGCCCATGCAGGTTCTGCCGGACAGTGAGCCGATCGAGATCGCCATCGAGTTTGCTTTCGCAGAACCGGTGGAGGTCGCCGCGGTGACGCTCGCGCCGGCTCGCGTCGAGCGTGCCGAGCTTGCGGCTGCTTCCGAGACACTGGAAGCCCGGCTGATCGAGCTGCGCGACGCCACCTTCGAGGTCTGCGAGCAGGAGCTGGCTGGCTGGCGCGACGAGCTGGAGACCTACCTCGACGCCTTCGAGGATGCGGACGAGCGGCAGGCGATCCTAAGCGGCATTCGTGCCGCTCTCGACAAGCTCGACCGGGTCCATGCCTCCGACAAGGGCGGTCCTGCCGGTGCTGCGCGCAAACTGCGCCAGAAGCTCGACGACTATCGCTCGAAGGCCGCAGCCCGGAGGCTCCGGCACCTGCGCGAAGCCCAGATCCGCGAGGCGTCCGGCTATGAGCGCTACGCGGCGATCTTCCCGGTCGCCCGTTCCCTCGACCGCCGCTTCCTGTTCCTCGCCGGGCCGACCAACTCGGGCAAAACCTATGAAGCGCTGAAGCTCGCGCGCGAAGCCGAGACCGCCGAAATCCTTTCACCTCTGCGGCTCCTGGCGCTCGAGCATTTCGAGCGCATGAGCGAGGAGGGGCTTCCAGCCGGCATGGTGACAGGCGAGGAGCGGGTGCTGCCGGAAGGCGCGACGCACATCGCCCGGACCATCGAGACGCTCGATCTGCATCGTGTGGTCGATGTCTGCGTCATCGACGAGGTGCAGATGCTGGGGGATCCGAGCCGCGGCTGGGCCTGGACCCAGGCGATGGTCGGCGCCCCCGCAAAGCTCGTGGTGCTGACGGGAGCGCCGGAGGCGATCCCTCTCGTCGAGCACCTGCTTGCCATGACCGGCGAGCCGCTGGAGGTGAAGATCCTCAAGCGCAAGGGCAGGCTGCGCGTGGAAGGCGTTCCGGCCAACCTCGCCAAACTGACTCGCGGCGATGCGGTGGTGGCCTTCACCCGCCGGGATGTGCACGACCTGCGCACGCGCCTCGTCCAGTCCGGGCGCACGGTGGCGACCGTCTATGGCGCGCTGGGTCCCGAGGTTCGCCGGGCCGAGGCTGCGCGCTTCCGCAATGGCGAGGCCGAGATACTGGTCGCGACCGACGCCATCGGCATGGGCCTGAACATCGGGCCGCTCCGGCGGGTCGTGTTCTCCACCTTGCGGAAGTTTGACGGCATCCGCGATCGCCAGCTCACGGCCATGGAGATCAAGCAGATTGCCGGCCGGGCAGGGCGCTTCGGCCACCACGACGAAGGCCTCGTGACGGCTCTGCCGGAGGTCGGCGGCTACGCGCAGGTGGAGAAGATCATCGGCAATGCGCTGACCGGCGATGCCGGCAAGCTGCGGGGCAAGGCCTATGTCCGCCCGAACCAGGAGACCGTGCTGTCGGCAAGCGAGGTGCTGCAGACGGATCGGCTCGGCCGCGTGCTGCAACATCTGAACGACACGCTTGTCGCGGGCCACCCGGATCTGCGCATGGCCGACATGGACGAGATGATCGCGCTGGCAACGCTTCTCGATACCGTGGACATGCCGATCCTCCATCGGTTGTCCTACTCCATGGCCCCGGTCGATGGACGCGAGCAGCTGGCCGTTGAACTGCTTGTCGACTGGGCCCGGCAGCATGCCCGCGACGGGCGTGTGCAGGCGCCCGATTTCGGCGTCAACACGGATCTCCTGAAGCTGGAGGCCCGGGTGAAGATCGCCACCTCCTGGCTCTGGCTCGCCCAGCGCTATCCGGATGTCTTCGAGGAGGTGGAGGCCGTCGTCGATCTGCGCGCAAGCCTCAACGCCAAGATCGAGGAGAAGCTTGTCTCGACGTCCGTTTCGCATCGTCGGAAGCCCGAGGACAAGGCGCGGCGGGACAGAGGCAAGGCCCCTCAGAAGCAAAGAAAGAACCGGCGCCGCCGATCCGAGGCCGATACAGGCGAACTGGAGCAGCACCGCGCCAGGAGGCGCTAGGCTGCAAGCTCCTGCTCGACGAGCGCGACCCAAAAGGCGACACCCGTCGGGATGGCATCGTCGTTGAAGTCGTAGGCCGTGTTGTGGTGAAGCGCCCCGTCGACGGCAGGGCCGTTTCCGAGCCACACATAGGCGCCTGGCGCGGCCTCACCGAAGAACGCGAAGTCGTCTCCCGCGGTCGAGGGCTCGAAGTTCGTCACGACCTTGGATCCGCAGACGACCTGCGCGGCCTTGAGGGCGCGGGCCGTGGCATCGGCATGGTTGATCACCGGTGGGATACGCCTGCGAAACTCGTACGATACGTCGATGTCGAACATGGCCGCAATGCCTCGGGCGAGACGCCCGATTTCCACTTCAAGCTGGTTGCGTATTTCGGCGGAATAGGCCCGCGCCGTGCCGCCGATCTCGACCACATCCGGGATAACGTTGAGAGCCCGTGGGTCCCCGGCCTGTACGGAGCAGGCGCTCACCACCGCAGGCTGCAACGGGTTGACCACGCGCCCCACGATGGTCTGCAAGGCGGAGAGGAAGTGGCCGCTCGCCGTAATCGGATCCTTGCCGAGATGGGGCTTGGCGCCATGAGTACCGACGCCCTTGAAGGTCACGAACCAACTGTCCGACGAGGCAAGCTGCGGGCCAGGGGTGACGGCCATCTCGTTCACGGCCAGTCCCGGCATGTTGTGCAGACCGTAGACAGCATCGCAGGAAAAGAGGTCGAAGAGCCCATCTTCCACCATCTTCTTCGCGCCGCCCCGGCCTTCCTCAGCCGGCTGGAAGATGAAATGGACTGTACCGGAGAGGTTGCGGGTCTTGGCCAGGTAGCGAGCTGCTCCCAGCAGAAGCGTGGTGTGCCCGTCATGACCGCAGGCATGCATCTTGCCGGAAAATTTCGACTTGTACGGACGCTCCGCCTGCTCCGGCATGGCCAGTGCGTCCATGTCGGCACGAAGGCCGATAGTGCGCGTGCCGTTGTCGATCTGCAGGGTGCCGACGACACCTGTCCTGCCCAGTCCCCGATGTACCTGAAGGCCGGCCTCTTCCAGGAGGGAAGCGACAATCCCGCTCGTCCGCTCCTCCTCGAAACCCAGCTCCGGGTGGGCATGAAGATCTTGGCGAAGGCTGCGCAGGAATGATAGGTCCGCCTGGATGAGGTCCTGAAGGGGCATTGTGCTGTCGTCCTGGATATGCCGGCTCGAATCGTTCGATAACCCGGCAGAGGACAGCCCACAATCATCCTTCGCACGGCTGACCGACAGGAGCGAGCGATGCAGCCCCACGATTTCTGGCAGGAAATCCACCTGCCGTCGACCTTCGAACGGCAGCCGACAGAGGGACATCGCTTCTTCTATCCGGCAGAGTTCGAGGATGGACGCCAGCTGCGTCTGCCGATCCGGGAGCTGGCGGATGGGGAGCACGCTCTGGCATCGCTCATCATCAACCAGGCCAGTTTTGCCGTGGAGGATGCGCTCTGCGCCAGCCTTGCCGAGAAGGTCCGCGCCTTCGCTCCGGAGGTCGTGGTCGGGCTTCCGACATTGGGGCTCACCCTGGCGAGCGGCACGGCCAGGAAGCTGGGGCACAGCCGCTATGTTCCCCTCGGGACCTCCCGCAAGTTCTGGTATCGCGAGGATCTATCGGTGCCGATGACGTCCATCACCAGCCCAGAGCAGGTGAAGCGGCTCTATCTCGACCCACGCATGTTGCCCTTGATCGAGGACAGGCGTGTCCTGCTGGTGGACGATGTGATCAGCAGCGGACGTTCCATCGCCGCTGCTCTGGAGCTCCTCGCCTCATGCGGGATCAGGCCCGTCGCCATCGGTGCGGCGATGCTCCAGACGGATTTCTGGCGCGACAAGCTCGCGACCATCAGCCCCGAATGGCCGGGACGGGTCGTCGGCGTGCTGCGCACGCCACGGCTCAAGCGGACATCCGCCGGTGGCTGGGCGCCTCTTTTTGATTTGCGAGCTTTTTGAGCAGAATGTCTGTAACGTGGGCAATGTCCGTGGTGGGCAGGGCTTTTCCATGGCCATGATTGTGTTAATGCCTATGGCACCTCGACCGGGTAACGGCCCCGTCGCAGCGAAACATCGAAACCTAGGAGATCCGGAGATGGTAGGGCGTTGGTACAAACCGCTTGTAAGCACGGCCTTTCTTCTGACGGCGCTGTCTTCAGCTCCGGCTATGGCTCAGAACAAGACCCTCACGATCTCCTGGTGGGGCTTTAATGGCGACAAGCTGGAAGAGATCGTTCTCAAGCCATTCCGTGCGCAATGCGGCTGCGAGCTGGTGTTCGAGACCGGCAACAACGCCGACCGCCTGAACAAGATCAAGATCCGCGGCGGCAGCGGCGTCGACGTGGTCTATCTCACCGACAGCTACTCCCAGATCGGCATCCAGGAAGGCCTGTTCCAGCCGGTCGACCGCTCCAAGCTTCCCAACCTGAACGGCATCTATGAGCTGGCCCGCGCACCTCAGGGCCAGTTTGGCCCGGCCTACACCATCGGCCGCGTCGGCATCATTTATGACAGCGCCAAGGTCAACCCGCCGATCACCTCCTGGAATGATCTGTGGCGTGAGGATCTCAAGCGCCGTGTCTCTCTGCCGGGTATCACCACCACGGCCGGTCCGATGACCGTTCTGGTTGCAGCCAACAAGGCTGGCGTCGACCCCTACAAGGACGAGAAAGCCGCCTTCAAGGCCATCGAGCAGCTGAAGCCCAACGTGGTGAAGAACTACAACACTGGTTCCGAGCTCGTGAACCTGTTCTCCACCGGCGAGGTGTCGGTTGCCATGGCGCAGGACTTCACCCTGGCCCAGATCCAGGCGGCCGTGCCGACCGTGCGCTGGGCCGAGTTGAAGGACGGTGACTACGCCACCCTGAACACGGTGAACATCGCCAAGGGCGCGGCGAACCCGGACCTCGCACACCAGTTCATCAACTTCATCCTCGATCCCAAGATTCAGCAGACGCTGGCCGAGCGAGGCGTGGATGCTCCCGTCGCGACTGCCGTGCAGCTGAAGCCCGAGGAGGCAGCCCGCTGGACCTATGGGCCTCAGATGATCTCGTCGCTCAAGCGCCTCGATTATGAAAAGCTCAATGCGGCCAAGAACGACTGGATCGATGCCTGGAGCGAGGTCTTCGGGAAGTAATCCAGCCATCATGACCGCAAGACGTTTCTGGCGCCGCAACGGCGCAACCGGGTGGGCGCTCTCCGCGCCCGCCACACTCGCCGTCATCGGCTTCCTGCTCATACCCATTGGAGCCGTGATCGCCGGCACCTTCATAGATCCGCGCGGGGTCTTTGCTCCCTACATTTCCTATTTCAACAGCGGCTTCCGCACGACCGTCCTGTTTCGGACGCTGCAGATCGCAGCCATCACGACGATCATCTCCCTGATCTTCGGCTTCATGACCGCCTATGTGGTCTCCCGCGCGCCGGGGAAGCTGAAGAGCCTGCTCATCGTGGCGGCCGTGTTTCCGCTTCTGACCGGCGTCGTGGTTCGTGCCTTCGCTTGGCTCATCATCCTGGGCCGGAACGGCATCCTGAACCAGACCCTGCTGGCGCTCGGCATCACCAGCGAGCCGCTCGAGATGCTCTATACGCAAGGAGCCGTCATTGTCGGCATGGTCTATCTCTTCGTGCCGCTGATGGTTCTCTCTCTCGTCGGTGTGCTGGAGAATATCCCCAGGGATGTTCTGCAGGCTTCCTCGTCTCTCGGCGCCTCGCCGCTTGCCACCTTCTGGCAGGTGCTCCTGCCCCTGGCCGTTCCGGGCTTGATCGTCGGCGCCGTGCTGGTCTTTACAGGCAGTTTCACGGCCTATGCCACTCCGCAGCTGCTCGGCGGCGAACGCCAGACAGTGCTCGCGACACTGCTTCACCAGCGCGCCATGGTGTCCTTCGACTGGGTCGGCGCGTCGACCATCGCGGCCATCATGACGGTGATCACCATCACCATCGTCCTCGCGATGAGCCATATCGCCCGCCGCATCAATCCCATGGCTACGTGATGCCCGATAGACCTCATCCCATCCTCATCGGCGTCGCCGCGCTGGTCTACCTGTTTCTGATGCTGCCGCTGGTCATTGTAGTCGGCGCGGCGCTCAGTGACACGACGTATCTCACCTTCCCGCCGCAGGGGCTGTCCCTGCGCTGGTTCGAGAACATCTTCGAGATCAGCGCCTTCCGGCGAACCATCGTGACAAGCCTCCAGATCGCCCTCATGGGGACGCTTATCGCGCTCCTGATCGGCATTCCGGCAGCCTATGCGCTCAACCGCTTCCGGATCGAACTGCCGAAATGGCTCGGGACATTGTTCGTTCTGCCGATCCTCGTGCCCGAGATCGTGTTTGGCTTCGCCTTGCTCAAGTCGTTCACGGTCGGCACTGGTGCGCCCATCTTCCTGTCTCTCCTCATCGGCCACACGCTTATCGTGCTGCCCTACGTGGTTCGCGTGATCAGCGCGAGCCTCGCCTCCTTCGACTTCTCCATCGAGGAGGCGGCGATCAGCCTGGGCAGCGCGCCGGCCAAGACCTTCTTCACCATCGTGCTGCCGAATGTGAGGGCTGGAGTGATCGCAGCCTTCATCCTCGCGTTCATCACCTCGCTCAACGACGTGTCGGTGTCGCTCTTCCTGACGGGGCCGGGGATCAGCACCCTGCCGATCCAGATCCTCGCCCACGTGGAACAGTTCTTCGATCCCACCGTGGCGTCCGTTTCCGTGCTCCTGATGTTCCTCACCGTGGCCGTCATGGCCGTGGTGGAGCGAACCCTCGGCCTCACCTTTCTTGCGAAGTAGTTTTCCGTGACACAGCCCCTCGATCTCCACGCAGTCTCCGCCCATTACGGGACGACCAAGGTCCTCGAAGACCTCTCGCTCTCGGTCCAGGCCGGTGAACTCGTCTCGCTTCTCGGTGCCAGCGGCTGCGGCAAGACCACGACCCTGCGCCTGATTGCGGGCTTCCTCACGCCAACCACCGGATCGATCCAGCTCGGAGGCCGCGACCTGACGCGACTGCCAACCCATAAGCGGGATATCGGCCTCGTCTTCCAGAACTACGCCCTGTTCCCGCATCTCTCCGTGCTCGACAATGTTGCCTTCGGGCTCAAGCAGCGCGGCGTCGGGTCGGCGGAGCGCCGCAAGCGGGCGATGGCCATGCTGGAGCGTGTCGGGTTGGCGGCCTTAGCTGATCGTGCGCCCGGTGCGCTCTCGGGCGGACAGAAGCAGCGCGTTGCCCTGGCACGGGCGCTAGTCATCGAGCCGCCACTGCTGATGTTCGACGAGCCGCTCTCGAATCTCGATGCCAAGCTCCGGGTCGACATGCGCGTGGAGATCCGCCAGCTGCAGCGGTCGAACGGCACCACCTCGGTCTATGTCACCCACGACCAGGAGGAGGCCTTCTCGATCTCTGACCGCGTCGCCATCATGAATGCCGGACGGCTCATGCAGTTCGACCGGCCGGAAGTGCTTTATCGGCGTCCCGCCAACACCTTCGTGGCCCGCTTTGTCGGCTTCGAGAACATCATCCCGTTCAAGGTCGTTGCACGCGACGGCGACGTGGTCACGGCGGACACAGCCGGGATGACTCTCAGGCTGTCGCAAGCTGCCTATGGCGCGATTCCCGACACCTTCCTGTTGGCGACGCGGCCTGACGGGTTGGTGGTGTCGACCGATCCCGCCGCAGAAGGCCTCCCTGCCCAGTTGGGCCTGCGAACCTATCTGGGGCGCGCCTACCAGTATCAGTGCGAGACTCCGGCCGGTCACCTCGTCGCCAACGGCAGCCTCACGACACCGCTTGAGGCCGGCACCAGCTCGAAGCTCGTGCCCATGCCGGAGCAGTGCACCATTCTGGCCAACGAGGGGGCCCGGTGATGGCATCGATCCTCATCAGGAATGCCTGCCTGCTCCCCATCGACGGGAGCATGAGCGTTATTGAGAACGGGTGGATCCACATCGAGGGCAGCACGATCCAGGCCCTTGGTTCCGGCGAACCGCCGCAGATGGAAGGCGCCGAGATCGTCGATGTCGACGGCGACGTGGTCATGCCCGGCATGGTCAACCCCCATGCCCATCTGGCGATGACCCTGTTCCGTGGGCTCGGTGAGGACGTGGACGACCGGCTGTTCCGCTATGTGCTGCCGATGGAGCGCAAGTTCGTGACGCCCGAGATGGTGCGCGTAGGCACGCTCCTGGGGGCGCTCGAATCGATTGAAGCCGGCGTCACCACCATCGCCGACATGTATTATTACGAGGCCGAGGTCGGGCGGGCTCTCGATCAGGCCGGCTTGCGCGGCGTCGTCGGCCAGACGCTGGCGACATTCGACCCGCCGGATCACAAGACCATCGATGAGGGCTTTGCCCTGGTCGAGGAACTCGTATCCGAGTTTTCGGGTCACGACCGGATTACCCCCTCCATCGCCCCTCACGCGCCTTACTCGACCGATATCGCGGTGATGACCCGCGTCGCTCACTGGGCCGAGGCGCATCGCGATGTCCCGGTGCAGCTCCATCTCGCCGAAATGGACAGCGAGATGGAATGGTGCCGCAAGAACCATGGATTGCGGCCCGTCGCGGTGGTCGAGAAGGCAGGCCTGCTGCTTCCTGGCTTGATCGCCGCCCATTGCCTGCACGTCGATCCGTTCGAGATCGAGCGCATGGCGAAATCGGATGTGCGTGTCGCCCACAACGCACGCTCCAACGCCAAGGCCGGACGCGGCATCGCGCCCATCGAGGCCATGCGGGCGGCCGGCATCAAGGTCGGCATCGCTACCGATGGTCCGATGAGCGGCAACACGCTGGACCTGTTCAGCCAGTTCGGACCGGTCTCCATGTTCCAGAAGCTGCTCGGCCACAGCCGCAAGCCCATGCCGGCCGCCCAGGTAATCCGTATGGCGACGCTGGAAGGCGCGCAGGTGCTTGGCCTCGACAACCGCATCGGATCGCTCGAGCCCGGCAAGCAGGCGGACCTCATCCGGATCGACCTCTCCGCGCCGCGCCTGCAGCCGGTCTACGACATCTACGCGACGCTCGTGTTCTCCGCCATGCCGGTGGACGTGCAGGACGTAATGGTCGGCGGCCGGTGGGTGATGCGCGACCGAAATGTGGAAAGCCTGGAGCGCAAGAAAATCCTGCGCGATGCCGGCCAGATCGCGACAGCGTTCAAGGCCGAGATGGCCCGGATCGATGCTGCCGGTTGAGCCTCACCAGACGACCGGGTGCGTTTGCCCGGTCGCCACATTCACGAAGCCCTGAGGCGCGGCTTCGCAGGGCGCGACCAGGACCCAGCGCCATGGCGCGCAGGTCAGCGTCGCGAATTGCAGCCGCTCGGGGAAACCCGGATACCACCGGGGTGAGAAGGTCGGCTCGTAGAGCCACTCGATGGTTTCGGCCTGTGCGTAAAGCTGCTGCATGTCGCCATCGAGTTCCTCCGCCGGACGCTGGGTCATTAGCCCGCCGATCTCGTAGCGCATCTCGGCCAGTACCTTGCCGCCGCTGACGAGAACCCAGCCGCCGCCGATCTCCGCCACGCGATTGGCCACCATCGCCATGGCATCGTCAGATGATCCGACAATCCAGAGATTGTGTTTGTCGTGCGCGACCGTGCAGCCGACAGCCGTGTCGGGCGTCTTCGGTCCACAGCCGAGCCAGAACATGCGCGAGATTTTCGCCTCGCCTGAGAAGCGGTCGACGATGGCGAACTTGGTGACGTTTCGGGATAGGTCTCGGTGGACTTCGCCGTTTACGACAGGCAATTCCATCGTGATGAACTCGTCATGCCAATGGAAGGGCCGCAGTAGCGCCGCCTTCATCATGGCACGGCCGGGCTCGGCCGCTATGGCGAAATCCGACGGCTCGATCCTGCGCCGGATATTGACCGTCTTTGACGCCCATTCGGGCCAGTCGATGGCGGGCAGGGGACCGAGATAATCCGTACCCCGGGAGGCTTGGCGGCCATCGGCCCACACCTCGGCAATGGAGAGGGTTTCCACATCGTCGAGCAGCACGAGGTCGGCGAAGCGGCCCGGCGCAATGCTGCCGACCCAGGGCGTGAGCCGCATGTGACGCGCCGGGTTGATGGTGACGCACTGGATTGCGACCTCCGGCGAGAGACCGGACTGGATGGCAAGGCGCACGTTGTAGTCCGTTGCTCCTATTTTCAGGGTGTCGGAAGCGCTGCGATCATCGGTGGCGAAGGCGACTTGGGACCAGTCCGAGAGGCCGCGTTCAAGCAGGCCCTGAATGATCTCCGGCATGGAATGCGGCCTAATCTCGATGAAGATACCGTGGCGCAGCTTGTCCCACACCTCCTCGGCGGTCCAACCTTCATGATCCGACGCGAGGCCTGCCGCCGCGAAGGCGTTGATGGAGTCGAGGTCCCGCAGGCCGGCGCCATGGCCTTCGACGACGCCGCGCTTCTCGAATGTAGCCTGGATCATGCCCCACAGCCGCTTGTGGGACGGGTTCTCAGGGTTCCAGACCGCAGGCCAGTCCATCACCTCGTCGAGGCCGGCCACCATCAGGCTCTGCTTCAGGAACTCCGCCTGCTCGTCGTAGCCGTAATAGCCGCCACCCCATTCATAGGCCGTGGGCGGCACGGCCGATCCCGGGAGCGGGAAGATCTTCATAGGCGAGCCATGCCGGCGCGCGGTCAGCCAGAATTCCAGATTGTGCGGACCATCCACGTTCGAGAACTCGTGGCTTGCCTCGCAGGTCCAGGTATTGCCACGCGGGAGGACCAACGCTGCCTCGTATTCGGGTGTGATGTGGGAGCTTTCGATGTGCTTGTGCACCTCGCCGAAGCCGGGAACGGCGGCGAGGTTCGAGCGGTCCTCCTGCGCGACGGCGGTTCCCGGGAACGTACCCGCGGGTCCGGTCCAGGCGATGCGCCGACCGCGGATTGCGATCTCCTGATCATCGAGCCACGTGCGGGTGTGGACATCGAGCAGCCGTCCGACGCGCAGGAGCAGATCCGCCGGACGCTTGCCAAGTGCGACCAGCATGAGATCCTGACGGATTGCCACTTCATCCGCAGCATTCACCAGAAGGTCGTCGGGAAGCGAAGCGGAATGGGTCACGGCGCACCTGCGGCTATGGTCAAAAGCGGTCCGCTGTCGGATAAGACACCACACGGACCTGGAAGGTTTCTACCCCGATCATGACCCCCGCAAAACCCCGCCTGACCGTCATCGACACCGATCCCGGCATCGACGATGCTATCGGCATTCTCATGGCACTCGCTTCGCCTGACTTCACCATCGCCGGGATCATGACCGTG
Organism: Microvirga sp. BSC39; assembly: GCF_000739015.1. GTDB lineage: Bacteria > Pseudomonadota > Alphaproteobacteria > Rhizobiales > Beijerinckiaceae > Microvirga. The sequence goes on from NZ_JPUG01000067.1 coordinate 20,196, forward strand.
GCGGGCAACATCGGCCTCGAAACCACGACGCGCAATGCCGGCCGCCTTCTTGCCTTTGCCGGCCGGGGAGACATTCCGGTGTTTCAGGGAGCAGCCGCGCCGCTGTCGCGGGTGGGACCCGAGCCGCTGAACCTGCATGGTGAAGACGGCATCGGCGGTGTCGCCTTGCCTGACCCCGCACGGCTCCCTGAGAGCCAGCACGCCGTGGAGTGGCTGGCGGACTTCCTGCTCGGTGAGCCGGCGGGCACTGTCGACGTACTCGCTCTCGGACCGCTGACGAATCTGGCCCGTCTGGTTCTTGAGCAGCCCGAGGCTGCAAGGCGTATCGGCAGGATCATCGCCATGGGCGGCGCGATTCACGAGCACGGCAACGTCGGACCGTGCTCCGAGTTCAACCTGTGGGCCGATCCAGAGGCGGCCGCGGTTGTCGTCGAATCCGGCCTGCCCCTCGTGCTCATTCCCCTCGACGTCACCCGCCGCGTACGCGCTACCCGTGACTTCGTCGAGACGCTTGCTGCGAGCGAAAAGCCCATGGCCTCCATGGTAGCCAGCCTCATCGAATCCTATTTCGAGGCTGCGACGAACCGGGAGAGCCGTCCGCTCCATGATCCCTGCGTGATGTTGTACGCCCTCGCGCCCGAGCTTTTCCGGATCGAGGAGCTTCGGCTTTGCGTTGACACAGGAGGTTCTGACGCGGCTGGAGCGCTTGCGATCGATCCAGAAGGAAGCCCTGTGCAGGTGGCCCTGGGTGTCGACGGCTCCGGAGCGCTCCATCTTCTCGCTCGATGCCTCAGCGCCGGCTCGACAAGTGCATCCATTGGATAGGGAAACCGCGATGACGGACGAGATGCCGAAACCAGCTCCGGAGCTGGACGAGGAGACCATCGCCTTCGCGCAGCGTGTCTTCCAGCATGCAAGGGCGGGGCAGGTGCAGGAGCTGGGCGACCTTCTCCGCATGGGATTGCCGCCGAACCTGCGCAACGAGAAGGGCGACTCGCTTCTGATGCTGGCGAGCTATCACGGTCATGCTGAGGCCGTTCGGCTTCTGCTCGAGCATGGGGCTGACCCGGAACTCGCCAATGATCGCGGCCAGACGCCTCTCGCCGGAGCAGCCTTCAAGGGCGACATGGCATCGGTGGAGAGCCTTCTCGACGGCGGCGCTGACGTGAACGGCCGGGGTGACGGTGGCAAGACCCCGCTCATGGTCGCAGCCATGTTCAACCGGGTCGAGATCGTCGAGATGTTGCTTTCTCGCGGTGCGGATCCTCAGGCGCGTGATGCCGGCGGGCTCACCGCTGAAGCCCTGGCGAGCGCAATGGGTGCATACGACACGGCGGAATTGCTCGCTCGTTCGGCACAGTCGTAGAGAACTTCCGGGAGCTATCAGGGCTTGTGCGCCCTTAGGAGACCATAGCGCATCGAGCCGGTGAGATAAGCGATCCAGATGCGAGGAACGCTCAGGGCGAAGATCCGGTTCTTGGCGCGGGCGTCCAGCAGGTAACGTCGATATCGGGAATGGGTTAGAAGTTTTGTCGCAACCCGCCTCGTGCAGAGCGCCCACGTACGTCTCACCCTGGCGCTGAGATCTTCAAAGCCGTCGACCACGAGGCCTGCATTGCTGGCCCATGCGCGATACTCCGCTTCACTGCCCATGCTAGGCAAACGCCCCTCGCGGCAGATCGGCTCCAGCAGGTAGCGCTCCTCCCACCGGCGGGCGCCGTCACGAGCAAGCCAGGCATAAATGGCTAACCGCCCACCGGGGCGCAGGGTGCGAAACACCTCGTCGAAAAACCGCTGCTTGTCCGACATGTGCTCAGAACTCTCGATGGCGATCACATGGTCGAAGGTCTCGTCCGCGAAGGTGTTCTCGAGCCAGTCTTGCCGGATGAAGTGCAGCAGGGGCGACGCGGTGCTGCGTGTCCGCGCCTGCCGAAGCTGCGCGGACGAGACCGTGACGCCGGTCACGCGAACATCGTAGTGGCGCGCGAGCCACTCGGCCGTCGCACCATAGCCGCAGCCGACATCGCAGACATGCTGGCCCGGTCGGAGATCCAGTGTATCGGCCAGATGGGCGACAAGGGCTTCGACCGCCTCGTCAGGGGCCTCCCGGCCGCTTGTCCAGAGACCGTGATGGACATGCTCACCCCAGATCTCGCGATAGAACGGGTCGAGTTCGTCGTAGTGCTCCGCCACGGCGTCCGTTGTCTGAATCTCCCGCGGCACGATCATGGGAGAACCAGCGCGCTCTGCATTGAGCCCTCCCGGATTCGGGTGAAGGCTGCAACCTGCCGCATGAGAGAAGGCCATGTCTGGCAGAGGTGAAAGAGGGCTGCCTGACCGGGTCCGAAGCGCGCAGCCTTGTTGAGCAGAAAGGCGAGCCGAACCTGTCGCTGGATGTCGGATGCCATCTTCCGATGAAAATCGGCGCTGGTGCAGCCATGGCGAAGAAACATCGAGGCGGCGAGATGCCCGCTGTGCAGGGCCATCGACATGCCCTCACCGGTGAAGGAGGGGATCACGCCCATCTGATCCCCGAGGCGGAAGAGGCCCTGGGGCTCGACCAAGGTTGGGTCATGAACGAAGCCATAAGGGATTTGGAAGATCGATAAGGGCTTGTCGAAGATCGCCTGCGCATCCCGCAGCCGATCTGCCAGGAGCGGACATTCGCGAGTGATCCGCTCGATGAGGCTGCTCCAGTTCTTGCCAGCCTGCTCAAAACGCTCCTGGCTTACGACCAGACAAAGATTGGCAACGCCGTCCTCGATCAGCTGCAGACCCGCATAACCTTCGCTGAACAGGATGACCTCGATAGCGCCATCAAGGGCGGCTCGCTGCTGCGTCGAGAGCCGGTAATGCATCTTGAAGCCGATGAGATCGTTGATGGATCCCGATGCCGAACGCTTGACGCCCCTGAGATCATGCTTGCCGCTGGCCAGGAAGAGCGTCTCCGCTCGAACGTTGCCAAATGGACCCGCATCAATCCAATTAGCGTTTTCCTCGGCGGTGATGGATCGCGCGGTCACTCCACGCATCACCCGAACACCATGCGATATGGCCTTTTCCAGCAGCGCCTCATCCAGAACCTTTCGGGAGAGGCCACGCGCCAGGAAGGGTAAATCGACTTCGGTCTGCATCTCACGATGATACAACCGCAAGCGCGAAATCCGGCTCGCACCCAAGGCGTCGAGATCGATGCTGAGCCGGGCGAGATACGTCTGAGCCTCGATGCTGAGGAACTCGCCGCAAACCTTGTGCCGAGGCCCGGAGTCTCGCTCCAGGAGAAGCGGCGACCGTCCTTTCCTACCAAGAACGCAGGCGGTCGAGGCGCCAGCGAGTCCTCCGCCTACGATCACGACCTCTTCGGAACGGTGGCCGCTCATTTGAGCCGGCTCACGCAGAGGCGGAACGGGACATGCCAGCGGATCTCCGCCGCTTTGGGCTCCAGCCCCGCCGCCTTCAGGACGCTGTCCCAATCCGCCTTCCGGAAGCTGCGGGCGATGGAGACAGGTCCGTCGTGCTGTACGAAGCGATGCCAGCGGGCGACGCGCGCGAGGGTGCCGAAGACGTGGAACGGGACGGGATGGCGGTGCAGGTCGGCAATGTACCACCCGCGTGCCGTGATCTGCTCCATCCAGCGGATGAAGGTCGCCAGCTCTTCATTCGACATATGATGCGTCGTCTGGGAGCTGATGACGAAATCGATGGGCCGTTCGGGCTTGTAGTCGAAGACATCGCCTGTCCGGTACTCGATGGGAACCCCGGAAGGGGTGGCGGCTTGGGCAATGGGTTCGCTCATGGGATTGAGGTCGACCCCCACCAGATCGACGGCACGGCCCTTACGCCCGCTCCAGGCATGGATCTTGCGCAGGAGATCGCCATAGCCGTAGCCGACATCGAGAACCGTCACGCGTTCATTCGGTGCCAGGCGACGGGTAGCGCGATCGAGCCAGGCCAGGATTGGGCGGTGGGTCAGAGTCAACGCATTGACCGTGGCGAGGTCCTTGAGGCAGGCCCGGTAGTCCTCGACGCTGACGGCCTCGGTGTCCATCAGCTCCGTCTCGTGGCTGCGCTCGGCGAAGCTCCGGCCCATGGCGACGGTTATCCTGCGATGTCGAACCGGAAGGTTTCGGCGACCAGTCCAGGCCCAAAGGCCATGCCGAAGCCTCTCGAATCCGGTGGCGCCTGCTGCATCATGCGATCGAGCACGAACATCAGGGTAGCCGACGACATATTGCCGAAATCCCGCAGAACACCGCGAGACCAGCGCAGGGCATCCGGCGCGAGTTCGAGGCCCTGTTCGACAGCATCGAGGATCGTACGCCCGCCTGCATGAACGGCCCAGAGATCGAAGTCGTCCTTATGCTGGCCACGCAGGATGCCCCTATCGTCGTTGCGGGTCGCCTCATGACGGAGCGATTTCGCGATCTGCTGCGGCACTTCACCGGACAGGCTCATCTGAAAGCCGGCATCGCCGATGCGCCATGTGATGAGATCCTGCGTCTCCGGAATGGTCGCGACTCGGAAGTCCTTGAGGGCAATGCCTCGCGGTTCGGCCGTCACCAGGCTCGCGGCACATCCGTCGCCGAACAGCAGGGCGCCGAGAATGACCTCAAGGTCGGAGGTCTCCTGGAGATGAAGCGTGCAGAGCTCCAGGTTGACGACCAGCACCTTCGCGGCGGGTTCCGACCGGACGATGTGGTGCGCCAGCTTCAAGGCATTGACGGCCGCCGCGCAGCCCATGAATCCGACCAAGGTGCGCTCGATGGATGGGTTGAGGCCGAGCCGCTCCATCAACTGCTGATCAAGCCCCGGGGCGGTGAAGCCCGTACAGGATGCCACGACGAGATGGGTGAGAGAGGAGAGTTCCTCGCCCAGATCGAGGGCCTCGACGGCCCTCTCCGCAAGGTCGACTGCATGGGTTTCGAAACGGTCCATCCGGGCCGCAGTCCCGGCAAACTGCCCTGGCTGGAAGAAGCCTTCCTGATCGGCCGCGATGTCCAGGTTCTCACTGGGCGCCAGGGTCGAGTAGCGATGCTCGATGCCGGAACGCTGCACCATGCGCCTGAAAAGGAGCTTTTCCTTTCGCTCGGGCAGGAAACGGTCGACGAAGCCGATGAAGGTCTGATGGACGTCATGCTCCGGCACAGCCGTGCCGATCCGGTTGATATACGCGCCTGTCACGAGTTCCATCCTGCCTCACGGGCCTGGGCTGTGACCCATGCCTCAAAGATTGCCGGATCAGGGACATAGGGCACGGTGCAGGCGAGTGAACGCGGGTGCAGCAGAAGTCGCACCTCTGTGATAGCAGCGCAGCTTCAGTGCGGTGTGGATGCCGCTGCCGAGGCGGCAGGTACGGTTTCGGGCAATGGGTCTGCCTCCGGCCGGCCTCGCTTGAGAGTCTGCTCACGGGCAAAGATGAACAGGCCGGCTGCGACCACGATGAGGATGCCGAAAAGCGCGAGGACGTCAGGCCACTCGTCGAAGAAGAGGGCGCCGATGGCAAGAGCCCACAGAATCTGACTGTACTGGGCTGCCCCGAGGCGGTCGGCCGGAGCGTACATGGTCGCCACGATGAACAGGGCCTGCGCAGCGAATGCCGTGGCGGCGAAGGCGAGGAGCAGGATCCACTGATGCATTGTAGGCCAGGCGAAGCCTGGGATCATCAGCACGCCAGCCAAGAGGGTCGTCGCCAGGAACACCGTGCTGATCAGGGTGAACCGCTTCTCCGTGTGGCCTATCATGCGGCCGGTTATGACCCCTCCGGCCGCGCATAAAGCGGCCGCGAGGGCTGCAAGATGGCCGGGCAGAAGCTCCCTGAAACCCGGACGCACGATGACCAGCACTCCGACGAAGGCGGCGCAGACGGCAAGGCCCCGTCGCCAGCGCACATGTTCCTTCAGGACGAAGATGGAAAGAACCGTCACCAGGCTCGGCATGAGGAACAGGAGCGCGAAGGCCTCCGCAAAGGGCAGGCTTCGGAACGCCATGACGCTCAGTGGCGTCGTAGCCGCAATCAGGAAAACCCTGAGCCCCATGAGCCAAGGCCTGTTCCAGCGCACCATATCGAGCCCACTGTCGCCTGCCTTCATGAAGACGGGGGAGAGGATCAGCGGGATGAGATAGCCGAAGAAGGTCACCTCGAACGGATCGAGACCATGGCCGATCGCCTTCACGATGGCGTCGCCCCAGGCGAAGACCGCGAAGGCGAGGAAGGCGAGAATGATACCTTTGACCATTGTTCGGGTGATCGCGCAGGAGGGTAGTTAGAAAACGCAAAGGCGCCAGCCGATCAGGCCAGCGCCACCGGGCGGGAGAACAGGATAACAGGGTTATCGTGGCATGACGAGGCGAGGGCGCTTGCGTTCGACCACGACCACCTTAGGACCTTCGTTGCGATCCGCCATGGAGAAACGGTCTGCCAGGGGCATGGGACGACGAACCGGCGGCGGAACTGCAGCCTTCAGGACGGCGGGTCTGACCTCGTCCTCGGGCATTCCCATGAGTTGCGCTGCAATCTCGATCTGGCTCTCGACATCGTCCGTCAGCCCCTGGGCCGCTACAATCGCTTCCTCGAGGGCCGGAGGGTCGACGCGGGTCACGCGCCGGTTGTGGGTTTCCGAAGATTTCTTATTGGCTAGCATAGGGCTTCTCCTGGGCAGACCCTTAACTCACGACACTCAGGTTTGCGTAATGCATGGTTGAGACGGCAGGGCTGCACTGCGCGCAAGCGAGGCCGAAATCCGCTCGATGCTCTTGAACGCGGCTGGAGGAAGCGAGATCCATGGGAAACCCGGGAAAAATGGCCAGGAGCAACGCTTTTTCAGGAGTTCAAGAACCAGCCCAGCTTTAGGTTCGCGTTCACGATTGCTCTTTTCGGCCGGAACCGACTCGACCATATCGGTCGGCTGAGGCATCCAGCGTCATCGCAACCCGGAAACAACCAAAGGATCGTCCCGTGTTCACTGCCAAAATTCTCCTCCTCGGGTCTGGTGAACTCGGCAAGGAGTTCGTGATTTCGGCCAAGCGGTATGGGTGCCATGTGGTGGCCTGCGACAGCTATGCGAATGCGCCGGCCATGCAGGTGTCGGACGAGGCCGAGGTGTTCTCCATGCTGGATGCCGATGCCCTCCGACACGCCATCGAGAAGCATCGGCCCGATTTCATCGTGCCCGAAATCGAGGCGATCCGCACCGAGGTGCTGCAGGAGTTCGAGGACAAGGGCTTTACGGTCGTGCCCTCCGCCCGTGCAGCCTCGCTGACCATGAATCGGGACCGGATCCGCGAGCTTGCCGCCACCGAGCTTGGGCTGCGCACGTCCAAGTATCGCTACGCGGAGAGCCTGGATGAGGTCCGGGCCGGAGCCGAGCACACCGGGCTGCCCTGCGTCATCAAGCCGGTCATGTCCTCCTCGGGAAAAGGCCAGAGCACCGTGCGGACAGCTGATCAGCTGGAGCAGGCCTGGAACGATGCCGTGGCGAACATGCGGGGTGACCGCAAGAAGGTTATCGTCGAGGAGTTCGTTGCCTTCGAGTACGAGATCACCCTGCTGACGATCCGCTCCCGCGAAGGCGTGTCCTTCTGCGAGCCCATCGGACACCGGCAGGAGCGGGGGGACTACCAGGAGTCCTGGCAGCCGACTCCGATGACCGAGAAGCTGCTCGCCGATGCCAAGGAGATGGCCACGAAGGTGGTCGACAATCTGGGTGGCCATGGGATCTTCGGGGTCGAGTTCTTCGTCACCAGGGACGAGGTGATCTTCTCGGAGCTTTCGCCCCGCCCCCATGACACCGGGCTCGTCACGCTCCTGTCCCAGAACCTCTCCGAGTTCGATCTCCATGCCCGTGCTGTCCTGGGGCTGCCGATCCCGCAGGTCCGCCTCAACAGACCGACCGCATCGGCCGTGATCCTGGCGGACCGCGAGGCCGAACGGTTCTCGATTCAGGGGCTGCGACAGGCATTGGAGCTTGCTTCCGAGGATGCGGACGTGGAAGTCCGCCTGTTCGGCAAGCCGACGACCCGCAAGCATCGCCGCATGGGTGTCGCCTTGGCGTCCGGAACGACAGTGGAGGAAGCCCGCGAGCGGGCGCGTCAGGCCGCCGATCGGGTGCAGATTACCTACGAGAGCTGAGCGTGCGGGTCAGACCGTTGTGCTCTCCCGATCAAGCACTTCGGTCGTGCGCCGGTAGAGCGCGTTCGCTTCCTCGTGGGAGGGCGCGATGCACAGGACGCCTAGCTTGCCGAACTCCGACAGGGCGCCGATCAGGTGGAAGACGACACCCTTCTGGCAGGCTCCATCGAAGTGGAGCCTGTTGAGAGCCGCGATGTCGATCAGATCACCCGGGGTGAGGCCCCGATAGATTGCGGATTCGAGATTGTCGGAGGCGTAGTAGCAACGGGGGTGGCCGGCTGGGGTGAGAAAGTTGCCGGTCGCCGGATCGTAGCAGCCGTCCGTGAGGAACTCGAGCATCATGAAGGGATGCGTGGTGCCCCCGCGCCTCAGGTTGATCTCGATGGCGTAATGACGCCACTCGTTGCCTTCCAGAACGGACAGGAAGTCGATGGCGAAGCGCCCGCAGACACCTTTCTCGGCGAGTGCCCTGGCTGCCTTGAGACCATCCTCTTGGATGTCGAGACGGTAATGCTCGTCGGCCGGAAAGGTGCAGCCGAGAAAGACCTGTCCGCTCTCTCCGCCGAGGACCTGGTCGTGGGTCGAGACGGGCTCCAGCTGGCCGAGAGGGTCGATGCGGAACTGAGCCGAGGGGGAGCGCTTCACCTCGCCTTCGATGAACTCCTCCACGATGCCGCCCATGGCGGAGAGCTTCTCCTCGAACAGCTCCCAGGTCATGTCCCTGGCCTCGAAAGCGAGGTGCGGAAGGCGGCCGCGAAGCCAATTCCGCAGTTCGGGCTCTTCAGGGGCGCCCTCATAGGCGAAGACCGCATTGCCCTCGCCGGAGAATCCCTCGTTGAGCTTCACGACCGCCCGCCTGATGGCAGGTCGGCGTTGCTTCAGCTCCAACAGCGCGTCCACGATCTGATCCGGCGTGGAGAGATCCTCGAAGCCTTCCGGCATCGCGATGCCGGCGTCGCGGAAGATCTTCCGCGAGCCACTCTTGGAGCCTAGGGACAACAGGTCCGGGTCACAGCCATAGATTGGCAGGTCGAGGCCAAGCGCAAGGTCGCGCTCCAGTTCCGTGACGTTGAAGCAGATCATGTAGGCAGCGGACGGATCGGGGATGGCATCCCGAATGCGCTGCTGCAGGCGAGGGCGCTCAATGATCTTTTCGGTCAGCGAGGTCCGCGAGCCATCGTGGCAGGAGAGAAGGGTCAGGCGCTTCCTGGCGTGCTGCGCTGGAATGCCCGGCAGCAGATGCAGGTAGTAGTCGATGATGGACTCGGGAACCGGGTGGCTCGTCACATAGATGATCTGCGTCCGGGGCAGCCGCAGGAGCATCAGGTAACAGAGCATCCGCTCTTCGTAATGATGAACACCCGAGATGTTGGCCAGCACCTCCCGGTCCATGGTCAGGCTCGGAACGATCACGACCGTCCGGGGAGTGTCCTGATCCGAGAAGCCACGGAACATCGATGTCAGGCGAGCCTGCAGCCGGGAGAAATCCCCCTTTTCGGGGGAAGGCGCTGAGCTGCCTGCTCCATCCATCATCAACCCTGCGTCCTCTTCTATAGATGCAGCGGAACTCGCCTTGCAGCGGAACGCTTGTGGCCAAGGTTTTGTTGCGCGGACGCGGGCGGGAAGCTGGACGCCAGGAGTGTCGGATCGGTCACAGATCCGGTTGTCTTTGGCGCATCCCATAGCTCTCGGTCGAACGATGCCTAAATACGGATAAGCTCCGCCCGGCATCAGACAGGGAGGCTGGCTGCTGTCCAGCACAACCTATTGAAGACAATCAACTTTGAAGCCCTCTTCAGCGCATCCCCCAATCCTTACGTGCTGCTGGACCTCTCCCTGAACATCGCCGGCATGAACGACGCTTATCTGGCAGTCACCATGCGTGAGCGGGAGGATCTTATCGGGCGCAACATGTTCGAGGCCTTTCCCAGCGACCCGGATTCGCCGAGCCATCGCCAGCTGCGGAATTCCTTCGAGAAGGTGATCCGCGAGAGGGTGGCCGACCATCTCCCCATCATCGAGTACGCCATTCCTCTGCCCAACGGCCAGGGTTTCGAGGAGCGCTTCTGGAGCGCGACCCACACGCCGCTCTTCAATCATGCTGGCGAGATGACCTTCATCCTCCAGCATACGGTCGATGTGACTGAGTTGCAGCGTTTGCGGGTTCTCGCGAAGAGCTCCGGCTTTTCATCAGGGGCGTCCGTTCTGATGGAGACGGACATGCTCCGCAGGGCCCAGGCGGTGCAGGAGGCCAATCAGGCCCTGACTGAGGAGCGCCAGCACCTGCGCGGCCTGTTCGAGCAGGCTCCCGGCTTCATGGCGGCACTCAGCGGACCGGACCACGTTTTCACGATGGCGAACGACGCCTATTTGCGGCTGATCCGCCGTGAGAACATCATCGGAAAAAGTCTCCGGGAGGCGTTGCCCGAGGTCGTCGAGCAGGGCTTCCTGACTCTGCTCGACCGGGTGCGTCAAAGCGGACAACCCTTCGTCGGCCGGAGCATCAGGATCGTCCTGGAGCCAAGCTCCGGCGGTGCCCCTGAAGAGCGCTTTCTCGATTTCGTCTACCAGCCGATCTTTGACCCGGATGGGAAGGTGTCTGGGATCTTCGTCCAGGGCCACGATGTGACCGAGCAGAAGCGGAACGAGGAGGCTCTGCGTGAGAGTGAAGAACGGTTCCGGGTCATAGCGAACTCCATCGACCAGATGATCTGGGCAACGCAGCCAGATGGTTTCCACGACTACTACAACCAGCGTTGGTACGAGTTTACCGGGGTGCCGGAGGGGACTACCGACGGCGAAGGTTGGAACGGCATGTTCCATCCGGAAGATCAGGACAAAGCGTGGGGTGTCTGGCGTCGATGCCTGGAGACAGGCGAGCCCTACCACATCGAATACCGGCTCCGGCATCGGTCGGGCGAGTATCGCTGGGTTCTTGGCCGGGCCCAGCCACTTCGCGACAGCACCGGGCGCATTGTTCGCTGGTACGGCAGCTGCACGGACATTCACGACCTTAAGCAGGCCCAGGAGGAGACCCGTCGGCTTGCCTCGGTCCTGGCTGAGCGGGTGGCCGAACTGGATGAGGCGAATGAGGAAATCCAGCGCTTTGCCTATATCGTGAGCCATGATCTCAGAGCGCCCCTCGTCAATGTCATGGGCTTTACAAGCGAGCTCGAGGCCGCGCAGGCAGAGGTGGAGCGCTTCTACCGGCATGTCTATGAGAAGGATCCTCAGCTGGTCACACCGGAGGCTCGCATGGCTCTGGAGACAGACCTGCCGGAGGCAATCGGGTTCATCCGCTCCTCGACCGTTAAGATGGACAAGCTGATCAACGCCATTCTGAAGCTCTCCCGTGAAGGGAGGCGTGTGCTGATGCCGGAGCCGCTCAGCATGCGCCAGCTGCTGGAGGCCCAGTGCCAAAGCGTCGCACATCAGCTCCAGGAGCGTGGAGCGGAGCTGGTCGTCGAGGCCGTCCCAGACCTCACGAGCGATCGGCTCGCCATCGAGCAGATCTTCGGGAATCTGATCGATAATGCTGTCAAGTATCTGGACCCTAAACGCCCTGGGCGGATAGCGGTCAAAGGCAGGGAACTTGGCGCGAGCGTTCAGTTCGAGATCGAGGATAACGGCCGGGGGATCAATCCTAAGGACTTCGAACGGATCTTCGACCTGTTCCGGCGCTCCGGTGTGCAGGACCAGCAGGGAGAGGGCATCGGACTTGCGCACGTCCGCGCGCTTGTGCGAAGGCTTGGCGGCACGATTACCGTGTCGTCGCGACTGGGTGAGGGCTCGACCTTCACGGTCGTTCTGCCAAAATACATCAGCATGAATTCGGAAGCCGCCTGATGCCTAGCCAACAGCCTGTCACCATCATCATGGTCGAGGACGATGAGGGGCATGCCCGCCTGATCGAAAAGAACATTCGCCGCGCAGGCGTCTGCAACGAGATCCGGACCTTTGCGAGCGGGACGGGGGCCCTGGAGCATCTCTTCAGCGAAGATGTCCGCAATGCAGGACCATTCCTCGTTCTGCTGGATCTGAACCTGCCGGACATGAACGGGGTCGACATTCTCATCAAGCTGAAGGCGGACGAGAAGTTGAAGCGCGCACCGGTGGTTGTGCTCACGACCACCGACGACCAGCGCGAGATCCAACGCTGCTATGATCTCGGCGCCAACGTCTACATCACCAAGCCGGTGGAGTACGAATCCTTCTCCCAGGCAATTCGCCAGTTGGGACTGTTCCTGTCCGTCATCCAGGTTCCCGAGACGCTATGACTGGACGCGATACAGACGGCCCACCGATCAGGCTCCTGTACATCGATGACGACCACGGCCTCGGCCGGCTTGTCGAGCGCACTCTCGCACGCCAAGGCTTCCATGTCAGGCACGCTCTGAGCGGCGAAGAGGGACTGAGCCTGCTCGCTGCAGAGAGATTCGACGTGATCGCCCTGGATCACTTCATGCCGGGCAAGGAGGGGCTGGAAGTCCTCGCGGAGATCCACACACTCCCTGACCCTCCGCCCGTGGTCTACGTGACCGGCACCGATGAAGGCCGGATCGCCGTTGCCGCCCTGAAGGCAGGTGCAGCCGATTACGTCATCAAAGACGTCGGCGGGGTCTTTCTCGATCTCCTCCGGACGGCTGCCGAGCAGGCGCTTGCCGCCGCCCGCCTCCGGCGCGAGAAGGAAGCGGCCGAGCGGGAAATGCGCGAGGCGCGGGAGCGAGCCGAGATGCTCCTTCGCGAGGTCAATCACCGTGTCGCCAACAGCCTTCAGCTCGTCGCGTCCCTCGTGGCCATGCAGCAGAGGGCGCTGGGGAATGACACGGTCGCAAGAGACACGTTGACCGAAACCCAGAGCCGGATCACGGCCATATCGCAGATTCATCGGCGTCTCTATACGTCGAACGATGTTCGTTTCGTCGAAATGGACACCTATCTGCAAGGTCTTATCGAGGAACTGGAAGGCGCCATGAGAGCCGCCGGTCGTGTGCACACGATCACGGTTCTGGCGGAGCCGATCGCCGTTCCGACAGATAAAGCGGTCTCGATCGGTGTCATCGTGACGGAGCTCGTCACCAATGCCTTCAAGTATGCCTACCCGGAAGGAGCGTCCGGTGACATCCGCGTGGCTCTGTCGTCTTCCGGCGAACAGGCCGTTCTCGTCGTCGAGGATGACGGCATCGGGTGGACGGGCGATGGAGAAGTGCAGGGGAGCGGGCTCGGCACAAGGATCGTGAACGCCATGGCGTCCAACCTGCAATCCGCCATCGAGTTCGACCAGCAGCACGCGGGAACACGTGCGATGCTGCCATTTACGATCTGACCAGCCTTTCTGCTGGTTGTGTGTTCATACGCCAACAGGTGCGCATTCACCGCGCGCCTCCGGTCGTTAACGTCAAATCAGATAGAAGTGGCTGTATTTCAGATTGATGCCCGCGTCGATCTTGGCGAACTCGATGGCCTTGATTTTCGTGTCGACGCCGTCTGCATCGTAGGAAAGAACGCCCGTCTTCTTGTTGTAGATCAGGTAGTCGTTCGTATCCTTGGCCTGCGCGCCCACAGTGAAGAAGTTCTTGTTCAACTGAGACGGTTTATCAGGCGACCCTTTGCCGAGCTTCTTGAACACCGCATCATCGAGGTAGAATACATCGTCTCTCACCTTGTAGTCGGTGATCGCATCGAAGTTCACCTTCCTGTCGGTCGTAGAGCTTCCCAGCTTCTGATCGAACACGAACTTGTCCTTGCCGGTTCCCCCGGCAAGAATGTCGTTGCCGTAACCACCGGAGATTGTGTCGTCGCCCTCGGCAGCATCGATCACGTTCTTGCCGGCATTGCCGATCATGACGTTGTTCAACCTGTTGCCGGTGAGGCTGAGGTAAGTTGTGCCTGAGGCAGTGATGTTGCTGACATCGGCCGCGAGCGTCATGCTGGAGGAGGTGACGAGCGTCTTCTCCTCCTGCAGCCAAACGAGATCGCTGGCGAAGTTGGCCGGCATGACAAAACCTTCGGGGATCTCGTCGCCGAAGATATAGTCCGCTCCGCCGGTGCCATAGAGCCTGTCGGAACCCGCGCCCCCAACGATGAGATCGTCGCCGCCATTGCCATAGCCGATGTCGTCGCCGCTTCCGCCGATCATCACATCTCGGCTGTTGCCGCCATACAGCTGATCGTTGCCACCTTTGCCGTTCAGGCCGTTGACACCTTCATTGCCGTAGAGATTGTCGTCACCGGCTGCGCCGATCAGCTTGTCCCGGTCATTGCCGCCATAGCCGTTCTGGCCCTTGCCGACATCCCGCCACTCGTATTTGCGGAGGGAGACCTGCCGCTCGTCGTTGATTTCAGCGTCCACCGGCTTGCGTCCGGCTATTGCGATCAGATCCGCGAATTTGACGACCGTGCCGTCCCCAAGCTTGAGGGCAACAGCCGAACTGCTGTCCAATCCCGAGTAGTCGTTGAAGACGATGGCGCCGCCGTCGCTGAACACCAGCGTGAGCTTGTTGTGCTTCGGCGTATCGATCCAGTTCGCAACCTTGCCGACCCAAGTCGCCTTGATATCCTTGAGTGAGTAGCCTGACAGCTCGATAACATCGTCGCCGGGTCTGAAGTCCCAGATCATGTCGACGCCGTCGCCCTTGGCATAGCGGTACGTATCGTGGCCGTCGTTGCCGTAGAGATTGTCGCCAATGAGAACCTTGTTCAGCTTTCCATTGCCCGGATTTAGGGCAATCTCGCCGCGATCCGTGCCGCCGTAGATCGTGTCGTTTCCGCCTTCACCCTGCATCTCGTCATTGCCGCTGCCGCCATGGATGAAGTCATCATGGTCGCCAGCCTCGATGAGGTCGTCGTTTCCGATCTCCTGCGGCGGCGTTACGACGGGAGGTTGGACTTCTACCTTGGACAGCCCAGCGTCTACGGCCGTGACGTGCCTCGTCGTCTCATCGATCGTGTAAGAGCCCGTGCGGCCGGTGTTCACATCGGCGTCGCTGTCCCGCGTGTCGTCAGCACCGCCATTCGGCCCGGTGAACCGGTATGTTCCATCAGGACCCTTGCCGAACTGAACGGCGTAGCTCCCAAAGGACAATTCACTGAACCGATACTCGCCCTGGCTGTCCGTCAGCACAGTCGACACGACCTTGCCGACGGAGTCGATGAGGTTGACCTGAATGCCAGGCAGGCCGGTCTCTTTGCCGCTGTCGTCCCGAACGCCATCCTGGTTAAGGTCGAGCCAAACCCTCCCAGAGAGGGAGCCGGTCGGTGCTGCCGGATTCGCAATGGTTGGTGCTATGGGCGCCAGTCCCCAGAGCTTGAGACTGTCCTCGCGCTTGGCTCCATCCGTGCCGACACTCGTGAGACGCGCGCCGAAGCCCTGCTGTGCCAGATGCTCGAGCGTCAGGGGATCGGTAGCGTGGTCCAGGATGAGAGAGACCGTCTTGATGTCATCGCGTCCAATGCCCGACGTTCCGATGCCAATTCCCACGTCGTAGGGGGTGAGGGGGCGACCGTTCATGGTGTCGCTGTTGCCGCTGCCCGGCACAGATGCGACGCCGTTCGCGTCGAACAAGCGTCCTTCGATCAGGGATTCGAAACCGGCTGCTCCGGCAACCGAGAGGCCCTTCAGCCAGGTCTCGTCCGCGGGATCATTCTCGATGCCTGCAAGATGGAAGAAGATGCCACGAAGATCGGCAGTATCCGCATTCCCGTTCCCGTCGTTGTCGAAGACGGTTGCGGTCAACCTCAGGGTGCCGTCTGCCAGCTGCTCAACGAGAAACTTAACCGCAGGATTGCCGACTTTATATACGGAACCGCTATTATCGATCGGTTCATCCTTGTTGATGACGAACTCGAGCGCCCGAACCACGCCAGACATGCAACTTGCCCCAGACCAGAGTGAGCCGACGCAGTGAGGTCAGAGCGAGCCACTCCATATTTTGGGACCTATCAACTCTCTTCATGACGTAAAGTCAATCACTGCTTAAGTTTCTGCAAAGCAGTCAACACAAGCTTAGCAGCAAGTCTCTATGTCGCTTCCTGGTATTTGGTTACGTTTCTTCCTCGAATGATCCGTCAGAAAAGCAGGCTAATCCGAGGGTCTCCTCATCTATGCGGGTTTCTTCTGGAGGAAGTCATGTTCAGTCTTGTCCGGATTTCGCCGACAAGGACGTTCAGCTCCCGCTGCAACCGGCCCAAGCGGGACAAGATTTCGTGATCGGGCATGTGGGTGATGGCGAGCCGATCCTCCCCGTTGGGAAGCTGCTGCGTCATGCTGCGTAGCTCTTCCAGGGTCGTCGGACCGATATTGGGCACCGTCAGCCACTGGGCATCGGAAATGCTGGCTACCTCACGGATCGTAGGACACCGCCCCTGGAATTCTGCCAGAATGGCTCCCCGGACGCGTCCGGAGCATTTGTCGATCGGAAATGGATCGTCCAAACCCATCTCACACCCTCGCATACTCACCAGTGGGATAGTGTCCATCAAGAATGCGACCCTCAAGACTTGGCCGTGTCGGATACTCATGCGTATCGGCTAATTGTGGAAAAGAGCAGACGTCATTTCGGGGATGATGGCATGCGTTGGGAGTAGCCAAATTGTTCCAGATCTACATCCGGTCGTCCCTGGGAGGGTAGGCGCGCTCAAATCTTTGAACCGATTAGGTAAATAGGGGTAGATACCGACGGAATGCCTCGATGCGGATCGATCCGCCTTGTTCTGCGGGATCTCGTGGCTCCGTGCGGAGAACCACCATGATTAGCCGGCAACCTGATTGCGGTCGGGGCTCTTGAGGGATAAGCAGATCGATTGTGCCATGTCTTTGGGTTTTCGAGGGCTGAATGTCTGCTACATCCGTCTTGATCCACCTGTTCGGTGAGATTGCCCTGCTTCTCTGGGGCATCACCATGGTCAACAGCGGGGTACAGCGCGCTTTCGGCAGCGATCTGCGCTGGATCCTTGGGACGGCGTTGAGAACCCGCCTGCAGGCCTTTCTGGCGGGTGTCGGCGTCACCACCGTTCTTCAGAGCAGTACGGCCACGGCCCTGATGGTGGCGTCCTTCACGGCCGGAGGAGCGGTGGACATCGTTCCTGCCCTTGCCGTGATGCTGGGCGCGAATGTCGGCACGACCTTGATCGTGCAGGTGCTGTCCTTCGACGTATCATTGATTTTCCCGGTGCTTGTCTTCGGCGGCTTCATGGCCTTCCGGCGCGGAAAGACGAGCCGGACGAAAGACCTGGGGCGCGTTGCCATCGGCCTTGGATTGATGCTGCTGTCGCTCCACCTGCTGAGCGAGACGATCCACCTGATAGAGAACTCGGCAGTGCTGAAGGAGCTCCTGGCCTCCATCGCCTCCGACCCGTTGATTCTGGTGTTCCTGTCGGCGTTCTTCGCCTGGATCGCCCACTCCAGTGTGGCCGCTATGCTGCTGATCATGTCCCTGGCCGCAGCCGGCGTGATCGGACCGTCTGCCGCTCTTGTGATGGTGCTTGGCGCCAATCTCGGCAGCGCCCTCAACCCGTTTCTGGAGGCCATGGGAGGCGACCCGGCCAAGATCCGGGTGCCGGTCGGCAACCTGGCCACGCGAGTCGTCGGCTGTGCCCTGGCGCTGCCGCTGATCGATCCGATCCTGTCCGCCATGAACATGATCGACCCGGACCCGGCGCGTCTTGCGGCGAACTTCCACACGATCTTCAATGTGGTACTGGCTGCCATCTTCATCCTGCCGCTGCCTTGGATCGCAAGGCTGCTCGTCAGGGTGTTCCCGGAAAAGCTCCAAGCCTCCGATCCGGGAGTGCCGCAATATCTGGACAAGGATGCCCTCGATACGCCATCGGTCGCCCTGTCCAACGCAGCCCGCGAGGTTCTGCGGATGGTCGACACGGTCGACGCGATGCTGCGCAGTTCCCAGGATCTCTTCCGGGAGGATGACATCAGCCGTGTCGACCAGGTCAGTCGTACCGACGACGTGCTGGACAGGCTGTTCAGCGCCATCAGACGCTATCTCAGCTCCATCAACCACGAAGCATTGAACGAGGCCGAGGCGAAGCGCCTCTCGGACATCCTGGCCTTCGCCATCAACCTGGAGCATGTGGGCGACATCATCGACAAAAACCTGATGGAGTTGGCTGCCAAGCGCATCAGGAACCACCTGCGCCTGCCGAAGGACAGCCTGGAGGATATCACCAGCATGCATGCCAAGCTGCTGGAGCACCTGCAGCTCGCAGCATCCGTTCTCATGTTCCAGGACATCGGCTCGGCCCGCAGGCTCGTCTCCGAGAAGGAGCGATTCCGGGATCTTGAGCGGACGGTGGCGCAGAAGCATCTCGATCAGCTCCGGTCCGGCCGGACGGCAGGCGACACCGGCACGCTTCAGCTCGACATCGTCCGTGACCTGAAGCGCATCGAGGCTCACATCGCCTCCACCGGCCACTCCCTGCTGGAGCAGAGCGGAGAGCTCAAGCCGAGCCGCCTGACATCCTGACCGCGGGCTACTTCTGATCCTTCAGGGTTCGCCAATCCATGTAGCGGACCGGATCGGGCAGACCGATGTCGCGCCGCTCATGATCGGACAGGTGGCTCAGATCCGAGATGACAGAATCATTTCGCAGCAGAGCGGGGCGTAGCCAGAGCTTCAGGCGCAGCCAAACGCTCTCGATACCGCGCAAGCGGCGAGTCTCTTCATATCTCATGACAGCCTACCGATTTGTTTCGTCAGAGGGCTTCCGGCGCCCTCGTTGAGCATCCGTAAGGTGCTCCTGTTTCAGGAACTTGACAAAGCGAATGCCAATAGGCTGGCATAAGGTTGCCTTATGGATAACCTATGCCCAAGATGCCGTCGAAATTGCCTCCCATGAGTGCCGTCAGGGTCTTCGAAGCAGCCGCGCGGCACCAAAGCTTCACCCGGGCAGCCGAGGAGCTGGGCATGACCCAGGCGGCCGTGAGCTACCAGATCAAGATTCTCGAGGACCGGATCGGCGCTCCTCTGTTTGTCCGCTTGCCGCGCCAGGTCACCCTGACGGCCAAGGGGCGGCAACTTGCTCCTGCCGTGACGGAGGCGTTCGAAGCATTGCGCACGGCGTTCGCAGGCATTGAAGCGACGGCCCAAACGGTTCTCTCGATCTCGACGCTCACCACCTTCGCGGCCAACTGGCTGGTTCCGCGACTGGGGCGTTTCCAGCAGCTTCATCCGAACATTGCCGTTCAGATCAATATCTCAGGGCAGGTGGTGGATTTCGGCCAAAGCGACTTCGACTTAGGCATCAGGAGCGGCAATGGGAACTGGCCGGGCTTGGAGGCGCATCTCCTGTTTCCGAACCTGTTCACGCCGGTCTGCAGCCCCGAGCTCATCAGGGGGATCACGCTCAAAGAGCCGTCCGACATCCTCAAATTCCCGATCATCTCGCCGAATGATCCGTGGTGGCAGGACTGGTTTACTGCGGCAGGGGTGCAGGACTTCGATCCGTCGCAGCGCCCCGACAACTATCTTGGTGCCCAGCAATTCGAGGGCATGGCCGCCATGGCGGGACAGGGATTTGCCCTGATCAACCCCTATTTCTTCCCGGCCGACCTCGCGGCAGGTCGCCTCGTTCAGCCTTTCGACCTGCTCGCCACGTCCGAGCGGGGGTATTGGCTGGTCTACCCGAAAGCCCGCCGTCGCTCGCCCAAGATCGAAGCGTTCCGTGACTGGGTCCTGAGCGAGGTCGCAGGGGACGCAGAGAAGACGTCCGCGCTCAGCCCCATGGAAACCGAGGCCTGACAGGCCCCGGATCTGATTACTCCGCAGCCTGGGCTTCGACCGGCTTAGGCTTCAGATGCACCAGCATGTCGATGAGGGCGCGGTCGTGAAGGACGACCATGCGCTCCTTGTTGTGAAGCCAGCTCACCGCATCCTCGATGGTCTCGGCATCGACGAGCTTGGCCTCCGCGAGAGCACGTTCCGTCTCGATGATGCCGCGTTTACGCGGCGGGGCAGGCGGAAGCATCTCGATATGACGCTCCCTCAGGTTCGGGTCCTCGTAGATGGCCTTCAAGCCGTCCGCATCGTCAAAGCCGAAGGTGATGTTGCGCGCCTGGAGTTCGTTGGCGCGGGTGGCGATAGCTGGAGGCTGAAACTCTTCGGGTGTTCTAAGGAGCCCGAGACGCTTCAGGGCAAGACCTGCCCCCAGCTGGCCGCTGAGCCAGGAGAGAGGGATCGCCAGCAGCAGGCCGATGATCGTCGGCGACATCCAGAGGAAGAGGGACGTGGCGATCATGAAGGCCGAGAGACCAGCGAGCGCTCCGAGCACCGTATGGGCCCGGTGGCGGCGAACGATGTCTTTGAAAGGAATCGAGCCGTCGTCGCGACGCTGCGGCTGCCAGCCCGTGTCGCGCCCGAGGAGGATCTGGAACACCGAACCCGACTGGATAAGCATGAGGATCGGCGCCAGGAGGGCCGACAGGATGATCTCGATGGTCGAGGAGATGATCAGCCGGATGCCGCCACCGGATGCCCGCCGATCACTGCCGCGGATGAGCATCAGGACCAGGCCGAAGAGCTTCGGTGCAAGCAGGATGCCCATGGTGACGGCGAACAGCGTCAGGGCTCGCTCGGGGTCGAACCGGGGCCAGATCGGGTAAAGGCGGAAGTCGCGGGCGAAATATTCCGGCCGGATATAGGTGGTCTGCAGGACGAGGGCGATACCGACGATCAGCTGGAACAGCCAGAACGGCGAAGCGAGATAGGACATGATGCCGGTAGCGAAGTGCTGCCGTGTCGGCAGCTTCAGGCCCTTTGCAGTAACCACCCGCATGTGCTGAAGATTGCCCTGGCACCAACGTCGGTCGCGCGCCGAGAGGTCGATGAGGGAGGGCGGGCTTTCCTCGTAGGAACCCTGCAGATCCGCCAGCATGTAGACCGACCAGCCGGCGCGGCGGAGCAGGGCCGCCTCTACGAAATCGTGGCTGAGGATGTGACCGCCGAAGGGCGGCTTGCCCTTCAGGTCCGGCAATCCGCCGTGATCCGCAAAAGCCCTGGTGCGGATGATGGCGTTGTGGCCCCAGTAGTTGCCGTCGCGTCCCATCCAGACCGCAAGCCCCATGGCGATCACCGGCCCGGTAACGCGGGCGGCATATTGCTGGAGGCGGGCGAAGAGGGTGTTGCGGTTGATGATGAGCGGCAGCGACTGGATGATGCCCGCGTCCGGATCGGCTTCCATGGCAGCGGCCAGGCGGACGATGCACTCACCCGTCATGAGACTGTCGGCATCGAGCACCAGCATGTGCTCGTAGTGGCCGCCCCAGCGGGAGACGAAATCGGCGATGTTGCCGGCCTTGCGGTGATAGTTCTTCTGGCGGTGCCGGTAATAGAACCGCGCCCCGGGTCCCAGGCGCTCCCTCAGGGCGAGGAAGGCACGCTCTTCCGCAATCCAGGCATCCGGATTGGTGGTGTCGGAGAGAATGAAATAGTCGAAGCTGTCGCCTAGGCCAGTTGCGTAGACGGACTCATAGATCGCCTCCAGGGCCGCGAAGGTGCGGTCGGTCTGCTCGTTGTAGACCGGCATGACGATGGCGGTCTTGTGCTGCAGCGTCGAAGGCAGCGGCCCGCCATGTCCGGGACGACGAAGCAGGGCGAGGAAGCCCAGGAGGGCACTGGTGAAGGCTACAGCGATCCACGAGAAATTGACGGTAAACAGGCCGACGAGCACCCACTGGAGCGCCGTGGTACGGCTGACCGACACGACCTGGTACATCTCCCAGGTGCCGTAAGCCGTGAGCAGGAGGCCGCCACCGAACACGAAGAGGCGCGCGAGCCAGGTTCCCAGCTTCGGATGCTGCAGAACGGGTTTGCGCTCCTGCGAGCCCGACCAGCGCCGAAGCGACTGGGTCGGCATGTCGAGGTGCTTTTCGGGAGGCATAGCGGCTGCGGGCCGCTCGAGAGCAGCTACATTCGGGTTCGAATCGTGACTTACGGTGTCCAACGATACAGCCATGTCTCGCTAATCGGTTTCCCGCCTGCTTCTAGGATCAGGCGCATCTCACACGCGTTTTCGTTGCCCGGGTCAAGCTCGAATGCGACACGTACTGTCTTTCTCTCAGGATATGGCAAAAGTTTGAGGTTCTGGAACGTTCCAGGGCCAACGGTTAAGACGGATTTTAGGTCCGCCGGCAGGTTCTCGCCAAGCATGTCGCCAGCGAAATCGACCGTGAACCGGCGCCGTCGGGCTCCGCTGCCCCGGCCCGAGCGCGTCTGGGTCACGGTGGCCAGCGGTGGCCGCTCCGGCGCATTCCAGCCCCAGGACTGTCGATAGGCGAGAGCAACCTCGGAACCGGCGGCCATCGGCCCCCTCGGGCGCCAGTAGGTCAGAATATTGTCGTTGATCTCGGCATCGGTCGGGATTTCCAAGAGCTGCACGCTGCCCTGGCCCCAGTCGCCGAGAGGCTCGATCCAGACGCTCGGCCGCCGCTCGAAGCGCTGATCGTCGTCTTGGAAAGCCTCATAGGACCGCTCCCGCTGAAGCAGGCCAAAGCCGCGCGGAGAACTGTCGACGAAGGCGGAGATCTGGAGGGTCTCCGGATTCTGCAGCGGACGCCAGAGCCATTCTCCGGAACCGTTCAGCATCTGAAGGCCCGAGGATTCGTAGACGGCAGGCCTGATATCGTCCGTGTTGAGGAGATCGTTCGGCCCGTAGAGATAGGTCGAGGCAAGGCCGCCCAGCCCTACGTGTTCGAGATTGACGCGAGGGAACAGGGTGGTCTCCACATCGACGATGGTCATGTCGCCGGGACGGAACGTCATGCGAACCGCGCCGGTGGTCGATTCGGAGTCGAGCACGCCATGAACCGTGATGCTGTTGCTGCCAACCGCCGGACGCTCGAGCCAGAAGGCCCGGAATGCGGGAAACTCCTCGCCCCGAGCCTCGGCCGGACGCAACGTCAGCGCTCGGGCGATGGCCCCATAGTTCTGTCCCCGGGCGAGGGCGCGGAAGAAGGTGCCGCCCTGCACGACGGCAAAGTCGAACGGCCTGCCGTTGCCGACCTGGGCGATGAGCCTGAACCCTGAATAGCGGATGTCTCCGAGGTTGTTCGGCAGGTTGACCCGGCCGAAGTCGAACTGGGAGGGCTGGTAGCCAACGCGGCGGACAGCCCCGTCCTCGACCACGAAAAGCTCGACCGCA
This sequence comes from Microvirga sp. BSC39, assembly GCF_000739015.1. Taxonomy (GTDB): domain Bacteria; phylum Pseudomonadota; class Alphaproteobacteria; order Rhizobiales; family Beijerinckiaceae; genus Microvirga. The sequence continues at coordinate 43,474 of NZ_JPUG01000067.1, forward strand.
TCCCGGAATACGAAGCCGCGATGGAGGGGCTCGACCGCAATCCCGCGGGCTTCCGAACTCCAGAGGGGCGGCTGCGTGTAGCGGATCGCCCCATACTGCTCTGGATTCAGATTCGCGAAGACGTCCGGCAGGTCGTTGGCAGGCGCTGCGAACGGTTTCTTGGCGAGCTGGCGCGCGATGTCGACGACCACCGCCGGATCGAAGCGCTGATTCTCTCCCATTCTTGCGGAAATCGTTTCCTGGAGGGACTGCGCCCTGAGAGTCGGCGCGAATGTCAGCCCGGCGACGGAGGCACCGATGTAAGCCAGCATGTCGCGCCGGCGAGGATGGAAGGGGGATCGACCCCTTGGCGGTACCGGCACAGTTATACTCTTGCGTGTACGAAGGCTCTTCAGCCAGACAAGTGGAATGTCCTATACATATCGTCAATCGTGAGCGTGAAGTAAACGCAGCCATTGGGGAAACTGCCGGATTGCTCATGAAACGATTGCCGATTTACCCCTTCTGATCTAGCTGCACGGCAGTGCCCCACCGGATTGAAACTGTATGACCCTGTCCCACACCCCCCAAGCGTCGTCTCGGACCTGCCTGGCCATTGTGCTCGCGGCAGGTGAGGGCACCCGGATGAAATCCGGGAAACCCAAGGTTCTGCATCAGGTCGCCAACCGCTCCATGTTGGGTCACGTGCTGGCGACCTTGACCCAGGCGGGCGCCACCAGCACCGCCGTCGTGATCGGTCCGGATCGTGAGGACGTTGCCAGGGAGGTTCAGAAAATCTCAGGCCAGGCCAGGATCTTCGTTCAGACGGACCGCCTCGGGACAGCGCATGCGGTTCTGAGCGCCCGGGAGTCCTTGGCGCAGCCGGCCGACGATGTGATTATCGCTTTCGGCGATACGCCCCTGATCCTGCCTGGGACCTTCACCAAGTTGAGGGCTCCTCTGGCTGAAGGTACAGCCGTGGTCGCCATGGGGTTCGAGGCCAAGGACCCGACTGGCTACGGCCGCTTCATCACATCGGGCGACGAACTCCTGGCCATTCGCGAGCACCGGGATGCCAGCGACGCCGAGCGGGCGATCACCCTGTGCAACGGCGGGCTGATGGCGATCCGGGGCGATCTGGCCTTGCCGCTCCTCGATCGGGTGCAGAACGAGAACGCCAAAGGGGAGTACTATCTCACCGACATCGTCGAGATCGCCCGCAGCCTCGGCCACAGGACGGCGATCGCCGTCGTATCGGAGGAGGAGGTGCATGGGGTCAACGATCGGGCGCAGCTCGCAGCCGCCGAGCGCATGATCCAGGACCGTCTGCGCCAGGCCGCCATGGCGTCGGGCGTTACGCTGGTAGCGCCGGAGACGGTCTTCCTCAGCCACGACACCCGGCTGGGACAGGATGTCGTGGTCGAGCCGCATGTGGTCTTCGGTCCGGGCGTGGTGGTGGAGGAGGGAGCCATCATCCACAGCTTCAGCCATTTGGAGGGGGCACGGATCGCTTCCGGGGCCGGTGTCGGTCCCTTCGCACGCCTGCGGCCCGGCGCAATGATTGGCCCCAAGGCCAAGGTCGGCAACTTCGTCGAGATCAAGAACACGGATCTCGGGGCAGGGGCCAAGGTCAGCCATCTGACCTATCTCGGCGACGCCAGCGTCGGTGCCGAGGCGAATATCGGCGCCGGCACCATCACGTGCAATTACGATGGCTTCAACAAGTACCGGACCGAGATCGGCGAGGGCGCCTTCATCGGCTCCAATTCCTCGCTCGTGGCTCCTGTTTCCATAGGCCGGGGCGCATTCGTCGGCTCCGGCTCAGTTATTACGGACAACATCCCTGATAACGCCTTAGGTCTTGGCCGCGGACGTCTGACTATCAAAGAAGGTTGGGCCATCGAATTCCGGGAAAAGGCTCAGGCCGCCAGGAAGAAATAAGACTGTTTGTCACAATAGGTTACGCAAGTTGATTCTGCCCTTGGGGCCTCCCTTATGTAAGAGAGACCTCAAGCGTAGCGTTGGTCGCGTTGCAAAAGGAAGTTCTTTATCATGTGCGGAATTGTTGGAATCATTGGGAAAACGCCTGTGGCGCCACAGATCGTGGAGGCGCTCAAGCGGCTTGAATACCGTGGTTACGACTCCGCCGGCGTGGCGACCCTGGAGGAGGGGCGCCTCGACCGTCGGCGCGCCGAGGGCAAGCTGCGCAATCTCGAGACCAAGCTCTCCCAGTCTCCGCTCTCCGGTGTCATCGGCATCGGCCATACCCGCTGGGCGACCCACGGCAAGCCCAATGAGACCAACGCGCATCCCCACGCCACCGACAAGCTGGCAGTGGTCCATAACGGCATCATCGAGAATTTCCGCGAACTGAAGACCGGGCTCGAAGCCAAGGGCATTCGTTTCGAAACCGAGACCGACACTGAAGTGGTGGCCCAACTCGTCACCTACGAGATCCGCCAGGGACGTGGACCCATCGAGGCGGTGGCCGTGACCCTGCCGCGTCTGCGCGGTGCCTTCGCGCTCGGGTTCCTGTTCTCCGGTGAGGACGATCTGCTGATCGGAGCACGCCACGGCGCTCCTCTCGCAATCGGTTACGGTCAGGGCGAGATGTATCTCGGTTCCGACGCCCTGGCATTGGCCCCGTTCACGGACGAGGTTGCTTATCTCGATGATGGCGACTGGGTGATCCTGACGAACAGGGGCGCCGACATTCGTGATGAGAACGGCAAGTCGGTGCAGCGGATCCGCCATAAGATCCCGGCCGGCTCCTTCATGGCCGACAAGGGCAACTACCGCCACTTCATGGCCAAGGAAATCCACGAGCAGGCCGAGGTGGTGGGGCGCACACTGGCGCACTACGTCAACTTCTCGGGTGAACGGGTTGAGCTGCCGTTCGAACTGCCCTTCGACTTCAAGGACCTCAATCGCATTTCGATCTCCGCCTGCGGCACTGCCTATCTGGCGGGTTTGATCTCGAAGTACTGGTTCGAACGCTTGGCGCGCATTCCTGTCGAGATCGATGTCGCGTCCGAGTTCCGCTATCGGGAGGCTCCCCTGGAGCCGGGCGGCCTGGCACTCTTCGTCTCGCAATCGGGCGAGACGGCGGACACACTAGCATCCCTTCGCTATGCCACCGCCGAGAAGCAGCATACGCTCTCCGTGGTGAACGTGCCGACCTCCACCATGGCGCGCGAGAGCAACGTGGTTGCGCAGACGCTCGCTGGAGTCGAGGTGGGTGTCGCGTCGACCAAGGCCTTTACCTGCCAGCTCACCGTGCTCCTCTCACTTGCTATCGCAGCCGGCCGCGCGCGCGGCACGCTGAGCATAGAAGACGAGAAGGAACTGGTGAACGCGCTCATCGCCGTGCCGGGCCAGATGACCGAGGCGATCAAGCGTGAGCATCAGATCGAGGTTCTCTCCCGTGAGCTATCGAAAGCCAAGGATGTGCTCTATCTCGGACGCGGCACCTCCTATCCGCTTGCGATGGAAGGCGCCCTGAAGCTCAAGGAAATCTCCTACATCCATGCGGAAGGCTATGCGGCCGGCGAGCTGAAGCACGGACCCATCGCGCTCATCGACGAGACGATGCCGGTCATCGTGATCGCGCCGCACGACAACATTTTCGAAAAGACCGTATCGAACATGCAGGAAGTCGCCGCCCGCGGCGGCCGCATCATCCTGATCACGGACGAGAAGGGTGCCCTGGAAACAGGCCTCGACACCATGGCCACCATCGTGCTGCCATCCGTGCATCCCATCGTGGCGCCGATCATCAATGCGGTTCCGATCCAGTTGCTGGCCTACCACACTGCTGTCTTTATGGGGAAGGATGTGGACCAGCCGCGTAATCTTGCGAAGTCAGTCACGGTGGAGTGAGAAGGCGCCGCTCTCGCCGGGGCAATAGCCCTAAACCGCGTCGATCGTTGCGGGGCCCGACAGGGGTACATCATCTTAGTGAATGAACGTGCTCGCCCGTCCAGTTACTCTCTCCATGCCGGTGGTCCCGGGCACCCGGGACTGGAGCGCGACGCGAGGGATCATGCCTAAGATGTCCACCTACAGCCCTAACTGGATACGGCAGAGCGAGAGCGATTGGGACACGGTCAATTCGACCCAACTCTACCGAATGTATCCGCATCCCCCACGGACCACGGGGCAAAGCGTCGATAGGCCAGCAGAAAGAAATCTTGCGGCGACTGTGAAGTTGCCGGCCTCCCAGAGAAAACCCTGATGACGGCCGAGGAGACCTGCCTATACGCCTGCATGCAACAGGCGATTTGCCGGAAGTCAGGGCGCGGGCAGGATCTTGCTTCAAAGTAAGTCACCGACGCCGACAGACGCAAAGAACCCGGGGCCATCGAAAGATGGCCCCGGGTTCTTTGTACGTACAATCTGTTATCTCTTAACGTCTTGCGGGAGAGGATGCGAAGCTGGTGAACGACGCGAATAGGCTGCAACGCGTCGAAGAAGATCGAGGTAGGTCTTGCTCAGAACTTGACGACTAAACCGCATACGAACGCAGTTCAAGCCGTTTCTCCCGAGTTCGTCTCGTAGAGACGCGTCGTCGGCCAGCGTTTGAATGGCGGCACTTAGCTCCTCAGCGTTCTCCGGAGTGACGACAAGGCCCGATTTCGCCTCCAGGATGATCTCTGCGGACTCGCCGTCGACGCCAAGTACGATAGGCTTAGATGCCGCCATCGCTTCGAAGATCTTCGATGGGATTACGGCGCGAAAGAGGGGGCTGTTGGACAAGACGACCAGGGAGATATCCGTAGCTGCCATTACGTCAGGCATGTCGCTGCGTGGAAGCTCGCCCAGGAACATGACATTGGAGAGGCCCATCTTATCCCGCATTGCAGTCAGCTTAGTGCGCTCTGCGCCGTCGCCAACCATGGCGAAGACGATCTCCGGACGATGTTCGAGCTTCGCCGCGGCCATTAGCACCGTTTCCAGCTTATGTGCCATGCCATGAGTGCCAATGTAGGACACCATGATCTTGCTGGTCAGTTCATGCTTGGCTCTGAAGTTCGCGCCATCCCCGGCCGCGAACTTCCTAAGATCGACTCCATTTTTGATGACATGGACTTTCTCGCGCTTGGCTCCGTTAGTCACGATATGTCTGACGAAGGTGTCTGTCACGGAAACGACAGCGTCCGCTTTACGATATGCCCACCGTTCAAGGTGCTCGAACGGAGCGATAATCGCCCGGCTCCTGATCGCCCCAACGGCTACAATGCTTTCTGGCCAGAGGTCCCGAATCTCCAAGACCCATGGTCTGCGCTTGATCCACGACAGCAATCCACCGGCGATGCCGCAGAACAGGTTAGGCGACGTCGACATGACCACATCCGGCCGCGGCAGCCATGGGCTGGCGATGACAACGGAGAGGAGAAGCGAGAGGTAATTGAGCGTTCTTAAGAACAAGCCTTCGTTCGCGGAAACTAAAGTCCACAAACGGATGACGTTAACTCCATCGATGACCTCTCTCTGGAAGAGGCGGTTTCGATAACCGGGAAATACCTTGCCCCTCGGGTAGTTGGGTGCGCAGGTAACCACAGTCACGGTCGCTCCCGAAGTGACCCAGGCGCGAGCATTCTCTGACATTCTGACCGCCAGCGCCCCGTTCTCCGGAGGGTAATAATGACTAACGCAGAGTATATGCACGCTGTTGACCCTTCCGTTCCATTGCGCCCGATCTGAGGCGCTTCCGATCACGCACCCAGGTAGGCCTCGATATGGTCGCGGATCCGCTCAGCGGCTCTGCCGTCGCCATAGGGGGAGACACCCTTTGCCATGGACCGGTAGGCCTCCTGATCGTCCAACAAGCGGGATGCCTCGGCGACGATCGTGCCACGATCTGAGCCGACCAGGCGAGCAACTCCCATTTCAACGGCTTCAGGGCGCTCTGTTTCGCTCCGCATCACCAAAACCGGCTTCCCGAAGGCCGGTGCCTCTTCCTGCAACCCACCACTGTCGGTCAGCACGAAGGTGCACCTGGCAAGAACACTCACCAGTGCCGGATAGTCCAACGGCGGGCACATATGAATGCCTTCCTCGCGGCTGAGCATATCCCGGGCGAGGTGGCTGACACTCGGGTTCGGGTGCACGGGATAGATGAACTCCAGGTCCGGATAATGACGTCTCAGATCCAGTATCGACTGGAACATCTGACGCATCGGTTCGCCCATGTTTTCACGGCGATGAGCCGTCACGAGTGCAATTCGCGAAGAGTCTTTGATGGAGAAAGGCAGGGGCGGAGCGCGCTCCCTCATCCAATAAAGCGCATCGATGCAGGTATTGCCAGTAACGAAGACATCGGCCTCCTGGACGCCGGCGCGGTACAAGTTCGCCTGAGCTCCTCGTGTAGGCGCGAAATGCAGGGTGCTCAGGAGGCCAGCTACCCGCCGATTGAACTCTTCAGGAAACGGAAGATGAATATCCGCCGTCCTCAGACCTGCCTCGACATGCCCGAACGGTATATTCTGATAGAAACACGAAACAGCGGCTACCATGACTGACGTGGTATCGCCCTGCGCCAGCAGCATATCAGGTGCGAGCTCGGACAGACAAGGCTCCAGCCTCTCAAAAAGGCGCGCGGTCAGGCGCGGGAGCGACTGTCCCTCGACCATGACATCCAGGTTCTGGTGAACCTTGATGCCGAAGACTGCGAGGGATTGATCGAGCAGCTCGCGGTGTTGGCCCGTGGCGACAACGATCGTCTCCGCCCAGGATGTTTCCTGCAGCTTCAGGATCACCGGCGCCATCTTGATGGCTTCAGGACGCGTTCCGACGATGCAAACTATTCGCTTCCTGAAATTCAAGATGGCCGTCTCCAAAAAACTGAAGTTGTCCTCAGCAGGACGCATCTGAAGGTATCAGGCCGGGTGTCGCGCGTGAGAAGCGAATGAGGATACGCCCCGGCGGGCAACCGTCGATTGATCGGTAATCCTTCAGAGTAAGCGACAGGTTCAGGGAGAGGCCCCAGAATGGATTGGAGATTGAAGCAGGTTTGCCGCGTGAATCGAAACAGATTGCTTTCGGTTCCATTGGCCACAAGCGACGAGGCCAGCATGGGAGCACAGGACGGGGTACTCCTGATCGGAAACTTCCTGTCGGCGACAGGCGGAAAACGATCGGTGTGCGAGGATCTTGCCCATGAGTTGCAAGGCCAAGGCTGGCGGACGACCTGCGCGTCTGATCGTACGAAACCTCTACCCAAGCTGAAGCATATTCTGAAAACTGTCTGGTCTCAGCGACACTCCTACAGTGTGGCGCAGGTCGATGTGTTCAGCGGGAAGGCCTTCGTTTGGGTCCTTGCGACCTGCATCCTCCTCCGCCTGCTTTCTCGGCCGTACGTACTCACGCTGCACGGTGGGAATCTACCGAAGTTCGCCCGTAGATGGCGACGGCCACTGCAATGGGTCATGAAGCATGCTGCGGTCGTCACAGCACCATCGAACTATCTCGTCCGTGAGCTTCTACCATTACGACCCGACCTGCAGCTGGTTCCGAACGGAATGCGTTTGGAGGGATACCCCTTCAGGCTTCGATCTAGCGTGTCCCCGCGCCTGATCTGGGTACGCAGCTTTCACGAAATGTATAATCCAATCATGGCCGTAGATACGGTTGCCGCACTGGTTGACCGCTACAGAGACATACAGCTCACTATGATCGGGGCCGACCGGGGCGATGGATGTCTGCAGAGAACGCTTGGACGGATCGAGCACCTTGGCCTTGGCCGATGCGTCACCGTCGTCCCAGGGGTGGAGAAGTCGCAACTTCCTTCAATGCTGGATCAGGCCGATATTTTCCTGAACACAACCAACATCGATAATGCGCCAGTGACCGTCTATGAGGCGCTGGCGTGCGGATTGTGCGTCGTGAGCACCGATGTGGGCGGCATTCCCGACATGCTCACGCATCGGAAGAACGCACTTCTGGTCCCTCGCGGCAACGTCGATGCGATGGCGCGTGCCATCGACGACCTTCTGTCCGGGAGCATCGACACAGCTGGCATTTCGTGCGACGCGCATAGCACCGCGACTGGATCCGACTGGGGCAGTGTGCTTCCGCGCTGGATCGACATCCTGAGGTCTTCTCGAGATAGGTACGCCTCTTAACCGGTAGACGTTGACGCGGTGGTCGTCAGAATAGACAGCAAATGTGCGCCGCCGGCTCCGATCAGCGCCGGCGCGTCTTTGTGGAGTATCGATGAATGTTCTTGATGCTCGGCGACCATGCAGCTGCCCTGCACCCATGCTTGGCTATTGCATGGCACCTGACCGGAAGCCCAATCTCAGGACGTTGCACTGAGTGGAGTTTGTGAGATGCCTCGCGATGGGGAACTACTTTCCGATCAGATCGACTTCATGCGTATTTCGGTCGTCGTGGGTCTCGTGTTCTTGCACTATGGGGCATTCCCGGGAACATCCTATGACCCCTTCCAGGGCTTCCACCCAGCGCATGGAGGCTTCGCGCTGTTCGTGAACTCCTACTTGGTGTTCTTCTTCTACAGCGCCGTGCCCCTGCTGAGTGCTGTATCTGGGTACCTGTTCTTCAAGGAAGCAGACTTCTCGCTAAAATTCTACAAGAGACGATATCGAAGCCGCATACGGTCAATTTTCCTGCCCATGGTCTCATGGAACGCGCTGGCACTTCTGCTTTCGGCCTTAGTCGCTCTTGCGCTGCCGACGTCGGAGAGACTCATCGCGTACGATGTGTTCAACCTCAGCGCGATGGATCTTATAAACGCGCTCGTCGGTGTCACGCAGCGACCAGCAGACTTCCAGTTCTGGTTTCTTCACGACCTTCTGCTGACCGTTCTTATTTCACCTTTGTTGGCGTTCAGCATCCGGCGCTTACCTTTGATCAGCCTCGCGTTCCTTGCTGGCATTTGGGCTGTGAATGTGAACCTGATCGTGTTTTTCCGAACGGATGTCCTGTTCTTCTTCAGCATCGGCGCAGCCGCTCGTATTCACCATTGGCCGATCGCCAACATCGCATCCCTGCGCACTGCGATTGTCCTCGTGGTAACCTACGCCGTTCTGGTAGGTCTCAGAGCGGTCATCCCGACGATCGTTCCGGATGATGCCTCTATAGCACGTATCGTCAGTGGAGTTGGAACCCGCGCAGTTCGTCTCTACGGCGTCATAGCTTTGTGGAGCCTAGCTCCCTATCTCGTAAGGACTCCCCTTGGGGCAAGGATCGCCAAGTTCGGAACGATCGCGTTCTTCCTGCATGCCATCCACTGGCCCTTGAACCAACTTCTCAAGGCAGGCGTTGACGGCATTCTTCCTAGTCGAAGCGAAGTGTTTCTATTGGTCAATTACTTCGCCACCACTTGCTTGACCGTTCTTCTCGCCGTCGTGGTAGCGAGGCTCTTGAACTCGTACGTGCCAGCAGTTTTCAACCACCTGAGCGGAGGCAGATCCGAGGCATTGAGCGCCCGCTTCTCGAAAGTGCAAGCAGCATCGAGTGAAACGCAGCCAGAGGTCGTCACCGCACAGCATCTGCTCATGAAGCCACAACAGGGCGTTAGCCCAGCATCCTCCACCTGAGCGAACACGGACCGACCTGCTAGCCCTTGAGGGCGCGACTCCCGGCCCGACAGAACTTTACGTGTCGTCGGGAGCTCAATTACCCTTGTTCAGCCGACGCGGGGCTGTCGGCTGAATGTCAGAACAAGTCACCCGGAACATCAGACACCCTAACAACGTCGGCGTACGCACGTGGGTGGAAGGAACTCTGCAATGTCAAAAACTCTTTTGCATGACACGCCAGAGCAAGTGCAGCAAAATATAATTACGTCTTAATCATTATAGTAAAAATTCCTGTCGGACAAATATATTTGAAGAAGACTTCTTGAGGAAACGCCCGTGACCAGTGTTGTTGTACAGCCCGAGTTTCTTGGTTTCCATGCAGGCCGTGGCATTTACAGAATCGACCTCAGCCAGATTCCCCTCAGCGTTCTGCAGACAATCTCCTTTATCGATGACGGCGTGCGCACGGGGGGCTCCGCCGGCGCATCGGGCGCGGATATCGACTTCGTATCCTTTTCCAGCGAGTACTTCGCTTCAGCATCAGCGCTAGACCCATCCGTCACTCAGGCGAACTCCCTATCGGCAGAGGTTGTCTACCGCCCGGGTTACATGACCGAGTGGCATCAAGGGGATTCGACACTATGGAACACGTCAAGCCTGTTCGGAACCACTTCCGGCCATGTCTATAACGCGGCGCGCTCTACCCTTGGTGTGGCCGACGGCGCGAATGACGCCAGCACTGGCACTCTCTCCCTGGGCGAAGGGGGCCAGCTAAACCTTCTTCTCAATTCCGCTGAACCAACCGGCGCTGGCGGATCCGCGAAACGCTATCTGTACTTCGGAGAGTATGGCAGCCAGGTGCGAGATCTGGATGGGCTCCGCGTCATCCTTTCAGATCAGAAAACTGCCAATCCGTTGGAGATCGCTTCTCACGTGGGACTTACCCTTGTTGGGGACGAGCGGAGCGAAACCATCGCATTCGGCAGAGGCTTCAACACGCACGTCGGCGCCGGAAACGATATCGTCTTCGGCATGGCGGGCCATGATATGATCTATACCGGGAAAGGGCATGATCGGCTCTTCGGCGGTGACGGCTATGACTGGCTTCATGGAGAAGCCGGGAAAGATCGTCTCTATGGAGAGGCTGGCCACGACCGGCTGTTCGGTGGAGCGGACAACGACTGGCTTTCCGGTGGGTCGGGCCGCGACGCATTCGTATTCAATGCAAAGCTCGGTACATCCAAAACCGACCGTAAAGTGAACTTCGACAAGATCAGTGACTTCAACGTCAGGGACGACTCCATGTGGCTTGACAATAAGATCTTCGTCAAGCTCGGGAAAAAGGGCTCTGAGGCCAATCCTGCGCAGCTGAAAAACAGCTTCTTCAAAGTCGGCGACAAGGCGCAGGATTCGAACGATCACGTGATCTATAACAAGAAGACAGGGGTCCTGTCTTACGACCCTGACGGATCAGGATCCAAGGCGGCTATTGAGTTCGCCCAGATCCAAAAGAACCTCAAAGTAACCTATCGCGACTTCTTCGTTATCTGATCCCATCCTGAAATCAGCACAAGGTAGAACGACATGGCGCCAGGCATCCAAGAGATGCCCGGCGCTTTTTACATCAGGGCCAAATCGACGGTCCTATGAAGCCGTGGCGCTCCGCGCGAGCCCGTCCTGACCATCGATCCCCGGCACACCGCCATTCTCGGGATCGGCCGTGGGCGGAGCGACATCCTGTTTGAGTGACAGGGAGCACAGTTATCGGAAAACGCAACCAAGAACCCTGCAACGCACCGTACCGTCGGCAAATTCATGCGATGAGATGAAAGCTATACTGAAGGCGGGAGAACGCCCTGTTCCAGCGGATGCTGCTGTCTGCAGCGATTACAGGTGCATGTGTCGCGCGGCTCTCCGCAGCATCATCGCCAAGAGGAACTCACCAAGGACAATGATGATACCCGACCCCAGCACAATGCTGTAGGAACTCATGCCCGGAACAAGGAAGAACAGGGCTGTACCTCCGGCCCTTAGGGCGTTTGTGACAAGGGACAGATGAATGAGGCCCGGCCGCTGGGAATGAAGAGTGTAGAGTCCGATGACGCTCGCCGACGCGTGGCAACTGAAGTAAGTCATGAAAAACACATCAGCTTCCGGAAATCGCGTGTTGTACATGAAGTCGATGAGGATGCTCCCAGGGACGATGCTAAGCGCGAGCAGCGCACAGACGCCGCCCATTAGGAGGTACATCGATCGGTTCCCCATTCCGAATAGATCGATCGAGCTGAAGTTTGCCTCTATCATCTTCGGGAAGATGTACACTTTCAAAGTTCCGTAGAGCAGGTCGACTGGCGCTAGGAAAATCAGTACCACGCCGAATGCAGCGGCAGAAACAGTGTCATCCTTGATCTTCAGAATCCACAGCGTCATCAGGGGCAATGAGCTGTACAGGTTCAAAGACAGGAATGTCATCGGGGCCATGCGCACCATCGCGCGAAGTGCATGAAGGTCGACGGACTTCAACCGTAGATCGGCGTTTTTCCGGAGGGTCGCAATCTGAATAGGTACCTGTGCCAAGATGTAGACGGCAATAATCAGTGTTACCGAGCTGTCGTAAGTAATCGCAATGAATCCAAGAACTATCCTGCTTACCGCGAGGGCGACGTTGAGTTTCGCATACTGCCTGAAGCGCTTAGCATATTGTTCGACAACTCTCGTGGCCGTCCAAAATGACAAGGATGCGGCGGCAAGAACTAGAACCAATTCAGGTACGAGACCGAACACAAGGAGGCTCGCCGCGAAGCATGAAATGGCGACAGTTACGATGGCCCCCTTTATGACGAGGTTGAGAGTGACGTAATCCTGCTTCTTGTGCTCGAACGAAAGCGCAAGGCAGCTCTGGCTCAAACCGAAATCGAGGGCGGCTGCAATCAGGGGAATCAGAGAATTGGCGAAGGTCAGCTTCAGGAACTCTGATGGCTCGAACCTCATAGATGCTGTGAGCATGATTAGGAAGAATGAGCCATTCAGCACGATCTGGGAGGCAAATGCGAAAGACTGGTCGCCAGCCTCAAGAAGAAAGCGGGACCTGCGCGTCGGTGCTCGCCCGGGAGACAATGCCGCATCCGGAAGTGACTCTGTAGCAGATTTCATCATCTCAAGCTTTCGAGGTCAGAGTCTTACTCCGACATGGTTGATCATGAAGCTGTCACCTCCGACATTTGGCATCAACTGCTCAGAGGGCTAGTCTTGGCATCGCTCCGTGTCGCTCCAAATCTGGGTGTCAGGAATTCGACGACGCATCTGCACAGCGGAACCCTTGCTCGTTCTGGAGGCAGCCTAGGTTCAGCCCCTCTCATCTAGCTTCTAGCTTCCTAGCATGCTTTGCTTTCCGATTGTTTAGAGCTCTCTCGGGCTGCGGATATGAACTGTCGACCACGTCCTGAACCTGAGGCGACCCGGGCGGCGCCGAGGCACTTCAGGAAAAGGCGGGGGATTGTGTCCCTCCTACCGACGTACAGCCTCCGAATGGCTGTTGGCCGCTGGCGGATCTCGTCGAGTTTTGCGGGCCCATGTTCAAGCGAGAACCCGATCGAGAATCCAGCCTCTCTAATGGCATCTTCATGCCCGGCAAAGAAGTCGGCGGCAGACCCGTTGGGATAAGCGAATGCGCGAGCAGGCATTCCCAGCTGGGCACATAGAACTTGTTGGCTCGTTATGATCTCGTGCCGGGCCTCTGGCAACGCAAGCTGAGTGAGTATGGGGTGCGTATGGGTATGCCCTCCAAATTCCAACCCCTCTTCCTTCAGGCGCCGGACTGTCGGCCAGTCGAGTTGAAGGTCGGCAAATGCTTGCGGGGGAGGGGAGACACGGAGCGTGACCGCCAGTGCGTCGAGGAGCAGGCGACGGTTGCCGGCAGGCAAGCGCTTGGAGGCTTCAACCCAGGCCGAGGCTGCCCGATAACGACAAGAGGATGTTTCCAGGTCCATCTCGCCCAGGAGAGGGAGCACGGCGCGCTTCTGCTTTGTTACTTCGAAGCAATAGGCAGCATAGTCCCAGAGGAACGGTTTATTTGTTCCTATATGGTCAGTTGCAAGGAAGATGACACCTGGAATCTGCAAGCTGCGCATGATCGGCCAGGCGACATCCCCATTGTCCCGGTAGCCATCGTCGAACGTGACAAGCACGGCACGACGAGGGAGAGGACGTCCTGTTTCGAACCAATTTAAGACGTCCTGCAAGGAAACCGGGGAAAAAAATTTCCTCAGGAACCTCATCTGCAGCGTGAACTGCCTGGGGGATGCACTGAAGTTGGGGCGGAAGCCGTGGAACCGATTATCCGGCGCGCCGATCCTGTGATAGCAGAGCACTGTAAGACTCTTACCCTGCAGAAGGTCGAACGTTCCTCCGTAGTCCAGGCGACCGAGAAACTCGCGCAGGCGTGATCCTTTGCTCCGCATCATCCCTTCTTTCGTTTCATAGCATATCCGCCCCCGGCCAACACGCGTCCTTGGCGTCAGCGTTCGACGGATCCCGCAAGCTCGCGCGACTCACGCGGCGACGGTACCAGCTCTACTTCTCGAGGAGGTTTCTGATCTGGCGGAAGCGCGCAGACCATGAAACGGAATTTTCCGTTTGCGGATCGGGGGATCTGCTGCACGGGCTCGAACACCACCTGCACATCGCCCATGCGGCTGCGGATCGCCGCCAGGATCTCCCCCTCGGCCGCCTCACTCCACTCAGGCGCCGGAATGTAGCGCACCCGCAGACGGTCCAGAGCCTCCTGGACAATCTGGGCCTCCCGAATGGGTGAGCCTGCCTTGATGACGGATCCAAGACGGCTCACGCGTCGTCCGTCCGGGGTGTAGAGCACGTCGTCACTGCGGCCCTCCACCCGTCCCAGCCGCGGCAGCGTCCGCCCGCACGCACACACCCCCGCGTCCGCCGCCAAAGCCCCCCGGTCCCCCGTGCGGTACCGGATCAGCGGCATGTCCGGGTTGTTCAGCCCCGTGGCCAGAAACTCCCCCGCCTGACCCCGCACCACCGGAGCAGCCCCGTCCACCACCTCCAGAACCCCCGACTCCGGCCACAGATGCAGCGCCCCGTGCCGGCACTGGCTCGCCGACACCACCGCCTCCGTCATCCCATAGCTCTCCACCACCGGACAGCCAAACGCCCGCTCGATCGCCGACCGCTGCACCTCCAGAAGCGGCTCGGAGACGGTGATCACCACCTCGAGGCCGGGCACGGTCAGGCCGCGGGCCAGCAGGTCCTCGGCCAGGGCGTGCAGACCCGACGGGTAGCCCCAGATGTAGCGCACCTTGTGGCGCACCAGCGCCGCCCGGTAGTGCTCGGCGGCTGCCGGCGAGAGATGGTAGGCCGACATGTACAGCTGGCGCAGGCCCGCGTTCCACACCCAGTACGGCGGCGCCTCCTGCGCCACCGGCGTTACAAGCTGACCACCAAGGATCGCCCATCGGTCGTGGCGTGAGACGCCGTTCCAGCCGCGCCAGCGCGCCTCCATCAGGGCGTACTGGCGCAGCACCGTGGCGCGGCTCTGCAGAATGTGCACCGGCGTGCCGGTGGTGCCGCTGGTGTGCACGCCGAACATGCGCGCAGGCCGGCAGTCGTCGGCCAGGAACGCCCGCGGGTTGGCCCGCAGCTCCGCCTTCTCGAGCACCGGCCAATGCTCCAGCAACTCGGACGAGCGCCGGTCGCCCTCCCGCCGGCGCCGGGCCCAGTGCTCCCGGTACCAGGGCACCCGGGTCGCAGCCCGGTGCAGCAGCCGGGCCAGCTCCTCGTCGGTCCAGGCCTGCCACTGAGCCGGGCTCCAGGTCTCGCGGCTGAGGATCTCGGCCACGGCCCGGTCCGTGGAGGCGTCGTAGCGCCACCAGCGCAGGTACAGCCCCCGCGCACTCGCAGACGCACAGCGCAGCGGATACGGAAG